>NZ_JAUZUY010000007.1:0-226398 GCF_031844305.1 Pseudarthrobacter sp. BRE9 | reverse complement strand
GGGCACCCCGGCCTACTGCACCGAGCTCGGCCTGGAAGACCTCGCCAAGGCTATTGCCGCGGCCGAGAAAGACAAGGCGCCCGTGACCCGTGACCAGCTGGGCGAGCGCTTCGCTTCACTCGAGGCAATGCCCTCGTTAGACGAGACGGTCGCTATCAACCGTTCGGCACACGAGTGAATCTCGAGAGCCTGAATAGGCAGGGGGCGCTGCGGCTAGCCGGGTCATAAGCCCTCGCACGATTCCGGGACGATCCTTTGTCCGATCACTTCGACGTCGCCCCACATTCCTGGCCGGCGATCCTAATGCCGCGCTCATCTCCTGGCTGGAACCCGGCCCGGACGCATCCGAGTGCGACCAGGCCGACAAACGAGCGGCCATAGAGCCGCGTGGCTCGTCATTGGCGAGACCATATTGAGAGAACAGAGAAACATCACATGTCACGCTTAAAAGGCAAGGTTGCCATCATCACCGGAGCTGCCAGCGGTATCGGTCTTGCCACCGCCCAGCTCTTTGCCGCCGAGGGGGCCAAGGTCGTCGCGACCGACATCTCCGAGGATGCACTCGCCCGTGCGGTTGAGGAAATTGCCGCCACGGGAGCGGAGGTGCTCACACATACGCTCGACGTCAGTTCGCCCGAGTCCTGGAAGAGCGTCGTCGCGGACGTCACTGCTGCGTGGGGGACCATCGACATCCTGGTCAATAACGCTGGCATCGCCCTCGCCAAGGGTCTTCTCGATACTGAACTCGACGAGTGGAACAAGGTACTCGCGATCAACACCACCGGCACCTGGCTGGGAATGAAGAACGTCATTCCCAGCATGCGGACCGCCGGGCGCGGAGCCATCGTGAACGTGTCGTCGCTGGGTGGAATCATCTCAGGGGCGGCCGATGGCGCCAGCGCCGCCTACTCGGCTTCAAAGGGTGCGGTGCGATCCCTGACCAAGCACGCGGCAAACTATTTCGCCGGTGACAGTATCCGGGTGAACTCCGTCCACCCGGGGCCCATTTACACGAAGCTCATCAAGAACTATGGCGTCACCAAAGAACAGGCTGCGGATGCCGCCAACTCGATTCTGCCGCCGCACATCGGCGAGGCATCAGACATCGCTTACGGCATCCTGTATCTCGCGTCCGACGAGGCCGGATTCGTCACCGGTGAGGAACTGATCATCGACGGCGGCTACGCCGCCCACTAGACCGGAACCCCGGGAAAGTCCCGCGTCGGGGCGCTCTCCCGGGGTGCCAGAGGTGTTTTTCGGCCTGTGGAGTAAGTCGCGGTCAGAACTGTCGCGCGGCGACGTCGGGGCGGTGTGAAGCGGCGAGTAGCTCCCCGAGGCGTTCTGCGGAGACAGGCGCTCCGGGGTCCCCGAGGTAGTCCCGCTTCATGCCTTCCAGGTCGGCGGCGTAGATCGGGGTGTAGGCACCGGAGTCCGGTTCGAAGCGCCATGACTCAGCGAGCGTTCCGGCGTCGATGGTGTCGAAGCCGAGGGCGTCCACGATCGCCGCGACCCGCGTCTTGGCCTCGTCGTTGTCACCGGCGATTGCCAGCGCGGTCCGGGGAGTGGAGTGCGCGAGGTTCGGGATGTGGTGGAAGAGGATGTTGTTGAAGGCCTTGACGATCACTGTGTTCGGAAGGAGCGACTGCTCGTACTCGGCGGTCGTGTTCTCGAGGGAGTCCAGCTGCTCGATGCGGCCTTCACGGTGGGGGTAGTAGTTCCCGGTCGAGAGGATCGTCTTCCCGGCGAAGGCCTCCACAGGCAGGTTCGGGTAGGCGGCCAGCGGCACGGCCAGGACCGGGATGTCGCCGAACTCAACTGCGGCGCGGACGTCGCCGGCCTGCGCCCGAGGGCCGAGCTCTTCGATCAGGCCGGCAAGTGTCTCCGGTCCTCGCGAGTTTGCGATGAGGACCTCGTAGCCGGCCCTTACGGCCAGTCGGGCTATGGCGGCTCCGATCGATCCGCTGCCGATGATTCCGATTCGGTTCATGGTGTTCTCCGTTAATGTTGTCGATCCGTCCCATATGATGTGACGTTCTAGTCGGCGGTTGTCGCTGACACCCCGCGAGTGTGGGACGAGTTCAGTTCCCACCCGTTTCTGGTGATACCGGCCAGGGCCGCGGCGGATGTGCCATCGGCCAAAGCCGCTCCGCGGACCCAGCTCGTGGCCAGTGCCACCAAGAAGAGATCCCGTGCCCGAATCTCCTTCCGGGCACTTCCATCTCGTTGTGCGGCGTGCAAGAACTCCTCGGTTGTTGTGATGAATCCTTCGCATGTAACTGCGAGCGGGGATGTGCTGGTGGCCGCCGCAGCGCGGAGGGGGTCGGGCAGCCCGTCGAACGCGCCTGCCCACTCGGTTAGCGCTTCGAGCCAGCCGTCGAGTGCGTCGGCCGCGTTAGCCGCCTTGGTGCGGAGCTCGTCTCTGCGGGACATCAACGCCTCATCGCGCGCGGCGAGCAAGGCCGCGAGCAGAGCTTCCCGGTTGGGAAAATGCCGGTACAGGGTTCCCGCGCCGACGCCTGCTTGTTTCGCAATCGCGTCGAGCGAGCCGCCCACTCCGTGCTTAGAGAAGTACTGCTCGGCGGCGTCGAGGATGTGATCTCGATTGCGTCGGGCATCCGCCCGTGGGGCGCGGGCGCTGCTCGTAGCGGTCCTGGACATAACGGTTGCCTCACTTTTGACAAAACGGGGAGTGTCTCCGTATAGTCCTTCACCTAATGGGAGACACCCTCCACTATAGAGCACGCTGCTGGTCACCGATGGTGTGTCACCACAGGTCTGACTCGTCGATCCAGCGTGATGACCGGGTGTCGTCGCCTCCAAATCAACCTCTCAATGAACGGAACGTAGCTATGTCAGGCACCTCCACCGCATCGCTTCCTCAGGTGGCGCATACTCATCCGCAGGAGGTCGACGGGCGCAATCGGCTCGCGATCGGTGTGCTGCTCGCCTCAACGTTTGTCGTCATCCTGAACGAAACGATCATGAGCGTCGCACTTCCTCACCTCATGGACGATTTCGACATCGAGGCAAGCGCGGCGCAGTGGCTCACCACCGCCTTCCTCCTCAGCATGGCGGTCGTGATTCCGATCACCGGCTTCCTGCTGCAGCGCGTCAGTACCCGTGCGATCTTCATCAGCGCCATGTCGTTGTTCAGTGCCGGCACACTCATCGCGGCCATTGCGCCCGGCTTTGAGATCCTGGTCGGCGCACGCGTCGTGCAGGCCATGGGCACGGCGATCATGATCCCGCTGCTTTTCACCACCGTGCTCACCCTCGTCCCGGCAGAGCGACGCGGACGCGTGATGGGCAACATCTCGATCGTGATCTCTGTCGCCCCCGCGGTCGGCCCGACCGTATCGGGCCTCATCCTAAGTGCGCTGAGCTGGCGCTGGATGTTCATCATCGTGCTGCCGGTCGTAGTGCTTGCTCTCGTGGTCGGGGTCCTGCACATTCCCAACGTCAGCGAGCCGCGCAAGACCCCGCTCGATTACGTGTCGGTCGTTCTTTCGGCCATCGGCTTCGGCGGGCTCGTTTTTGGCCTCAGTCACATCGGCGAGACCGAGGCCGGAATCTCCAGCCCGACCAGCTGGGCGCCACTCGCCAGTGGCGCAGCAGGCATCGCGCTTTTCATCCTGCGCCAGTTGCAGCTGCAACGCACAGACCGCGCACTGCTTGACCTGCGCACCTTCACAAGCTCGGGCTTCACTTTCGCGATAGCCGTGATCGCGATCTATACGACCATACTGTTTGGCACTCTCACGCTGCTGCCGATCTACACGCAAAACGTGCTCGAACTCGATGCCCTGACCACCGGCTTGCTGATGCTGCCCGGCGGACTTGTGATGGGGTTCCTCTCGCCGTTCGTCGGGCGCCTCTATGACAAAGCCGGCCCGACCGTGCTCGTCGTTCCGGGCTCGATCATCGTGAGCGGTGCGCTGTGGTTCATGACGACGCTGGGCGCAGGGTCGAGCATCGTCACGGTCCTCGTCGCCCACATCGTGCTGAGTATCGGCCTGGCCCTCGCGTTCACCCCGTTGTTCACCTCGGGGCTCGCATCGCTCAGCCCACAGTTCTACTCCCACGGCAGCGCCACGGTCAGCACCGTACAGCAGCTCGCCGGCGCGGTCGGCATCGCGGTGTTCATCACGGTGATGACCGCGACATCGACACCGCGAATCGAAGACGGGGCCAGCGTTATCGCGGCCACGGCCGACGGCATCCACGCCGCGTTCCTCTGCGGCGCGATCCTCTCGCTCATCGCAATCCCGCTCGCGTTCTTCATCCGCGAGCCCGCCTCCAGCGGCGCCCCGGTGCCCGTCGGGCACTGAGCATCACTCCCGTCTGCTCCGAAACAACTGCGATCATCCGATAGGGAAGATATCGACAATGCAAACCTCATCAGCCGCTACTATGCGTCACTCCTTCGCCGCCTACCCCACCGGGATGGCACTTATTGCCGCCGAGGTTCACGGCCAGAACGAGGCGATGCTCGCGAACTCCTTCACCAGCGTTTCTCTGGACCCGCCACTCGTCTCCATGGCGTTTACCCATACCTCGACCACCTGGCCCCGGCTTCGCCGAGCGCAGGAGTTGGGTATCACGATTCTGGGAGAGTCCCACCTCGCCCTCGTGTCTCAGCTTCGCTTGTCCGGCCCCGCCCGGCTCGACGGCATCACTCTGGATCACGCCACCGCCCAGGCACGCACCCTGCCGCAGGCGGCAGCCACCTTTGTCGTTCGGCCCCACCAGCATGTGCCGGCTGGTGACCACGAGCTCGTACTCTTCGAAGTCATCGACCACCAGCGCTACGACGACATGAGCCCCCTGACCTTTTATAACCGCCAGGTCGCCGTGCTCCAGCACGAGAGAGAGTAGACGATGTCCCGTAAGAAGATGCATCTGGCCGCAGCAAGTGCCACTCCCTACGGCGCCAGCCCGTACGCGTGGTTGGAACCCGGGGTCGATCCCCACGACTACGACAACATTCACGTCCTGGTGCGCGCCGCTCAGGCTGCCGAACGTGGCATGTTCGATTTCCTTTTCCTCGGCGACTTCCTCGCGCAGACCCAGCGCAGCGAGGCGCACGCGCCGAACCAGACCCTCGAGCCGACCATCGTTGCCACCGCCATCGCCCTGGCTACCGAGCGGATCGGTCTCGTCACCACGGTCAGCGCCACCTTCCAGGAGCCCTACAACATCGCCCGCGTGCTCAAGTCACTCGACGTCGTTTCCGGCGGGCGCATGGGCTGGAACGCAGTGACCACCTCCTCACCTCAGGCCGCCGCGAACTTCGGGCGCGCGATCGAGGACCGCGACACTCGCTATGCCCGGGCCGACGAGGTCGTTCAGATCGTCCAGGCACTCTGGGGGAGCTGGGAAGAGGATGCCTGGATCGGCGACCAGCAGTCCCGGAAGATCACCGACCTGTCCAAAATCTCGCCCGTGAACCTCAGAGGAACTTACGTCTCCTCCCGCGGCCCACTTGAGATCCCGCCCTCCAAGCAGGGCCAGCCGGTCATGGCCCACGCCGGCACGAGCCCGCACAGCCTAGCCTTCGCCGGCCGCTACGCCGACATCCTTATCAGTGAGGTCTTCACCATAGAGGAGGCTCGGCACCAGCGCGCCGCAGTGCGCCGCGCCGCCGAATCTGCCGGTCGTAGCCCTGACGACGTCAAGTTCTTCGTCGGGGTGATGCCCACCATCGCGTCGACTCACGCGGAGGCTCTTGCTCGACGCGGAAAGCTGATCGAACCCGACATCGAGCAGCAGGTGCGCCATCTCGGCCAGCTTCTCGGCCTGCCGTTGGGGCCAAGGGACCTTGACGCCCCGTTGAGTGCGGATCAGCTGGCTGTTGCGTACGCAAATCCTGGTGACCCGCGATCGCCCAGAGCGCTTGAGGTCGCCAAGGAAGGCTGGACCGTGCGTCAGGTGCTCCACCACGCCGTCATCGATTACCACCCTTCCCCTATCGGTCCCCCCGAGGTGATCGCCGATCACCTGCAGGAATGGTTCGAAGCTGATGCCGCGGACGGCTTCTGGGTCATCCCCGGTGTTATTCCCGAGGGAATGGACTCCTTCGTCGACGGAGTCATTCCGATCCTGCAGCAGCGCGGCCTGTTCCGCACCGAGTACGAAGGCGAGACACTCCGCGAAAATCTCGGCGTCGACCACCAGTACGGCCCGCAGCGCCGACCTCAGACTCCCTAACAACGGGTCCGCCTACACAGCTCACACCTAGAGCGCACCCGACAACAACGACAGCTCAGATTTACACACGGAGAGAAAACATCATGACCAGACAGATGCTCATCGGCCTGCACTTGGGTAACGGGTACGGAAACCTGCCTGGCGCCTGGCGCGCCCAAGGAGTCGATCCCACAAGCTATACGAGCTTCGACGCGAAAGTTCGGCACGCCCAAGCCGCCGAGCGCGGAAGACTCCAATTCCTGTTCCTCCCCGACGGCCCCACCCACGTCGGCGACATCGCGAACGAGCCACCCAACTTCAACCTCGACGTCATGGTCACCTTGGCAGCGATCGCCCGCGAAACCAGCCATATCGGCCTCGTCGCCACCGGCTCCACCACCTTCAACGAACCGTTCAACCTTGCCCGACAGTTCAAAGCACTCGACGTCCTAAGTCACGGACGGACGGGATGGAACGCCGTCACGTCCAGCGGCGAAGACGTCGCCGCCAACTACGGCCAACATATTCCGTCCAGCCCAGAACGCTACGGAAGAGCACACGAGACAGTCCAGCTCGTGCAGGCCCTCTGGGGCAGCTGGGGCCAGACCGCCTGGGTACACGACAAGGCCACGGGCCGCTTCGCCGACCCAGAGCAGGTCGCACCGATCAACCTTGGTGGCGAACACGTCGCCTCCCGCGGGCCCCTGTACATTCCTCCGTCCGAACAGGGGCAACCCGTCATCTTCCACGCCGGAGGCAGTCCGAACGCCCACGAGTTCGCCGGACGCTGGGCCAACGCCGTCATCGGAGCGGCCTTCACGATCGACGATGCCCGTGCACAGCGCGCCGCGTTCCGTGAAGCGGCCAAACGTGCCGGACGGAACCCGGACGAAATCAAGTTCTTCGCCGGCCTGATGACCACGATCACCCCCGCTAAGCGAGAAGGCCTCGATCGCCGCATCACATTGAGCGGACGAACGTTCCCTCAACGCGCGGCGTATCTCGGGAGAATGCTCGGCCTGTACCTTGATCCAGCACACCTAGATGAACCACTCTCCGCTGCGCAGTTGTCCGAAGCTAGACCATCACCGGCCGACCCCCGCTCGATCCACGCACTAAAGATCGCGCGTGAAGGCTGGACCGTCCGCGACATACTCGCGCACGGCGTAATCGACTACCACCCCGTCATCGTCGGTCCTGCAGCCGAAGCCGCCAACCACATGCAGGAATGGTTCGAATCCGACGCCGTCGACGGCTTCTGGGTATCCCCGGACATTTATGACAGCGGAGTCGATGCCTTCGTCGACAGCGTGGTGCCGATCCTCCAAGACCGAGGTCTGTTCCATCGGGACTACGACGGCGCCACCCTGCGCGATCATTTGAACATCCCAGCCCAATATGGCGTCGACCCGCGAGTGACACGGTGATGCGGATCACCGCCGACTTCACGATCGACGATTCGTGGTGCGCCTCTTGCCCAACGGGAGTGACTGGCCAAGTTATTGGCGGTCTCGCCCCGGAGTTTCCATCCAGTTGAGGCACCCCTAAGCTGACACACGGTCCCCTGCCGGGTCCTCTGAACAACCGGAATTGATCTACATTTGAACTCGAAGTCGAGTCTGCCCACCTACAGCCGGGGGCAATTCTCATTAGTTTTTCACCGCTACTGTTGCCAGAGAGCTACTCCAACGGCTCCCAACTTCCAGCCATGGACAACCTGAATTGACCCCAGCCGTGGACGGATCAGAGTCGCCACCAGTTCCGGCCGCGTGATCGAAGATGTTCGCCGCGAAGACGAGGTTTACGCCCGCTGGTCCTACGAATTCAACCTCAGGCACTCCCAGCGCTTTCCGCACTCCCATCGACGCTGGATCACGTTGGGCACGGCATCATTGTTCCCGCTGTTCCTTGAAGAAGCCCATGTATGACGTTCGGGACGCGTTTTCGACTGGTGGTGGCCATGTCGAAACAAGTCACCGCCAAGCCAACTTATGGCTGCCGGCAGGAAGGTGCCTCAGCGTCAACGATGGGCAGGGCCAACATCGCTCCGCTGGGCTAACGACCGGAATTCAGCGCAGGCGTGCGATCAACCGTTCCACCAGATTCAATGGCACCGTCGATGTAGCCCAGTTCCGTGAGGTTTTACATCTCTGGCTGAATAGTCCGTGCGGTACAAGGGCAGTTAGAAGTAGCCTGTTCCTGAACATCGGCGAATATCAGGCAGTGTTCTCCAGGGTTACACCTCAGACGTTCTCGCGTTCCTCCAGGGCTCCGGTTACTGAGGCTGTGAGGCTGTTGGCGATGTGGGTCCGGGCGAGTTCGGCTGCGCCGGGGCCATCGCCGGAGGCGACAAGTTCAAGGATCTGGTGGTGCTGGTTAAGGTCGATGGTGCGGGGTTCATCACCGGAGGGAAGTTCCAGGCCGAGGCGGCGGTAGCGGTCGGACTTGTCCCACAGGTCATCGAGGAGCTTGATCATGCTGGTGTTGTGGGAGGCGGCGTAGACGGCCCGGTGGAAATCGCGGTGTGCCGTGATGGCGTCCTCGCCCCAGACCCGGGTGACCGGCAGCAATCTCTCCGCTGCAATCCGCATGGCGACGATGTCAGCTTCGGTCCGGCGGTGTGCCGCCAGCTCGGTCGCTGACGGCTCCAGGGAGAGTCGGACTTCGAGCAGTTCGCGGGCCTCTGCAGCGCTCACGTCAGCCACACGGGAGTCCCGGTGGGTATCCATGATGATCAGGCCCTCGCTTGAGAGTCGACGGATCGCTTCGCGCAGGGGCGTGATGCTCATCTGCATCTTGTCCGCCAGTTCGTACTGGGAGACGCGTGAGCCGGGTGCAAGGCCGCCAGAGAGGATCATTTGGCGTAGTTCGCTGTACGCCAGACTGCCCTTACTGGAAAAGACGTTCGTGGTGCTCATCTGAGGCTCCAAATCTCTCACTAACGGTGGAGCCGCCCTGCTCCCATCCACATCTTATAAGAAATTCCCTCCGAAGACTTGTGCGGCCCGTCACCCGCCGCTAACCTTGATCGCAGTTCTTATAAGATATTTGTTCGATGGGCGGCAAAGCCCTCGCACCTCGGATTGGTCCCAACCCGAGTCTTATAAGAAATAAGATCACTACTCAGGAGAGTTTCAAAGATGAAAATCGTTTCCGCCCACGTCGGCACCATCCCCATCAGTTCCTCGATCCGGAACGCGTTCATTGACTTCACCAAGATGGACTGCACGATCATCGCCCTTGTCTCTGATGTGTTCGTCGACGGAAAGCCCCTGGTGGGCTACGGGTTCAACTCCAATGGCCGCTACAACGCCACGGGCATTCTGAAGGATCGAATTCTTCCGCGCATCATGGATGCCCCGTCCGAGGACCTTTTGGATGAGGACGGCCAGCTTTCGCCGGAGAAGGCATGGGATCTGATGATGTCCAACGAAAAGCCCGGCGGCCACGGCGAACGCTCGGTCGCTGTCGGTGTGGCTGACATGGCCCTGCACGACCTTGCCGCGAAGATCGCCGGCGTCCCGCTGTACCGGTGGATCTCGGATCACTACGGTGACGGCAACCCGGACAAGGACGTCTTCGTCTACGCCGCCGGCGGTTACTACGCTCCCGGCAAGAGCCTTGAAGACCTGCAGAACGAAATGCGCGGCTTCCTGGCCAAGGGTTACGACGTGGTCAAAATGAAGATTGGCGGCGCCGACCTGGCCGAAGACCTCCGCCGCATCGAAGCCGTGATCGAGGTCCTCGACGGCGACGGGTCCCGCCTGATGGTGGACGTCAACGGCAAGTTCGACCTGGAGACGGCGCTGGAATACGGCAAAGCCATCGACCAGTACGGACTGTTCTGGTACGAGGAAGTCGGCGACCCGCTGGACTACGCACTGAACGCCACCCTCTCCGAGCACTACAAAAACCCGATCGCCACCGGAGAAAACCTCTTCTCCCTCCAGGACGCCCGCAACCTGATCCGTTACGGCGGCATGCGCCCGGACCGCGACTTCATCCAGGTCGACCCGGCCCTCAGCTACGGCCTGACCGAATACCGCCGGATCCAGGACATGCTCGCCCAGCACGGCTGGTCTTCCCGCCGCTGCATCCCGCACGGCGGACATCAGTTCTCCCTGCACATCGCAGCAGCCCTCAAGCTCGGCGGCAATGAATCCTACCCGGGCGAGTTCCAGCCCACGGGCGGCTTCACCGACGACGCTGTCATCGTCAACAGCCGCGTAGCCCCGGGCGACCTGCCGGGCATTGGCCTGGAAGGTAAGGCCGAGTTCTACAAAGTCCTGCGCGAACTGCACAGCTAACCACTCCGGTAGTGCCCCGGTCCCGGGCAGTGATACTGCCCGGGACCGCACCTCTCAAATTTTCTCTGTCTGTCGTGCAAAGGAGCACCCAAGATGTCGTCCCACACCATGCAGAACCCGCAACATTCCGCCCACCCGCCCAAGCAGCGATCCCGGTTCGGCCGGCTGATGCGCGAACTCTGGTTCCAAGTCGTCCTGGGTGCAGTCCTGGGCATCGCCGTCGGTCTGCTCCTGCCCTCCGTCGGTAAACAGCTCACCCCCCTCAGCGACTGGTTCATCGCCTTGGTCAAGATGATCGTCATTCCGGTGGTGTTCTGCGTCGTTTCCCTGGGCATCGCCTCCATGGACAGCCTGCGCAAGGCAGGCCGTATCGGCGTGAAGGCCCTCGGTTACTTCCTCGCCCTCTCGCTGGTGTCGATGCTGATCGGCCTGGTCGTCGCCAACGTCTTCCGCCCCGGCGACGGCATGAACATTGACCCGTCCCAGCTGGACTCCAGCAAGGTTCCAGCAGCCGCTAACAAGGGCTTCGACGGCCTTGAGTTCGTCAGCAACATCATCCCCGAATCACTGTTCGGCGCACTGACCGGCCACACCATCATCGCGGCGCTGATGGTCTCGATTATCTTCGGCGCCGCAATGAATGTCTCCGGCGAGGCCGGAGCCTTCCTCACCAAGGGCATCCAGGCCCTGTCCACGGTAATCTTCAAGATCGTCAACTGGGTCATGCGCCTCGCCCCCATCGGCACCTTCGGCGCCCTGGCCGCCGTCGTCGCCAACTACGGCACCCAGAGTCTGCAGCAACTCGGCTACCTCGTCCTGCTGTTCACCGGAACCTGCATCCTCTACGTCCTGGTAGTTCTGGGCATCATCGCCCGTACCTGCGGACTGAACATCTTCACAGTGATGCGGTACTTCAAGGCCGAACTGCTGATCGCCTTGAGCACCTGCTCCAGCGAAGCGGTCCTCCCGCAGCTGATCAAGAAGCTCGAAGCCATGGGCGTCGGCAAATCCACCGTCGGCATCGTCATCCCGTCCGGCTTCTCCTTCAACCTCGACGGCTCCGCCGTCTACCTCACCATGGCCTCCGTGTTCCTGGCCCAAGCCGTCGGCATCGACCTCTCCTGGGAACAGCAGCTCGTCATGGTCGGCGTCATGATGCTCACCAGCAAGGGCACCGCCGGAATCGCAGGCGGCGCGTTTATCGTCCTGGCCAGCACCCTGAGCTCCGTCGGCGGCATCCCGCTCGCCGCTCTCGCCCTCATCGTCGGCATCGACCGGCTCCTGAACGAAGGCCGGGTATTCATCAACGTCCTCGGAAACGTCATGGCAGCCGTCGTCGTCGGCAAGTGGGAGAAGGACTACGACCCCGAACAGGCCCGCGAAGCCCTCCACGCCGCAGGCCAGAAAAAGAACGAAATCGATCCAAAGACACCCACCACCGTGGAAGCGGACAAGGTAGACGTCCACTAACACCGCAGCATGCAGGGCCGCCGCACACCGCGGCGGCCCTGCCCCGTGTGAACCGTAAACCCACAGCCGCTGACGGCAGCGCCTCCGCCCGAACCAAATTAGGAACCCACCTGCATATGGCCGCCCGCATCCTGATCACCACCGACTACCTCCACCCGGGAGATACCGTTGACCAGCTCCTGCGCGAACACGGTCTGGAACCCGTCTACGCACCCTCCCGGGGCCCACGGACCCTTGAGGAACGCCGCTCGTTGTTCGACGGCATCTCCGGTGCGATCCTTGCCAGCGAACCGGTCACCGCCGACATGCTCACCGGCGCCGCATCCCTGAAAGTCATCGCACGCAGCGGCGTCGGGTATGACTCCATCGACATCCAGGCCGCTGCCGCACAAGGGATACGGGTCTGCAACGCCCCCGGAACAAACCACCACTCCGTCGCCGAACTCACCATCGGACTGATCATCATGACCGCACGCCGCCTCCTGGATGTCACGACCGCGGTCCGCAAGGGCGGCTGGCCCCGGGAAGCCGGCCACGAACTGCGCGGCTCCACCCTCGGCATCATCGGCTACGGCCCCAGCGGACGCGCCACCGCAAACCTGGGCGTCGCCCTCGGCATGACCGTCCTGGTCAGCACCACCCACCCCGACCCCGAGAACACCGCGGTCCAGTTCGCCGACCTCGACACCGTCATTCGCGAGGCCGACTACCTCTCCCTGCACACCCGCGCAGGACAGTCCGCTGGCAAACTTATCGACGCGTCCCGGCTAAAGGCGATGAAACGCACCGCCGTTCTCATCAACACAGCCCGCGGCTCACTCGTGGACGAAGAAGCCCTGACCACCGCGCTTTACGACGGCACCATCGCCGGCGCCGCTCTGGACGTGCTCGAGAACGAACCCCTGCCCGCGGACAGCCCCCTCCTGCGCTTGGACAACATCCTCATCACCTCCCACCTCGCCGGCCAGACAACCCAGGCCCGGACCCGGGCTGGGCTGGCCGCCGCGCACGCCGTCATCGACGTCCTCGAAAACCGCGAACCGGCACACCCTGTCGACCGCTAACCCGAACCCCCGAATCAAAGCAACGAAGGATCCCTGATGTCGAAACCCCACCGCATCGCAGTCATTCCCGGCGACGGAATCGGCACCGAAGTCGTGCCCGAAGGGCTGCGCGTCCTCGACGCCGCAGCCTCAGCCTTCGACCTCAACCTCACATACGAGCACTTCGACTACGCCTCCGCGGACTACTACACCCGGCACGGCAAAATGCTCCCCGACGGATGGTTCGACCAGTTAAACCAGTTCGACTCCATCTTCTTCGGCGCCGTCGGATGGCCCGACGTCGTCCCCGACCACATCTCGCTGTGGGGAAGCCTGCTGCAGTTCCGCCGTCACTTTGACCAGTACGTCAGCCTCCGCCCGGTCAAACTCCTCCCCGGCGTCCCCAGCCCCCTGGCCGGCCGCGCCCCGGGCGACGTCGACTTCTACGTCGTGCGCGAAAACACCGAAGGCGAATACTCCAGCATCGGCGGGAAAATCTTCGAAGGCACCGACCGCGAAACCGTGGTCCAGGAAACCGTCATGACTCGCACCGGCGTGGACCGCATCCTCAAATACGCCTTCGATCTCGCCCAGAGCCGACCCAAAAAGCACCTCACCTCCGCCACGAAGAGCAACGGCATCTCCATCACCATGCCCTACTGGGACGAACGCGTCCAGGACATGGCCAAGGACTTCAGTGACGTCAGCGTGGACAAGTACCACATCGACATCCTGGCCGCTAACTTCGTTATGCACCCCGACTGGTTCGACGTCGTCGTCGCCAGCAACCTCTTCGGAGATATCCTCTCCGACCTCGGACCAGCCTGCACCGGAACCATAGGCATCGCCCCCAGCGGCAACATCAACCCCGAACGCAAATTCCCCAGCCTCTTCGAGCCCGTCCACGGCTCCGCCCCCGACATCGCCGGCAAAGGCATCGCCAACCCCATCGGGCAAATCTGGTGCGCCGCCATGATGCTCGACCACCTCGGAGAACCCGAAGCCGCAGCCGCCATCACCACCGCCATGGAAACGGTACTCGCCCACGGGCACCAGGCACTCACACCGGACATGGGCGGCAACGCCACCACAGAAACACTGGGCAAAGCAGTGGCATTAGCCCTGACCGCACCATGACCCCATCAACCGGAGCCAGCAAGCAGCAGGCACCTGTCTTCGGAGATCGGATCATGCTCCGCCAATACCTCCACTGGAACCGGCTCATCGGAGCGAGGGTCCAGATCCGCCAAAACGGCAGGATCATCCGCACCGGAACCATCGATGATGCCATGGCAGACTCCACAACACTCTGGATTGCAGGAGACGCCGCACAACCACGCACCATGTACGAAGCCGCGCGCGGGATCGAGGTGTGGGCAGAACCGGAAGAAGTCGAAGACGGGCTCTGCTACAGCATGACATCCACCGCACCAGCACGTAACTGACCTAGCAGGGAGACCCATGACGCAGCCCACTTACTTGCCCCAAAGCACCGCAGATGCTTTCTCTTCCCCAGAACTGAGTGATGCGTTCCCGAACTTCACCCCCGAACGCAATATCCCAGCAGAGATCGCCCGTTCCTGGCTCCTCGTGAACGCGATGAAGCCCGAGCTTTTTGACCAGTCGGCAGTGTCCCGCGCCGACTCGATCATCCTGGATATTGAAGATGCCGTGGACCCGTCGCAGAAGGACCAGGCGCGGAACAATGTGATCGACTGGCTGACCGCAGGCGGCAAGGCCTGGGTCCGCATCAACGACGCCACCAGCCCCTTCTGGGCGGACGACCTCGCCGGCCTGCGAGGCACCCCGGGCCTGCTTGGCGTCATGCTGGCCAAGACCGAGTCCGCGGACCAGGTCACCGAATCCTTCCACCGCATGGACGGCAAAACCCCCGTCATCCCGCTGGTGGAATCCGCCGTCGGCATCGAGGAAGCCAACCACATCGCCAAGGCCCAGGGCGCGTTCCGCCTCGCCTTCGGCTCCGGCGACTTCCGCCGCGATACCGGCATGGCCGCCACCGCCGAAGCGATGGCCTACCCGCGCGCCAAGCTCGTGGTCGCCATCCGGGTGGGCAACCTGCCGGGCCCCATCGACGGCCCCACCGTGGGCACCAACCACCCCATCCTGCGCGAGCAGACCGGCATCACCGTGATGATGGGCATGACCGGAAAGCTGTGCCTGGCCATCGACCAGACCCCCGTCATCAACGAGGTCATCAGCCCCACGCCGTCCGATGTCGCCTGGGCCACCGACTTCATGGCGGACTTCGAAGCCAACGGCCGCGTCATCCGCGACGGATCCGACCTGCCCCGGCTGGGCCGCGCCGAGAAAATCATGAAGCTCGCCGTCGCCTTCGGGGTGCAGCCAGCGCTCTAGCGCCTCCCCCACCCGGCCAGATGGCTGAGTGGGCGCACATGGCCAACAACACATGTCCTTGGCAGGTCCGCACACTGCCGTAATTGGCAACCAATATCAGGAAGAAGAAGAATGGCCTACGCAAACTACCGATACAAAGGTCACCACTTCATCGGCGAAGTCCATGGCGAGCACCTCATCCCGCTGGCCGGGCTCACCGACATCGGACCGGAAACATCAGCTGATCTCCTTGCCAGCGCCGCCCGTCTGACCGATGCCCGTGTTGGCGTCTCGGACGTCACCCTGCGCGCTGCGTCACCACGGGCCGGGAAGATCCTGTGCGTGGGCCTGAATTACAAAGACCATGCAGACGAGGTCAGCACGGCCGTCTTTCCCGTCCTCTTTCCTAAGTACGCATCCACGCTCATCGGACCAGCGGGCGACATCGTCCTGCCCCCGGAATCCGGCCAGGTCGACTTTGAGGGCGAACTCGCCGTCATCATTGGCAAGACAGGCCGCCGCATCGCCGAGCAGGACGCCATGGACTACGTTCTTGGCTATTGCGTCTCCAACGACGTGACCATGCGCGACTTCCAGAACAAGTCCCACCAATGGTTGCAGGGCAAGATCTGGGACAACACCACCCCGCTCGGCCCCTACATCGTCACCCCTGCAGAGGCCAACATCACCAAGGCCGGCATCAGCACAACACTGAACGGGGAAGTCGTTCAAAAATCCGACCTCTCCCACCTGATCTTCGGTATCCCCACGCTCATCGCGACCATCTCAGAATTCACCACACTGGAGCCAGGAGACGTCATCCTAACAGGCACACCATCCGGAGTCGGATACCGCCGAGACCCCCAGTTGTTCCTCAAAGACGGCGACACCATCACCGTGACAGTCGAAGGAGTCGGCAGCATCACCAACACCTGCAAGGCGGAACGCGGCTGACGCGAACCCGCATCAGACGTCTCGAAAAACAACAGCGTCTTGAACGCCAAGCTATAAGCGCGGAGCCGCAACTGCAGCATCCAGAAGTTAGTTGCGTCATAGCAACTCATCGCAGGACACATGTCCCATAAGCGCCGCTCGGTAGCCACTGGTACTCCGATCAAACGCTGCGACGAAGCCGCCAAATCTGAGCGTCCACAGGAGCTTCACCGGCTCAATAGGGTTCGCCCCAACCTATCGTCAGCCGGCGGTGTGAAGGGTGTCCGGTTGGGCTCGTCTCTTCATTTTCTGACGCCGGGAGCAAAGAACTCATGCACCCGAACCAGAAGTGGACACGAACCCTACGCCCGCTCCAAGAAGCCGAAGTATCTATGTGAACGCTGTCCACATCTTCCCTGGCAGAGAAATCCACGACCACGACTCCCCCGCGCAACCAGAAGCGGCTTTCCGAGACCGTTTCGCACCAGAGAGGCTTCGTCATGTCGTTCCGGCACCGCAAAGCCATGAACAGGTGTTGGCCACCCCAGACCAACCCGGCAGAACCGGAACGAGGAACCACCCGCACCCGTAAAGAGCAGGCGGAGGGCCCGTCAGTCAGGGCACCGACCCGCCACCCCACACATCTGCATAGGCCAAGCGGCGGCCAGGCCACGGCCGCAAACCACCGTCAGAGTCAACGGACAAAGCTTTATACACACGCTTAAAGCAAAAACCCCCTCTGACGAGGGGGTTTGCGTGCCCAAGGTGGGACTCGAACCCACACACCTTTCGATACCGCATTTTGAGTGCGGCGCGTCTGCCAATTCCGCCACTCGGGCGCGGATTACGTGGAGCCAAAGTACGCCCACAGCTGACTGTGAGCAACGCGATCGCTTCACGTACGCGGAATTACTCTACATGCAGATAGGCTGAATTCCAGAATCGCGCCGCCGTCGCCGCAAACGAACCCTGCACACCAAGTACAGCAGCGGTGGCACCTAAGATAGTGATGTCCCGCCGTACCTTTTCAAGGAGATCCCGTGACTGAACAGACGGAGTCCAAGCCCACATCCCAGCCGGCGCGCCGCGTCATTGTGGCAGAGGATGAAACCCTCATCCGCCTCGACATCATCGAGATCCTGCGCGGCGAAGGCTACGACGTTGTGGGTGAGGCGGACAACGGCGAGAAGGCCGTCCAGCTCGCCGAGGAACTTAAGCCGGACCTGGTCCTCATGGACGTCAAGATGCCCGTCATGGACGGCATCTCTGCGGCCGAAAAGATCGTCAAGGCCCGCATCGCTCCCGTGGTGCTGCTGACCGCCTTCAGCCAGAAGGAACTGGTGGAGCGCGCCCGCGACGCCGGTGCCATGGCGTACGTGGTGAAGCCGTTCACGCCCGCCGACCTCATCCCGGCCCTCGAGATCGCACTTTCCCGCCATGAGGAAATCAAGGCCCTTGAGAGCGAGGTGTCCGACCTGCAGGAACAGTTCGCCACCCGGAAGCTCGTGGAACGCGCCAAGAGCCTGCTGACCACCAAGATGGGCCTGACGGAACCCGAAGCCTTCCGCTGGATCCAGAAGACCTCCATGGACCGCCGCCTCAGCATGCGCGAGGTTGCCGAGACCATCATCAACCAGGTCAACTAAGCCACCGACAGCACAGAAAAAGGGAGGATCCCCACCAACCGGTGGGGATCCTCCCTTTTTAGTTCTGAAGTCTAGGCCTGTGCCTTCTTCTTCTTTTCCGGCCAGGGGCCGAGCTTTTCCTTGTTGCTTGTAACGTCTCCGGCACGGGTGGAGTCGGCAAGGTCGCCCACCTTGTGCACCTTCAGGGAGTTCGTGGATCCGGCCTTTCCGGGAGGCGAACCGGCGGCGATGACGACAAGGTCGCCGTCCTCGACGAGGCCCATCTCCATGAGGCTGCGGTCAACCTGTGCGGTCATGGCGTCGGTGTGGTCCACCATCTGCACCAGCACCGGCTGGATGCCCCAGGTCAAAGCCATCTGGTTCCATACCTGCTCCACCGGGGTAAAGGCGAAGACCGGCTTGATGGGACGCAGGCGGGAAAGACGGCGGGCCGAGTCACCCGACTGGGTGAACGCACAGATGTACTTGGCGTCCAGCTGGTCGGCGATTTCGACGGCGGCACGCGTGATGGCGCCGCCACGGGTCCTGGGTTTGGTGCCCAGCGGGGGGACGCGCTCCAGGCCGTGGACCTCGGTGGATTCGATGATCCGGGCCATGGTCTTGACCGTCTCGATCGGGTACTTGCCCACGCTGGTCTCGCCAGAGAGCATGACCGCGTCGGCACCGTCCAGGACGGCGTTGGCGCAGTCGGACGCCTCTGCACGAGTGGGGCGCGGGTTGTCGATCATGGACTCGAGGACCTGGGTGGCCACGATGACCGGCTTGGCCCAGCGGCGGGCCAGTTCAATGGCGCGCTTCTGCACGATCGGCACTTCCTCCAGTGGAAGTTCCACGCCGAGGTCGCCACGGGCCACCATGATGGCGTCGAAGGCGTCGATGATCTCGGGCAGCTGCTCAACGGCCTGCGGCTTTTCGATCTTGGCGATCACCGGAACACGGCGGCCTTCCTCGTCCATGATTTCGTGCACGCGGCTGATGTCGGAGGCGTCACGCACGAAGGACAGGGCCACCAGGTCAACACCGCGGCGCATGGCCCAGCGGAGGTCGTCCTCGTCTTTTTCGCTGAGGGCGGGGACGTTCACGGCCACGCCGGGAAGGTTGATGCCCTTGTTGTTGGACACCATGCCCCCAACGGTCACCTCGGCGACCACCTTGACGTCGTCGACCTCAATGGCGCGAAGTGCCACCTTGCCGTCGTCGATCAGCAGCGCGTCGCCAACCTTGACGTCCTCGGTGAGGCTCTTCAGGGTGGTGGAGCAGATTTCCTGGGTGCCGGGAACGTCCTCGGTGGTGATGGTGAAGATGTCACCCACGGCCAGGGCGTGCGGACCGTCAACGAAACGGCCCAGGCGGATCTTGGGGCCCTGCAGGTCGGCCATGATCGCCACGGCCTTGCCCAGGTCCGCCGCCGCCTTGCGGACATTTTCGTAGGTGTTGTCATGCACGGTGTAGTCGCCGTGGCTCATGTTCATGCGGGCGACGTCAACGCCGGCTTCCAGCACCGCGAGGGTGTTTTCGTAGCTGGCAATTGCCGGGCCAAACGTAGCCACAATTTTTGCGCGTCTCATATACCTACCCTATTGGTCTCTTGCATTGGTTAAGTTGTCGCGGGGGTGAACTTAAGCCCCCCGGTGCTGCATTAGAGGACGGCGATGGCGCGGTCCGTCGGCGCTACGGGAGCGGGAAGGATGGTGCTTCCCATCAGGTACTTGTCGACGGCGGCAGCAGCGGCACGGCCCTCGGCGATGGCCCACACGATCAGGGACTGGCCGCGGCCGGCGTCACCGGCCACGAAGACACCTTCGGTGTTGGTCATGTAGTAGCCGTCGCGGGCCACGTTGCCGCGGCCATCGAACTCGGCGTGCACCTGCTCGGAGATGCCGGCAGGTTCAGCGCCGGTAAAGCCCAGGGACAGGAACACCAGGTCGGCCGGAATGATCCGCTCTGTGCCGGCCTTGGGGAGGCGCTTGCCATCAACGAACTCGGTCTCGGCCACCTTGACGCCGGTCAGCTTGCCGTTCTCGCCAACGAACTCGACGGTGGAGGCGAGGTAGGTGCGTTCGCCGCCTTCCTCGTGTGCGCTGGCCATCTCGAACAGGGTGGGGAACGTGGGCCACGGCTGGTGGCTGGCACGCTCGGACGGCGGCTGCTTGCCGATCGCCAGGGTCGTGACCGAGGCGGCGCCGTGCCGGTGCGCGGTGCCCAGGCAGTCAGCACCGGTATCGCCACCGCCCAGGATCACCACGTGCTTGCCGTGGGCGTTGATCTGGTTCCCGACGGTCTCCCCCGCAACCGCGCGGTTGGCGGGCACCAGGTAATCCATGGCGAAGTGGACGCCATCGAGGTCGCGGCCCGGGATGGGCAGGTCACGCGGAACGGTGGCACCAGTGCAGACCACGACGGCGTCGTAGCGCCTGCGCAGCTGCTCCCAGGTGACGTCGGTACCCACGGAGACACCGGTCCGGAAGCGGGTGCCTTCGGCCTTCATCTGCTCGACGCGCCGGTCCACCTGCTCCTTTTCCATCTTGAAGTCGGGGATGCCGTAGCGCAGCAGGCCGCCGATTTTGTCGTCCCGCTCGTAGACGGCGACGGTGTGTCCCACGCGGGTGAGCTGCTGGGCGACGGCCAGGCCGGCGGGCCCGGAGCCGACGACGGCAACGGTCTTGCCGGTCAGGCGTGCGGGCGGCAGCGGGCTGACCCAGCCGTTGTCCCATGCCTCATCAATGATCGAGACTTCCACCTGCTTGATGGTGACGGCGGGCTGGTTGATGCCCAGCACGCAGGACGCCTCGCAGGGTGCCGGGCAGAGCCGGCCGGTGAACTCGGGAAAGTTGTTCGTGGCATGCAGGCGCTCGATCGCTTCCTCGCCCTTGTCCCGCCACATGAGGTCGTTCCACTCGGGAATGAGGTTGCCCAGGGGGCAGCCCTGGTGGCAGAACGGGACGCCACAGTCCATGCAGCGGCCGGCCTGCGCCTTCAGCGTGCCCTTTTCCTGCGCCTCGTAAACCTCTTTCCAGTCCATGATGCGGACGGGAACGGGACGGCGCGGCTGGGTTTCACGCTGGCGTACTTTCAGAAATCCGCGTGGGTCAGCCACCGGTAACCTCCAGGATTCGAGACCATACTTCTTCGCCGTCGGGGTCAAGGCCCTCTTCGATGGCGTCGAGACGGGTTTGCAGCACGGCCGCGTAGTCGCGCGGCAGCACCTTGGTGATGCGGGCAGCGGTGTCATCGAAGTTCTCGAGGAGGCGCGCCGCCAGCTGGGAGTCAGTTTCTTCCACGTGCTTGACCAGGAGGCCGTGCACGATGTCGCGGTCCTCGGCGTCCAGTTCGCGGAGCTGGAGTTCGCCGGACTGCAGGGCGTCCTTGTTGACCTTGGCAGTGTCCAGGTCCAGGACGTAAGCGGTGCCGCCGGACATGCCGGCGCCGAAGTTGCGGCCGGTGCGCCCGATGATCAGCGTCTGGCCGCCGGTCATGTACTCACAGCCATGGTCGCCGATTCCTTCGACGACGGCGGTGGCACCGGAGTTGCGGACCAGGAAACGTTCGCCCACCTGGCCGCGCAGGAACAGCTCGCCGCTGGTGGCGCCGTAGCCGATGACGTTGCCGGCGATGACGTTGGTCTCCGCCTTGAAGACGTTGGTCCGGTCCGGGCGGACGATGATCCGGCCGCCGGAGAGGCCCTTGCCCACGTAGTCGTTCGAGTCGCCGTAGAGCCGCAGGGTGATGCCCGCAGGCAGGAAGGCGCCCAGGGACTGCCCGGCGGTGCCGTTAAGCGTGATGTCGATCGTGTCAGTGGCCAGCACATCGGTGCCAAAGGTCTTGGTGACCACATGGCCCAGCATGGTGCCCACCGAACGGTCCGTGTTGATGACGTCCACGGTGATCTTCACCGGGCTGCGGTCCGTCAGCGCTTCGGTGGCCATGGTGATCAGGCGCTGGTCGAAGTGCTTGTCCAGCTCATGGTTCTGGCCGGTCATGTTGCGCAGCGGCGCGTCGTCGTCGAACTCCAGGCCGTGCAGGATCGGATCCAGGTCCAGGCCGTCGGCCTTCCAGTGGTTGATCGCTTCGCGGGTGTCCAGGACCTCGGCGTGGCCGATGGCCTCCTCGAGGCTCCGGAAGCCAAGCTCGGCCAGGATCTCGCGGACTTCCTCGGCCAGGAACTCGAAGAAGTTGACCACGAACTCCGGCTTGCCGCTGAAGCGGGCCCGCAGCTCGGGGTTCTGCGTGGCAACGCCAACGGGGCAGGTGTCCAGGTGGCAGACGCGCATCATGATGCAGCCTTCCACCACCAGCGGGGCAGTGGCAAAGCCGAACTCTTCACCGCCGAGCAGCGCGGCGATGACAACGTCGCGGCCGGTCTTCAGCTGGCCGTCCACCTGCACCACCACGCGGTCACGCAGGCCGTTGAGCATCAGCGTCTGTTGGGTCTCGGCCAGGCCGAGCTCCCAGGGGACGCCGGCGTGCTTCAGCGAGTTCAGCGGTGAGGCACCGGTGCCGCCGTCGTGGCCGGAAACGAGCACGACGTCAGCCTTGGCCTTGGTCACGCCGGACGCCACGGTGCCGATCCCGACTTCCGAGACAAGCTTCACGTGGACCCTCGCGGAGGGGTTGGCGCGCTTGGCATCGTAGATCAGCTGCGCCAGGTCCTCGATCGAGTAGATGTCGTGGTGCGGGGGCGGGGAGATGAGCCCGACGCCCGGGGTCGAGTGCCGCGTCCGGGCCACCCAGGGGTAGACCTTCTGCGCCATCAGCTGGCCGCCTTCACCGGGCTTGGCGCCCTGGGCCATCTTGATCTGGATGTCGTCGGCGTTCGTCAGGTACAGGCTGGTGACGCCGAACCGTCCGGACGCGATCTGCTTGACCGCAGACCGGCGCTTGGGGTCGAGCAGGCGATCGACATCCTCGCCGCCTTCACCGGTGTTGGACTTGCCGCCCAGCTGGTTCATGGCGATGGCCAGCGTCTCGTGGGCCTCCTGCGAAATGGAGCCGTAGCTCATCGCGCCGGTGGAGAACCGCTTGACGATGCTGGAGACGGGCTCCACTTCCTCAAGGGGAACGGACGGGCGGTCGTTCTTGAACTTGAGCAGGCCGCGCAGGGTCATCAGGTTGGTGGACTGGTCGTCCACGCCCCTGGTGTAGGCCTTGAAGATGTCGTAACGGCGCTCACGGGTGGCGTGCTGCAGCCGGAAGACCGTCTCCGGGTTGAACAGGTGAGGTTCGCCGTCGCGGCGCCACTGGTACTCGCCGCCACCCAGGAGCGGGCGGTGGGGCTGCTCGATGCCGCCCTCGGGGTACGCCATCTGGTGGCGGGCAGAGACTTCGGCCGCGATGACGTCCAGGCCCACGCCGCCCAGCTGGGAGTGCGTGCCGGCGAAGAATTCGTCCACCAGTTCCTGGCCCAGGCCCAGCGCCTCGAAGGTCTGGGCACCGGTGTAGGACGCCACGGTGGAGATGCCCATCTTGGACATGATCTTCAGGACGCCCTTGCCCAGGCCCTTGATGAGGTTGTAGACGCCGTCCTGCGGGGTGACGCCGGTGACATCACCGGCAGCAATCAGCTGCTCCACGGATTCCATGGCCAGGTACGGGTTGACGGCGGAGGCGCCGTAACCGATGAGCACGGCAACGTGGTGCGTCTCGCGGACGTCGCCGGCCTCGACCACCAGGGCGGTCTTGGTGCGGTTGGCGCTGCGGAGCAGGTGGTGGTGGACGGCGCTGACCAGCAGCAGGGACGGGATGGGCGCCCACTGGGCGTTGGAGTCGCGGTCGGACAGCACGATGTACTGCACGCCGCGGTTGATGGCGCCGGAGACCTGCTCGCAGATTTCGGTGAGCCGTGCGCGGAGCGCGTTCTCGCCGCCTTCGGGGCGGTAGAGGCCGCGGACCTTCATGGCCACGCGGTTGCCGTCTGCGTCCTCGATGTTGGCGATCTTGGCGAGCTGGTCGTTGTTGATCACCGGGAACGGCAGCTGGACCTGGGGCTGGCGGACCTGCTTGGTGTCCAGGAGGTTGCCGTTGGGGCCGATGGCACAGGTCAGCGACGTGAC
Source organism: Pseudarthrobacter sp. BRE9 (assembly GCF_031844305.1). NCBI lineage: Bacteria > Bacillati > Actinomycetota > Actinomycetes > Micrococcales > Micrococcaceae > Pseudarthrobacter > Pseudarthrobacter sp. BRE9. The sequence continues at coordinate 202,408 of NZ_JAUZUY010000007.1, read as the reverse complement.
GAGTTCTTCACGGATGGCGTCCAGCGGCGGGTTGGTCACCTGCGCGAAGGACTGCACGAAGTAGTCAAAGAGCAGCCGGGGGCGCTTGGACAGCACGGCCACCGGGGTGTCCGAGCCCATGGCACCCAGCGGCTCTGCACCGGTGCGGGCCATCGGGCCCAGCAGGATCTTCAGTTCCTCCGTGGTGTAGCCGAAGGTCCGCTGGCGGATGTTCACGGACGCAGCCGTGTGGACCACGTGCTCGCGCTCGGGAAGTTCGTTGAGGTCGATCAGGTTGTCCTTGACCCACTCCGCCCACGGATTGGCGGCGGCAACCTCGGCCTTGACCTCTTCGTCGTCGATGATGCGGCCGGCTTCGGTGTCCACCAGGAACATCTTGCCCGGGGACACACGGCCCTTCTTGACCACCTTGGAGGGCTCGACGTCGATCACGCCCACCTCGGAGGCGAAGACAATCAGGCCGTCTTCGGTGATCCAGAAGCGGCCGGGGCGCAGGCCGTTGCGGTCCAGGGTGGCGCCCACGAGGTTGCCGTCGGTGAAGGAAACTGCTGCGGGGCCGTCCCACGGCTCCATCAGCAGTGAGTGGTACTCGTAGAACGCACGCCGTGCCGGATCCATGGTGGCGTGGTTTTCCCAGGCCTCCGGGATCATCATCATGATCGAATGCGTGATGGGGCGGCCGGAGAGCCACAGCAGCTCCGCTACCTCGTCGAAGGACGCGGAGTCGGAGGCACCCGGAGTGCAGATGGGGTACAGCTCTTCCGGCGAGTCACCCAGCAGTGGGTTGGCGAGCTGGGACTGGCGGGCACGCATCCAGTTCCGGTTGCCCTTGACGGTGTTGATTTCACCGTTGTGGGCGATCGTCCGGAACGGCTGCGCGAGCGGCCACGACGGGAAGGTGTTGGTGGAGAAGCGCGAGTGCACGATCGCGAGCTTGGTCTTGAACCGCTTGTCCGAGAGGTCCGGGTAGAACGGCTCCAGCTGTGCGGTGGTGAGCATGCCCTTATAGACGATGGTCCGCGAGGACAGCGACGGGAAGTAGACGCCGAATTTGTTCTGGGCACGCTTGCGGATCCGCCAGGCGCGGGAGTCGAGCTCGTTGCGGTCCAGTTCCTCGCCGGTGGCGGAGGCCAGGAACGGCTGGGAAAAGTAGGGCATGCAGGCGCGGGCCATGGCGCCCACGAGGTCGGCGACCACCGGCACTTCACGCCAGCCAAGGACCTTCAGACCCTCATCGGCGGCCAAGCCTTCGATGCCGGACTTCGCGGCGTCGGCTTCGCGCTGCTCGGCGGGCAGGAAAGCGGTACCGGCAACGTACTGGCCGGGGGCGGGAAGTTCGAACTCGGTGACCGCACGGAAGAACTCGTCCGGGATCTGCATGAGCAGTCCCGCGCCGTCGCCCGTGCCCTCATCGGCACCCACGGCACCGCGGTGCTCCAGGTTGCGCAGGGCGGTGAGGGCGGCGTCGACAATGTCATACCCGGGTTCGCCGCGCAGGGTGGCGATAATCGCGAGTCCGCAGGCGTCCTTCTCCTGTTCCGGGTTGTAGAGCCCGGCGGCCTCCGGCATGGCTGCGAAGCGCTTGAACGGCGACATGGCAGTCTCAGGCTGATCCGGTTCGGACCAGCTGGGAGTGTTAAGAGTTTGGGTCATGGGAGACGTCCTTCCTCCTGATCGTGCGTATGGAAGGGACACCGTTGGCCCCACTCGTCGGGCGCCGCTGCGGTGGGCACAACAAAGTGTTGATTACTGGAAATTGTAGGTCAGCGCAGCCTGCTGAACTAACGGTTACGCAGGCCCCTGCCCGAGGCATCATCAGCCAGCAAATCCATGCTGGCGGAACGGTGCCCCATGCCACGACATTGTGGTTTTCGGGCGCTTCGAGCGGTGGCTCTGCTGCCCTGCCTGGCCGGCGCCCTACTTGCCGGTGCCGGCCTCCGGTGCGGAACCTGTGGCTGTGCTGCCGGAATGTCCGGCAGCCGTTGCATCCGTTCCTGGCTTTGAGCCGGCCGATGCCGCCGCGGCTTCTTCCGTGGGGTCGGAAGCATGCCTGGAACCGCTGTGGTTATCAGGGAGATTACCACGCGAATCACTATCTGAGACAACACCGTCCGGATCACGGACGTCATGATCGGCCCCCACGGCTGGCGCCGGCGCCGCAGTTTCCTCCGGTTCGCGGCCCGGCAGGTACACGCTGTCCGGGTCCGGCCGGCCCTTGAGGCCCAGGAGGATGAAGGCGGTCAGGGCCGCCAGGAACACGAAGATGCTGGTCCACACGTTGAGCCTGGTGGTGATGCCGAAGATGCTGATTTGTTCGGCGTCGTCGATGCGCATGGCCTCGATCCAGACCCGGCCCAGCGTGTAGTACATGGCGTACAGCCAGAAGAGCCGGCTCCGGCGGAAGTTGAAGCGCCGGTCAAGGGCCAGCAGGACCACGACGCCGGCCAGGTTCCACAGCGATTCGTAGAGGAACGTGGGGTGGAACAGTGTGTCCACGGGCATGCCGGCAGGGAAGTTGGGGTTGTCGGCGTCGACCTGGAGGCCCCACGGCAGCGTGGTGGGACCGCCGAAGAGTTCCTGGTTGAAGTAGTTGCCCCACCGGCCCACGGCCTGGGCCAGGAGCAGGCCCGGTGCCGCGGCGTCGACGAAGGCGCTCAGCTTCACACCGCTGCGGCGGCAGCCGATCCAGGCGCCGACGGCACCCAGGAGGACGGCGCCCCAGATTCCCAGCCCGCCGCGCTGGATCTGCGGGATCAGCGACAGGTCGCCGGTGCCGTCGAAGCCCGGCCCGAAGTAGGCGTCCGGTGATGACACCACGTGGTACAGCCGGCCCCCGATGATGCCGAAGGGGATGGCCCAGATGACGATGTCCCAGACGCTGCCTTCAGGGGCACCGCGCTTTGCCCAGCGGACGGACGTCAGCCAGAGCCCGACGACGATGCCCGCCAGGATGCACAGCGCGTAGGCGTGGATCCTGAGGCTGCCCCAGGGTAGGGGAATGTCGAAGCCGGACCAGTCCGGGCTGGGGATGCTGGCCGGCGCCATGGTGGACACCAGCGCGGCTGCCTGAAGGAGTGGCTGCATGCTCTAGGCCCCGGTTTCGTGGGTCAGGCCGGGTTGCTGGGCCAGGCCTGGTTCCTGGGTAAGACCGGTGCTCAGGTCCTTGGTGAGGGCGGCGACGGCGTCCACTCCCCCGTCGCGGAGGGCCGCCACCAGGGCGGTGCCCACGATGACGCCTTCGGCGTAGGCGGCGATTTCGCGGACCTGGTCCGCGGTGGAGACACCCAGTCCAACACAGACGCGCTCGGCGCCCGCCGCGTGGGCTGCCGCCACAACGTCCTTGGCTGCGGTGCTGACGGATGTGCGGGCACCGGTGACACCCATGATGGAGACGGCGTACACGAATCCGCGGCTTGCATCCACGGTCCGCTGCATCCGTTCCGTAGTGGAGGACGGCGCCACGAGGAACACGCGGTCCAGGCCGTACTTGTCAGAGGCTTCCATCCATTCGGCGGCCTCGTCCGGGATCAGGTCCGGGGTGATGAGCCCGGCTCCCCCGGCCTCGGCCAGCCGGCGCGAGAACTCGTCCACGCCCATCCGGACCACCGGATTCCAGTAGGTCATGACCAGGACGGCGGCGTCGGTCTTGCTGGTGATGCCGGCCACGACGTCGAACACCTGGCGTACGTGGAAGCCCTTGGCCAGTGCCTCGGTGGTGGCGGCCTGGATGACCTGGCCGTCCATGACGGGGTCCGAATACGGAATGCCGATCTCGATCAGGTCCGCACCGTTCTCCGCCAGGGCAATGCCTGCGGCAATGGTGTCCTCCACGCTGGGGTAGCCGGCAGGGAGGTAGCCGATGAGGGCGGAGCGTCCCTGGGAACGTGCCCGGTCAATGGCTGCTGCCGACTTGCTGGTCATCCCTGCACTGGCCATCTCTGCCGCGCCCGACTCTTCTGCACTGCTCACAGCTGCTCCCCCTCTTTGCCGATTTCGGATTCGGCGGAATTCTTGTCCAACAGGTCAAACCACTCGGCTGCGGTGGCAACGTCCTTGTCACCGCGTCCGGACAGGTTGACGATGACGATCTTTTCGGCCGCCGAGGCCGGGTCCTCGGCGGCAAGCCGCTGGCCCACCTTGATCGCGCCGGCCAGGGCGTGGGAGGACTCGATGGCGGGAATGATGCCTTCGGTGCGGCACAGGAGGCGGAAGGCTTCCATGGCTTCGCTGTCCGTGATGGGCTCGTAGCTGACCCGTCCGATGTCGGCCAGGTAGGAGTGCTCCGGGCCGACGCCCGGGTAGTCCAGGCCCGCGGAAATGGAGTGGGACTCGATGGTCTGCCCGTCGTCGTCCTGCATCAGGTAGGAGCGTGCGCCGTGGAGCACGCCGGGCTTGCCGAGAGTGATGGTCGCGGCGTGCCGCCCGGTCTCGACGCCGTCGCCGCCGGCCTCGAAGCCGTAGATCTTGACGGAGGGATCGTCCAGGAAGCCGTGGAAGATGCCGATGGCGTTGGAGCCGCCGCCGATGCAGGCGCAGACAGCATCCGGGAGCCGCCCTTCCTGCTCCAGGATCTGGGCGCGGGCTTCCTCGCCGATGACCTCGTGGAAGTACCGGACCATGGCGGGGAACGGGTGCGCTCCGGCGGCGGTCCCCAGCAGGTAGTGCGTGTTGGCAACGTTGGCCACCCAGTCCCGGAGGGCGTCGTTGATGGCGTCCTTGAGGGTCTGGGATCCGCTGGTCACGGGAATGACCTTGGCGCCCAGGAGTTCCATCCGGGCGACGTTCAGCGCCTGGCGGCGGCAGTCCTCTGCACCCATGTAGACCACGCACTCCAGGCCCATCAGGGCCGCAGCGGTGGCGCTGGCCACGCCGTGCTGGCCGGCGCCGGTCTCGGCGATGATGCGGGTCTTGCCCATGCGCTTGGCGAGCAGTGCCTGGCCCAGGACGTTGTTGATCTTGTGCGAACCCGTGTGGTTCAGGTCTTCGCGTTTGAGGAAGATGCGGACTCCCCCGGCCTCCTGGGAGAACCGCTTGGCTTCGGTCAGCAGGGACGGCCGGCCGGAGTAGTTCTTGTTCAGGTCCGCGATCTGCGCCCGGAATTCAGGATCGTCCTTGGCCTTGTCGAAGGTCTCTTCAAGTTCGTCCAGGGCGGCGATGAGGGACTCGGGCATCCATCGGCCGCCATAGTTGCCGAAGTACGGCCCCGGGGCGTGGCGGAGGGATCCGCCCTGCAGGAATGCTTCCGCGGTGTTGTTGTCAGCGTTTCCTGAGGGTGCGTCAGCCATCAGTCCTGTCCTGTTCGGTGGTGGTTGGTCAAAAAGTGCTCTTCCGGCGGTGTGGCCGCCAATGGTGTGCCTGTCCCGCGGGCCGGAGTGCCGGGGCCGGCATGCCGGCCCGCAGGAAGCCTTGTGGTGCGTCCGTCAGCCGCGGGCGGCGATGGCGGCGGCACCCGCGGCAGTGAACTCGGCGATGCGTTCCCGGGGCGTGGCGTGGCTTACCAGTGCCTCGCCCACGAGTATGGCGTTGGCGCCGCTGCCGGCGTAGTGCGTGACGTCATCGGCGTCGCGGACGCCGGATTCGGCAACCACCACAGCCCCGGCCGGAATCAGCCCTGCCAGTGAGGCAAAGAGGGAACGGTCGACGTCGAGGGTCTTGAGGTTGCGCACGTTGACGCCGATGATGCGGGCGTTGGCCGCGACGGCACGTTCGATTTCCTCTTCCGTGTGGGTCTCGACGAGCACGTTCATGCCAAGGTTCCGGCTGAGGGCGCTGAATTCAGCGAGCTGGGCGTCCGACAGGGCGGCCACGATGAGCAGGATGAGGTCGGCGCCGTGGGCACGGGCCTCCCAGATCTGGTACTCGTCGAGCGTGAAGTCCTTCCGCAGCAGCGGGATGTCGACGGCGGCGCGCACGGCATCGAGGTCGGCCAGCGATCCCTTGAAGCGGCGCTGTTCGGTGAGGACGCTGATGACGGCGGCACCGCCGTCGGCGTACTGCCTGGCGAGCGACGCCGGATCCCCGATGCTGGCGAGATCACCCTTGGAGGGGCTGCGGCGCTTGATTTCGGCAATGACTTTCAGCTGTTCCCGGGTTGGGGAGGTCCCGCCGAGGGCTGCCCAGGCGTCACGGGCAGGCGCCGCGGCCTGGGCCAGGTCCTTCAGCTCGGCCAGGGAAACAAGCCGCTTCCTGGCCTCCATATCCTCCCTGACACCGGCGTTGATGTCGTCGAGAACAGTTGCCATCAGTGGCCGGAGTTCTTCAGCTTGCTGCCCTCGACGCCGTAGCCTGCCTTGCGCATGATGAAACCGAGGATCAGGCCGACGATCATGACAGCGATGCCGCCAACGAAGATGGGCGTGCTGGCGATGACGAAGGCGATGGCTGCGATGAGCGCGCCTACGAGCATGACGATGACGCAGGTCCAGGCGGCGGGGCTGTTGCCATGGCCCAGTTCCTGGCTGTGGTCAATGGCGCCGGGGGCCACCGTGCGGGTGCCTGACTTGGAAACGGACGCAGGTGCTTTGCTCATGGAAATCTCCTCAGGATGGATACTGCTTACATTCTGCCATTTTTTGGCTGGCGCCCGTGTACGGCGGGGCTTGCCGCCCCTGCCGGCCCGGGCACCCACCGGCGTTAGGTGGGATCCTCACCGCGGGAAAGCCGGTCCCAGCTGTCGATTTCGTCCACGGGCCCGGCCGGTGCCGCCGCGCCCGCAGCTGTGGTCCCCGCGGCGCCGGCGGCGTCATATTTGGTGCGTGCCTTCCAGTAACGGGAGGCCGGCAGGATCAGCAGGGCTGCAAGGGCGAGGAGGCAGCCGGCGACGACGGCGAGCACCGGGAACGGCGTGAGCTCCACGTGCGCCTGGCTGCCGGAGACGCCGGTGGCGGATGCAATGGATCCCTGCGCCGCCGCAAGCGGGTCGGCCAGGACCGTGGCCGCGGCGGTCACCACGCCGGCCGAGGCAAGGACAATGATGGCGGTGATGACCCACCGGGCGATCCTGCCCGCAATGGCCGCCGCGAGTCCGCCGGCCAGGGCCACCAGGGCCAAAGCCGTCACGGTGGTGGCTGCCTTGCTGCCCTGTACTTGGATCACACTCTGGGCGGCCCCGGCCTGGCCCACCTGGTTAGGGTCCAGGGTGGCGGTCATCCAGGTCTGGGTTGTGGTGCCGAATGCGGCCAGCGCCAGGAGGGCGATCAGCAGCACCAGCGTGGACTTGCGTGCCCAGACCGGCACTGCTCTGGCTTTTTTGGGACTCCCTGCCTGGGGTGCCGCAACCCCGGGATCGGACATCAGGAAGCCGTCCCGCCGGGAAGGGATTCCGCGGAAATGTTGTGCAGCGATCCGGCCGTGTGCACCGCGCGCAACGGGGCGGCGGCCTTGTTGACGGTTTCCAGGGCCTCGGTGGGGTTGACCGAGTCAGCCACGATGCCGCCCCCGGCCTGGACGTAGGCGCGTCCTTCCCGGATCAAGGCGGACCGGATGGCGATGGCCATGTCCATGTCGCCGGCGAAGTCGAGGTAACCCACTACACCGCCATAGATGCCGCGGCGGTGCGGTTCCAGCTCGTCCAGGAGGCGCAGCGCCCTGGGCTTGGGGGCGCCCGAGAGGGTGCCGGCTGGGAAGGTGGCCTTCAGTACGTCGTAGGCTTTGGCCTGCGGCGAAAGCCGGCCCACCACGGTGGACACCAGGTGCATGATGTGGCTGAAGCGCTCCACCTCCATGAACTGGGTGACATCCACCGTGCCGGCCACGCAGACCTTGGACAGGTCATTGCGGGACAGGTCCACCAGCATCAGGTGCTCGGCGCGTTCCTTCTGGTCCGCCAGGAGCTCCTCGGCCAGGGCCTTGTCCGCTTCGACGGTTTTCCCGCGGGGACGGGAGCCGGCAATGGGGTGGGTGATGACTTCCTCGCCCGTGACCGTCACCAGCGCTTCCGGCGAGGACCCGACAATGGAGTACTCCCGGCCTTCCGCGTCCTGGAGGCTGAAGATGTACATGTAGGGGCTGGGGTTGGTGTTGCGCAGGACCCGGTAGACGTCCAGCGCGGATGCCTTGCACTCCATCTCGAAACGGCGCGAGATGACCACCTGGAAGACCTCGCCGTCCACGATGGCTTCCTTGCCCCTGTCCAGTGCGGCCAGGTATTCGGCCTCGTCCCAGCGTTCCTGGACACTGGACGCAAAGTCCAAAGCCGCCGGCGCCAGCACGGACACGGGCTGCACCACGGGGGCGCTGATCCTGGCCAGGAGTTCCTTTACCCGGGCGACGGCGTCGTGCCATGCTTCGTCGACCCGTTCGGAGCTGTTGTCGAAGTTGATGGCGTTGGCGATGAGCAGGACCGTGCCGTCCACATTGTCGTGCACAGCCATGTCGGTGACCAGGTTCAGGGCCATTTCCGGCAGCTGCAGGTCATCCTCGGGCGGGCTGACCAGCCGTTCCCAGTGGCGGACCGTCTCCCAGCCGAGGAAGCCCACCAGGCCGGAGGTAAAGGGCGGCAGCCCGTCGAACCGGTCGGTGCGCAGGGCGTCGATGGTGTCGCGGATGGCGTCCACCGGACTGCCGCTGACCGGAACACCGGCGGGTGGTTCGCCCAACCAGTGCGCCTCGCCGTCCTTGGTGGTCAGGGTAGCGCGGGACCTGGCGCCGATAAAGGAGTACCGGGACCAGGCGCCGCCCACCGCTGCCGATTCCATCAGGAAGGTGCCGGGCTGGCCCTGCGCCAGCTTCCGGTACAGTCCGATGGGGGTTTCGGCGTCGGCGAGGACCTTGAGCCTGACGGGAATGACGCGGCTGTGGCCGGCGAGTTCCCGGAATTCCTCGAGGCTCGGGCTGATGGTTCCAAGGTCCTGCATGGTTATGCTTGTCCGCCTGTTCTCGAAAGGGCCGGCATTGCCGGGCGCCTTGGTGTTCTTGCTGGGTGGCCGGGGCCGTGAAGGAAGGCCGGGCAGAGTATCGGGTTAGCCCGCCTGGCCTGCCACCACGTCCAGGGTCCGGCCGTCGAAGCAGGTGCGGGTTCCCGTGTGGCAGGCCGCGCCCACCTGGTCCACGCGCACCAGCAGTGCGTCGCCGTCGCAGTCCATGGCTACCGATTTGACCCACTGGACGTGCCCGGACGTGTCGCCCTTGCGCCAGTACTCCTGCCGTGAGCGGGAGTAGAAGGTGACGCGGCCGCTGGTCATGGTGCGGTGCAGGGCTTCGTCGTCCATCCAGCCAAGCATCAGGACTTCGTTGGTGTCGTACTGCTGCACCACGGCGGCTACCAGGCCGGCGCCGTCGCGCTTGAGCGCCGCAGCCACCTCCTGGGGAAGCGGGCCGGCCGCCGGCGCGGATTCCGCGGACGACGGCGGGACGGATTCCATGGTCTGGGAGACGGCGGATCCTGCGGTTGGGACGGGGGTTGGCTGCTCAGACATCGGGTCAAGTCTAGTGCCAACACGCGCCCGTCCTCCTGTTGTGAACAACGGCACGCCACCGGCCGCTGCAGTGCTGCCCAACTCCGCGCCTCTCGTGCTAGTTTCACAAGTGATGCATTTCGTCGAACCGTCCCGAGAAGTCCTGGCCGAGACCCTGCTTGCGGCCGGCCCTGATGCGCCCACTCTCTGCAAGGGCTGGCGTACCAGGGACCTTGCCGCGCACCTGTACCTGCGCGAGCGGAAGGCCGCCGTCGGGCTGGGTTTGATCATCAAGCGCCTGGCCAAGGCATCGGACCAGGCAACCGCCAAGCTGGCGGCAAAGCTGGCCAGCAACGAGGACTACGCCCGGCTGGTGAACACCTTCCGCGGCGGTCCCCCGGCGCTCTCGCCCATGAGCATCAAGGCATTGGACGAAAGCGCCAACCTGATCGAATACTTCGTGCACACCGAAGACGTCCGGCGGGCCGTGGACCGCTGGGCGCCGAGGGCACTTGATGAGGCGTACTCGGACGCGCTGTGGGACGAACTGGTCAAGCGCGCCGCCATCCTTTACCGCGGCGTGGACCTGGGCATTGTCCTGGTCCGTCCGTCCGGTCCGCGCCATGTCGCCAAGCGGGCGCCTGTTTCGGTGGCGATTGTCGGCGAGCCGGGCGAACTGCTGATGCACGCCCACGGCCGGACCCGCCACGCCCTGGTCACCTTCGAAGGCCAGCCGGACGCCGTCGCCCTCCTCCAGTCAGCCGAAGTAGGGCTCTAGTCCCCACCCGCTCCCTAACCTCGCAAGCTCGGCCAGGGAACCCTGCGGGCGTGGGCCCACCGGGCGAGCGTGGTCCAGTCTTACCTGACTTCGAAGCCGGCTTCCCGGATGGCTTCCTTGACCTGGGACATCATGTCGTCCGGGCCCCAGTGGAAGATTGACGCAGCCAGGACCGCGTCTGCGCCGGCGGCGACGGCCGGCGGGAAGTGCGCTGGCTCCCCTGCCCCGCCGGAAGCGATGATGGGGACCTTCACGGCAGCGCGGACCAGTTTGATGAGTTCGAGGTCGAAGCCGTCCTTGGTGCCGTCGGCGTCGATGGAGTTCAACAAAATCTCCCCCACCCCGCGGTCGGCGGCTTCCCTGGCCCACGCGATGGCGTCGATGCCGGTGCCGGTGCGGCCACCGTGGGTGGTCACTTCAAATCCCGACGGCGTGGGCTGGGACCCCGGGCGGGTGCGGCGGGCATCAACGGACAGGACAAGCACCTGGGAACCGAAGTGCCGGGTGATTTCGTCAATGACGTCGGGCCTGGCCACGGCCGCGGTGTTAATGGAGGCCTTGTCCGCGCCGTAGCGCAGGAGCTTGTCCACCTCGGCCACGCCGCGGACCCCGCCGCCGACCGTCAGCGGGATGAATACTTCCTCCGCGGTGCGGCGGACCACGTCGAACGTGGTCTCGCGGTTGCCCGAGGACGCCGTGACGTCAAGGAACGTCAGTTCGTCAGCACCCGCGTTGTCGTACCGGTGCGCGAGCTCCACGGGGTCGCCGGCATCGCGCAGGCCCTCGAAGTTGACGCCCTTGACGACGCGTCCGGCGTCGACGTCAAGGCAGGGAATGACGCGTACTGCTACTGCCATGGGAACTCCTGGAGTTTCTGGTGGTTGCTGCGGGGCCGGCTCAGATGCGGCAGGCGTGGATGCTGCTGACCAGGATGGCGCGGGCGCCGAGGTCGTACAGTTCGTCCATGATCCGGTTGGTTTCCTTCTTGGGAACCATGGACCGGACGGCCACCCAATCGGAGTCGCGCAGCGGCGAGACCGTGGGCGATTCGAGGCCGGGCGTCAGGCCGGCCGCTTTCTCCACGAGCTCCTTGCGGATGTCGTAGTCCATCAGCACATACTGGCGCGCCACCAGGACGCCTTGAAGCCGGCGGATGAGGACGTCGATTTCCCTGGCAGTGCCGTTGGCGGCGCCCCCGTTGCCGGTGCGGCGGATCAGGACGGCCTCGGACTTGAGGATGGGATCGCCGAAGATTTCCATGCCGGCGGCCTTGAGGGTGTTGCCGGTTTCCACGACGTCGGCGATGGCGTCCGCGACGCCGAGGCGGACCGAGGATTCGACTGCCCCGTCCAGCCGGACCACTTTGGCGTTGATGCCGCGTTCGGCCAGGTAGCTGCGCAGCAGTCCGTCATAGCTGGTGGCCAGCCGCTTGCCGTCAAGTTCGGCGGCGGAGCCGAAGTCGCCGACGGGTCCGGCAAAGCGGAAGGTGGAGGCGGCGAATCCCAACGGAAGCAGCTCTTCGGCTTCCACCCCGGCGTCCAGCAGCAGGTCGCGTCCCGTGATGCCGACGTCGAGCGTTCCCTGGCCGACGTACACGGCGATGTCGCGGGGACGAAGGAAGAAGAACTCGATGTCGTTGTCGGGGTCCACCATGACCAGTTCGCGGCTGTCGCGGCGCTGGCGGTATCCGGCTTCGGAGAGCATGGCGGAGGCGGCTTCGGACAGGGAGCCCTTGTTGGGGACGGCTACTCGCAGCATGGGAAACTCTTTCTGGGTGGAAGGTCTAGGTTTCAGGCAATGCAGGCCACAGCGGGCCCGGCGGCAGTGCGCCGGACCGGTGGCTACAGATGCTTGTAGACGTCTTCCAGGGTCAGGCCTTTGGAGAGCATCAGAACCTGCAGGTGGTACAGCAGCTGGGAGATTTCCTCGGCCGCGGCTTCATCGGATTCATATTCGGCAGCCATCCACACTTCGGCTGCTTCCTCAACGACTTTTTTGCCGATGCCGTGAACACCGGACTCCAATTCAGCGACGGTGCGGGAGCCTTCCGGGCGGGTGGCTGCCTTCTCGCTGAGCTCAGCGAACAGCGTCTCGAAATTCTTCACGCCCTCCAGCCTACTTGCTGCGGCCGCAGCGGCGCTTCCCGGGCCGTTGCATGACGGGCGCGATGTGAGCGAATACACACACCGCGCCCGTTCAGCGGGCTGCTCCTAGCCCTGGTACTGCTTGAGGATCACGGCGGTGGCCAGCGCCGCGGTCACAGCCTCATGGCCCTTGTCTTCCTTGGAGCCGGGCAGGCCCGCCCGGTCCAGCCCCTGCTGTTCGTTGTCACAGGTGAGCACGCCGAAGCCCACCGGCACGCCGGTGCGCACGCTGACGTCGGTGAGGCCCGACGTCGCGGCCTGGCAGACGTAGTCGAAGTGGGGCGTGCCGCCGCGGATCACGACGCCGAGGGCCACTACGGCGTCGAAGTGCGGTGCGAGGCGGGCTGCAGCAACCGGGAGCTCGAAGCTGCCGGGAACCCGCAGCACCGTGGGCTCGGCGATGCCGGCGTCTTTGGCTGCGCGCAGTGCACCGTCCAGGAGGCCGTCCATGATCTGGGTGTGCCAGCTGGCTGCGACGATGGCCAGCTTCAGCTGGGACGTTTCAGCCGGGTTAAGGGTGGTGAGGTCGATGTCGGGGGCGCCGTGTCCGCTCATAAGTCAGTACTGTTCCGTTCTTTTTGGTGGTTCAGCAGCAGGGTGCTGTTCAGTCTTGTTCGTGGTCAAAGGAGGTGTCGGGGCTGGTGACGGGCACCACGCCGCCCACATGGTCGCCCAGTACCAGGCGATGCTCCATTCGGTCCTTTTTGGTCTGCAGGTACCGGATGTTCTGGTCGCGGGAAGGCACCTCGGTGGGCACCATCTCCACCACGTTCACCCCCGCTTTCGCCAGCCTGTTCTGCTTGTCCGGGTTGTTGCTCAGCAGCCGCACCTCGTGCAGGCCCATTTCAGCGAGGATCTGGGCTGCGGCCTTGTAGCAGCGGGCGTCAACGGGCAGGCCCAATTGCTCGTTGGCTTCCACAGTGTCGAAGCCCGCTTCCTGCAGCGCGTAGGCCTTGATCTTGTTGGCCAGGCCAATGCCGCGGCCCTCCTGGCCGCGCAGGTAGAGCAGGGTGCCGCCGTTGTCCCGGATCAGTTCGAGCGCGAAGGCAAGCTGTTCCCCGCAGTCACAGCGGTAGGAACCGAAGACATCGCCGGTGAGGCACTCGGAGTGCAGCCGGACCAGTGGTGCTTTTCCGTCCGTGGGGGCGTTGGGGGAACTGACGGCCAGGTGTTCCACACCGGTCACGAGGTCCGTCCACGCCTGCGCCACGAAGTCGCCGAAGGCGGTGGGCAGTTGCACGACCGGCCCTCCATTGACGGGATGGGGCGCCTCACCGGACACCGCGTGGGGCTTCCGGTGACCGTTCTGCCGGCTGTCGTCGCTGGCTGCCGCTGCCGTCATCGTTTCTCCTTCTCTTCACCCGGGACTACCCGGGCATCTTCCTCCGGAACTCCCCCGGCCCCGGCTTCAAGATACGCCACCAGGTCCTCAATGGAGATCAGGGGGCATCCATGTTCCGCTGCGAACGAACGCAAGCCGTCCAGGCGCATCATTTCACCGTCGTCGTACACCACTTCCGCGATCACCCCGACCGGATCAAGGCCGGCAAGGCGGCACAGGTCCACCGCGGCCTCTGTGTGGCCCTGGCGTTCCTGCACACCACCGTCAACTGCACGGAGCGGAAAAATATGCCCCGGGCGGGTGAGGGAGGCCGGTCCGGCCTGCGGGTCGGCCAGGATGCGGGCGGTCAGGGCCCGGTCGGTGGCGGAGATTCCCGTGCTGACTCCCGTGGCGGCGTCGCAGGACACTGTGTATGCGGTGCCTTTGGCGTCCTCGTTGACGGCCGTCATGGGAGGCAACGCCAAAGCGTCCGCGCGGTCTCCGGTCAGCGGCACGCAGATCACGCCCGAGCTGTACCGGATCGTCCAGCCCATCAGGGCCGGCGTCGCGTGCTGGGCGGCGAAGATGATGTCGCCTTCGTTTTCGCGGTCCTCGTTGTCGACGACGAGGACGGGGCGGCCTGCGGCCATGGCGCGTACTGCCTCCTCAATGGAGTCCAGTCCCTTGGCTGGCGCGGCCGGCCGGACGGTGGAGACAGCATCGGTGTTCACAGCATCTGCGGCAGTGGAAGATTCCAGGTGTACCGCGGCGTTCACTGTGCACCTCCGGCAACCGCGGCGCCCGCGGTACCGGCTGCTGCGCCGGCGTCACGGAAGGCCAGCAGCCGTTCGGTGTACTTGGCCAGGACATCGACCTCCAGGTTCACCCGGCTGCCGGTGGTTTTGGTCCCCAGGCCCGTTTCGGCCAGGGTGGTGGGGATCAGGCCCACTTCGAACCAGGGTTCCTGCTCAGAAGCCGGGCTGACGGCCGTCACGGTGAGGGAGACTCCGTCGATGGCGATGGAGCCTTTCTCGGCAATGTAGCGGGCCAGGTTCGCGGGGACGCCAAAGCGCAGCCGCTCCCAGTTGCCCTGGGCTTCACGTTCCAGCAGGGCTCCCACGCCGTCCACGTGGCCTTGCACTACGTGCCCGTCCAGGCGGCCGCCTGCCGGGACACAGCGTTCCAGGTTGACCGAATCCCCGGCAACGAGTTCGCCGATGGTGCTCCGGACCAGGGTTTCGCCCATGACGTCCACGCTGAACTCCTGGCCGTCAATGTCGGTTGCCGTGAGGCAGACCCCGTTCACGGCAATGGAGCCGCCGAGTGCCAGCCCATCGGTGGAGCCGGGGGCGTGCAGCCGTACCGTGGCGCTGGTGTGCCCGTCGCGCTCGATGGACAGCACCTGCCCCTGCTCGGCAACAATTCCGGTGAACATCAGTAGCCTCCCTGGGCTTGCTCCGCGCTGCCGCGGGTTGGTTGGTGGTCGAGTGCAACTTTCCGTTGCGGTCTGAGGTGAAGCCTGAGGTCCCGGCCGAGTGTCCGGACGGCGCCGCCTTCGGCCTCGTCCCATTCCCATTGCTGGGCGTCCGGGAGGGTGGTGATGCCGAGCCCGTTCAGGGCGGCGGTGCCGGATCCGAGCAGGGTGGGGGCCAGGTAGACGATGAGTTCGTCCACCAGGCCTGCCGAGAGGAAGGAGCTGAGGATCCGTGAGCCGCCTTCGACCATGACGTGGCGGATGCCGGCTTGATACAGCATGGTCAACGCTTCGCGCGGGTCACGGGTGGGAAGGTGGACGGCCAGGCCGTCGTCGCCCCGGATGGCGGCGTCGTCCGGAATTCCGCGCAGTCCCATCACAGCCCGGACCGGCTGTTTGGGTGCAGGGTTGCCGGAGGGTTCCCGGGCGGTCAGGCGCGGGTTGTCCACCAGCACGGTCTGGGTGCCCACCAGGATGGCGTCGATGCGGCTGCGGATTCCGTGGTTGTCCGCCAGCGACTCCGGGCTGGAGATCCATTGGCTGGTGCCGTCTTCGGCAGCTATCCGGGCGTCCAGGGTCTGGGCGATGTGGAGGGTGACGAACGGGCGCTTGGCGGCAACGGCCTCAAACCACTGGCGGTTCAGGTCCAGGGACTCGTCGGCGCCGAGGCCGCTGCGAACCCGCACGCCCGCGGCCCGCAGTGTTGCGGCGCCACCGGCAGCAGGGTCATGGGGATCGTCGACGGCGTACACCACGTCGGTGATTCCGGCGCCAATGATCGCTTCCGTGCACGGACCGGTGCGGCCTACGTGGTTGCAGGGTTCCAGCGTGACCACCATGGTGCATCCGGAGAGATCCAGGCCGACGGCGGCGGCTTGGGCAATTGCGTCTGCTTCGGCATGCGCCGTGCCGGCGCCGCGGTGGTAGCCGGTGACCAGCCGGCGCCCGTCAGGACCGACGACGACGGCGCCCACCAGGGGATTCGCACCGCGCGGCCCCTGCAGGGCTGCCTGCAGGGCGTGCTCCATGGCCCGGGTTTCGTCAGTGCTGAAGGCAGTGACCACCCCGGCGGTGGGCTTCAGTTCCACGGCGCCCGTCATGCGGCAGCCGGGAGGGATTGGGTGGCTGCCTTGGAGGCGGCAGGATTTTTGGCGTCTAAGAGCCATCGCTGGGGGTTCATGTGTGTCGTTCCTTCCCTGTCGAACCGCGATGGCTCCGGGGATACGACAGCAGAACGTTGCGGGCCCATGGGCCCACTGATACAGCTGTACGTGCTTCTCTCATCCAGACTTTAACTGTCGGTACCGGAATTCCACCGGTTCAACCGTCTGCCGGAATCCTCCTGGGAGAATGCCGGCTCGCGGGTCGCGGACTGTCACCGCCGGTTCGGACTTACACCGACCCCGGAGCACGTATGTGTGTTGTTATTGTGCCACAACCGGCAGGGGCTTCCGGTTATTCCGTCGCCCCGCGTAATGTCCGGGTGCCCTTGTCGCGCAGCAGGTCGATGGCCGCGGCGGGGTTGTCGGCGCCGTAGACGGCGGAGCCGGCCACAAAGACGTTGGCTCCGGCTTCAGCGGCGCGGGCGATGGTGTCTTCGGTGATCCCGCCGTCCACCTGGATGGCCACTTCCAGTCCGGAGCCTTCCACGGCCGCGCGGGCCCGGCGGATTTTGGGCAGCGTGATGTCCAGGAACGCCTGGCCGCCGAAGCCCGGTTCCACCGTCATGATGAGCAGCATGTCCAACTCCGGCAGCATGTCCAGGTACGGCTCCACCGGGGTGGCGGGGCGCAACGCCATCCCCGCTTTGGATCCCCTGCTGCGCAGTTCCCGCGCCAGCTTGATGGGCGCAATGGATGCCTCTGCGTGGAACGTGACCGATGCCAGGCCTGCGTCGGCGAACCCCGGCGCCCATCGGTCGGCATCGGCGATCATCAGGTGGGCGTCGAGCGGAACCGGACTGACGGCCTGGATCCGCTGCACCACGGGCAGCCCGATGGTCAGGTTGGGGACGAAGTGGTTGTCCATGACGTCCACGTGCACGGCGTCGGCGTTGCTGATCCGTTGCAGTTCGGCCTCAAGGTTGACGAAGTCGGCGGAGAGGATGCTCGGGTTGATGCAGCATTGCGTCACAGGGGTGCCTTTCGCTGAAGGTGCGTTGGTCTCATGGAAAATTCCGGCCCGCCCTCGGGAGCAGGCTGGACTGGTTGCCCACAGGCTGGAAAGTCAGGGTCTCTTTCCTGCAGGGTTTCTTAACTGCAGGGTCTCTTACCTGTCAGGCTTTCTTGTGGATCAGTGCCAGGAACATGGCGTCGGTGTGATGGAGGTGCGGCCAGAGCTGGGCGGTCTGTTCATGGCCGGCGCCGAGGCTTCCGGTCAGGCTGACGGCGTCAAGGGCGGCACCTGCGTCAAGGAGTTCCAGGTCGCTGCGCTTCCGGAGGACGTCAGCCACGACAGCCGTGGTTTCTGCCGGGTGCGGTGAACAGGTCACATAGGCCACGACTCCCCCGGGCCGGACCGCGGCCAGGGCGGAGTTCAGCAGTTCGCGCTGCAGGGGGCCCAGGTCTGCGATGTCCTTGGGAGAGCGCCGCCACCGGGACTCGGGCCTGCGCCGAAGCGCTCCCAGGCCAGTGCAGGGAACGTCGACCAGGACGCGGGAGTATTGTTCCGGCTGTTCGGCACCCACATCCCGGCCGTCGCCGGTCCGGACCTGCCAGCTGTCCTGGGGTACGGCGGACAGTGCCTGGCTGACAAGCTTCGCGCGGTGTGGGGCGGGCTCGTTGGCAAGAAGTGTGGCGCCCCGCTGGTGTGCCAGCGCACCGAGGAGGGCAGCCTTTCCCCCGGGGCCTGCGCAGAGATCGAGCCACGCTTCACCGGCAGAGGTATCGGCGCCGGCGCCGGCGGCGGCGGCCGATGCGGCACTATCGGCGCCGGCATTGTCTCCGGGAGCGCCGCCGGCCCGGCTGAGGTTCACAGCGGGAAGGTCCACGGCGGCCAGGGCCCTGGCCACCAGCTGTGAACCAACATCCTGCACCCGGAGGGTACCGTTGCGCACGGATGCCAGGCGCCCCAGGTCACCGCCGCTGGAGAGTGCGGAGCCTTCCACCAGTTCACCGGGAGTGGCACCGTTTTCCAGGGCCTCGTCGAGGCTGCCCAGCCCCGGAAGGGCCACAAGGTTAACAACCGGGGCGGCGTTGTCCGCCTCCAGCAGGTCATCGATCTCGGCTGCGGGCCGGCCATGGGCCACCAACGACTGGCGCATGGCCCGGACAATCCATTCGGGGTGCGCGTACCGAAGCGAGGCAATCTTCGTCTCGTCGGTTTCGCCTTCCACTAGCAGGTCCAGCCATTCCTCCTGGGGATGGGCGGCGACCTTGCGGAGGACAGCGTTGATCAGTGCCGAAGGGCCGGCTCCGATGACAGCACGGGCAAGTCCCACCGTCTGGTCCAGGGCGGCGTGTGCCGGGACGCGCATGGCCAGCAGTTGGTGGGCGCCGATGCGGAGGGCGTCGAGGACGGCGGGGTCAAGCTGGGCCAGGGGCCGGTCCACACACCGCGCCAGGATGGCGTCGTAGGTGCCTTGGCCGCGCAGGGCCCCGTAGCTCAGTTCCGTGGCGAAGCCGGCGTCCCGTTTGTCCAGGCGGTGATGCCGGATCCGCGCGGGCAGCACCAGGTTGGCATACGCGTCCTCTTCCGCCACGGCGCGCAGCACTTCGAAGGCCACCAGGCGGGCGGGGTCGGCGCGCCTGGTCCGCTGCGACGGCGCCTGGTCGGTGAAGCTCCGCTGCGGCCCGCGGTTGCGTTCCCGCCCCTTGGCGTCCCTCCTGCTGGCATCGCGGGGTCCGCCCTTGCCGCGGCCGCCGCCTGCAGGAGAGCCGCTGCCGCCCTGACCGCTTCTCCCGCCGCGGCCGCCGGCGCTTCCCCCTCCGCCGCCGTTCGGTCCGCCGGTGCTCCGTCCACCCGTATTGCCGTCGGACCCGCTCATTCGAACACCACACCCTCCAGTGAAGCCATGCCACGTGCCCAATCGGCAGCAGCCATCATCTTTTTCCCTGCGGGCTGGACCCGGGTGAGTTCCACGGCGTGCGAACCTGTTCCCACCACCACAGTTTTCCCCTGCAATTCCACTGCGCCGGGGGCAAGCCCTGAAATATCCGGCCTAAGCCGGACAGGCTCGAGCTTGACCCGCTGCCCGTCCAGCAGGGTCCAGGCACCGGGCTCAGGAGTGACTCCGCGTGCTTGCCTGTTGATGGCAAGGGCCGGATGGGACCAGTTAAGGTGTCCGTCTTCCAGGGTCAGTTTGGGTGCGAGCGAGACGTCGCCGGCCTGCGGCTGCGGCGACGCTTTTCCGGACTCGATGGCCGACAGTGTCTGCGCCAGCAGAACGGCACCGCTGTGGGACAGCCGCTCCAGCAGGTCCCCCGCAGTGTCGTGAGGCCTGACCGCTTCGGTCAGCGTGCCAAAAACGGGGCCGGTGTCCAGCCCTTCCTCGAGCTGGAACGTAACGGCACCGGTGACGTCGTCCCCGGCCATGACCGAACGCTGGACCGGTGCCGCGCCGCGCCAGGCGGGCAGGAGAGAGAAATGCAGGTTGACCCAGCCGTGCCGCGGTATGCCCAGCGCCGCAGGGGGTACCAGTCCGCCATAGGCGACGATGGCCGCGACATCCGGCTGCACTGCGGAGATGGCAACAACGGCATCCGCGTCGACGCGCGCGGCGCGGATGACCTCAATGCCCAGTTCCGCGGCCCGTTGCGCCACCGGCGACGGCGTCAGCACGCGTTTGCGGCCCACCTGTGCGTCGGGACGCGTCAGGACCGCGACCACGTTGAAGCCGGCGCTGACCAGGGCGTCCAGGGACGGCACAGCGACGGCAGGCGTCCCCGCGAAGAGGACCCTCACCCTGCTGTGCCAAAGCTGGAGCCGGGGGCGCTGGTTCCGCCAAAGCTGGCCCCGCCGAAACTCGACCCGACACTCTTGGCGCGCTTGGCCGTGGTGCGCCCGGTGACGGCGTCGTAATTGGCGTTGCGGATGGACCGCAGGGCAGCCTTCCGGTCTTCGCCCTCAAGGCGGTCGGTGTAGAGGATGCCGTCCAGGTGGTCATTTTCATGCTGGAAGCAGCGTGCCAGCATCCCCTCCCCATCAATGGAGACCGGATTCCCGTGCATGTCCACGCCGGTAACCCGGGTGGCGCGGAAACGGCGGACGGGGAAGCCGAGGCCCGGAATGGACAGGCAGCCCTCCACGTGGTCCGGCTGGTAGTCCTCGCTGTTCTCCAGGACGGGATTGATGACGTGCCCCTTCACACCGTCGATGCGGTACGTGAAGACGCGCTTGCTGACACCGACCTGTGGAGCCGCAAGCCCGGCACCGTCCACGTCCTCCATGGTTTCGGTCATGTCGGCCACCAGTTTGGCAAGCTCGGGTCCGAATTCCGTCACGGGATCGGCAACTGTGCGCAGCACAGGATCACCGATGATGCGGATATTCAGAATAGCCATGCGCTGTTTGTCCTCACGGTTGGCGGCAAAGGGAACCTATCCAGTTTAGGTGCAGTCACTCCAGGTCCGTCAGCCGCTAGGCGGTGCGGGCCTGTGCCAGCGGCGGGGGTGCGATGGGCAGCAGCGCAGTGCCGGCACTGATGGTGTCCGCGGACAATTCCCAGACCCGGCGCAGGGCGCAGAACTTCCACCAGTGGTGCTTGAGGACCTCGGGGTTGGCACGGACGGGACGGACCTCGGTCTCGCCGATGGCGACGGCCAGCAGGACAGGATTTTCGCCGTACTTCCACGGCTCCCAGGTCCCGGCTTCCGGATCCACCAGGCTTTCCTCCGCCTTCATGCCGGCCACCAGCTGCATGACCACTTTGTCGTCCAGCGGCTTGACCAGGCCGTCCCGGGTGGTGCCCTTGGTTTTGTAATCGATCAGGCAAATACGCCCATTGATGCGGGCCACAAGGTCCAGGGTTCCGGCGTACCCCACGGAGTTGTTCCAGACGGTGATTTCGGGGGCGATGGGCTCCACTTGGAAAAGTTCCCACCACTCGTCGAACCGGACGGCGAAGGCTTCCTCCCCGTTGGCAGCCAATGCCTCACGGGCTTCCTTCATGGCATGGGGGCGTCCGAGCGCCCGGAGTGCCACCTGCTCGCAGTAGTTGTGGACGCGGTCCCCCCGTCTGGCGGCATCATCCCGATAGGTTTCGGCAGCCTTGGCGGCACGGTTAATGGCCTGCTTGATTTTGGCAGGGCTGCCCAGGCAGTCCGAAAGCAGCGGATCCTTGGCCAGGCTGCTTGCACCCATGTAACCGAACCAGCCATCAAGGCCGTGCGGCTGCTGGCTGATCACGGTTGTGATGGAAGGTACCGAAAACTGCTCAGACGTTGACCGTGCATACATCCGGCCGTATTCGGTGGCGTGGGCGAGAAGCGGATCAGTCATACAAAAGACTCTTTCACAGGGGGCCGACAAAAGCTCCGGGACCAGGAGCTGCACGCAAAAAAGGTCCGTCTCCGCTGCTGATGAGCGGAAACGGACCTCTGCGGTGGGCGATACTGGGTTCGAACCAGTGACCTCTTCGGTGTGAACGAAGCGCGCTACCACTGCGCCAATCGCCCCGATGCATTTGAATGCTAGCCCACCTCCGCCCTATTTCAAAAATCGAACGGAGCGCCTATGGAACGGGCACCCGGCCGAGCGGTTTGCCCGGCGGGAAATAACCAAAAGCAGCCCGGCGGGACGCATCTTGCCCCACCACGGCGCCTTCCCGCCGTCGGAAATTACACGGCTGTAACTCACGAAACCCGCGCAGTTACAGGCATGCGGGGGTACTGTCGCGGTGGCGGTGCGGAGCGATTTGGAGAATCCCCGAACCTCCTATATTGTTTTTACTCGTTGGAACGCGAGGAAATGCCGGAAACGGCAGGGAATCAACCCTCCAAAATGCGGACGTAGCTCAGCTGGTAGAGCACCACCTTGCCAAGGTGGATGTCGCGAGTTCGAATCTCGTCGTCCGCTCGCAGGACACTGTCACAGCAAACATTCTTCGGAATTGACGCTAACACGGTGGGTTGGCCGAGAGGCGAGGCAGCGGCCTGCAAAGCCGTATACACGGGTTCGAATCCCGTACCCACCTCGGTGAAAACCATGGTTTCCGGATTCTCCGGATTCAATGGGCGATTGGCGCAGCGGTAGCGCGCTTCCCTGACACGGAAGAGGTCACTGGTTCGATCCCAGTATCGCCCACTGGCAAGGAAACTTGCCCGCAGTACACCGGTTTACCGGTCCAACCTGCACACGCGGACGTAGCTCAGCTGGTAGAGCACCACCTTGCCAAGGTGGATGTCGCGAGTTCGAATCTCGTCGTCCGCTCTCTTGTATCCCATCAGCCGGTCTTCCGGTTCCGGGCGATTGGCGCAGCGGTAGCGCGCTTCCCTGACACGGAAGAGGTCACTGGTTCGATCCCAGTATCGCCCACACGAACAGCAGCTCCGCGGAGCTGCTTTTTTCGTTTAACCGGCATCCGCTGCCGGCGAACTCCCTTGGCACACCTTTCGCGCGCCGATAGGATCGAAAGCGCGAGGAGCGACCTGGCTCCGCGATCGAAGGGAGGTGCTCGTGGGTTTGATTGACGATCTAAAGGGCAAGGCTCAGGGTCTCATCCGCGGCAACGAGCAGGCCATCAAGGACGGCATCAGCAAGGCCGGCGATTTCGTCGACACGAAGACCAGCGGCAAGTACGCAGGGCACGTCGACAAGATCCAGGATGGCGCTTCCAAGCTCATTGACAAGAACGGAACCCCGGGTCAGGCACCTGCCGCCGGGCAGGTTCCCCCGGCAGCTCCTGAAAATCCGGTTCCGCCGGTCGACAGGGCTCCGTAAAGGATTTGGCCAGGGCTTTGCCCCAGCACGTCAACCGGGGCGCGGGTCCCGCCGAGAGGCGGCGCCCGCGCCTTTGGCGTTTAAAGCCGCTTTTGGCGTCCCCCAAAAGGTTTCCGCGCACAACGGCGCCTTTGCTCCCCCGATTGCCGTTTCCTTAAGCGCCGCCGGTAACCTGCCGGTATGCCCAACTCCCCCGCACCCTCCAAGGCAAAGACGGCCCGGGCCCAGGTCGATTCCCGGCCCATCGTCGCCGGGATCGTCACAGCCCTCGTGGGCTTCACCTCATCCTTTGCCGTGGTCCTGGCCGGCCTCACCGCGGTGGGTGCCGACTCCGCCCAGGCCGCATCCGGCCTGCTGGCCCTGACCCTCGCCGTCGGACTTGGCGTCCTGGTTCTCGCCTGGCGCTCCAGGGTTCCGGTGACATTGGCCTGGTCAACGCCGGGGGCGGCGCTGCTGGCCGCATCAGGAATTCCCGACGGCGGGTGGCCGGCCGCCGTCGGGGCCTTCCTGGCCACGGGCCTGCTGTTGGCCCTGGCCGGCATGGTGCCGGCGCTTGGCAGGCTGATGGCGCGCATCCCGTCCTCCCTGGCGCAGGCGATGCTGGCCGGGGTCCTGCTGCAGCTCTGCCTGGCTCCTTTCAAAGCCCTTGGCACGGTCCCCATGTTTGTTGCGCCCGTCATTTTGTGTTGGCTGCTGATGATGAAGTTCGCTCCGCGCTGGGCGGTTCCAGCAGCATTGCTGGTGGCACTGGCCGTGATTGGGACTTCCCTGGCCTCGGCCGGTACGCCGGTGGATCCGGCAGGATTCATGCCCGCACTGGCTTGGACCACGCCCGCGTTCAGCCTGCAGGCCCTCGCCGGCATTACCGTCCCCTTGTTCGTGGTGACCATGGCGTCGCAGAACGTTCCCGGAGTGGCTGTGCTGCGTTCATTCGGATATGAGACCCCGTGGCGGCCGGCGATGCTGGTCACGGGAGCGGGCACCGTTGTGGGAGCGCCCTTCGGCGGCCACGCCATCAATCTCGCAGCGCTCAGCGCAGCCCTTGCCGCCGGTCCCGAAGCAGGCGCGGACCGAAGCAGGAGGTGGATCGCCGGCTTTACGTCCGGCCTGGCCTACCTGGTGCTGGCTGCCTTTTCCACAGCCCTGGTCTCGCTGGTGAGCCGGGCGCCGGCAGGGATGCTCGAAGCCGTGGCCGGGTTGGCCCTGCTGGGCACACTTGCCTCGTCAATTTCTACTGCCCTGGCTGACCCCGAAGAACGCATTGCCCCGGCGGTCACGTTCCTGATGGCCGCCTCGGGGCTCGCCTTTGCCGGAATCGGTTCCGCGTTCTGGGCGCTGGTGGCCGGGCTCGCCGTCCGGTGGGCACTGACCCCGGGACGCAGCAGGACGTCCCCGTAGAAGGGTTTGGTCAGGAGGGTTCGTGGTTCTGGCCTTCGCGCGCCAGTGCCGTCAGGCGGGAGACGGCGCGGAAGTACTTCTTCATGTACCCGCCGGTCATCATTTCCTCGGTGAACAGCTGGTCGAAGGGGACGCCGCTGGCCAGGATGGGGACGTCCTTGTCGTAGAGCCGGTCCGCCAGGACCACGAACCGCAGTGCCACCGCCTGCTCCTTGATGGTTTCCACGTTGCGCCACACCACGCCGTCGATGCCGTCGATCAGCTGGCGGTACCGGCTGGGGTGCACACCTGCCAGGTGGTGGATCAGGGTGGAGAATTCGTCCTGGGCAACCGTCTTGCCGTCGAACTCCGCCTTCATGTGGTGGTTGAGTTCGCTGTTCTTCAGCGGGGCCGGGGCCGCGGGCAGGCCGCGGTGCCGGAAGTCCTCGCCGTCGATCCGGATGACCTCGAACTGGTCGGCCAGGACCTGGATTTCGCGCTGGAAGTCCACAGCGGCAAAGCGGCCGTCACCCAGGGAGCCGGGCAAGGTGTTGGATGTGGCGGCAAGCTTCACGCCGGCATCGGCCAGTTCCCGCATGAGCCGGGACATCAAAACGGTGTCGCCCGGATCGTCCAGTTCGAATTCATCGATGCAGACCAGCTTGTAGCCGCTCAGGGCATCTACGGTCTTGCGGAAGGACAAGGCGCCCACGAGGTTGGTGTACTCCACGAACGTGCCGAAGGCTTTCGGGCCCGGGGACGCGTGCCACAGGGACGCGAGCAGGTGGGTTTTGCCCACGCCGAACCCGCCGTCAAGGTAAATGCCGGCGCGGGAATCGTCCTTCTTGCCGAACAGCTTCCTGAACAGGCCGCCACCGTTACCCGACCCCACGCCGTCGGCAAACCCCTGGAGTTCCCGCACGGCCGCGGCCTGGCTGGGCTGCTTGGGGTCCGGGCGGTAGCTCGCAAAGGAGACTTCCCCGAACCGCGGCGATGGGTAGAAGCCCTTGAGGAGTTCGTCCACCGAAACTGCCGGAGTGCGGGCGGCAAGCTGTTCGATCTGTACCAAGGTGGTCCGTTCTGCTGGTGGTTGGTCCCCAGAAAGGATACCGGCAATGCCGGCCGTCCCCGGGCTGGCAGCCTCCCTCCCGCCGCAGGCGTGACGAAGGCAACATTTCGCCCTGTTAACGGAATACGGACAACCTTCCGGGCGCTGGCTAGGGTGGGAACAGGTTCCAATGCATGTTCCACGGTTTCCCGTGCTCTTACTGAAAGGCCAAGCCATGCCCTACCCGGTTGAACAGAATGAGAAGTTCGCAGCCTACGCCCACCCGGAGCGGCTCGTTTCCACGGAGTGGCTCGCGGCTGCCATCAAGGACGGCGCAGCGGCCGACGGCGGGCTCGTCGTGGTGGAATCCGACGAGGACGTGCTCCTGTACGAGACGGGCCACATCCCCGGCGCCGTCAAGATCGACTGGCACACCGACCTGAACGACGAAATATCCCGCGACTACATTGACGGCGCAGCCTTCGCGGAACTCGCAGCGTCCAAGGGCATCTCCCGGGACAGTACCGTGGTCATCTACGGCGACAAATCCAACTGGTGGGCCGCCTATGCGCTTTGGGTCTTCACGCTCTTTGGCCACCAGGATGTCCGGCTGCTCGACGGCGGCCGGGACAAGTGGATTGCCGAAGGCCGCGAACTGACCAAGGACCGGCCCGCCCCCGCCCCCGGCAGCTACCCGGTGGTTGAGCGCGACGACGCCCCCATCCGCGCTTTCAAGGACGACGTCCTGGCGCACCTCGGCACCGGTCCGCTCATCGATGTCCGCTCCCCCGAGGAATACACCGGCCAGCGCACCCACATGCCGGCCTACCCGGAGGAGGGCGCCCTCCGCGGCGGCCACATCCCCACAGCTGCGTCCATCCCCTGGGCCCGTGCCGCTGCCGCAGACGGCACCTTCCGCAGCAGGGAGGAGCTGGAGGCCATCTACCTGGGCGAGGCCGGCCTGTCCGAGGGTGACGACGTGGTGGCGTACTGCCGCATTGGCGAGCGTTCCAGCCACACCTGGTTCGCCCTGAAGTACCTCCTGGGCTTTGATTCCGTCCGCAACTACGACGGATCCTGGACCGAGTGGGGCAATGCCGTGCGCGTACCGATCATCAAGGGCGCCGAGCGCGGTTCCGTTCCCGTCGCCGTCGGAGCCTGACGCAGCGCCCGCCCCGCGTAGACTTGGAATGATGACTACTCAAGCTTTGCCATCCGCCCTGGCGGCGATCGTGGACGACTTCCAGGCCCTGTCCGAACCCGAAAGGCTGCAGCTGCTGCTGGAGTTCTCCGAAGGACTGCCGGAGCTCCCCGACCGGCTCAAGGACCACCCCGAACTCCTTGAGCAGGTTGTGGAGTGCCAGTCGCCGCTGTTCCTCACCATTGAGACAGAGAAGAACGACGCCGGCCCCGCAGCCGCAGTCCGGCTCTACTTCAAGGCCCCGGCCGAGGCTCCCACCACACGGGGCTTTGCCGGCGTCCTGCACGAGGGCCTGGACGGCCTGTCCGCGGAAGAAATCCTGTCCGTGCCCGATGACATGCCGGAACTGCTGGGACTCACGCGCGCCATCACGCCGCTGCGCATGAGGGGCATGACCGCCATGCTGGGAAGGATCAAGCGCAAGGTAGCGGCCGCCTCCAGGGTGCGGGCCTGACCCCGCCTCGATGGCACGCAGGAACGGCTCCCAGGGAACCCCGGCCACAGCGGCCCTGACCGCTGCCGGGGTTCGCTTTATGCTGCACCCGTACACCCACGATCCTTCCGCGCAGAGCTACGGCGCCGAAGCTGCCGAAGCGTTGGGCATCGATTTTTCCCGCGTCTTCAAGACGTTGATGGTGGACGTAGAGGGCCGGCTCGCGGTGGGCATCGTGCCGGTCAGCGGAACCCTTGACCTGAAGGCAATGGCTGCCGCACTCGGAGCCAAGAAAGCTGCCATGGCCGATCCTGCCGCGGCCCAGCGCCGCACCGGCTATGTCCTGGGCGGCATCTCTCCGATCGGCCAGCGCCAGCCCTCCCCCACGGTGCTGGACTCCACCGCTTTGGCGCTGGACACGATGCTGGTGTCCGGCGGCCGCCGCGGCCTCGACATTGAACTCGCTCCGGCCGACCTCATCCGGCTGACGAACGCTGTTACGGCACCGATCGGCTCGCCCACAGCTGGAAGCGGCCCCGCGTCCCCTACTCAATGACGTAGCGCTGCATCATGTCGTTGTCCTCGTGCTCCAGGATGTGGCAGTGCCAGACGTATTCGCCCTTGAAGGATGAGCCGATGGCCAGCGGAAGCCCGCCCGCCGCGGCTGCACCAAAGGGAACCCGAATCCTGGTGACCTCGCCGGGGAACGCCACAACAGTGTCCTTCCACCCCTGCTCGTTCGCAGGCGCGTCTTTGGGGCGTCCTGTCAGGAATGGCTTGACGGAGACGGCACTGCCCCGCCCGGGCGTGACGAGGCCAGTTGCGGGATTCACGTAGCCCGTCGCCTCCAAATACGCCCCGGCATCAAACTTCTGCCGGTTGAGCAGCTGGAACTGGGTGAAATGCAGATGGATGGGGTGCGCGTCCTCGGTAGTGTTGATGAGTTCCCACTGTTCCAAGGTGTCCATCTTCACCACGGTGACGTCCGGGCTGTCGAACATCCTGTTGTTGATCAGCGCCATGGTGGGAACATCGTCGGCGTTCGCCACTTCCACCAAGGCCATGGACCTGGTGGCCACGGTGGGCAGTTCGACAAGCCGGGTAAGGGGCCGGGACCGGAGTCGGGCGGGCAGCGGAGTTGTGTAGCCGGAGTTCCCCTGCACGGTGAACTGCATGATCTGCGGGAGCGGGAGGCCGCCGCGCTGGACGGATTCCGGACCGTCCGGATATGGAACCGGGGCGCTGTTGGCCAGGATCACCCTCGAGCCGGCCTTGAGTCCGGCGAAGTCCACCACGATGTCGGCCCGTTCGGCCGGTCCGAGCACCAGCCTGTTGAGCCGGACGGGAGCATCAAGCAGGCCGCCGTCGGACCCTATCTGGTGAAAGGGGACCGCCTGGCCGCCGGCACCGAACTTCAAGTCGTAGAAGCGGGCATTGGAGCCGTTGACTATCCGGAAGCGGTATTTTCCGCGGGCCACATCAAGGTTGGGCCAGCATTTTCCGTTGACGGTGGCCACATCGCCGAAGAACTCCGGAGCCCAGGGGCGGGGGCCGCCGTCGGGTCCCGTGAGGTCCGGGTTCGGCGGGTAGGCAAACGAGCCGTCCAGGTGGAACATCCGGTCCTGGATGATCAGGGGAACCTCGTAAGGCGGCGGGGGCAGATAGGTGCCGTCCCCGGTATCGATCCCTGATCCCCCCGGCCCGGGGGTATCCCGGAGCAGGTACCCGCCGGCCAGTCCTGCGTAGACGCTGAGGCGGGTCATGCCCAGCGCATGGTCGTGATACCAGAGCCCGGCAGCATCCTGGTTGTTGGCATAGCGGTACGTGTAGGAGGCGCCGGGACCGAACGCCCGGTCCGGGCCGCCGTCGGACCGCGGGCTGGTGTTGCCGCCGTGAAGATGGACGGACATCCGCGGCCGCTTCGCATCGTTGCTGCCATGCGGAACCAGCTCGCTGTCAATGGCAAAGGCAAGGGGATGCCGTTCGACCCGGTTGTGGACCGTCAGCTCGAACGGAGTACCTTTCCGGGCAATGATGACGGGTCCAAGGTACGTCCGGGATGAGCCGGCCTCCTGGTAGGCCAAGGTGTCCGTCAGGCCCATCTGTTCCTGGAACCGGTGGCAGGCGTTGCGGACCCACAACGAGGTGCTGCCGCCACCCTGCATGTCCAACACTCCAAGCTCATCCATGGTCGGGAGCTGCTCGGTAAACATGGCTTGCTGCCCGGCGGCAGGTGCACGAGCCGCGGCAGCCGGGGAGCCGGGCGAAGCCAGCAGCCCGGCGCCGGCAACAGCACCGGCCTGCAGCAGTTGTCGTCTTGTTATGCGCATTTCGGGGCCCCATTTCTCTACACCGGCATCCCCCTTGGGCAGCAGGATAGACCCGGGCTTTGGTCTGTCATAGGGTCACGGGTCCCCAATGAAGGAGGGTAGGCCTTACCCCTAATTCCCTTCTGGCCGCCCCACAGCACGTCCGGTGAAGTTGGTCCATCATCCGGTTGACCCCCAGCACGTCCATGGCCCGGTCAAAGACGTGCGGGCCGCGTCCGTCAGCGGCTTCGGGGAAAGCGGTCCATCAACCTGAGGGCCCCTTTAATGATTCGTGCGTAGGCCCGGTTGGACATGCCCGGTGCGGGTGCCACCGGGAGCAGCCGCTGCACGGCGATGGTCTGCGGCTCGGTGTATTTGAGGATGCCCTCCCGGCCGTGGCGGCGGCCCGCGCCTGACTCCCTCATGCCCCCGATTGGTGCATCGTGGGACGCCCAGGTGGCTGCGTAGCCTTCATTGACATTGACCGTGCCCGCGAGGATCCTTCTGGCCACTGCCTCGCCCCGGCGTGCGGACCAGACGCTGGCGTTCAGCCCGAAGTCCGAATCGTTGGCCAGGGCGGTGGCCTCGTCGTCGTCCGCTGCCCGGTAGACGGCCACTACCGGTCCGAATGTCTCTTCCCGGGCCAGGAGCATCTCCCCGGTGACTCCGGTGAGGATCGTCGGCTCGTAAAACAGCGGCCCCAGGTCCGGCCGGCGCCGCCCGCCGGTGACCAGTTGCGCGCCTTTCGCCAGCGCATCCTGGACGTGGCCGTCCACCCGTTCAAGCTGTGCCGCGCTGGTGAGGGACCCCATGCCGATGTCCCAGTCCGGTCCGGGAGCCATGCGGAGACGCTTGGCCCCGGCTGTGAAGGCAGCGAGGAAGCTGTCATGGATGTCCGTATGCACGTAGATCCGTTCGATGCTCACGCACAGCTGTCCGGAGTTGGAAAAACAAGCGTGCACTGCCCCCGCGGCGGCTTTGCCAACATCGGCGTCAGCCAGGACCAGCATGGGGTTCTTGCCGCCGAGTTCGGCGGAAAAGCCGATCAGCCGCTCAGCGCACTGCCGGGCCACGGTCTTGCCGGTCTTCGAGGAACCGGTGAACATCAAAAAATCGACCCGTTCAATCAAAGCGGGGCCAATCGCAGTGCCGGGCCCGGTGACCACCTGGAACAGGTCTGCGGGAAGCCCGGCCTGCCGGAGCAGCTTGAGCATCAGCAGGGCTGTGAAGGGTGTCTGTGAATCCGGCTTCAGGACGATGCCGTTTCCGGCCAGCAGTGCCGGAAGGGCGTCCGAGACGGCAAGGGTCAGCGGGTAGTTCCAAGGGCTGATGACCCCCACCACCCCCTTCGGAATACGGTATTCGGTGGTGCGGGTCAGGACCGGCGCGGCGCCTTTCCGGCGGCGCGGCCCAAGGTACCGCCCAGCGTTCCGCATATAGTAGTCCGCCGTCAGGACCACGTCCGCGAGCTCCTCGAAGGCACTTAATCGGGACTTCCCGCTTTCCGCCTGCACCAGGTTCAGGATGTCCTGCTCCCGGTCCAGCACCAGCCCGCGGAAGCGCCGGATCACGGCGCAACGTTCAGCGACCGGAACACCGGCCCAATTCCGTTGCGCCAGGCGGGCTGTGCCGACGGCGGCATCAACGTCGTGCGCGCTGCAGACTGGCACTTCACCGAGCAGTGTGCCGTCAAAGGGTGCGTGCGAAGCCTGGGTTGGCCCGCCCGGGGCTGCCGTGACGAGTCCCGAAAGTCCCGCGGCGAGGTCGCGGCCACGTTCGCCCAAGGTCCCTGCAGTTCGCTGTTCTGTCCGGCGCCGCCCGCCATGGAGCCGTTCCGCCATGTCACGCACCGGCAGAGGTTTGCCCGGCCAGCGTTCCCTGGCTAAGCCCCGAACCGGGATTGAGGCGGGGAGCGAGCTGTTGCCGGAGCCAGGCCTTGACCAGCCGTTCCCAGCGTTCGGGGTCCACGTTCCATTCCTTGGTGTGCCGTGCGTGACTGAACGTTTCGAAGGTGACCATTTCCGGGTTCCGCTCGGCCAGGAGGGCGGAGGGTCCGTAGGGAACGTACTCGTCGTCAACGCTGTGGATGATCAGCGTGGGCGTCCGCAGCTCGACGGCCCGGGAGACCCAGTCCATGACCTTCAGGTCCACCGGCGCCGAAAGGCCAGTGAGGCGCCGGCCCAGCGGGTGGCCGAGCATGAGCTGCCCGTAGCGGCCCACCAGCGACGGAATCCGGTTCAACTGGGCATGGTGGGCGAGCACGGTGACCCAGTCGATCACGGGTGCATCGAGCACCATGGCCCGGATCAGATGCCGGTACCGGGACAGGTCCGCGGTCTGCAGGCAGATCGCCCCGCCCATGGACCAGCCGAACAGGACGATCTCCTCGGCGCCATGGCCCAGCGCGTACTCAATGGCAGCTTCAATGTCCTGCCACTCGGTTGATCCCAGGCCGTACCGTCCATCATCGGCCGACGGCGCCAACCCGTCATTGCGGTAGGACACCAGCAGGCTGGTCAGGCCCAGCTCCAGCGCCGGTCCCACCGCCCGCAGCGCTTCCTGCCGCGTGGCCCCGCGCCCATGCACCATAATGGCCCAGGTGCGCGCTGTCCCCTTTGCCCGGACCAGCCAGGCAGGAGCTTCACCGCGCTCCACCGGTATGAGTACGTCCTCGGCAGGAATTCCGACGGCGGCCGGGTCCGGGTAGGTGGCGCCGCTCCACCATCCCCAGCGGGCCGTGGACAGGTCACCGCTGTAGACGGCTTCCACCTCGCGCAGGACTGTCCGTTCGGCGGGTGAGTAGGAAACAATGCGGCCGATGCGCGCGTGGCCCTTGCCGCCGTCGAAAAAGAATCCGTAGACCCCGTCCACCGTGGTGTCGTCATTGGCCGCCAGGATTACCTGCTGCTTCTGCCCGTCCCGGATCACGGCCAGCAGTTCCTTGTCGGCGGCCCGTTGCCGCGCCGGCGTGATGACGCGGCGGGCAAAGTACACGGCGAGCGCGGAGGAACCGGCTCCCAGCAGGCTGGCCACGGATCCGCCGGCGATGGCGCCGCCAATAGCCCACTTTGCCCCCGGGGACATTCCGCCGGTATCCCTGGTGGATGCAGTCATTGCAGGGCGCGCTCGCCGGAAAGGTGCCATGGAACTATTCTTACCGGCGTTGCCGCCGATACCCGCATTCCCGGGCAGCAACGGCACGGCGGCACGCGGCCCACCCGGACCGTTCCGGCACTTTCACGACTGCAGTGCGGGCGTTCGCGGGCGGCGCTAGGCTAAGGCCATGAGTGATCCCATCATCATCCTGACCGAAGAACCCCTGGGCGCGGATGACCGCGTGAACATTGAACGGCTGGTGGATGGGGCGGACAACCGGCTGCTGGTCCTGGTGCCGGCGAACACCGAGCGGCACCTGATTGTGGACTTCCTCGAAAACCTCTCCATGCTGGACGTTGCCAAGGCGTTCCGGGAACTCGGAGCGCGCAACCCGGACGCCGCCACGGAGCGGGCGCACGCAGATGAAATCCTCGCTGCCTCGCTCGCGGCGCTGGAAGGCCTGGGCTCCGGCGTGAGCGGCCAGGTGGTGGAGGGCAAGGCAGTGGACGGCCTGGTGGCGAAGGTCCGGGAAACCGGCGCCTCCCAGGCCGTGGTGATCACCAGGCCGCACGCCGTGTCCGATACCTTCCACACCGACTGGGCCAACAAGGCGCAGGACCAGCTCGGCGTCCCCGTGCTGCACCTGTACGCGGGCTCGGGATTTATCGGCGACTCCTGAGCGTTGGGAATTCTATGAGCATCTTTGGAAACAGTATCTTCGGGAACAAAGCGGCAGGCGTTGCAGGCGGGTCACCGGCCCCGGGAACCCAGGACGCGGGCAAGCAGGACGCTGACAACGTGGAAACCACCGTCACGAAAAGTGATGCCCAATGGCGGGAGGAACTGACGCCGGAGGAGTACCACGTGCTGCGGCAGGCCGGCACCGAGCGCCCTTACACCGGCGAATACTGGGACACCCATACCGCGGGTGTGTACCAGTGCAGGGCCTGTGGCGCCGAACTGTTCACCAGCAACGAGAAGTTCGACTCGCACTGCGGCTGGCCTTCCTTCTGGGCTCCCCTGGCTGAAGGCAACGTGCGCTACATCCACGACCGGACCCTGGGCATGGAAAGGATCGAGGTGCGCTGCGCCTCCTGCGACTCCCACCTGGGCCACGTCTTTGAGGGCGAGGGCTACGGAACCCCCACCGACCAGCGCTACTGCATCAACTCAGTATCCCTCCGGCTGGTTGCCAAGGATGCTGACCGGGACGGGGCGCCCCAAAGCTAAGGCATTGGGCTCACTTCCGGGTGGAGACTGTCGGGGTGCTGACCCCACAGCGAAGGACTGTCTCGATGCCTGCAAGAAACCTTTGAGGCTAAGCTCTTCTTACTAAAGAGCTGATTTGGCATAAGTCCTGCTGGTTGCTTGTTACGCTCGCCAGAGAAGCAAGCAACCAGAAAGGCAGCCGACGATGACAGAGACCCTGACCACCGCCGTTACCGGGATTTCCGCGCAGAACCACGACTGGCTCCGGCTCAAGGCCGCCGCCACCGCACTGCAGGGGCTCCAGGGCCAGGACGGGTCCGTCCCCGACCCCGCGGACCAGGCAGAGGCGGCCGGCTGCGTGGATACCATTGTGGATGCCGTCCGGGCCCTGGCCCCCGCCTTTCCACACGACGCCGATTACCTGAACGCCGCCTGCGCAGACTTCCAAGCATGGGCTGCCGGCGGCTTCGCAGTGCCCGATTTCCTCTCCTCACTCCTTGAGTTCCAGCCGCAGGAGCATCGCCGGGACGGGCTGCAGCACCTTGTGGTGTTCCCGATGTACACCCAGAACGGCAGCAGCAGCCGGCTGGTGGAGGCGGTCCTGGTCGAGGTCATCTGGCCCGAATTCATCGCCGGCCTGGAAGCCGGGGACTACTCGAACAAACTGTTCGTCCCCATCCGCTTCGTCGATTTCACCCCGGGCTACGACACCAACTCGGCCGTCCTCTTCCCCGAAACGGTGGCCGTCAGCCGGACCCCCACCTTCACCTGGGGCGCCATCTTTGCCGACCGTGAAGCCGCCCGGTTCCGCCGCGTCCTGAAGGCCGCCGCGGAGATCACGTCCCTGGAACTGCCCGAGGGCGCCGCGGAACTGCTCGCGGACCAGGACCTCACCGAAGCCACCTTCGTGATGTGGGACCTGATCCACGACCGGACGCATATGCGCGGGGACCTGCCGTTCGATCCGTTCATGATCAAGCAGCGGATGCCCTACTTCCTGTATTCGCTGGAAGAACTGCGCTGCGACCTCACGGCGTTCCGCGAGTCGGTCCGCATCGAACAGGACGACGACGCCGATCCTGAAGCCCGGCGGCACGCGAAGCTCGTGCAGTACGCCATCATCTTCGACCGCATCTTCCGCTTCGCCATCACCGGCAGCCGCGTCCGAAACTACGATGGCCTGGGCGGACAGCTCCTCTTTGCCTGGCTGCACCAGCAGCACGTGCTGCACTGGACCGATACACGGCTTGCCATCGACTGGGATGAGGTGGCGGACGCTGTGATCGCCCTCGGAGCCAGCATCGACGACCTGTACTGGCGCTCCATCGACCGCCCCAAGACCGCACACTGGCTGGCGGCCTACCAGCTGGTCTCGGCGACGGTCACCCCCAACCCGGCGTCCGTGTGGGCCAAGGGCCCCGACGCGCTGCCGTTGGCGGGAACGCCCCGCGGCCTCACCGACCAGGTGCTGGACGACGAATTCCCGCTGTCCATGTTCTACGAAGCATTGGAGAAGAAGATGCGCCCTGTCATTGAGTCCACCGCCGGGATCACCGGCCGCTCCGCACTGTGAGCAGCGCCGGCGCCACGCAGCCCGGTCAGGGCGCCCAGAGCCTCAAGGCCCAGCCGCTCACCGTCCTGGTGGCCGGCGGCAGCGGCGCCTCAGGAATCGCCGTGGCGCGGGCACTGGCTGCCGCCGGCCACCGGGTGGCCACGGCGGGCTCCGACCAGGCGCGGATCCATCAGGCAGCGCAGGAAGCGGGCGACGGCGTCACGCCCTTTACGTGCGACCTCGCGGTTTTGGCGGACGTCCGGCAGTTGCGCGACGACGTCACCGGCGCCTTGGGGGCGGTGGACGGCGTGATCCACCTGGTGGGCGGCTGGCGCGGGGCCAAGGGTATAGCGGACCAGTCCGACGACGACTGGGACTTCCTGGAGCGCGGGGCCATCACCACGCTGCGAAACGTGTCACGCGTCTTCTTCGACGGCCTCGCCGCTTCCGCCTCGGGGAGGTTTGCGATGGTCTCCTCCACTTCCCTGGACAAACCCACTGCGGCTGCGGCCAGCTACGTGGCGGCGAAGGCGGCCGCGGAAGCCTGGACCATGGCCATGGCCGACGGCTTCCGCCGGGCCGCCGGGGCCGGCGGGGCCGGCGGAAGCCCAGCCGCCGCCAGCATCCTGGTGGTTAAGGCGCTGGTGGACGACGAACTGCGCCGAACCCACCCGGAGCGCAAATTCCCGGGGGCGACCGACGTGGCTGACCTGGCCTCCGCCGTCGTCCGGCTTTTTGCCACCCCATCCGCCGAAATCAACGGTGCCCGGCTCCGGCTGGCAGAATAACCGGCGATGACGCGGCACCTGATGTGGCAGTCCCTAAACTGAAAGCGTGAGCAACCCTATGACGACAACAGCAGAAACCCGCACGGGGCTGCGGCTGCACGATCCCAACGTGCGCGGCTTTGCCTCCGACAACTACTCCGGCGTCCACCCCGAAGTCCTTGCAGCACTTGCCGCCGCAAACGACGGGCACCAGGTCTCCTACGGCGAGGACGACTACACCGCGCGGCTGCAGGAACTGATGGTTGACCACTTCGGCGCCGGCATCGAATGCTTCCCGGTCTTCAACGGCACCGGCGCCAACGTCCTGTCGCTGCAGTCCCTGCTCCCCCGCTGGGGCGCCGTAGTGTGCGCCTCCACCGCCCACATCAACATGGACGAGAACGGGGCCCCGGAACGCATCGGCGGCCTCAAGCTCCTGCACGTCCCCACCCCGGACGGCAAGCTGACCTCAGAACTGATCGACCGGGAGGCCTGGGGCTGGGGCGACGAGCACCGGGCCCAGCCGCTCGCTGTCTCCATCACCCAGACCACGGAACTGGGCACCTGCTACACCCCGGAAGAAGTGCGTGCCATTGCCGACCATGCGCACGCCAAGGGCATGAAGCTGCACATGGACGGGGCACGCCTGGCCAACGCTGCCGCCCACCTGGACGTTCCCCTCCGGGCCTTTACCCGCGACGCCGGCGTGGACATCCTCTCCTTTGGCGGCACCAAGAACGGGCTGCTTTACGGCGAAGTGGTGGTGGCCCTGAACCCGGAGGCCGCCCACGGCCTGGTCTACCTGCGCAAGATGGACATGCAGCTTGCCTCCAAGATGCGGTTCATGTCCGCCCAGTTCATCGCCCTGCTGGACGGCGACCTGTGGCTGCGCTCCGCCGCACACGCCAACGCCATGGCCGCACGGCTGCGTGCCGCCGTCGACACCATTGACGGCGTCCGGCCCACCCAGAAGACCGAATCCAACGGCGTCTTCGCCGTCCTTCCCCCCGGGACAGCGGACAGGCTGCGAAAATCCTTCCGGTTCTACGACTGGGATGAGGCGGCAGGGGAAGTCCGCTGGATGTGCTCCTTTGACACCACGGAGGAGGACGTCGATACCTTTGCTGCCGCGATCCGCCATGAACTCCGGGATTACCGGGCCGGCCAGGCCGGGTGAGCGGCCGCTGACGGCGAGCCTTCCTGCCCCGGCCCGTCCCGCCCCGTAATCTGCCAAGGTGAACGCACTGGACCAGGTTCCCCCGGATTTTCTCCACGCCTTGGGAACCCTCAGGAAAGCCCGCTGCCGGAAGGAACTGCGCCTCGCGGAGATCCCTGCCCCCGCGCGGCTGGCACCCTTCGCCGTCGCGCTGGGCGCCGAAGTGATGGCGCCCGGCGCCGGCACCCCCGCCACACCCGTCCACGGACCAGCGGCCATGGCCTTTGCCGCCGCATCCGGAACAGCCGCTTCGGGGCCCGGGGCTTCGGGAACGGCGGACGAGGACGAAACGGAACTCGCCACCGGACGCTTCATCCTGCTGCATGATCCGGACGGCTCGGCCGTCTGGGACGGCGAGTTCCGGATTGTCACCTATATCCGCGCCGAACTGGAACCGGAAATGGGCAACGACCAGATGCTGGGAACCGTGGCGTGGACCTGGCTGGTCGAGGCACTGGAGAACCACAAGGCGGCGTACCGGGCAGCGGGCGGCACCGCCACCCGCGTCCTCTCCGAAAGCTTCGGGACCCTGGCCGGGCGCCCCGGGTCCATTGACATCGAACTCCGGGCCTCCTGGACACCCGATTCCTCCGACGTCCAGGCCCACCTTGAGGCCTGGTCCGACATGGTGTGCACGTTCGCCGGACTCCCGCCACTCCCCGACGGCGTCACCGCGCTCCCGCCCCGGCGGCGAAGCCAGCAAAACGGTTATGGGGCAGGCCGGTAAACTGAGGGCATCATGACCCCAAACATTCCGGAAAACACCACAGCCGGCGTCCCGGCTGCTGCTGCCGCACCCCACATCACGGTGGAGGGCTTTGACAGCCCCATCCCCGAAATCATCGACCTTGACTCGCCACGGGACGGCGTTCCACTGGTCATTGAAACGCAGTCCGGCCTGGAACGCTGCGCCGCTGCCATTGCCGCCGGCACCGGACCCGCCGGCGTGGACGCCGAGCGCGCCTCCGGCTTCCGCTACGGACAGCGCGCCTTCCTGGTCCAGATCCGCCGCGAGGGCGCCGGAACCTGGCTGATCGATCCCGAGCCCTTCGGGAACCTGGAGATCATCAACGAGGCCCTTCGCGGTGTCGAATGGATCCTGCATGCCGCCAGCCAGGACCTGCCCTGCCTCTCCGAACTCGGAATGTGGCCGGACAAGCTCTTCGACACAGAACTCGCCGCGCGCCTTGCCGGGCTGCCCCGCGTGGGCCTGGCCGCCGTCATCGAGCAGCTGCTGGGGTTTGGACTTGCCAAGGAACACTCTGCCGCCGACTGGTCCACCCGCCCCCTGCCGGAGCCCTGGCTGCGCTATGCCGCCCTGGACGTGGAAGTCCTGACCGAGCTGCGCGAGGAACTCATCGAGCTGCTGCAGGCGGACGGAAAACTGGAATACGCCCAGCAGGAATTTGCGGCCATCCTCGAAGCAGGCATCGCTCCCCCGCGCGTTGATCCTTGGCGGAAGACCTCCGGGCTGCACCAGATCCGGGACCGGCGCCAGCTCGCCGCCGTCCGCGAACTATGGCTGGAACGCGACTCCCTGGCGCAGAAACGCGACGTAGCGCCCGGCCGGCTCCTCCCGGACTCAGCCCTCGTTGCCGCGGCGAAGGCCATGCCCGCCACGGTCCCCCAACTGCTCAGCACCAAGGGGTTCCACGGACGCGCCGCCCAGCGCGAAGCTCCCCGCTGGCTGCGCTGCATCGCCGCGGCCCGG
Organism: Pseudarthrobacter sp. BRE9; assembly: GCF_031844305.1. Taxonomy (NCBI): domain Bacteria; kingdom Bacillati; phylum Actinomycetota; class Actinomycetes; order Micrococcales; family Micrococcaceae; genus Pseudarthrobacter; species Pseudarthrobacter sp. BRE9. Next base: position 163,499 of record NZ_JAUZUY010000007.1, on the reverse strand, counting down.
GACCTGGAAGAACTGCCGCCCCTCCACCTGGCCACGAACGCGCCGCCGCCGCCACGGGTCTGGGCAGACCGCGATCCGGAAGCCGCTGCCCGGCTGGCCACGGCCCGGCCCCTGCTCCAGGAGAAAGCCGGGGAGCTGAACCTCCCCCTGGAAAACCTCCTGACGCCCGACTACCTCCGGCGCGTGGCCTGGCGGCCGCCCGCTGACGTCACTGAAGAGTCCATCTCCGCCGAACTGCGGACTCTGGGCGCCCGCCCCTGGCAAGTGGAACTCACGGCTCCGCTGATCACCGCCGCCTTCCTGAACCCGCAGCCACTTCCGCCCAAGGAACCCAAACAGGTTGCTGCCGCAGGCGGCCAATAACCGTTCCACAACAACCCTTGCAGGCTAAGTTACTCACGAGTAACATCGGTGGAACCGACGCCAGATAAGTGCCGCACTCCGGCATGCACCGGCGCGCTACGTCTCGATGAGGAGTTACACGTGAGCCAACACGGAAGCGGCGCATCCCCGCGCACTGTCCGCGACGTCGTCTTTGTGGACGGCATCCGCACACCCTTCGGCAGGGCCGGTGAGAAAGGAATCTACGCCGGGACCCGGGCCGACGACCTGATCGTGAAATGCATCCGCGGCCTGCTTCGCCGCAATCCGTCCCTGCCGTCGGAGCGGATCGACGAAGTGGCCATTGCCGCCACCACCCAGAGCGGCGACCAGGGGCTGACCCTGGGCCGGACCGCGGCGCTGCTGGCCGGCCTCCCGCGGACGGTCCCCGGTTTCGCCATCGACCGGATGTGCGCCGGCGCGATGACGGCCGTCACCACGACGGCCGGCGGCATCGGTTTTGGCGCCTACGACGTGGTGGTTGCCGGCGGCGTGGAGCACATGGGGCACCACCCCATGGGTTCCGGCACCGACCCAAACCCGCGGTTCATGTCCGAACGGCTGGTGGACCCGGCAGCCCTGAACATGGGGAATACGGCAGAGAACCTGCACGACCGTTTCCCCGCCATCACCAAACAGCGCACCGACGCCTACGCGGTAGCATCGCAGGACAAGCTGGCTGCCGCCTACCGGGACGGAAAAATCCAGCCGGACCTTGTTCCCGTTGCCGCCCGGAAGCCCGGCGAGGGCTGGACCGTCCACAGCAAGGACGAACCGCCGCGTCCGGGCACCACACTGGCTGACCTCGCCGGCCTGCGCACTCCCTTCCGCGCCCACGGCCGGGTCACCGCCGGAAACGCCGCCGGCCTGAACGACGGCGCAACCGCCGCACTCCTGGCATCCTCGGACGCCGCCGCCGAACTGGGACTGCCCGTCAGGATGCGGCTGGTCAGCTATGCCTACGCCGGGGTGGAGCCGGAGGTCATGGGCATCGGCCCCGTCCCGGCCACCGAAAAGGCGCTGAACAACGCCGGGCTGTCCATCGATGACATCGGCCTGTTCGAGATCAATGAGGCGTTCGCCGTGCAGGTCCTGAGCTTCCTTGACCACTACGGCATCGCCGACGACGACCCCCGGGTCAACCGGTACGGCGGCGCCATCGCCGTCGGGCACCCCCTTGCCTCCTCCGGTGTCCGGCTGATGATCCAGCTGGCCCGCCAGTTCGAAGAGGATCCCTCCGTGCGGTACGGGATCACCACCATGTGCGTAGGCCTGGGCATGGGTGGCACCGTGATCTGGGAGAACCCGCACCACCCCGACTACAGTGGAACCCCCTCCGGGGAGACCGCAGCTACCGTTTCCGAAGGAGCCATGGCATGAGCGCCGCAGATTACCGCAAGTTGGCGGACCTGTTCCCCAACGAAACCGTGACCCACTCCTACGTGCAGGACATCGCCCTGCCAGGCTCGGCGGGCAGGCCAAGCCCGGGCACGTTCGCCCTGGTCACCCTGGACAACGGCCTGGACCACACCAAGCCCACCACCTTGGGCCCCAACACCCTGGTGGAACTCGGCACCGTCCTGGAGGGCCTGCGCGAGCGTGCAGCCCGGGGCGAGATCGTGGGCGTCGGCGTGACCGGCAAGCCGCACTACCTGGTGGCAGGCGCGGACCTTTCCGCAGTGAAGTCGCTGGAACAGCGTGAGCACGGGCTGTGGATGGCGCAGCTGGGCCACGACGTCTATGCAACATTGGCAGATCTGGGCGTCCCCAGCTTCGCCTTCATCAACGGCACCGCGTTGGGCGGCGGCCTGGAAATCGCGCTGCAGTCCACGTACCGCACGGTATCCACGGGCGCCGGTGCCCTGGCGCTTCCGGAAGCGTTTCTGGGCCTGGTGCCCGGCTGGGGCGGTGTCTACATCCTCCCCCGCCTGGTGGGGCCGGAAAATGCCGTGAAGGTCATGATCGAGAACCCGCTCAGCAACAACCGGACCCTTTCCGGCGCCCAGGCGTTCGGCATGGGCATCGCCGACGCCCTCTTCGAGCCGGCCGACTTCCTGGAGCAGTCGCTGGCCTGGGCGGCCGGTGTCATCTCCGGCGGGATCGTCCCGGAGCGGGCCAACGCCGTCGACCCTTCCTCCCCGGACGCGGCAACCCGGTGGGCCGCGGCGGTGGAGGCCGGGCGTGCGTTTGTTGAGGCCAAGACCTCCAATGCTTCCCCTGCGCCCGCCAAGGTCCTGGACATCCTCGAGGCGAACCGCACCATGACGGCGGCGGAATCCGCCGCACTGGAATGCGAAACGCTCGCTGAGCTGATGCAGACGGACGAGTTCCGCTCGACCGTCTACGCCTTCCTCGACCTGGTGCAGAAGCGTGCAAAGCGCCCGGCCGGCGCCCCTGACCGCAAGCTGGCCCGTCCTGTCACCAAGGTGGGCGTGGTGGGCGCCGGGCTGATGGCCGGCCAGCTGGCCCTGCTCTTCGCCCGCCAGCTGAAGGTGCCCGTGGTCCTGACCGACATCGACCAGGCGCGGGTGGACAAGGGCGTTGCCTACGTCCACGCCGAGGTGGACAAGCTGCTGGCGAAACAGCGCATCAGCCAGGACGCGGCCAACCGAACCAAGGCCCTGGTGACGGGTTCGGTGTCGAAGGATGTCTTCGCTGACGCCGACTTCGTGATCGAGGCGGTCTTCGAAGAACTGCACATCAAGAAGCAGGTCTTCGCGGAGCTGGAAGGCATCGTGGGTCCGGAGTGCATCCTGGCCACGAACACGTCCTCGCTCTCGGTAACGGAAATGGCCGCGGACCTGCAGCACCCGGAACGGCTGGTGGGGTTCCACTTCTTCAACCCGGTGGCCGTGATGCCGCTGCTGGAGATTGTCCGTGCCCCGCGCACCGACGACGCCGTGCTGGCCACCGCCTTCGAACTGGCCAAGTCACTGAAAAAGACCGGGGTTCTGGTCAAGGACGCCGCCGCGTTCGTGGTCAACCGCATCCTGCTCCGGCTCATGGGGGAAGTCACGGCCGCGTTCGATGAGGGCACCCCCGCCGATGTGGCGGACAACGCGCTGCGGCCCATGGGGCTGCCCATGACGCCGTTCACGCTTCTGGCAATGGTGGGCCTGCCCGTGGCGCAGCACGTCCAGGAGTCGCTGCACGCCGCGTTCGGCGACCGTTTCCCGGTTTCCACCAACCTCAAGAAGCTTATCGACAACAACGTCAAGGCACTGTGGGAGACCGCCCCGGATGGCTCCCGGGCCATCCCCGACTCCACGCTTGAAATGCTGTCCTTTGGCTCCAGCGCCTCCACTGGAGAGCAGGTGCTGCGCCGCGTCCAGGATGCCCTGGCTGAGGAAATCGGCCTCATGCTGGACGAAGGTGTCGTCGCCGGCCCGGAGGACGTCGACCTCTGCATGATCCTGGGTGCCGGTTGGCCGATGTTCCTGGGCGGCATTACTCCCTACCTGGACCGGGTGGGGGCCTCTGAGCGGATCAACGGCAAGCGCTTCCTGGCGCCGGGCGTCGCGTTCCCCGCCGCAGGCTAAGCGGATTGGCGCGGCGGCTGCCGCAGGCTGGGCGTCGGACCGGCGGGAAGACGTACCGCCGGTCAGGCCGGCGCGAGCCGCCCGCCGTCGAGCGTCAGGATGCGGTGCGCCGCCGTCCGTGCGTAGCCCAGGTCATGGGTGACCAGCACGACGGCGGCGCCCTCCGCTGCTGCCGAACCCACCGCGGCGTCCAGCAGGGCCAGCCCGTCGCCGTCCAGTGCCACGGTGGGTTCGTCCAGCGCCAGGACCGCCGGCCTGCGTGCCAGGACGGTGGCCAGTGCCAGGAGGCGCTGGGCGGAGGCCGGGAGCTCGGCGGGGTGCTCGTCGGCGGCCGCCGCCAGGCCAACCGCCTGAAGCGCCGCAGCGGCGCGCCCCGCAGCCATGCCCGGACCCACCAAGCGGTCAAGCCCGAAGCTGACCTCACGCAGTACCGTCCGTTCAAACAACTGGTCGCGCGGCTGCTGGAACAAAAGGCCCACTGATGCCGCTGTCCGTCCAACGGGCGCACCGGAAATGTCATTGCTGTTGACCAGGATAGTTCCCGCCGTGGGCCTCAGCAGGCCGTTGAAATGCCGCAGCAGTGTGGATTTTCCGGCTCCATTTGGCCCGGTGACGGCCACGATCTCCCCCGGGTGGACCGCCAGGTGGACGTCCCGCAACACGGGGGTACCGGCGTTCGGCTGCCCCGCCTGCCCGGCTTTGCCGCGTCTTCTGCCGAATCTTCTGCCAGGGCTGTGTGGCTGAGGGTACGCGAAGGACACGCCCTGGAGTTGCAGTGCCGCGGGACCCGTCTGCTGCACTGCACGCGGCTTTGGCGGCGCTGCAGGTTCCAGTCCGGCAGGATGCCGGATTGCCCGGGGCAGCGCTGGGCCATTGCTGCCTGCGGTCTGTCCGGTCCCCAGGCCGGCAGGAGCCCCGTCCGACGTGACCGTACCGCGCGACAGCACCACCCAGGTGTCGGCGTCCAGGAGCAGGGGGTCGATCACCTGGCTGAGGATCACGACGGCGGTGCCCCGCGTCAGCAGGTCCCGGACCAGGGTGCCAAGATCGTTCGCCCCTGCCGCGTCCAGGGAGGCGAAGGGCTCGTCCATGACCAGCACGGGAGGCCCGGCAATGATGGCGCAGCCGATGGCCAGGCGCCGCAGCTGGCCACCGGAGAGCCGGGCAGGATCCTGGTCCAGCTGGTTCCGAAGCCCCAGCAGCCCGGCTGTGCGCTCCACAGCCGCCTGCATGTCAACGCGCTCCGTGCCGGTATTTTCCAGTCCGAAGGCGAGTTCCTCGGCCACCGTGGCGCGGACGGTGGACAGGACGGCGCCGGGGTCCTGCGGGACAAAGCCCACGTGCCGGCCCCACTGGGCGGGATCGATCCGCGGATCCCCCGTGCCGCCGTCGAACTCCAGCCGGGTACCTGACAGCTCAAGGAAACCTGCCATCGTTCCCTGGCCGCCCGGACGCAGCCAGCCGGCCAGCAGCCGGCCCAGGGTGGACTTGCCGCTTCCGGAGGCGCCCAGGATTGCCGTGAAGGAGCCCGGCGCAAAGGAAACAGCAACGTTCTGCAGGGCCGGGGCCTGGCCGTCGTGGAAGGTAAAGTTTCCGATCCCGGCTGCCAGGGCCGCTTTGCCTGAACCGCCTGTATTGCTGGCACTGTCCGCGTTGCTTGGGCCGCTGGTCACCATGGGCTCAGCCACCTGTGCCCGCCTGCATCACCCGGAGGACAACTGCCGCAAGGGCTGCCAGCACCAGGGCGATGCGTGCTGCCCGTTGCAGGCCGGAATCGGCCACCTCGCGGTAGCTGGTCCGCGGCCCGGTGTTGCTGAGCCCGCGGGCTTCGAGAGCCGCAGCGCGGGTGCCGGCGTCATCGATCAGGGAAAGGACCAGCGGAACGGCCTGCAGCCGGAACGCCGCCACCCGGGACACCAGGCTGCGGGAGATCACCAGGCCCCGTGATTCCTGTGCCTGCCGGATCCGCTGTGCCCGGGCGGCGATGGCGGGCAGCAGGGTCAGGGTGGAGGCCAGGACGAAGCCGAACCGGCCCTGTACTCCGCGCGCCGACAAGGCGGCCACGAGGTCCGGAACCCGGACGCTGAAGGAGAACAGCAGCAGGGCCAGGACCACGGCGGCCAGTTGCAGGATGCGCTGCCCGGCGAAATCCAGGCCCTCTTTCGTGATCCGGGCAGGTCCCCACTCTGCCAGGACGGTCCTGCCCTCCGGGAAGAACAGCCCATGCAGCCACAGCAGTGACAGGCCAAGCGGAACCAGGACTGCTGCGGCCGCCGGGAGCACCCGGCGCGCCGTGCCGCCCACTACGGACAGGCCAAGGCACGCGGCAACCACGGCGAGGGACAACGGCCAACTGCCGGCCGCCGTCGTAATGACCGCCGTGGCCGCCGCAGCCGTGAGCGACGTCAGCGGGTTAACCCGTCCCCGTCTTGCCGGCACTGCCGTCCTGCCTGCCGATGATGCCGTCACAGGGATATGTTCAGCCCTTCCGTGCGGAATCCTGGGCGGGCCCCTGCGCCGAACCCTGCGCGGGAGCATCAGCTGCAGACGTGCCGCCGGCCAGGACCCGGTGGCGCCGGATGAACGGGAACTGCTGGCGGGCCCGGCGGGGCAGCGCATAGACCAGGATGGCAACGATGGTGAACACGATTGCCTTGTCCATGGGGTCGGAGATCAGCGCCTGCTTGGTGATGGCGGCCAGGAGGGTGTCGCCCATGGCCCGGAACGCGCTGACGATCGCCCCCGTTGCCACGCCCGAGGTTCCGCCGAAGACGAAGGCGGCCACCGGGGCAGACACCACGCCGGCGATGATCCCGGTCGCAAAGCCGGCCACAGGAGCCAGGTAGAAGCGGCGGAAGAGGCCGTAGCGCGCTGCCAGCCCGGCCAGGCACCCGATAAGTGCCGCGCCTGCGGCGAACGGAAGCACGGTGGGGTTGAAGAAGGACCAGACGATGCTGCTGAGCGCGCCCGTGGCTGCGCCCGCAGCGGGGCCGGCCAGGACGGCGATCAGCACCGTGCCGATGGCGTCGAGGTAGAAGGGAACCAGGGTGCTGCCAACGAACTGGCCGAGCACGATGTTCAGGACCAGCGCCACCGGGATCAGCACCAGGGTGGACGCCGGCAGCGTGGGCAGGACGGCGACGATCAGCAGGACCGCACCCGCCAGGAAACCGGTGAGGGCAATCAGGGCCGACGCACTGCCCGGACCTCCGGTGATGTCTGCCGGCTGGTTCAGCACAAGGTAGACATAGGTGGCGGCGATGGCCAGGGCGCCGAGGATCTCCAGCAGCCGGCGACGGGCCGCGGGGCGTTCCTGGGACGGGAGCGTCAAAGAGGGCGATGACATGGGGATTGTTCCTTTGGGGTGCAGGAGGTGGCCCGGCGGCGCCGGGCCGGAGTGTGGCTGCCTATGTCACCTCGGCAGCAGCCGGCGGCAACTGCGCCGGGCCGGTCCGTGCCCCATTCTACCGGCCATCTGCGGCAGCGTCCCCTGCGGAATGCCCTGTTGACGGGGCACCGCGCGCCTGCCGGTTCAGCCCACCCGGCGGGCCAGGCTCCCGACGGCTGACACCAGCTCGCCGAACGCCTGCTCCGGGTTGTTGCTGGAAACGATCCTGGCGTTGGGGGGTGTGACCCAGAGCCCGCGGAAGTCGGCCACGGTGGTTCCCGCCAGGAGCAGCGATTCCGTTTCAACGTCCACAGTGGCGGGGCGCGCCGTGTATTCGAGGGTGCCTGCCGCGACTCCTGCGGCGAAAAAGTCGTGGACGTGGGCCAGGTACCCCTGGTCGTAGAGCCGGTGGAATTCGAAGTAGAACCGCAGGGCATCCGAAAGGTGGCGGATGAGGAGGTTGTCGGAGCTGCTGCGCTGGCCTTCGGGCTGTTCCGGGAGCACCAGTTCGGGAACGCCCGCACCTGCGGCCCTGGCCAGCGCCGCGACGTGGGCCGGCCGGAGTTCCATGCGCTCGGTGGTGTCCAGTGAGCAGACGATGGGCAGTTTTTCCAGCGGCCTTCCCCGGTACGCGGCGTAAACCTCCTTTGCTGCGTGCGGGTCCACGTGCGTGTTCCACTCTGCGGTGGGCGTGGTGTTGCCCTGGTGGTAGAAGGCCCCGCCCATGATTACCACCTTGGCAAGGAGGTCGGGCAGGTGCGGTTCCTTCCGCAGTGCCAGGGCGAAGTTGGTCAGCGGGGCCGTGATGAGCGCGGTGAGCTCCCCCGGCCTCGCCCTGGCGTGTTCAATCCACAGGTCCACGGCGTCCAGTTCGCTGATCCGGCCGGCTGGTTCGGGCAGGACTGCGTAGCCGATGCCCTGCGGCCCGTGGGTCTCGGGGGTGGTGACCAGCGGGATGGACAGTGGCTTGCGGGAACCCACGGCCACCTGGACGCCGGACCGTCCGCACAGTTCCAGCAGCGCCAGGGTGTTGCGGGCCACCTGGTCCGCGTCCACGTTTCCGGGAGTGGCTGTGACCGCCACGAACTCCGTATCCGGGAGCGCTGAAAGGTAGGCAAGGGCCAGGGCGTCGTCGATCCCGGTGTCCACGTCCAGGAGGTAGGCGGGCACGGCTGCCTAGAAGAGCGCGACCTTGGGCACGGCCGGGAAGATCGCGTCCAGGGCAGCCAGGTCTTCGGGTGTGGGGACCCAGTCCGCCGCTTGCGCATTCTCCTTGACCTGCTCCGGCCTGGTGGCCCCGGCGATGACGCTGGCCACCGAAGGCTGGGCGGCGAGCCAGGAGAAGGCCACCTCGATCTCCGTCAGCCCGCGTTCCTTCGCGAAGGCGCTGAACCGGCCCAGCTGGTCCCAGTCGGCGTCGTCCACCATGTTGGTGCGGGTGTGGCTGAGCCTGGACCCTTCCGGCGCATGGCCCGGCGAGTACTTGCCGGTCAGGAGTCCGTTGGCCAGCGGGAAGTACGGCAGGACACCGAGCCCGAACTCCTCCGCCGCGGGGGTCACCTCGAGCTCGGCACGCCGGTCCAGCAGGTTGTAGTGGTTCTGGGTGGAGATGAAGCGGGCGGTGCCCAGTTCGCGGGCCACGTACTCTGCCTGGGAGATCTGCCAGCCGGACCGGTTGGAGTGGCCGATGTAACGGACCTTGCCGCTGCGGACCAGGGTGTCCAGCGCAGCGAGGGTCTCGTCGATGGGGGTCAGCGGATCCGGGGTGTGGAACTGGTAGAGGTCGATCCAGTCCGTGCCCAGGCGCCGCAGCGAAGCCTCCACGGCCTGGATGATGTACCGCCGTGACCCGCGGGCCCCGAAGTCCGGTCCGCTGGCACCCTTCATGTCCATGCCGAACTTCGTAGCCAGGACCACGCCTGAGCGCCGGTTGCCGAGGGCCTTGCCGAGCATGGTTTCGCTCAGCCCGGGCTCCCGGCCATAGGTGTCGGCGACGTCGAACAGGGTAATGCCCGCATCCACCGCTGCATGGACGACGGCGTCCGTTGCGTCCTGCGTTTCGGTGGCGGTCCTGGCGCGGCCGAGGTTGTTGCAGCCAAGCCCCACCGTAGAGACGGTCAGGCCTGATTTTCCAACGCGGCGGTAACTGGTCAAGGATGCCTCCTAGAGGGTGAAGCTGCTGGCCGGCTTGGCTGAGTGCTTGAGTTTGTAGTGGTCCGGGTCGCTGTAGGGGGCGGCGCCGATGCTGAGCTTGGTGAAGTCCAGGTCCTCCCCGCGGGCGCAGACCTTGATGGCATTGACGGCCTTGTTCACATCCGGGCAAAGGCAGAAGATGTTGAGTTTGTAGTTAGTAAATTCGGAACGCTCCACCGTGCCCAGGCCCCGCCAGGCGAGGTGGCTGATCAGGGCATCGGTGGCCTTCTGCTCCAGGTAGCGGTCACGGTCCGTGCCCTCCCGGGTCTTGAGCGCGAACTGCGCCACCACCCAAAACTGCTCCTCGGTGGGAATCTCGGCGAACCCGTCCTCGGAGCACTGGGCTGCGAAGGCGTCCAGGAGGCCTTCTGCCGCGGCATCATCGGGAACGTCGGTTTCCTCGGTTTTGCTCTGGTGCCCCACCACGCCGAAATTCATGACGAACTGGGAGTAGTCCTCATCGAACCAGGCCTCCCGGAAGTGGAGGGTACCCTCGTCGTCGCGCTTGTAGACCCTGACAATGCCGCTCATGTGCGTCCTTTTGTAAACCATTCGACGTCGGTGCCGTCGAATGGAGCTTGCTGTGCCTTCACGGCGTGGTACAGAGTGTCCGCGGAGGACTGGATGTCCTCGATCAGTTCGTGTGGGTAGCGCATGGAGACGCTGTGCTCCGCAAATTCGTCCTGGTCGTCGATGAAGACGCCTCGGTCAGCGGTCCGGATGACGTCCAGGTCCATGTCGATGACATGGAACTCGGTCACTGCCGGCCGGATGTGGGTCCATTCGTGGCCTACCGCCAGGTCGATGTAGACCTGCACTCCGGCCGGGTGGGCGGAGTCGTAGAACGTAGCCACCCAGTCACCGTCGCGTGGCACCAGCAGGACGGCGTCGGAGCGCGTGTAGAACGCGGCACCGGGACGGGAACAGAACTCGTTGGTGCCCTGGAAGATCCACCACCCGTGCTGGTCTTCCCCAAGGTACCGTCCCGGCACCACCCAGTGGGCCTTGCCGTTCCATTTCCGGTTCCGCGAAACCACCAGCTGGCCCGGCTGCAGTCCGTTGGGAACGCGGGTGGTGGTGGTGTGCAGGACCGGTCCGGACTCCCCCGCGGGGCCGGGGTACTTCAGTTCATCCTCGTCCTTCACAGGATCGGAAGGCTGCCGGTGGTGGGGTGCTGCTGCCCGGGCAGGGGCCGCGCAAACGGAACCTTGGTCCCCAGGACCTGCGCGACGACGTCGTGCGTGATCTGTTGGGCGGTCAGCCCAACCCGCTCCAGCACCTGGCTTCGGGTGCCGTGCTCCAGGAACTCCACGGGCAGGCCCACCTCGTTCAGGGCCGTATCCACGCCTGCGGCGCGCATCTCCTGCCGGATGCGCGAACCGACGCCGCCCGCCCGCACACCGTCCTCGATGCAGATCACCAGCCGGTGGTGCGAGGCCAGCGCGATGATGGAGCGGCGGACCGGAAGGACCCAGCGCGGGTCCACCACGGTGGTGCTGATGCCCTGCGCGCCGAGCCGGTTGGCGACGTCGAGGGCCAGCTCTGACATGGCGCCGACGCTGACGATCAGAACGTCGTTCTCGGTTGAACCGGAGGGGCGGCGGGCCAGGACGTCCACGCCGTCGCTCAGCCGTTCCAGGGCCTCGACTGCGGGGCCCACGGATCCCTTGGAAAAGCGGACTACGCTGGGGGCGTCGCTGATGGCCACGGCCTCGCGCAGTTCCTCCCGGAGCCTGGTGGCGTCGCGGGGTGCGGCCAGGTGCAGGCCGGGGACGATCTGGACCATGGCCATGTCCCACATGCCGTGGTGGCTGGCGCCGTCCGGGCCGGTGACGCCCGCCCGGTCCAGGACGATGGTGACGCCGGCCTTGTGGAGTGCGACGTCCATCAGCAACTGGTCGAAAGCACGGTTCAGGAAGGTGGCGTAGACGGCAACCACCGGGTGCAGGCCGCCGAACGCCATCCCGGCGGCCGCAGTGAGCGCGTGCTGCTCGGCGATGCCGACGTCGATGACGCGCTCGGGGTGCTTGGCCGCAAACTTGTGCAGGCCCACTGGAATCAGCATGGCCCCGGTGATGCCGACGATGTCTTCGCGTTCGTCGGCGATGGCGGCGATTTCGTCCGCGAACACGGAAGTCCAGGACTGTGCCCCGGCGCTGCCGGTTGGTTCGCCGGTTTCAGGATCGATGATGCCGACAGCGTGGAACTGGTCGGCTTCATGGGCGCGGGCGGGGGCGTAGCCGTGGCCCTTCTCCGTCATGGCATGGACAATGACGGGACCGCCGTAGTTCCTGGCGGTGGAGAGCGCGTGCTCCATGGCCTGGAGGTTGTGGCCGTCCACCGGGCCGATGTACTTCATGCCGAGGTCCTCGAACATGCCCTGCGGCGCCCACCAGTCCTTGATGCCCTTCTTCATGGCATGCAGGCTCTTGTAGGTGAACTGGCCCGCGGGGCCGCCGTTCTGGAGCTTCTTCTTCCACCAGTCCAGGGCCCCCTCATAGGCGGGGGCGGCGCGGAAGGAGTCGATGGTGGGGCGCAGCGAGGCGAGGTAGTCCGCGAATCCGCCCACGGTAGGTGCGTAGGAGCGGCCGTTGTCATTGACCACGATGACCACGCGGCGCTTCTTGTCCGCGGCGATGTTGTTGATGGCTTCCCAGGCCATCCCGCCGGTGAGGGCGCCGTCGCCTACGACGGCGACGACGTGCCGGTCGCCTTCTCCGGTGAGCTGGCGGGCGCGGGAAATGCCGTCGGCCCAGGACAGGGACGAGGATGCGTGGGAGCTTTCGACGATGTCGTGCTCTGACTCGGCCCTGGCAGGGTAGCCGGAGAGCCCGCCTTCCTGGCGGAGGGTGCTGAAGTCCTGGCGCCCGGTCAGCAGCTTATGGACGTAGGACTGGTGGCCCGTGTCGAAGACGATGCTGTCGCGGGGCGATTCGAAGATGCGGTGCACGGCCAGCGTCAGTTCTACGACGCCGAGGTTGGGTCCGAGGTGGCCGCCCGTCTGGGAAACGTTCGTGATCAGGAACTCCCTGATCTCCGAGGCCAGCTGTGCCAGCTGTTCCTCGGTCAACTCGTTCAGGTCCTGCGGATTCCGGATGGTGTCCAAGATTCCCAATGACCCCTCCTTCGGGTGGTAGACGTGCCGTTTAACTCTAACGCCTTGGTTTTGGCTGCAAAGCCGAAGCCCCGGCTGGTCGGTGACCGGCCGGGGCTTCGGGAGGATACTGACTGGCGGCAGAAACCGCTAGTTCGCGGAGATCTGGCGCAGCACGTACTGCAGGATGCCGCCGTTGCGGTAGTAGTCCGCTTCACCCGGGGTGTCGATGCGCAGCACGGCGTCGAACGTCTTTGCAGATCCGTCCTCGGCGGTGGCAGTGACCTTCAGGGTCTTGGGCGTGGTGCCCTCGTTCAGGGCGGTGACGCCCTCCACCGAGAAGGTTTCCGTGCCGGCCAGGCCCAGGCTGGCAGCGTTCTCGCCGGCCGGGAACTGCAGCGGAAGGACGCCCATGCCGATGAGGTTGGAGCGGTGGATGCGCTCGTAGCTCTCGGCGATGACAGCCTTGACACCCAGCAGGGCGGTACCCTTGGCTGCCCAGTCGCGGGACGAACCGGAACCGTACTCCTTGCCGGCCAGGACCACCAGTGGGGTGCCGGCTGCCTGGTAGTTCTGTGCGGCGTCGTAGACGTATGCCTGCGGGCCGTCAGCCTGGGTGAAGTCGCGGGTGAAGCCACCCTCAACACCGTCCAGGAGCTGGTTCTTGATGCGGATGTTCGCGAACGTGCCGCGGATCATCACCTCGTGGTTGCCGCGCCGCGAGCCGTAGGAGTTGAAGTCCTTGCGCTCCACACCGTTGGCCAGCAGGTACTGGCCGGCGGGGGTGTCGGACTTGAACGAACCGGCCGGGGAGATGTGGTCGGTGGTGACCGAATCGCCCAGTTTCAGGAGCACGCGGGCACCGGTGATGTCCTTGACCGGCTCCGGCTGCGCCTGCATGCCCTCGAAGTACGGGGGCTTCCGGACGTAGGTGGAGTTCGGATCCCAGGCGAAGGTGTCACCGGCGGGGGTGTCGAGTGCCTTCCAGCGGTCGTCGCCGTCGAAGACGCCCTCGTAGCCCTTGGCGAACATTTCCTTGTCGATCGAGGAATCGATGACCTGCTGGACCTCAACCGGGTTGGGCCAGATGTCCTTCAGGAAGACGTCGTTGCCGGCCTCGTCCTTGCCCAGGGCGTCGGTTTCGAAGTCGAAGTCCATGGAACCGGCCAGGGCGTACGCGATGACCAGCGGCGGGGAGGCCAGGTAGTTCATCTTGACGTCCGGGTTGATCCGGCCTTCGAAGTTGCGGTTGCCCGAGAGGACGGCCGCGACGGCGAGGTCGTTGGCCTGGACGGCCTCGGAGATTTCGGCTTCCAGCGGACCGGAGTTGCCGATGCAGGTGGCGCAGCCGTAGCCCACGATGTAGAAGCCGAGCTTCTCCAGGTAGGGGGTCAGGCCGGACTTCTCGTAGTAGTCGGTGACCACCTTGGAGCCGGGAGCAACGGACGTCTTGACCCACGGCTTGGCGGTGAGGCCCTTTTCGACGGCGTTGCGCGCCAGGACCGCTGCCGCCAGCATGACCGAGGGGTTGGACGTGTTGGTGCAGGAGGTGATGGAGGCGATGGTCACTGCACCGTGGTCCAGTTCGAATTCGCGTCCGTCCGCCATCTTCACGGGAACCGGGTTGGTGATGCGTCCCGCTCCCCCGTGCGCTGCCGAATACTTCGGCGGCTCGCGGTCAGTGTCGGAGACGTGGGTTGCGCCACTGGTGAAGGAGGGCGAGTCAGAGGCCGGGAAGGTCTCCTCGAGCGATTCGTCCAAAGTGCCGGCGTCAGCATCGTGGGAGACGTAGTTGAGCAGGTCGTGGCGGAACTCGTCCTTGGCCTCGGTGAGTTCGATGCGGTCCTGCGGGCGCTTTGGCCCGGCGATGGACGGAACCACTGTGGACAGGTCCAGTTCCAGGTATTCCGAGAACTTGATCTCGCGGGACGCGTCGTGCCAGAGGCCCTGTTCCTTGGCGTAGGCCTCCACGAGGGCGACGTTCTGCTCGGAGCGGCCGGTGAGGCGCAGGTAGTCCAGGGTGACGTCGTCGATGGGGAACATGGCTGCGGTGGAACCGAATTCCGGGCTCATGTTGCCGATGGTGGCGCGGTTGGCCAGCGGCACAGCCGCGACGCCTTCGCCGTAGAACTCCACGAACTTGCCCACCACGCCGTGCTTGCGCAGCATCTCGGTGATGGTCAGCACCACGTCGGTTGCGGTGGCGCCGGCGGGGATGCTGCCGCTGAGCTTGAAGCCCACGACGCGCGGGATCAGCATTGAGACGGGCTGGCCGAGCATTGCTGCCTCGGCCTCGATGCCGCCAACGCCCCAGCCCAGCACGCCCAGGCCGTTGACCATGGTGGTGTGCGAGTCGGTGCCGACGCAGGTGTCGGGGTAGGCGCGGAGTGCGCCGTCCACTTCTCGGGTCATCACGGTGCGGGCCAGGTATTCAATGTTGACCTGGTGCACAATGCCGGTTCCCGGGGGGACCACCTTGAAGTCGTCGAACGCGGTCTGGCCCCAGCGCAGGAATTGGTAGCGCTCACCGTTGCGCTGGTATTCGATCTCCATGTTGCGCTCCAGTGCGCCGGAGTTGCCGAAGGCGTCGATCTGGACCGAGTGGTCGATGACCATTTCGGCCGGCGCCAGCGGGTTGACCCGCTTGGGGTCCCCGCCGAGTTCCTTGACCGCTTCACGCATGGTGGCAAGGTCAACCACGCAGGGAACGCCGGTGAAGTCCTGCATGATCACGCGTGCCGGCGTGAACTGGATTTCTGTATCGGGCTCCGCATTCGGATCCCAGCCTGCCAAAGCGCGGACGTGATCGGCAGTGATGTTCGCGCCGTCCTCGGTCCTCAACAGGTTTTCAAGCAATACCTTGAGGCTGAACGGAAGGGCTTCTGCACCTTCAACGGAGTTCAACCGGAAAATTTCGTATTCGGTTCCGGCTACATTAAGTTTGCCTTTTGAACCGAAGCTGTCCACAGTGCTCATCGCAGGACTCCTCTCGCAACAGTTTCATCTTTGTCGCGCGGTTGACCGCCTGCTAGTTAGGACGCCCTAAGTAGTTACAGGGCCCGAAAATTGCACACGGCCGGCCGAGAATACGGGCGCGACGTGGGACTACTACGGCCATCGTAGTCCAAAACAGCCGCCGCATCATGGAGCCGGAGTCAGCAGCGCCACCGTCTCGAGGTGGTGGGTGTGCGGGTAGAGGTCAAAGGCCCGGAGCTGGGCGAGGCCCCACCCGGAGCGGCGGAAGTAACCGAGGTCACGGGCGAACGACGCCGGATCGCAGGAGACGTAGGCAATGGCGCGGGGCTGCGACGCAATAAGTTGGCCGACGACGGCTTTCCCGGCTCCGGCCCGGGGCGGGTCAAGGACCAGGGCATCGAAATTCCGCGGTTTCTGGCGCAATACCCGCTCCACGCGGCCCTGGACCACCTCCACTTGGGGTGCTGAGTGGAGGTTTTTCCGGGCGTCGCGGCTGGTTCCGGGCGCGCCCTCGACCGAGAGCACGGACCCCGACTCTCCCACGGCATCGGCCAGGACTGCCGTGAAGAGCCCGGCGCCCGCGTAGAGGTCGGCCACCACCGCTCCGGGGCGAAGGAAGTTTCCCGACTGCAGGAATTCTGTGACAGCCCCCACAAGTGTCCCGGGCGCGTCGCGGTGGATCTGCCAGAAGCCCTCTCCAGTGACCCGGTAGTCGTGGCCCACGGCCGATTCCTGTACCCAGGTCCGCCCCCGAAGCTGCGACACGGCGCCGGTAAGCGGATCGAAGACCCCGACGGAAGCGTCCTCCGGCACTGCGGCCGCGATGGTCCGCAGCCGTTTGTCCTTGGTCCCGGGCGCCGGGGCCAGGAGCACCAGGGGCCGGGAACCGTTGGCCGGTGCGGCCACTTCAACCCGCTCGATGCCCTGCAGGTCCAGGTCCCACAAGCGCAGCGCGTTGATGGCGGCGCTGGCCAGGGGCATCTCGCGCACAGGGATGATGTGGTTGGAGCGGTGGGCGTGCATCGCCAGCCTGCCGGCGGGGGTGACCGAGAAGCTGGCCCGCGTGCGCCACCCAAGGCCGCTGCCGCCGTCGTAGTTTTCCCCCACCTCTTCCACGCGGCCCGTCCAGGCCGGCGGTAGCTGCTCAAAGCCGGCCAGCCGGGTGAGCTGTTCGGCCAGGACGTCCGCCTTCAGGCTGCGCTGCCTGGCCAGGGTTATGTGCCCGAATTCGGCGCCGCCCACCGGCGGGTGGCCGTGGCTCCATGCCCGGGGGGAATCGGCCGGACGCCAAAAGTGCTCCACCCGGTCCGCGGAAGCCTCCAGCACTTCGATGACGTCCGCCCGCCAAAACTTGGCGTCGTCTCCTGCGTCGGTGAGCCGGACCCGGACTTTCTCTCCCGGAACGGCGTGCCGGACAAAGACCACCCTGCCCCCGTGGCGCGCCACGCAGTGCCCGCCATGGGCTACGGGCCCGACGTCGAGCACCGCCTCTTCGCCCGCATGCCCGGCGGCCTCGGGTGCCTGCGGCATGGTGGTGGAAGTTCTTGCGGTCACAGGACGTCCTGGAGGTTCTTGGCTTCTTCGGATGATTTGAGCTGCCAGGGAACGCTGGCCACCATGACTCCGGGTTCGAAGTGCAGGCGGGTCTTGATGCGCAGGGCGGTCTGGTTATGCACCAGCTGCTCCCACCACTTGCCCACCACGTATTCGGGGATATAGACCACGATGAGGTCCCGCGGGGAGTCCAGGCGCATTTGCTTGATGTAGTCCATGATGGGCGTGACGGTCTCGCGGTAAGGGCTGGCGAGGACGGTCAGCGGAACCGGGATTTCGAGCTTTTCCCAGTCGGCGATGGTGTGGGCCGTTTCCTCCTGGTCGATGTCCACCGTGATCGCGTCCAGCCGGGAGGGCCGGGACGCACGGGCGTAGGCCAGTGCGCGCAGGACGGGCTTGCGGACGTGCGACACCAGCAGGACGGCGTGCACCCGGGTGGGCAGGGCCCGGGGCGAGGAGTCCTCGTCCACCGCAAGTTCCTTGGCCACGTTGTCGTAGTGCGCCCGGATGCTCCACATGATCAGGAACAGGATGAACATGGCCAGCAGGGCGATCCAGGCGCCCTGCTCGAACTTGGTGATGAGGACGATGACCAGCACCAGCCCCGTCATGCCGAAGCCGATGCTGTTGATGGCCCGGGATTTCATCATCCGGCGCCGTACGGCCTTGTCCTTGGCGAGCTTCAGCTCGCGCCCCCAGTGCCGGATCATGCCGAGCTGGCTGAGGGTGAAGGAGATGAAGACGCCCACGATGTAGAGCTGGATGAGCTTGGTGACGTCCGCGTCGAAGGAAATGATGAGCACCAGGGCGCCTGCCGCGAGGGCCAGCACGCCGTTGCTGAACGCCAGCCTGTCGCCGCGGGTCCGCAACTGGCGGGGCAGGTAGCCGTCCTGCGCGAGGATGGAGCCCAGGACCGGAAAGCCGTTGAAGGCTGTATTGGACGCGAACACCAGGATGACGCCGGTGGCGGCCACCACGACGTAGAAGGGGATGCTGCCCGCGCCGAAGATGGTCTCGGCAATCTGGCTGATGGCGGGGTTTTGGACGTATCCCTCCGGCAGCGGGTTGCCGTTCAGCAGGAATTCCTTCGCCGGATCCAGCACGATGTGGACCTTGGTGGCGTTGGCCAGGTAGATGATGCCGGCCAGCATAGCGGCGCCGATGACGCCCAGGAGCAGCAGGGTGGTGGCGGCGTTCTTGCTCTTGGGGTGCCGGAAATTGGGGACGCCGTTGCTGATCGCTTCCACGCCCGTGAGCGCCGCGGCGCCGGAGGAGAAGGCCCGGAGCAGCAGGAAGGCACCGGCCAGGCCCACCAGGCCCTGGTCGAAGCCCTCCGCCGGGACGATGGTGAAGGCCGCGGACGGCGCCTCCCCCAACTGTCCGGTTGCGGCCTGGAACACGCCCACGGCAGTCATTCCCAGGATGGATGCCATGAAGATGTAGGTGGGAACAGCGAATACGCTGCCCGCTTCCTTGATGCCGCGCAGGTTCACCAGGGCAAGGATGACGACGCCGATGGTGGCGATGACGGCCTGCTCACCGTGCAGGGACGGTACAGCGGTGGTGAGGTAGGCGGCTGCCGAGGACATGGATACGGCCACGGTCAGGACGTAGTCCACCAGGAGGGCCGAGGCGACGGTCAGCCCGGCGTACTTGCCGAGGTTTACGTTGGCGATCTCGTAGTCTCCCCCGCCCGACGGGTAGGCGTGGACATTTTGCCGGTAGGAAGCGACGACGGTCAGCAGCACCACCATCACGGCCAGGCCCACCAGCGGTGAGATCGCCACGGCACTGACGCCTGCCAGGGCAAGGGTCAGGAGGATCTCGTCCGGCGCGTAGGCTACGGAGGAAAGGGCGTCGGAGGCGAAGATCGGCAGTGCGATCTTTTTGGGAAGCAGGGTGTGGGCCAGCCGGTCGTTCCGGAACGGCCTGCCCACCAGCACGCGTTTGACGGCGTTCAGTATTGTCAACACCCCACAAAGCTAGTCTGAATCGCTGACGATGTCATGACGGGTCCCGGCCAGGCCTAACAGGGGCCGTGCCGGTAGAGTTCTAGCTGCACGATCCTGACTTACATATGGAGGAGATACGGTGGCGCATTTCGTGATCATGGGATGTGGCCGGGTGGGGGCAACGCTGGCGCACACGCTGGAGGATGCCGGGCATTCCGTGGCCATCATCGACCAGGACGACCGCGCCTTCCGCCGGCTCCGCCAGGGCTTTACCGGACGGAAAGTCACTGGCGTCGGCTTTGACCGGGACACCCTCAAGCAGGCAGGGGTGGGTGAGGCCTACGCCTTCGCCGCCGTCTCGAGCGGCGACAACTCCAACATCCTGGCCACCCGGGTGGCCCGCGAGACCTTCCACGTCCCGCACGTCGTCGCCCGGATCTATGACCCGGGACGTGCCGAGATTTACCAGCGCCTGGGCATTCCCACGGTGGCCGCCGTCCGGTGGAGCGCCGACCAGGTGCTGCGCCGCATCCTTCCCGAACAGCACCTCGCGGGCGACTTCCGCGAACCCTCCGGACGCCTGGTCCTGGCCGAACTGGACCTCGACGCCGGCTGGATCGGGCATCGCGTCAGCAGCATTGAAAAGGCAGCCGATGTCCGTGTGGCGTACCTGACCCGCTTCGGCGAGGGCCTGCTGCCCGACGCCGGAACCGCCTACCAGGACGGCGACACCGTGCACGCCATGCTGCAGGTTGACCGCAGCGCCCAGATCGCCCAGATCCTCGCCAAAGCCCCCGCCAAGGAGTACCAGTGAAAGTCGTTATCGTCGGCGCCGGCAGTGTCGGATCGTCCATTGCCCGGGAACTGCTGGCGCACAAGCACGACATCCTCCTGATCGACCTCAAGCCCGAGGTGATCGGGCGCAGCGGCCTGCGGGGCGCCCACTGGCTGGTGGGCGACGCCTGTGAGCTCTCCACCCTGCAGGGCGCGAAGGTGGAGGACGCCGACGTCGTGGTCTCCGCCACGGGCGACGACAAGGTGAACCTGGTGGTGTCCTTGCTGGCCAAGACCGAATTCGGGGTTGGCCGTACCGTGGGCCGGGTGAACAACCCCAAGAACGACTGGATGTTCAATGATTCATGGGGCGTCGACGTCGCCGTGAACACCCCGCAGCTGATGACCGCCCTGGTGGAAGAGGCAGTGGAGATCGGCGACCTCGTCCGCCTGCTGACACTGCAGACGGGCGTTGCGTCGCTGGTGGAATTCACGGTTCCGCATGATTCCCATGTCATCGGCATGACCGTGGGCGACATCCACTGGCCGGAGGACGCCACACTGGTGGCGATCCTGCGGGACCAGGCACCCATCACCCCCAGCCGGGACGACGTGATCGACGGCGGCGACGAACTCTTCTTCGTCACCACCATCGCCGCTGAGGACAGGCTGCGTGAGCTGCTCTCCTCCGCTCCCGGCAGCATCAACACAGGCAGCCTCAACACAGGCGGCACCGACGCCGGGGACCAGCCTGCGAACAACGCCCAGCCCGCCACCGCGGGCAGCCACGGGCATGCCCCGGACGACGACGGTTTCGACGGCTAGGCGCGGCGCCGCACCCCTGCGGCAGGAAGCCTGGCTGTTGTAAAAGCGGGTTCAGGCGGCCTGGTCTTTACCGGCTTCAGGTTCAGCCGCAGCAGGCCGGGTTACGAGCCAGGCTACCCAGACACCGAGGATGTACAGGGGTGCGCCCATGATGAGGCGCGTGGTGGCGAGGGCGGCCAGGCCGTCGGTGCCCATCAGGTAGAGGGGCACCTGCACGATGAGCCGGAGCGCCAGGACGGCCACGATGATCCAGGTGCCCAGGCGGTAGGCCCTCACCCGGTCCGGTTCCTTGCGCCACTCCACGCCCTCGTTGCGGATAAAACCAAAGAGCAGCCCGGCCACGGGCCACCTGACGGCAATGGAGATGACCATGGCCAGGATATAGGCGGCGTTGGTGAAGAAGCCGGGAAGGTAGAAGTCTTCGGCCTTGCCGGTGGTGTTGGCCAGCCAGGCGGAAATGGCGACGCCGGCCACGCCCGCCAGGGCCTGGGTCAGCGGCCGCCGTTGCATCAGGCGTACAACGGTGAACACGGCTGCCGATGCCAGGGCTGCCACCAGTGACAAGGTGAGTTCGCGGGTGATGGTGAACGCCACCAGGAACACGAGGCCGGGAACGATGCTCTCGGCAATGCCCTGCGCTCCCCCGGCGCTGCGCAGGACATCCACCCGCCCGTCGTGGGTGCGGTGCAGCCCTGCCTTTGCGGCATACTCTGCGGCGAGGCCGGCCACCGGTGACGGTCCGGGAGCCTGCGGCCCGCCCTGCCCGCCCTGCTGCCCTCCGGCCGGTTGGGCAGGACCGGATGGCTGTTCGGGCTCTTGGGCGGTCATTCGTTCTCCTGGCGGGACAGTATCTCGTAGCGGGGATTGAATATGGTGGGCATGTCCAAGCCCCGGGCCAGTGTCCCCTCAACCCGGATCTGCACGCCTGCTTCGATGCCCGGCACGCGGCGGCGGCCCAGCCAGACGACACGGAGCCGCGGCGGCCTACCCCGCTTCGGACCCGGGGCGGGGCGTTCGGCGTCATCCTCGGAAAGGATGGCACTGAATTCAGGAGTCCGGTCGGCAGGAACAAAGGTCACTGATTCAATGTGCCCCTGGCACATGACGCGTCCCTTGTCCGGCAGTTGCCCCAGCGGTGTGATGCCGCCGGACGCGTGGACAGGATCGCCGTGGGGGGAATCAGCCGATCTGGGTGATTTCAGGACCACGTTCGGGCTCCTCCAGAGTGGGCGCGGCGGGTGGAGGAGTGGCGGAAGCGTCCTTGGGCAGCCTCAGCTGCAAGAGGTCGCGCGGCGGCATGGGGCTGTCGCCGCGGACCACGACGACCTGCCGGAACAGTGCCTCGAGCGGTTCCGCGGCGGGGCGTTCCAGCGCCGCAGGTCCGCCCAGGACGCCGCGCAGGAACCAGCGGGGACCGTCGACGCCGATGAAGCGGGCCACGCGGTAGCCCTGGCTGCCGTCCGGGAGTCCGGCGGGCAGCTTGGCCACCAGTTCGGTACCGAAAGCACCTTCCACCTCTTCAACCTGGCCGCCCTGCGCACCGACCGACTGGCCGATCTGTTCGCGGATTTCATCCCACAAAGTCTCCGTCTTGGGCGCCGCGAAGGCCTGCAGCTGAAGGCTGGAGCCGTTCAGGTCCAGGGTCACCGCCACCACCCGCTGCGTGGCCTCCTCCACTTCGAGGCGGAGCTGCAGGCCCTCGCTGGGCGTGATCAGCAAGGCACCAAGGTCCACATACCCGTCGCGGCTGCTGATCTCGGCCTCGTCGAAAGGTCCGTCCTGGCGGCGGGCGACGGTGGCGGATGAGCTTTCTTCGCCCTCCGCAACCGTCAGCTCATCGGCCGGCTCTGCCGCCTCGTCCTTCTTTGCTTTCCTGCCGAACCCAAAGACCATGGGTGACTCCTTAATTCTGGAAATGTGCCAGTCCTGAAACCTGCCGGCGCAACGTTGGAGGTTCCGTCGTCGTGCATGCCGGCGTGGCTGCGGGTGCAGCCTAAGGTCAGGCCCCGGGGACGTTGAACCCGCCGGTGGACCCGAAGCCTCCCGTGCCCCGCACGGATCCGCTCAGTTCGCTGACAGGAATGAATTGGGCATGCTCCACGCGCTGGATGACCATTTGGGCAATTCTATCGCCGCGGCGGAGCTCTATCGGCTGGGACGAATCAGTGTTCAGCAGCGTTACGGAAATCTCGCCCCGGTAGCCAGCATCAACGGTGCCGGGGGCGTTCACGATGGTCAGTCCATGCTTGGTGGCCAGGCCGGACCGGGGGTGGATCAGCGCCACGAACCCATAAGGAAGGGCAATGGCGACGCCGGTGGGGACCAGTTTGCGCTCCCCGGGCATCAGGACCACGTCCTCGCGGGCACGGAGGTCTGCGCCGGCGTCGCCCGGATGTGCGTAGGACGGTGCCTCGAGCTCCGGATCCAGCATCTTCAACTGGACCTGCAGGGTGGGAACTGCGGGGGCGGGCAATGCTGCGTCCGGGACAAGGTCTACCGTGGCGGGATGATCAGTCACAGTCACTCACTCTAACCCGCGCCCCCAAATCACTCCTAGGGACGCCGGGCCGGGGGAGCCTGCCCCAAGGTGAAATAGCCGGCCAAAGGTGGAAAGCTTGGGCTATGCCCGATTCAAGCTCGCCTGCGTCCGTTCCCAGCACACCCTCCGCGGGGACTGCATTTATTTACAGGGAAAAATTGTGGCCGAATGCCTGGATCTGGATTATCGCAGCCGGCGTCTCCGCAGCGGGCATCCTGGTTTTCGCCCCCATCAGCATGGCGGCGGGCTACACCGCGGCATTGGTGCTCTTCGCCATCATCGCTGTCCTCCTGATTGTTTCCACGCCCGTCATCATGGTGACGCCGGACGCCCTCACCGTTGGACGCGCCACGATTGAACGCCGTTTCGTCGGCGCTGTAGAGCACTTCAGGGCAGAGGAGGCGACGGCGGAACGGGGCACCCGGCTCAACGGGCTCGCCTACCTGTGCATCCGCGGCTGGATCGACCCCGTCGTAAAAATCGAGATCACGGACCCCGCCGACCGGACCCCCTACTGGCTCGCCTCCACCCGTCACCCGGACCAGCTGACGGCTGCCCTGACACGGCACTGACACTGCCGGGCTGCCTGCTTTTGCGCCCTGCACCCGCCTTTCCGGCCTGGTTCCAGCGGAAAATCACGGCGCGCCCTGCTCCTTGAGCCAAATCCCCGCCGCCGGGTGGCAGAGTTTCGATTGATAGTAATGCCAGGGTGGAGGATTTGTATGCAGGATCTACGGCTTGTAGGCGTGCACGACGACGGGACGCATCTCCTGTTGAGCGGGGCCGGCGGCGAGATGTTCCAGCTGCCGATCGATGAGGCTCTCAGGACGGCCAGCCGGCCCACGGCCAAGCCGCGGGCGGAAAGGCCTGCCGTTCCCATGTCCCCCAGGGACATCCAGGCGCGGATTCGTGCCGGTGCCACGGCTGCCGACGTCGCTGAATTGTCCGGGATGCCGCTGGCCAAGGTGGAGCGCTACGAGGGCCCCGTCCTGGCCGAGCGCGAATACGTTGCACAGCAGGCGAGGAAAGTTGAAGTCGCGGCGCCCTCCCCCGGCCACGACATCTACCGCTCCGCTTTCGGAGACAACCCGGCAACACTGGATGACATGGTGGCCCACCGCCTGTCCGCCCACGGCATCGACCCCGCAACAGTGGAATGGGACTCATGGCGCCGCCAGGACGGTACATGGACTGTCTCGGCAAGCTTTGAGGCCAAGCCCGGGGGCGCTTCGGGTATCGGCGAAGAACCGCCCGCGCTCTGGACCTTCAACCCGGGACGGAAGTCGCTGCAGAACACCAACCGGTGGGCGCAGCAGCTGAGCGAACTTGAGCCGCTGGACGGGCCCGTTCCTGCCCGCCGGCTCACCGCGGTTTCCGACCGCCCCTTTGACTTCGAGACTGACGCTGATGCGTCCAGGACCTCAACCAGCAGCCAGGGAGGGCCCGCGCAGGATTCCGGCAAGGAATCCGACGGCCTCCTGGACATGCTCCGGTCACGGCGCGGCCAGCGCCTAGGCGTGGATGAAGACTCGGACGACGCCCTGGCGCTGCTGCTCACGCATGGCGTACCCGCCGCCCATCCCCGCCCTTCAGAGGTGGCGGCTGAACCTGAGCCTGAGGAGCCGGAAGCGCAGGATGACCAGCGCGATGCGCCGGCCGCCCAGGGCGACTCCTTCATCAGGCGCAGGGATACCAGGCCTTCCATGCTGTCGAGGCTCAGCCTCCTTCCGCCGCACCGTGACAACCACGACGACGCGCTGCGGCTTCACGACGGCGTCAGCACCGACACGAGGGAAATCACCATTGCGGCGTCCCCGGCAAAGCCGTCCGGTTCCACCCCGGGAACAGGGTCCGCCCCGTCCGGCGGAGCCGGCCTGGACGAGCTCCTGGGCAGCAATCCCCGCCGTTCTGCAGCCAAGCCCGATGATGCATCCCCGGCGACCGGCCAGCTGCCCGAAACTGAGGCACCGGAACGGCCTGCACGGCCCAAGCGCTCCAGCGTACCGTCCTGGGACGAGATCGTCTTCGGTACCCGGAGCGACTAAGAGGCTGCTCATTTCCATGGGCAACGCGGCGCCCAAATGCTACGATCCGTCAGCATGGGCCGATGTCGGCCCTGACCATCCCATCATGGAGGTTCGCCGTGCCGGACACTACCTGCCACATGTCCATGTCACTGGACGGCTTCGTCGCCGGTCCTGATCAAAGCATGGAGAACCCGCTGGGCAAGCGCGGGCTGGAGCTGCACGGATGGCATATTGGCGATCCGCGTGCCAACGACGCCGACAAAGTGGCCGCCGAATGGCTGATGCGTCCCCGGGGCGCCTATGTGATGGGCCGGAACATGTTTGGGCCGGTCCGGGGCGGCTGGGATGAGGAATGGAACGGCTGGTGGGGCCCGGAACCGCCTTATCACGCACCGGTGTTCGTCCTGACGCACCACCCGCATGACCCCATCCCCATGGATGGCGGGACGACGTTCCACTTCATCACCGACGGTTTCGATGCAGCGTACGCTGCCGCCCTCGACGCCGCCGGCGGCATGGGCATTGATATTGCAGGCGGAGCGTCCACCGTCAGGCAGGCACTGGCCGCCGGAGTGGTCGACGAACTGACCCTCGACATCACGCCGGTCCTCCTCGGTTCAGGGGAACGGATTTTCGACGGCATTGAATCCTTTGGTTTCGAACCCGCCGAGGTGCTCCACTCACCCTTGGCCACCCACATCCGCTACCGCCGGATCCCCCGGTAGAAGGCCCCGGCGGGTCGAAGAACGCCGCTCAGTAGAACGAGTCCGCACCGACACGCTCAGCAGCAAAACGGCGGGCCGCGCAATTGAGCGCTGCCCTGCAGTTTGCCGGATCATTGGGCGAGGTGTTGAAGGAGAGCTTCTTCCAAGAGGCTGCGATCTCTGAGAGCGATCGGTTCTTTGAATGGGATCCGTTCTTTAAGTTTGCTTTGTTCGCGAGGCAAGAACCCGGGAGGCCAGTGTGGTGGTTCCCAGTCCTGGTGTTCGCTTTTGTAGTGCCTGCCGGTGGGTGAGATCCAGCCGGGTGGTTCATTTTTGGTGGCCGGCGTGGGTTTCCAGTCCGTGGTGTGCCGGAGCCTGTGATGTTTCGGGCAGGGCTGTCCCAAGTTGCTGATGCCTGTGGTGCCGCCCTTGTGCCAGGCGAGGATGTGGTCGGCTTCGTTGTCCAGGGAGTTGTTGCTGCAGCCGGGGAACGGGCATTTGCCGTCCCGCATCCTCAGCCAGGCCCGCATCGCTTTCGTGATTCGGTAGCTGGTCCGTCCGATCTCCAGCGGCGCCCCGTCCCGCGGGTCCACCAGGACCCGGTGGAAGGAACCGGCGCCGTCCGCGACGAGCCGCCGTGCCATGGACGCCGGGATCGGCCCGTACCCGTGCAGCGTTGCCGGTTCATCGGTCTGGCCCGTCAACGAGAACACGGGAACAGTGACCAGCACCTGCGCCCTGATCGTCGAGCACGGGACATCGGCTCCGTCACCGGTCCCAACGACGTCGTCTGTGGCGCCGGCACCGGTCCCGCTGGTGTTGCCGCCGGCGCCCAGCTCACTCGTGAGGATTGCGTCGACAAAGGTGTCGGCCCGGAGCTGGGCCATGCTTCGGCACTCTTCCGGCCCCTGCAAGGCACGGGCGACAGCGGTGAGCCGGTTCCACCCGGCCAACGCCTGATCCGCCGGCAGACACGCGCTGAGCCAGGCCATCCCGTCCTGGTCCGGCCGGTACTCCACCCGCCGGTCCGCCACAGACCTGGCATGACGCTTCTCGATCGACTCGGCATGGTGCCGTTCCCGCCACCTGCGGGCCTTGACCCTGAACCGGTGGGCAGGCATCTCCCCCACAGGGCACCCCCTGGCCGGGTCCAACACGTCAGGATCCAGGAAATGCGCCTCCAACGCCGCCGCCCCCGCAGAATCAAGACTGGCCGTCTCATCAACCATGGCCACCGCGTGCTGCCACGAAATCGTTCCCGCCTGCAGCGCCGCCAGGGTCCGCGGCAAACCGGCGGTCAGGGCATGCGCGGTGGCCAGGAACGCGCCCGCGGCCCGCGGGCCCAGAGCCAGCACACACCCGATCTCCGCCGCGACCGCCATCTCCTGAGCCACCACCGGCGCATCCGGCCCCGCAACAGCCCAGGCAGTGTCCGAATACTTCACCGCGGCCTTCGCTTTCAACCCCGCAATCCCGGCCTCCACCTCGCGGGCACCAGCCAGAACATCCAGACACCCATCGACCAAACCAGCCAACGGGTCAGCCGCCGAAAACGGCTCCAAACCCGCCCCATCCACCTCCGCATCAAGCACAGCAAGGGCAGCACGGATGTCCTCAAACGCCTTCGCCACCACTGCTTTCCCCACAAACCCATCATCGCGGGAGGGTCTGACATTAGGGCACCTTCAGTTGTAGCTGTTCACCCATACTCGGGGAGAGTGGGCTGGCCATGACACGAATTCGGGTGCCGGAGGTAAAGCTCCCCAACCGTAGATCGGATAGCGGCACATCGCCCGCCTGCTGAATCCTTTGGCCGGGTCGACAGTCACCCCCAAGGCAGGATTGATTTGCGGTAGATATGCTGCGAAAACCGGGCCGGCCGCGGCTCGGAAGACAGGGGGACCGTTTTGAGCTCATTTGTTGTCGGCGCGGATCTGATCGACCTCTTGGCGACCGCCGCCCGAAGGATCCGAAACGGCAAGATGGCGGACCGTTTCTTCGACTTCGAGGACACTGCCACAGCACAATCGATCGGGGAAGCACTGGCCAACTTCAACAATGTGGCGGTCTCCCAATTACTACCAGGAAGAAAGTGCCGAGCCAGACTACACGTTCACCCCTGTCGACGAGATCCTGACCGGGACGCTGGAACCAAGGCATTTGGTGCAGATCTATTTGGCAGCCAGGTGCTACAACTACCAGACCGGCGAGGACCACCCGGAATGGGCCTACAGCCTCCCTTGGGCAACCGTGAAGGCGATTCAATTCTGGGCAGAGTCAAATCTCTACGCGCTTGGTTGGCCGATCGTAAAGCGGAAGAACTCCCGTGGGTACGACTGGGCGGGAATCGCAGACGCAGCTTGGGAATGGACGCGCGATCACGGCTTTCCCGAGTTGCAGATGAACCCTGGTGCGCTCGACGACGACGAAGTCAGGCAGGCGATCACTGCCACCGAGCGGATGGGTAATCAGGTGTCCGCGGCACTGGGGATGTCGAGGGTCTCGCTGCTCGCCCGTCTTGTCCTGGCTGCCTATAAGGGCGGCAGCTATCTGATCCTTGAATCTGAGGATGGGCGATTTCTCCGCTGTACGGTCTTCCGGGAAGCTGGCGCGAAGGTCGCAGAAATCAGCCCGTCGGAAGCTGGCCATGGCCCCGACTGCACCGGCGGAGAAGAAGTGCGGGCACTCCTTGCCACCGTTGATCCCAGCACGGCAAACCCGGCATGGACAGAGTTCGCCCCCGAGGACGACCTGCCGCTGGCTGAAGGGTCTCAAGCGATCAACTTGGAAAAGGCATCTGCTTGGTCACCGCTAACGACCCGTCCACGGCCCACCGACACCTGAGCGAGCGTCTCGCGGCGCGCAGCGCACCACTCGCGAGTGAGGGCGGCGCCCGTACACTAACCGCCGGTACCCGTCGCGGTGGCGCTTAGGCTTTACTCCCCGGCCCACGGCTCTCCCCGGGCCCGCCTGAACCCCGCCAAAGGCAGGCATCCACGTCGAACGGCAGCAACTGGTCCTGCTGGGCCATCAGGTTGGCGCCGTGCGCGGTTACCCTACGCATGAAGTGGCGCCGGCACAGCGTCTCGTAGCCCACCACCGGCACATGCTCCGCGTCCGGGGCGGCGGCGGCCTCAACCACCATGTCCACGTCGCCCACCACTACCTGGGCACCCTCGGTGACCATGACGCCGTCGACCGTCCTGGCGTTGTGCGTGGCGCGCCGCCCGCACCAGCACAGCGCTTCAACCTGCAGGACCTGAACCCGGTCGGCAAGCTCTATGAGGCGTTGCGAACCCGGAAACAGCCGGGTGCGGAAATCTGCCGTGATGCCGAAGGCAAAGACATCGACGTCGATTTCGTCCACCACCTTGGCCAGCTGCTCCACCTGCTCCGGGGTGTAGAACTGGGCCTCGTCGCAGATCAGGTAGTCGATCCGCTGGCCCTGGGTACGGCGAAGCATGACTTCCTCCCAGAAGTCGGTGCTGTCAAATACTTCCACGGCGTCGGTCTCCAGGCCCAGCCGGCTTGAGATCCGCGACTCTCCGGCCCGGTCGTTGCGGCTGAAGCGTACGCCGCCGCGCCCGCGGACCCGGTGGTTGTAGTCCATTTGCAGGGCCAGGGTGGACTTCCCGCAGTCCATGGTGCCGGAGAAGAAGATGAGTTCAGCCACGCCCGCGGTTCCTTCCTTCGGCCGTGAAGCAGAGCAGCGGGACCTCCCGCTCCGCCTTCGTCAGCGAGCCGTGCTGGCCCACCACTTCCATGGCAGTGGGCCGCATGCGCCGGCCATCGTAAAGCGCGACGGCGTCACGGGCGGCGATCATCACGTCACCGATCCTGCCCGCAACAGTGGGCCGGACGTCACCGAAGAGTCCCCCGGCAACGGCCTCCTCGCGCGTGAAGGCCCACACCCGGTCACCGAAGCGCGCCTTCCAGGCGGCGAGCAGCCGTTCCGTGGCCCCGCTCCCTGCTTCCAGGTCCGCCTCTTCCAGGTACAGGTGCACCATACGCGGTTCACCGGCGGTGTGGCGGACACCGTCGACCAGTTCCGGGTCCGTCGAGAAGTCAATCCGCTGCGGTTCGGACACATCCAGCATCCCGTGGTCTGCGGTGAGCAGGATCGTGGTGCCGGCGGGAAGCGAGAAGTTGAGCCGCTTGACCGTGGCATCAAGCTCTTCCAGCTGGTATTCCCACTGCTCGGAACGGCAGCCGTGGCGGTGGCCCGCCTTGTCCAGGTCGTTGACATAGAAGTACATGAGGGACGGACCGGAGGCCGCCATGGCGTCGGCGGCGGCAGCAGTCCGGGCGTGGGCGGTGGTGCCGGAGATGAACCTGCCGCCGCGCAGGGCTGCGCGGGTCATGGGTGAGCCGTCGAACTGGGAGAGGCTGACGGTGCTGGCATCGACGTGTTCGGCGATCCGTTCAAACACCGTAGGGAAAGGCTGCCAGGTGGACGGGTCCACGCCCGGATCCCAGTTCCCCAACAGGTTGACCACCTTGTCCTGGTCAGGGTCCAGGACGTCATAACCCACCATGCCGTGCTGACCCGGCGGAAGTCCGGTCCCAAAGCTGGACAATGCGGCTGCGGTGGTGGAGGGGAAGGCGGAATCCAGCCACACGGGGACCTCGCCCTGCCCGGCCTGCATCACGGAGCGCAGGAAGGGCGTGTGGGCCGCCTTTTGCTTCAGCAGGTTCCGGCCCAGGCCGTCGGCGAGTACAACGCAGACCCGTGAGGCGGCCGGGAGTCCCAGCGTGTTGGTGAAGCCCTCCACGCCGAGGCTGGCCGCGGCGCTGGTGAGGACTTCGGCGATGGAACGGTGCCCGTAGGCGGGGGCCGGCGGAAGGTCGGGGGTGCGGCCGATTGCTGTGGAGGCTTGAATGGCAGGTAGGCGGTCTTCCGGCATCTCAGCGCTGCTGGTGCCCGCGGCTGAGCCGGTTGCCGAACACCCCGGCACGCGGCCGCGGCGCCATGGACTGGGCGTGGGATACGGGAGCGGCGGACCCGGTATTGACCGCCCGCAAAGCCCTGGCAAAGAGTTTGGCGTCCTGGACTGCCTGCAGGCCGTCCGCCTCCGCGCTGATGCGGAGCACGATGTCTTCCTGCGCGATGGTTCCGGTGTAGCCGTGGTCCGCCTCGCACTGCGGATCGCCGCAGCTGGCAGGTCCCATGTCCAGCCGCTGCCCACCTGACCATGCGATGGACAAGGTGAGTTCCCGGACGGGGTCCGAGGGTTTGTAGTTCTGCGGCTGGGCGTACATGTAGCTCAGGACCACGGACCGGATCTGGGCCACCGGAACGGACTCGGTGGAGATCTGGGCGACGATCTGCTCCCCCGCCTCGTCCAGCTGCTGGTCGTCAACATGGGTGATCACCAGCATGTCCGCGGTGAGGACCAGCACGGTGATGTGACGGCGCACCTCCGCCCGGTCGAAGTGGGTTTCCAGGTGCACCAGGTGGGCCACACAGTCCCGGCCGTCCAGTGCGTCGTCGACGACGTCGGACACCAGGCGCGGGTAGAACCCGGCCTTCTGCAGCGCGTCTTCCAGGCTCTGGCCCTGGATTCCGTGGTTGTGTGAGCTGTGTTGGCGGACTGCCTGGTTTTCATTGCCGGGCGTTTCGGGCGCCGAAGCGGGAGGCTGGAAGCTCATGCCCCCATTTTCACAGATCGTCCGGTCACTTGCTAACCGCGTCAGCCCAGCATGGCCCGCCGGGCACTGTCCGTGCGCTGCGCGGCATTGCCGATGCGCACATCAGCGGCGAGGATGGTGACCCCTGAGGTGCCGCACAAAACGGGGTTGAATTCCACCAGCGCGATCTCCGGGTGGTTGTCCTTCATCCAGGCCAGCCGCCCGGCGAGGTCCTCCAGCGCCTGCACGTCGACCGCCGGCAGGCCCTGGTAGCCGAAGAGCTTCCGGGACGCCCTGGGGGCACGGATGAAGTCGTGTACGTCCGCCGCGGAGAGCGGCGGTACCCGGTGCGACCAGTCGTCGAGGAGGTTGACGGCGTCACCGGCGAGGCCAAACGAGATGACCGGGCCCAGCAGGGGGTCCTCGATGGCGCGGAAGGTGCAGGCCTGCCCCACCGGTGCCATCGCCTGCACTTCCAGGGCGGGGTCGCCGTAGGCGGCCAGCGCCCGCCGCATCTGCACCACATTCTGTCGCAGCGACTGGGCGTCCTCGATGCCAAGGCGAACCCCGCCAAGGTCCAGCCGGTGCCGCAGTGCGGGGTCGGTGGTTTTCAGCACCACCGGCCAACCCAGCGTGTCTGCTGCTGCCACGGCCTCATCCGGGGTGGTGAAGCCTGCAGAGGGGAGGACGGAGATGCCGTAATGCCGCAGCAGGGAAGCAGCTGCTGCCGGGTCCAGTTGCTTGAGCTGTTCGCCCTTCACGTCCAGCAGCATGGCGTCGAGTTCGGCCTCCGCCTGCCGGGGGTCGCAGCCGGCGGGTTCGACGAAGTGCCCCTGGTCGCGGGCGGCCCACTTCGCGTACCGGACCACGGCCGCGAGCGCGGCCACGGCGGCCCCGGGGTTGGAAAAGCAGGGGACGGTACAGCCCTCCGCCCCCACCAGGCCCTCCACATTGACGGCGGGGTCCAGGATGCCGGTGAAGGCGGCCACCACCGGTTTGCCCGAAGTTGCCGAACATTCCGCCAGGACCTGC
Organism: Pseudarthrobacter sp. BRE9; assembly: GCF_031844305.1. Taxonomy (NCBI): domain Bacteria; kingdom Bacillati; phylum Actinomycetota; class Actinomycetes; order Micrococcales; family Micrococcaceae; genus Pseudarthrobacter; species Pseudarthrobacter sp. BRE9. The sequence goes on along the minus strand of NZ_JAUZUY010000007.1, from coordinate 130,893 downwards.
GCCACGGCTTCGGCGGTCAGTCCGCGGGACGGCAGCAGTGCAGCGACGGCGGCGTGCACCGCATCCGAGGCCAGCGCGTCAAGGAGGGCCTTCCGCAGTGCGGGCAGGGCCACCGACTGGCCGGCATCGAGGTCCAGTCCGGAAACCACCCGGGCCACTCCCAGCCCGTGTGCTGCGGCGCTGTCCGCCACCACGTTTCCCAGCGCCTGGGAGTTGCTGAAAATGGCGACGTCCGGTCCTGCGGGCAATGGCTGGCCTGACACCACCTGGGCCACATCCACCAGCTCTTCCACGGTTTCCACCCGGATCACGCCCGACTGGCGCAGCATGGCATCCAGCGCCCCGGCCGGCGCCTGCGTGGTCCGGACCGCGTGTCCGGGCGGCAGGCGGAGTCCCATCGTGTCCGACTTGGCCACGATGACCGGCTTGGTGCGGGCAAGGCGCCGAGCGATGCGGGAGAACTTGCGGGGGTTGCCGATCGATTCCAGGTAGAGGCCGACGGCGGAGGTGTCGGCGTCGTCCTCCCAGTACTGCATCATGTCGTTGCCGGAGACATCAGCCCTGTTGCCTGCCGAGAGGAGGCTGGACAGTCCCAGGTGGCGCCGGCTGGAAGCGGCGTAGAGCGAGACGCCGATGGCCGCGGACTGGCTGAACAGGCCCAGGCTGCCGCGCAGCGGCATGGTGGGCGCCATCGAGGCGTTCAGTGACACCTCCGGGTGGGTGTTGGCGATGCCCAGCGATGCCGGTCCGATCACCCGCATTCCGTTGGCCCGGGCCTGGCGCACCAGGGCGCGCTGCCGCAGCAGGCCTCGCTCGCCGTCGTCCGCGAAGCCTGCCGAGGCGATCACGACGCCTTTGACGCCCGCCGCGGCGCACTCAGCCACGACGCCGGCCACTTCCTCGTAGGGAACTGCGATGATGGCAAGCTGGACGGGTTCGGGAACTTCGGAGAGCTTGCCGTAGGACATCATCCCCGCCAGCTCCAGCGCCTCCGGGTTGATGGCGTACACGGACCCGTGGAAGCCGCCTTCGATGATGTGCTCCAGCAGCTGGTACCCCACGGTGCCCCATTTGCGGCTGGCACCGATCACGGCAACGGACGACGGCGCCAGCAGGTCCCGGACGCTCCTCGCCTCGGCGCGGTGCTCGCGTGATTCCATCACGGCGCGCGATTTCTCGGTGGGGTCGATGTTGAACTCGAGGCTCACGACGCCGTCGTCGAAGTGGCGCTTGACGTCATAGCCGGCGTCGGAGAAAACCATCAGCATCTTGCGGTTTTCCGGCAACACCTCGGCGGTGAACTTCCGGATCCCGTTTTCGTGCGCGGCGGCGGCCAGGTGCTCCAGCAGGATGGAACCGATCCCCCTGCCCTGGTGGGCGTCGGCGATGTTGAAGGCGACCTCGGCCTCGGTGGGGTCAGGCAGCCGGTCGTAGCGGCCGATGCCGATGATTTCGCCGCGGATGGTGATGACGAACGCCACCCGGTCCTTGTAGTCCACTTCCGTGAAGCGCTTGAGCTCCTTCGCGGACAGCCGGGCCTTGAACGCAAAGAAGCGCATGTAGATTGAATTCTGCGACTGTCCGGTGTGGAAGGCCTGCACAGCGTCCGCGTCTGACGGGTGGATGGGCCGCAGGTGTGCTGTCCCGCCGTCGCGAAGGACGACATCGGCTTCCCAATGTTCCGGATATTCGCCGTCCCCGGGCTGATCCACCATAGGCTTAGCCTAGCCAAAAACTATCGCAGCACACCCCAAGGCTGCGCAGTAAACCCAGAAGGATTCACCAAACCCCATGGCCCGCCGCCAAAGTTCCAAGCCCATTGTGGAGAGCGATTACACGGAGAACATCGTCGATATCGATGTCACGTCCGAAATGCAGGGCTCCTTCCTGGAGTACGCGTACTCGGTCATCTACTCCCGGGCCCTCCCTGATGCCCGGGACGGCCTGAAGCCGGTACAGCGGCGCATCCTGTACATGATGAGCGACATGGGGCTGCGCCCGGACCGCGGCCACGTCAAGAGCGCCCGCGTGGTGGGCGAGGTCATGGGCAAGCTGCACCCGCACGGCGATGCTGCCATCTACGACGCCATGGTGCGCATGGCCCAGGACTTCTCGCTGCGGCTGCCGCTGATTGACGGGCACGGAAACTTCGGCTCGCTCGATGACGGCCCGGCAGCGCCGCGGTACACGGAGGCCCGGCTGGCTGCGGCCGCCCTCACCCTCACCAACCACCTCGACGAAGACGTGGTGGACTTCGTCCCCAACTACGACAACCAGCTGACCCAGCCGGATGTCCTTCCCGCCGCCTTCCCCAACCTGCTGGTCAACGGCGCCACCGGCATCGCCGTCGGCATGGCCACCAACATGGCCCCGCACAACCTGGTGGAGGTCATCTCCGCTGCCCGGCACCTGATTGCGCACCCCGACGCAAGCCTGGATGACCTCATGCGGTTCGTCCCGGGCCCGGACCTGCCCAGCGGCGGCCGGATCGTCGGCCTGGACGGCATCCGCGACGCCTACGCCACCGGCCGCGGTTCGTTCAAGACCCGGGCGAAGGTGGAGGTGGAACAGCTCTCCGCGCGCCGCACCGGCCTGGTGGTCACCGAACTGCCCTACATGGTGGGCCCGGAAAAGGTGATCGAGAAGATCAAGGATGCCGTCAATGCCAAGAAACTGACCGGCATCAGTGACATCGTGGACCTGACGGACCGCAAGCACGGGCTGCGGCTGGTCATCGAGCTCAAGAACGGTTTCAACCCGAACGCGGTCCTGCATCAGCTGTACCGCTACACGCCGATGGAGGACTCCTTCGGCATCAACAACGTCACGCTGGTGGACGGCCAGCCGCAGACGCTTGGCCTGGTGGACCTGTTGCGCGTCTACGTCGACCACCGCATCAACGTGGTCCGGCGCCGCACCGTCTTCCGGCTCGGGAAGAAGAAGGACCGCCTGCACCTGGTGGAGGGGCTCCTCATCGCCATCGTGGACATCGACGAGGTCATCCAGATCATCCGCTCGTCGGACGAGGCCGCAGCGGCCCGCGAACGGCTGATGTCCATCTACGACCTCACCGAGATCCAGGCCAACTACATCCTGGAACTGCGCCTGCGCCAGCTCACCAAGTACTCCCGGATCGAGCTGGAGAAGGAGCAGGACGAACTCCGCCGCGAGATCGCGGAACTGCAGGCCATCCTGGACTCCGAGGAACTGCTCCGCACCGTGGTCTCCGACGAACTCGCCGCCATTGCCGAGGAACACGGCACCCCGCGTCGGACCGTGCTGCTGGAATCCGAGGCCGTGTCCCCCACGGTGGCGTCCGCCGAGCTTGTGGCCGCCAACGGAAAGAAAGGCAAGACCGCGCCGCTGGCACTGGAGATCGCTGACGACCCCTGCTGGGCCATCCTCACCGCCTCCGGGCAGGTGGCCCGCACCAGCAACCAGGAACCGCTGGCCGAGGCCGGGCCCCGGAGCAAGCATGACGTGTACTCATCCGTGGTCAAGACGTCGGCGCGCGGCGAAATTGCTGCCGTCACCTCGCTGGGCCGCATGCTCCGGCTGCAGGTCATGGACATGCCGGTCCTGCCTCCGGTTGCCGGGCTGCCCAACTTGGCCGGAGGTGTTCCGGCCAGGGAATTCCTCACCCTGGTGAAGGGCGAAACCCTGGTGGCGTTCGTTCGCCTGGATGAGGTCCTGGCCATCGGCACCGCGCAGGGCGTGGTGAAGCGGGTCCAGCCGGACTACCCGCTGAACCGCGAAGACTGGGAAGTCATCACCCTCAAGGACAAGGACGTCGTGGTGGGGGTGGCTCCTGCCGGTGACGACGACGCCGAACTGGTGTTCCTGACCAGGGAAGCCCAGCTGCTGAAGTTCCCCGCCGGCGTGGTCCGCCCCCAAGGACGCACCGCCGGCGGCATGGCCGGCATCAAACTCGCCGCGGGCGACCAGGTGATCTTCTTCGGCGCCGTCCAGCCTAAGGACGAGGCCGCCGTCGTAGTGACCATCGCCGGCACCAACGGCGCCCTTCCGGGCACGGCCCCGGGCACGGCCAAGGTCACTGCGTTCTCCGAGTATCCGGCCAAGGGGCGGGCCACCGCAGGGGTCCGGTCGCACCGGTTCCTCAAGGGTGAGGACATGCTGCTGCTGGCCTGGGCCGGCCACGGTCCGGCCAAGGCTTCATCGGCTGCCGGCGTGGCACGGTCACTGCCTCAGGAACATGGCCGCCGTGACGGCTCGGGCGTCCCGCTCTCCCAGGCCGTCGAAGCGGTAGGCCCGGCCATGGCCTGGACGGACGGACCCGCGGCGGAGGTGTAGGCATCGAGGGCACCGGCACCGCTTAGACTGCTCCCATGCCTATCGTTCCTGATGCCAAGGACTGGACCTGGGTCCTGTCCCGCCCCTGCCCGGAATGCTCCTTCAACGCCTCCACGGCCACGCCGGCAACGGTTCCCGGGAGCATCGAAAGCATGCTCCCCCGCTGGCGGGCCATCCTCCGCCGGCCGGACGCGGCCCAGCGCCCTGATGACGACACGTGGTCCGCGCTGGAGTACGCGTGCCATGTGCGGGACGTCTTCGCACTCTTCGACCAGCGGCTGAACCTGATGCTGGCCGAGGACGGCGCCCAGTTCGAGGATTGGGACCAGGACCGGACAGCCGTTGAGAAGGACTACGCCAACGCCGACCCATCCGAGGTGGCCCGGGAACTGGCGGCAGAAGGACACCAGGCCGCCGAGTCCTTCGCCGGCGTGCGTGAAGAGGACTGGGGACGCAAGGGGCTTCGCAGCAACGGCTCGGAGTTCACCGTCCTCACGCTCTCCCAGTACTTCCTGCACGACGTCGTCCACCACCTTCACGACGTCAACGGCTGACGAAACCCAGCCAGTCCGGCCTTTAGCGGGAAGCGGCCAGGGATCCGCGGGGTTGTCCGGATGAGGCCGAAAGGTCCAGCCGGGCGTCGGCTGCCCTGATGTCTGCCGGGTTGTGGGTGACCAGTACCACGGTCCGGTCCCGCAGTCCCGCGCGCAGGTCCGCGAGCATGTCGGCCGCGGACTCCGCGTCGAGGTGGGCGGTGGGTTCATCCAGCAGGATCACTTCCGCACCGGTCAGCAGCGTCCGTGCCACGGCCAGCCGCTGGCGCTCACCGCCGCTGAGGAAGGCACCGCCGGGGCCGATCCGCGTGTCCAGCCCCGCCGGGAGCCGCCCCACCAGGCCCGCAAGTCCGACGGCGGCCAGGACGGCGTCCAGCTCGCCGTCCGGTTCGTCGTCCGGCGGGGTTGGCGCATCATTGACCGACGGCCGGCCCAGCAGAAGGTTGCCGCGGATGGTGGAGTCGAAAAGGTGCGCCTCCTGCGGGCACCACGCCGCCCTGCCCGTGACGCGGACCTGTCCTGCCGCCGGCGGCAGGAAACCCAGCAGCACCGAGAGCAGGGTGGACTTTCCCGAACCCGACGGCCCGGTGACCGCCAGCCAGCGCCCCGGAGCTGCAACCACATCCACTCCTGAGAAGACCGGGGAGCCGCCCGGCCATGCCGCAGCCACGTCCGCCAGCTCAACGCCGGGCGCACCGCCGGCCCGGCAGGGAACGGCCTGCAGCCCGTCGGACACGCCGCCGCCCTCAAGGGCCCCCGACTCCCCCACCTTGCGCATAACGGCATGGAGCGCGGGAAACTGGCGGACCGCCGTCGTCATCGCGGTATATGGTTCCACCAGCGCGAGCAGCAGGAGGACCACCACGGCTGCGGTGGCCGGGGCAACCTGGGCCCCGAGGACTCCGGGAGCCGCCAGCCATGCGGCGGCCAGGGCAGCGGCGCCGCACGCTGCTGTGGCAACAGCGTGTCCCAGCCCATCAGCCCAAGCTGAGCGCTGGGACGCCCGCGTGGCGTCGCGGTCCTCCGCCAGCAGCGCCTCAAGCACGCGCGGTGCCACGCCGTTTGCGTGCAGTTCGGCCCGCGCGTCCAGGGCCGCCGTGACGCGGCGCAGGACGCCGGAGCGCAGGGACTGCTCGGCGCCGGCGGATTTGCGGTCGCCCCAGAGGGCGGCCGCGGGCGCCAGCAGGAGGCCGCTGACAACCGCGCCGGCCACTGCGGGCAGGGCCGCCGGCACCAGGGCGGCGGTCGCAGCAACGCCCAGGACGGACACCGCGAGCGCCGTGACGGGCGGCAGGACCACGCGTGGGAGGAGGTCACGGACCGTATCGACGTCGTCGATGACCGTCCCCAGCACGTTGCCGCCCTGCAGGAGCCGCCGCAGCGACAGCGCCCTGCGGCTCAGTGACTCCCAGAGCCGGCCGCGCAGGCGGGTGAGCGCGGCGAACACGGCATCGTGCAGCAGCAGCCGTTCCCAGTAGCGGAAGACGGCCCGGCCGATCCCGAAGAACCGGACGCCCACGATGGCGGTCAGGAGGTAGAGGATGGGCGGCTGCTCGCTGGCCCGGATAATGAGCCAGCCAGACAGGCCGGACAGCGCGACGGCGAAGACGGCCGCCAGGGTGCCGACGAAGGCAGCGGCCGCGAATCGGCCCCGGACCGGCGCCAGGAGGGCAGCAAGGAGGCCAGCCGTGCCCGGGGCGGCCTGGCCGGGTACGGCGATGCCGGCGCTGTCGTGGCCGGGGTTGCCCAGTGAGGCATCTGCTGTGGCATCTGCTGTGGCAGCGCCTGCTGTGATGGCGTGGCTTTCCGTGGTCGCAACGGGCAGGACGCGGTCAGGGCTGCCATCCCGTGGTGTTGCCGGCGCGGCCTGGCTTTCCGCTCCCATCGGCACCAGCAGGTCTGCGAGCTGGCGTGTGCGCTGGTTGTGGGCTACCAGGATCACGGTGGCCTGGCCGCGGAGCCCGCGGATGGCGTCCTCCACAATAAGCGCAGATGCATCGTCCAGGTGTGCCGTGGGCTCGTCCAGAAGCAGGAGGGCTGCGCCGGCCTCGATCCTGGCCAGCCCGCGGGCCAGTGCCACGCGGCGCAGCTCGCCCGGGCTCAGCTCCGCCTGGTGCTTCGTTGCCAGGTGGGCGGCGCCGGCGCGGTCAAGGCAGCGGCGGGCAGTCTCTTCGGCGGCCGAACGGTCAGTCCCCCGGCCCGGGTCCGGCAAAAGGTACAGCAGCACCTCATCCAGGACGGTTCCTGCCACCATGACCGGGTGCTGCGGCACCCAGGCCACGGTGCGGCGGTCCAGTCCGCTGATGGATCCGCTAATGCCCGTCCCGCCGCCGGCACCGATGGTTCCGGCCAGTACGCCCAGGACAGTGCTCTTGCCGGCGCCGCTGGGTCCGTCCAGGGCGGTGATCCTGTCCTGCGGCGCGGTGAAGGTGAGGGGCCCGACGGCGGCAGCGGACCGTCCGGCGTAGGTCACCGTGAGTCCGGTGACCTCGAGCGGGGCGCCGGGCCTGCCGGCCTTTGCCGCCGGCAGGGGGGTTGGCTCGGGCGCGCCGGTCACGGCGGCTGTTTCCGCGAGTGCCACCCGGCCGTCGTCGCTGGCATGGTGGGCGGTGCCCAGTTCACGCAGCGGAAGGTAGCAGTCCGGTGCCAGGAGCAGTGCCAGCAGGCCGGCTTCGAGTGGCATGTCCCCGTGGACCAGCCGGACACCGATGAAGACGGCCACCACGGCGACCGAAATGGTGGCGATGAGCTCCAGCGCCAGGGCGGACAGGAACGCGGTCCGCAGGGTGCCCATGGTGCGGGAGCGGTACTCCTCGGAGATTTCCTCCAGGGCCTTGCGCTGCGCGGCGGCCCGGCCCAGTCCCACCAGGACCGGCAGGCCCTTGGCGAGCTCCAGCATGTGGGCGGACAGCCGGGCGAGCGATGCCTGGGCCTGCCGGACGTTGTCCTCGGTGTACCGGCCGATCAGCACCATGAACAGCGGGATCAGGGGCACGGTGAGCACAATGACCAGCGCGCTCACCCAGTCCGCGAAGAGGATCCGGGCGCCCAGCAGCAGCGGCACGGCGGCGCAGTTGACCAGCGCGGGAAGGAACTGGGTGTAGTAGCTGTCCAGGGCGTCCAGGCCTCGGGTGGCCAGCACCGTCAGGCCGCCGTCGGCCGGGCCTGAGGTCCGGACGCCCGTGCGCAGGGCACGCTCCAGCAGCTCCGCCCGGAGCTCTTCCTTGACCCCCAGCGCTGCGCGGCGGGCCGCGACGGCCTGGCCCCAGACGGTCAGGGAGCGGAGGACGACGCCGGCGAGTCCGGCAGCGAGCTGGGTTGCCCAGGCAGGGTTCCCGGCGGCGAGTCCGGCCAGGATGGAGGCCACCGCCTGGCCGATGAGGACCAGGGACAGGGCCTTGAGGGCGGCCAGGACTCCCAGCCAGTAGATGGCTGAACGGGTTGCCGGGCCGGCAGGAAAGGTTGGCCGCACGTCAGCCCTTGGTGGTGAACGCCCTGGCGGCCACTGCCGGGACGAAGCTGTGGGCCTCGGGGATGTGGGCGGCGCTGACGCGGCGGCGGAAGACCCAGTAGGTCCAGGCCTGGTAGGCGATCACCAGGGGAAGGCCGAAGGCTGCCACGATGCTCATCAGTCCCAGGGTGTAGTCCGAGGAGGAGGCGTTGGAGATGGTGAGGTCAAAGGCGCTGTCCAGCGTGGAGGGCAGCACCACCGGGAACACGGCCCCGAAGATGGACGCGGTGCCCAGGACCAGGAAGGCACCCAGGGCCAGGAAGGCCCGGCCTTCGGAGCCCTTCCGGGCCAGGAGCCAGGCGGTGACGGCGGCAGCAACGGCCAGGACGACGGCGGCCCAGGTCCAGGGGCTGCCGTCCATGAACTGGATGGCGAGGGCCCACGCCGCGATGGGCAGGAGCAGGACCGGCAGGAGCCGCACGAACCACTGGCGGGCGCGGTGCCGTACCTCTCCATCGGTCTTGAGTGCCAGGAACGCCAGGGCGTGGAGCAGTGCGAACCCCACGACGGCGATGCCGCCCAGCAGGGCGTAGCCGCTGAACCAGGCCATGGGGCCGCCCTCGCGGTCGCCGTTGGCATTCAGCGGAAGGCCGGTGGTGGTGAGTGCCAGCGCAGCGCCCACGCCAAAGGCGGCGAAGAATGAACCCAGGGCGATGGCCCAGTCCCACCGGTTCCGCCAGCTGTCCCTGTCCACCTTGCCGCGGTATTCGAAGGCCACCGCCCGGAAGATCAGTGCCAGCAGGACCACCAGCAGCGGGAGGTAGAGCGCGGAAAAGAGCGAGGCGTACCAGAGCGGGAAGGCGGCGAAGGTGGCGCCGCCGGCGGTCAGCAGCCACACCTCGTTGCCGTCCCAGACAGGTCCGATGGTGTTCAGCAGCACCCGGCGCTCCGTGTTGTTGCGGGCGAAGAGCTTCATCAGCATCCCCACGCCCAGGTCGAAGCCCTCCAGGAAGAGGTAGCCGGTCCACAGCACCGCGATGGCGATGAACCATATGGTGGGCAGCAGTTCCATAGTTTGTTTCCTCTGCTAGTAGGCGAAGGCCAGGACGTCGTCGGCCGGTTTGGTGTCCCCGTTGCCGCCGGTGCCCGGCGTCGCGTCCTCGTTCTCGTCCACCGGTGCGTGCGCGAGTTCAGGCATCGCGGAAACCACGCCGCCGCGGATGTACTTGACCAGGAGTTTCACCTCAACCACCAGCAGGACTGCGTAGACGGCGGTCAATGCCACGAGGGAGGCGATCAGTTCGCCGGCGGAGACGCCCGGTGATACGGCGGCCGCGGTGAACATGAACACCTGGTCGATGCCGCTGGGATCCGGGTTGGGCGCCACGACGAAGGGCTGGCGGCCCATCTCGGTGAAAATCCATCCGGCGGCGTTCGCGCCGAAGGGGGCCAGGATGCCAAAGACTGCCAGGCGCATCAGCCACCGCGGCTCCGGCACGGTACCCTTTCGGGTGAGCCAGAGTGCCACCAGTGCTGCCAGGGCGGCCAGACCGCCAAAACCGATCATCATCCGGAATCCCCAGTAGGTGACTTCCATGACGGGCACGTATTCGATGTCCTGGCCCGCGCGCTCACCGTAAATGGGGTTGTCCGGGAGGGTGGTTCCGTAGTTGGCCTTGTACTCGGGCAGCAGGCTGTTGACGCCCTTGACTTCGGTGGTGAAGTCGCCCTTGGCCAGGAAGGACAGGATGCCCGGGACCTCGATCACGGCCACGACGTCGTCGCAGTTCCTGGAACCCACGTTTCCGACGCTCAGGACGGAGAAGCCGGTGCCGTCGTGGCAGGCCGCCTCCGCGGCGGCCATCTTCATGGGCTGCTGCTGGAACATCAGCTTGCCCTGCAGGTCACCGGTCACGGCAGTGCCGGCGAAGGAAATCATGGCCACCACGGCGCCGATCCGCAGGGAGCGGATCCACACGCTGTGGTCTGCCCGGTCACGGCCGGGGATGCGGACGTCTTCACCGGGGATGACCTTGCCGTCGGCACCCACCGTGTCGACGCCGTCGTGCCGCCGCCGCCAGAGGTGGTACCAGGCGATGCCCAGGAGGAAACCGCCGGCTACGGCGAGGGCGCCGAACAGGGTGTGCGGGACGGCCACAAGCGCGGTGTTGTTGGTGAAGACGGCCCAGGCATCGGTCATGACGGGCCGGCCGTTGATCATTTCGACCCCTACCGGGTGCTGCATCCAGCTGTTGGCCACGATGATGAAGTAGGCGGAGAGGGCTGATCCGATGACGGCCACCCAGAGGCAGGCAAGGTGGATGGCGGGCTTGAGCTGCTTCCAGCCGAAGATCCACAGGCCCAGGAACGTCGATTCGACGAAGAAGGCCAGGAGGGCTTCAAGGGCCAGCGGGGCGCCGAAGACGTCCCCCACGAAGCGGCTGTACTCGCTCCAGGCCATGCCGAACTGGAATTCCTGCACGATGCCGGTGGCCACGCCCATGATGAAGTTGATGAGGAACAGCTTGCCCCAGAACTTGGTCATGCGCAGGTACTCGGGCTTGCCGGTGCGGTACCAGGCGGTCTGGATGACGGCGACCACCAGGCCCAGGCCAATGGTCAGCGGCACCATCATGAAGTGGTAGACCGTGGTGATACCGAATTGCCAGCGTGCGATTTCCAAGGCGTCCATGGCAGTCCCTACTGTTAGCCAATGCAGTCTTCTACGCTCCGTAGAAATGTAACTTCTACAAAGTGTAGAACATCGGCGGCGGCGGACGAAAACCAGTTGTCCTTACCCAGCATGGCCCGGCAGGCGCCCGCGCGCCACATGTTCTACCCGGTGTAGAACCCAGGGCGGTTTCAGGGTAGATTTAGTGATGTAGTTGAACAACAGCGTGGCGTCACCGGGCACTCAAGAGCACGGTGCGGGGAAATAAAAGGAAAAGTGAAATGGCTAGTCTTGGTGAACTGGAACGGGCAGTCATGGACCTGCTCTGGGCGGGCCAGGAAGCGGCTACGGCCAATACCCTGAGGGACCAGCTGGCGCGCACGTCCGATGCGCAGGGCGGGCCGGGCCACGAGGGCAAGGAACTGGCCGTCACCACGGTACTCACCGTACTCTCCCGCCTGGAAAAGAAAGGGCTGGTTGAACGCGAACGCGGAACCCGCCCGCACCGGTACCAGGCCGTGTCCAGCCGTGCCGACCACACCGCCGAACTGATGCATGAGGTCCTCGGATCAGCCCCGGACCGCGAGGCCGTCCTGGCCCGCTTCATCGGGTCCGTGTCCGAAGGTGAAGCCGAGACGCTGCGCAAACTGCTGGGCCACCTCTAGCACACCATGTTCTGGGCCTCATACCTGCTGGCGGTCCTTGCGATAATACTGGCCTGGCCGGTGCCAATCCTCCTGTCACGGGCACAATGGCCGGCCAGGTCGCCGTTCACGGCAATGGTGCTGTGGCAGGCGATCGCGCTCGCGGGTGGACTGTCCATGATCGGCGCCATGCTGGTCTACGGCCTGGAACCAATCGGTGACAACCTGATCGCAGGGCTCCGCGCACTGGGAGGCATGGTGCTGTTCAACGCCCCCACCACGGCGTTGGGCTTTTGGCATATCTTTGCCCTGTCCACAGCTGCCCTGCTGACGGCCCACCTGGTCTTCACGCTGCTGCTGACGTACTACAAAATCCAGCGGCAGCGGCGCAGGCACAGGGAACTGCTCGCCCTGCTGGCCTCCCCATCGGCCCAGGATGCCGGAACGCTGGTCATCAGCCACGACTCCCCGGTCGCCTACTGCCTTCCGGGCGGCGCCCGCTCCGTGACCGTCCTGTCGGACGGCCTGATGGCTGCCCTCGAACCGGCCGAGCTGCGCGCCGTCCTGATTCACGAGAACGCCCACTTGAGCCAGCGCCACCACCTGCTGCTCTGGGCCTTCGCCGCCTGGCGTCAGGCCCTCCCGTGGCTGCCCACCACCCGGCTGGCCCAGGAATCCGTCAACTCGCTGATCGAGATGCTCGCCGACGACGTCGCCCTGCGGACCGAGAGCAAGGCCACCCTCATCAAGGCGATCGCCATCGTGGCCAGCGGCTCTACGGGAAGCGCCGGCGCCGGCGACATCCGGCAGTCCTCGCCCACGCTGGCACTGACCGGGCTGGAGGCGGCGTCGGGCGGACCGGGTTCGGATGCGGTCAGGACCGCAGCCTCGCGGGTCAGCCGCCTCCTGACGCCGCAGCCCCAGCTTCCCGCCGCCGTCCGCAGCGCCGTCCTGGCCGGCTCCGTCCTGCTGCTGGCGTTGCCCACTGCGCTGCTGGTGGTTCCGGGCCTGCTGGGCTGAGTCCCGCCGTCGTACGCCCTGCCCTGGGCCGCACCTACCGGTGGTTGGGCTGCCGAGACCCTGGTTTCGACAAGCTCACCCACCGGTCAGGCGTCGATGCGCTCCCGGTCCAGGCTGGACGCGCCCGCGATGATGAAGTCCTTGCGCGGGGAAACGTCCGAGCCCATCAGCAGGTCGAAGATCTCCTCCGCCTGCTGCGCGTTGTCGATTCCCACCTTGCGCAGGGTGCGGTGCCGCGGGTCCATGGTGGTTTCCGCCAGCTGCTCGGCATCCATCTCCCCCAGGCCCTTGTACCGCTGGATCGGTTCCTTGTACCGCTTGCCCTCCTTGGCCAGGCGGGCCAGCAGGACGTGGAGTTCGGCCTCGGAGTAGGTGTAGATCATTTCGTTGGCCTTCTGGCCGGCGTTGATGACCTCCACCCGGTGCAGCGGCGGAACCGCGGCGAACACCCTGCCCTCCAGGATCATGGGCCGCATGTAGCGGAAGAAAAGGGTCAGCAGCAGGGTCCGGATGTGGGCGCCGTCAACGTCGGCGTCGGTCATGAGGATCACCTTGCCGTACCGGGCGGCACTGATGTCGAAGCTGCGGCCGGAGCCCGCGCCCACCACCTGGATAAGGGCGGCGCATTCGGCGTTGGAGAGCATGTCCCCCACCGACGCCTTCTGGACGTTGAGGATCTTGCCGCGGATGGGCAGCAGGGCCTGGAAGTCGGAGGAGCGGGCCAGCTTGGCGGTGCCCAGCGCGGAGTCGCCTTCCACGATGAACAGTTCGGAACGTTCGACGTCGTCCGTCCGGCAATCGGCGAGCTTGGTGGGCATCGAGGAGGTTTCCAGCGCGTTCTTGCGCCGTTGTGTTTCCTTGTGCACGCGGGCCGAGATGCGCGACTTCATCTCGCTGACGATCTTTTCCAGCAGCAGGGCGGACTGGGCTTTGTCGTTCCGGTTGCTGGAGGACAGTTTGGCGGAGATCTCACGCTCCACCACCCGGGCCACGATGGCACGAACGGCGCTTGTGCCGAGGATCTCCTTGGTCTGGCCCTCAAACTGCGGCTCCGCGAGCCGTACTGTGAGCACCGCCGTCAAGCCGGCGAAGATGTCGTCCTTTTCGATCTTGTCGTTTCCGGCTTTGAGCTTGCGGGCGTTAGTCTCGACGGCTTTCCGGAACGTCTTGACCAGCGCCTGCTCGAACCCTGACTGGTGCGTGCCGCCTTTCGGGGTGGCGATGATGTTCACGAAGCTGCGCACGCTGCTGTCGTAGCCGATGCCCCAGCGCAGCGCCACGTCCACTTCGCAGTCCCGTTCAACCTCGGCCAGCTGGCTGTGTCCGCGTTCGTCGAGTACCGGGACAGTCTCCTTGAACTTCCCTGAGCCGTGCAGCCGCCACACATCGGTCACGGCCGGGTCTGCGGCCAGGAACTCGACAAATTCCGAGATGCCGCCGTCGTGGTGGAAGACCTCCTCATGCGGACCGGCCTCGCCCGGGGTTCCGGGGAGCTTGCGCTCATCGCGCACGGTGAGCTTGAGGCCGGGCACCAGGAAGGACGTCTGGCGGGCACGGGCAACAAGGTCGTCGTAGGAGAACTTGGCATCCGGGGTGAAAATCTGCCGGTCTGCCCAGTAGCGGATCCGGGTGCCGGTGACTCCGCGCTTGGCTTTGCCCACAATGTCCAGCACCGAGTCGTCGACGAACGGGGTGAAGGGTGCGGCCGGGTCGATCTTGGATCCGACGTCCTTGAAGCGGCCGGGCTCGCCCCGGCGGAAGGACATCTTGTAGGTTTTGCCGCCGCGGTCCACCTCGACGTCAAGCCGCGAGGAGAGGGCGTTGACCACCGACGCGCCGACGCCGTGCAGGCCGCCGGAGGCGGTGTAGGAGCCGCCCCCGAACTTGCCGCCTGCGTGCAGCTTGGTGAACACCACTTCGACGCCGGTGAGTCCCGTCTTGGGTTCCTTGTCGATGGGAATGCCGCGGCCGTCGTCGTGGATCTCCACGGAATTGTCCGCGTGGAGGATGATGCGAATGTCGTGGCCGAACCCGGCCAGGGCCTCGTCCACGGAGTTGTCGATGATTTCCCAGAGGCAGTGCATGAGGCCACGTGAGTCGGTTGAGCCGATGTACATGCCCGGGCGCTTGCGGACGGCTTCGAGGCCTTCCAGTACGGAAAGGTGCCGGGCGGTGTACTCAGAGCTTGGTGCCACTGGTGATGAACTCCTTCAGGGACGTGGAAGCGGCGCGTGACCGCACCTTCTAGGGTAGTCGGCGGCAGCGGCGACAGGCGCCTGCCACACCCCCGGTCCCCTGTGCGGCGCGCCACCAGCCCCCGTGATGCGCGGAACTGGGTAATTCTTGACCTAACCTTGCGGATACGCGGACAGCGAACTTGCCCCATCCTTGCGATGGTTCGGATACGAATACTGGTTATATAGATGTACTGATCTACTAAGGAGGCCGACATGACAACAGCAGTGGCAGACCGCACACTAAACGCACTCGACCGGTGCGACCGTTGCGGAGCCCAGGCATATGTGCGGGTTGTACTCGAGTCCTCCGGCGGTGAGCTGTTGTTCTGCGGCCACCACGCCCGTGCAGTCGAGGCGACGCTCAAGCCGTTGAGCTCCGACTGGCACGATGAAACGGGAAAGCTTCACGAGAAAGCTGCCGTGGAAATCGACTAGATGAGGCATCGGTAACAACGAACCCAGCGGGGCCCTTCCACCACGGAAGGGCCCCGCAGGCGTTTAAGGGCAAGGCTAAAGGCACCGAGGGCAAACGCCGCTGCCGGCCAGCCGGGACAAAGACCAGCCGGGACAAAGAGAGCAGGGGCCGTTCCGAAATCCACTGTTGAAGTGGTTCGGAACGGCCCCTGCTCTGCTGGGCGGAAGAGACCTAGTCCAGGTAGTCCCGCAGCACCTGGGACCGGGAGGGGTGGCGGAGCTTGGACATGGTCTTCGACTCGATCTGGCGGATCCGCTCGCGGGTGACGCCGTAGACCTTTCCGATTTCGTCTAAAGTCTTGGGCTGTCCGTCGGTCAGGCCGAACCGCATGGCGACCACGCCTGCCTCGCGCTCCGAAAGGGTGTCCAGGACCGAGTGCAGCTGCTCCTGCAGGAGGGTGAAGCTCACGGCGTCAGCCGGAACAACAGCTTCCGAGTCCTCGATCAGGTCGCCGAACTCGGAATCGCCGTCCTCACCCAGGGGGGTGTGCAGCGAAATCGGCTCGCGGCCGTACTTCTGGACCTCGACAACCTTTTCGGGCGTCATGTCCAGCTCGAGGGCAAGCTCTTCAGGGGTGGGTTCGCGGCCCAGGTCCTGCAGCATCTGGCGCTGTACACGCGCCAGCTTGTTGATGACCTCAACCATGTGCACCGGAATACGGATGGTGCGGGCCTGGTCGGCCATGGCGCGGGTGATGGCCTGGCGGATCCACCAGGTGGCGTAGGTGGAGAACTTGAAGCCCTTGGTGTAGTCGAACTTCTCCACGGCGCGGATGAGGCCAAGGTTGCCTTCCTGAATCAGGTCCAGGAACAGCATGCCGCGGCCGGTGTAGCGCTTGGCCAGCGAGACCACCAGGCGGAGGTTGGCCTCCAGCAGGTGGTTCTTGGCGCGCTTGCCGTCGTGGATGATGAACTCAAGCTCACGCTTGTACTTCGGATCCATGGAGCCGTCGTCTGCGGCAATCTTTTCCTCGGCGAACAGCCCGGCTTCGATCCGCAGTGCAAGGTCGACTTCCTGCTCCGCGTTGAGCAGCGCCACCTTACCGATCTGCTTCAGGTAGTCCTTGACGGGGTCAGCCGTGGCACCGGCGGACATGACCTGCTGCACAGGGGCGTCATCGTCGTCTGCATCGGAGTAGACGAAGCCCTTGCCGCTGCCGGCGGCACCCTTAACGGGATCGGCGTCGGCGTCCTCTGCTGCATCCGGACCTTCAAGGACGATGTCGTCGAGGTCTTCCTCGACGTCTTCGACCTCGTCCGGGTCAACGTCACCGGCGGACTTTCCCGCAGCCTCGGCTGCAGCCTTTGCGCCGGGCTTGGGCCCACGCTTCTTGGGCTCGCGCTTGCCGTCGCCTGCAGCCTCCCCGGCCGAAGCCTTGTTGGCGGCCCGAGTGGCTGCCCGCTTGGCATTGGTCGCGGCCTGCTTCTCCTCAGGGGACAAGACATCCTGGGCGGCGGAATCCTTCTTCGTGGAAGACGGGGTCACAGAAAACCTTTCTAGCGGTGGTCTGTGGAATCACCATACGGGCAACACCACTATGACCCTGTCAAGTCCGTGGTGAAAACCAAGCACCACCACGGCCGGCAGAGTCACTTAAGACAACTCCCGGAGCGGCTGTAATGTTCCCTTGCGGGGACGGTTACAAGCACTCGATACACGGACCCAACCGGGTCTCGGCATCCATTGTCTCACGATTTGCCCGGATCCGGCCTCCCCTGCCGCCATCCGTTCCTGCTGCCCTTGGCCGGCCCACCACCGCAGGTCCCAAGTACTCCGCGCGTCAGTCCGGTTGACCCCCATTCACAGCGTTTCCTTTTCCCCTGCGGGATCCTTCCGGAATTTTTGCCAGGCCGCATCCTTGCGTGCGGCCCAGCCACAGAGCGTTCCCCGGCCCACGAGATCCAGCAGGAGTTCCGCAAGCCTGTATTCCGGCTCGAGCTGAAGGGCCTGGCCCAGGTGGGCAGCGGCGTAGGAGCCGCGGCCCCGGCACCAGGCAACCCAGCCTCGGAGCGTCAGCGCCGCGGCGGCCGGGGCCCCGCCGAGCACTGCCAGTTGCCCCAGGATCCTGTCCAGCGCGTCCAGTCCGGCCCAGTCGGGCACCTCCGGCGCCAGGCCCATGAGGACCTCGCCGTACCCGGCAGGAACAGTGCCGGAAGCGGGATCGGAATCGGTACTGCGCGTCCCTCGCCATACTCCCGCCGCACGGATTGATGCCCGGTCCGTTTCCACCCGCAGTTCCGTTGTCCCCGGTTTTGTCGCCCGCTGCTTCCGGCCGGAGAATTCCGCCGGAGGCAGCAACGGCAGGGCCACCACGGAAGCGTCACTGCCGCCCCCGCCCCCGTCCGCCAGGACGCCAAATTGTTCTGCGCCTGCCTCCGCCGCTGCCCTGCCGGCCGCGGCCATCACGAGCACGGCATCACGCCAGGTGGGAACGAGCAGCGTTGCGCGAAGGAAGGCGTCCCGCTCAACATCCGGAATCCACGGCCCGTCATGGCTCCTGTCCAGCAGCATCTCCCAGAAGTCGAGCACCGCGGTGAACTGTGCCCGGCTCCGGGACAGCCCGCCAAGCTCCCCCTCCCAGCCGGCCTGTGCCTCCAGAACGGCCGCCAGGTGCATGGCCGGGACGGGAGCTTCCGGCGCCGTCCCGGCTCTTGGGGCGGGCCCAACACTGCTGCCCCGGTACACCATTTCCGTATTCAGCATGCTGTCCCTGATCTGCTGCACCGGACGTCCTGGAAGCGGGCAACACGCGGCATCGCTGCAAAAAGCGTCCCGCCAGTACTCATCGCCCACAAACCAGGCATCACGGACGGGCATCCCTGCCCGGTCCAGCACCCTCTGGACCGTGCAGACCAAAAGGTCGTACGCGGAGGGCCGTTCCATTCCGGCATCACTGGTGAACACCGCCAGCAAAGTGCCGTCAGCCTCCTGGTCTGATTGGAGGTAGCGGCGGACGGCACGGGCAAACATGGCGGGGTCCGCCTGTGCCTCCGGCCCCGGAAGGTCAAGCCGCAGCGTGGCTCCCAGCCTGGTGCCGTGCAGCGTCATGGCCACCAGGCTGGCGGCTGGCCAGTACCCGAGCGAATGTGGAATGAAGCCAAGAATGTCTTCCGGCCCGCGGACTACTAATCGTTCTGAAGCTGTCATGGCTCCAGCATTCGCCGCCAGGCGATGACGCGGACAGTGGCCTTTTCGGCTATGTGGGTAACCGGTGCAGTGGAGGACGAGTGAAAGGTGCAGGCTCAGTCGTCGGTGGGCGTTGGCTGGCGGCGACGGGCCAGGCTCTCCCGGCGCTGCCGGGCGATGGCGCTGCGCAGCGGCGGAACCACGATCCCCTGGGCGGCCATTTGCCGTCGTACTTTCCGCCGGGAGGCCACGATGGCCGCGGCACCGATCGCCATGAGCAGGAACTGGACGCTCAGGGCCAGCCGGAAGGGGGCCAGGCCGTAGAGCACCCCCTGCGAAAACCCGGTGGCGTAGAGGACGTCGAGCACCAGGCCAATCAGGAAGATGGACACCAGGGCAGCGATGAAGCCACCAACGTTGACGATGCCCGTCGCAGTGCCGATCCGGTGCGCGGGGTTGAAGGTCCGGGCGAAGTCGAAGCCGATCATTGAACCGGGTCCGCCGATTGCCAGCACCACCACCAGGCCGGCCAGCAGCCACAGCGGGGCGCGTCCGGGCAGCAGCAGCACCGCGGCCCACGCTGCGGCGGTGGCGCCGGCGATCAGCAGCACCATAGTGGAACGGCGCAGCGGGTGGCGCGAAACGAAGCGCCCGATGAACGGGCCCACGGCCATGGCGGCGGCGACGTACAGCGCCATAAGGGCGGCAACAGTACCGGCGTCCAGGCCCTGGCCGGAGATCAGGAACGGATAGCCCCACGTCATCGCGAAGACGGTACCGCTGAACTGGATGGTGAAGTGGCTCCACATCCCCAGCCGGGTCCCGGGCTGGCGCCAGGCGCGGGCCAGCGAGGCCCCTGTGGCCCGAAGTCCCTGCCGGGCGTGCGGCCGCCCGGTCCCGGGCGGCGCATCCTGCAGGAGCAGGAGTACCAGCACGACGGCGAGGGCGGACATCCCTGCCAGCATCAGGAAAGCGGGGGTCCAGCCGGACAGGTGCAGGACCAGCGCGAACGGCAGGACACTGAACAGTTGCCCCAACTGGCCGGACATGCCGGTCAGCTGGGTGACCAGGGGCACGCGGGCGGGGGCGAACCACAGCGGGATGAGCCGGATCACCGAGATAAAGGTCATGGCATCGCCGGCTCCCACGAGGACACGGCCCAGGACTCCCCCGGGAATGCTTTCAGCGAACGCCAGCTGCAGCTGCCCGAGCCCCATCAGGACTGCGCCGCCTGCGATCATGGCGCGCGAGCCGAACCTGTCCACCAGCAGGCCCACCGGGATCTGGAGCCCGGCATAGACCAGCAGCTGCAGGACAGTGAAGAAGGAGATGGCGGAGGCGCTGGCGTGGAACCGCTCCGTGGCTTCGAGCCCCACGACACCAAAGGACGTCCGCTGTGCCACGGCCACCAGGTACCCGAAAATTCCAATGGTCCAGATAAGCCAGGCGCGGGGAGCAGTCACTCCTTCATTATGCCCGGCCGGCGCCGGCCGGCCCGGAAGCTGTGACGCGGAACTCCTGCCCGGTGCTGCTGCCGGGTGCTACTGCCCAGGGTTCTCCCTGGCCAGGTAGGCCTCCACGGCGGCACCCAGGTCGTCGGCGTCGGGAAGCTCATCATTCTCATTCGCCAGGAGCGACCGGCGCACCATGCCGTCCGCTTTCTCGTCGTACCGCGTTTCGAGGCGGGAGACCACCTGCTGGACCTCCTCGGACGCCTCGATCTGCTGCGCGATCTGCCGGCTGACCTCGCGGCCGGACTCACGGAGCCGGTCGGTGGGCAGCATCAGGGACGATGCGGCGCCCAGGTACTCCAGCCCGGCGACGGCGGCGGTGGGATACTCGGCCTCAGCAAGGTAGTGCGGCACGTGGATGACGTACCCGGCAACATTGCGTCCCGCCTCCACGAGGCGCAGCTCCAGGATGTGGCCAACAGCCGCGGGCACTTCGACCGTGGGCTTCCATACGGAGATGCCCTCGATCAGCTCGGGCCGGTTCCCGTGCACCGTCACACCAACGGGCCGGGTATGCGGCACGGGCATAGGGATGGAGTGGATCCAGGTGACCAGGTTAACGTCCAGCTGTTCCACGATATTCACCACGGCGCGGGCGAACCGTTCCCACTGCAGGTCGGGTTCGAAGCCGGCCAGGAGGAGGAAGGGCTTGCCCAGTCCGTCGACCAGCCGGTAGAGGGCCAGCCGCGGCTCCTGGTAGTCCTGCACGTGGTCTTCCACGAAGGTCAGGTGCGGGCGGCGGGACCGGTAGTCGATCAACTGGTCAGCGTCGAAGACCGCAACCGGCTGGGCATCGAGGGTGTCCAGCAGTTCGGCGTTGATCTGCTTGACCACATGGCCGGCATCGGCGAAACCGGTGAAACCCATGACCAGGTTCAGCCCCTGCAGACCGGGGCTGTGGAACAGCTCGATGTTGCTGGCATAAAGCGCGTCGGGGTCCAGCAGGGAGCCGGAAATCCGTTCAAGCACGGCGTGTTCCTTTCAGGGTACGGGTGGCTATCTTTCACAACGCGGCAGGGGCACCCGGCATTCCGCGGCACGGTGTGGCGCACATCTCAGGAAATTCTCCCGCTGTGCAGGGGAAGGGCTACGATCGGAACTGGCCTGCCAGGCGGGCTTGCACGCACCCGGACACCGTCCAGAACGGCCGGATCCGGGCCACCATGGCAGAGCGCCCAACATGCATCCCTGCCCGAACGTTTCGAGAATTGAGGACTCATCCCTGTGGTCAAGAATACTGAAGTCAACCTTAGTACCGTCTCGCGGGACCTTAAGAAGCACCCCAGCGATGCAGTGGTTATCGGGGTGGGGCAGGGAAGCGACGGGCCCGTCCTGCTGGACAACCCCCTGACGGCGAAGTCCGCGGAGGCCCTGGCTGACTCCCTCAAGGCGCTCGGACTGACCGGCGCGGCGGACCAGCTCGTCCGCCTCCCCGGCCTGCCCGAGACCGGTGCCGGCATCCTGGTCCTCGCCGGGGTAGGAAAGGTGTCTGACAGCAGCCCGCTCGGGGGCGAGTCGCTCCGCCGGGCAGCAGGATCGGCCGTCCGGCAGCTGGCCGGCCTCGCCACTGTTACCCTGGCGTTCCCGACGGCGACAGTGCAGGATGTCACGGCGGTCGCCGAGGGTGCCGCGCTCGGCGCCTACTCGTTCACCGAGTTCCGGTCTTCCATGGACGGGCTCAAGGATCCCGTCCGCAATGCCGTCATCTTCACGGAACTGGCCGGCCCGGACCTGGATGCCGCACTCAAGCGCGCCGCGCTGGTGGCAAAGGCTGTCAACGCCACCCGGTCCCTTGTCAACACGCCGCCGAGCCACCTGTACCCGGAGTCCTTCGCGGAAGCCGCCAAGGACCTCGCCAAGGGCCTCCCCGTCAAGGTCACCGTCTGGGACGAAAAGCGCCTTGAGAAGGAAGGCTTCGGCGGCATCATGGGCGTGGGCAAGGGCTCCACGCGGCAGCCGCGCCTGGTCAAGGTGGAGTACTCCCCCGCCAAGGCCACTGCCAAGGTGGCCCTGGTGGGCAAGGGCATCACGTTCGACACCGGCGGCATCTCCCTCAAGCCGGCCCTGAACATGGGCGACATGAAGAGCGACATGGCGGGCGCCGCCGTCGTGCTTAACACTGTCCTGGCCCTGGCCGGCCTCGGCCTGCCGGTGAAGGCGACCGCCTGGCTGTGCATCGCAGAGAACATGCCCGGCGGCGGCGCCTCGCGCCCTGCCGATGTGCTCACCATGTTCGGCGGCAAGACGGTCGAAGTCCTCAACACAGACGCGGAAGGGCGCCTGGTGATGGCGGACGGCATTGTCGCTGCCAGCCGCGAATACCCGGACGCCATCATCGACGTGGCCACGCTGACCGGCGCGCAGCTCATCGCACTGGGCAACCGCACTGCCGGTGTCATGGGCTCGGAGATCGTTACGGGTGCCCTCAAGGCAGCGGCCGACCGCGCCGGCGAACTGGTCTGGCCGATGCCCCTGCCCGAGGAGCTGCGCCCCAGCCTGGATTCCCAGGTGGCGGACCTGGCCAACATCGGCGAACGCCACGGCGGCATGATGACCGCCGCTGTGTTCCTGCGCGAGTTCGTGGGTAAGGACAAGGCGGGCGAACAGATCCCCTGGGCGCACATCGATATCGCGGGGCCGTCCTTTAACAACGGCAGCCCCTACGGCTACACCCACAAGCAGGGCACCGGATGCACTGTCCGCACCCTGGTTGCGTATGTGGAGGACATCCTGGCCGCGGCCTGAGCACCTGCCCGGGCGAAGGATGCCGCCCCGATGTCACGCGGCTTTGCGGTGGAGTGATTCCTCTGCCACAGGGCCGCGTGACACTGGACACAAGCGCTCCACAAACGCAGCGCCAAGGTGGAGCATGGATAGGTGGTTCGCTAAGGTGAACCACGGTAGTCACAAATGCAAGAGAATTGCCCTGCTGACATAATCACGGCAGGGCAAGTTCCAAGACCAGATGATGCGCGCAGAACGCGTCATCGTTCACGCGAGGGAGCGTTTTAGTGGCCGATCAGGCAACTGCGCAAGAATTCGACATCCTGGTACTCGGTGGCGGCAGCGGCGGATACGCTGCGGCGCTGCGTGCGGTACAGCTCGGCCTCACCGTCGGCCTCGTGGAGAAGGGCAAGCTGGGCGGCACCTGCCTCCACAACGGCTGCATCCCCACCAAGGCCCTGCTGCACTCCGCAGAGCTGGCCGACCACGCCCGTGACTCCGCCAAGTACGGCGTGAACGTCACCCTCGACAGCATCGACATCAACGCTGTCAACGCGTACAAGGACGGCATCATCGCCGGCAAGTACAAGGGCCTCCAGGGCCTCATCAAGTCCAAGGGCATCACCGTCATCGAAGGTGAGGGCAAGCTCCAGGGCACCGACACCGTCGTGGTGAACGGCACCGCCTACAAGGGCAAGAACATCGTCCTGGCCACCGGCTCCTACTCGCGCACCCTTCCCGGCCTGGAAATCGGCGGCAAGGTCATCACCTCCGACCAGGCCCTGACCATGGACTACATCCCCAAGAGCGCCATCATCCTGGGCGGCGGCGTCATCGGCGTCGAGTTCGCTTCGGTGTGGAAGTCCTTCGGCGTGGACGTCACCATCGTGGAGGGCCTGCCCTCGCTGGTCCCCAACGAGGACGCCACCATCGTCAAGAACTTCGAGCGCGCCTTCAAGAAGCGCGGCATCAAGTTCTCCACCGGAATCTTCTTCCAGGGCGTCGAGCAGAATGACGACGGCGTCAAGGTCACCTTGGTGGACGGCAAGACCTTCGAGGCGGACCTGCTCCTCGTCGCCGTCGGCCGCGGCCCCGTCACGGCCAACCTCGGTTACGAGGAAGCCGGCATCACCATCGACCGCGGCTTCGTCATCACCAACGAGCGCCTGCACACCGGCGTGGGCAACATCTACGCCGTGGGCGACATCGTCCCCGGTGTGCAGCTGGCCCACCGCGGCTACCAGCAGGGCATCTTCGTGGCCGAGGAAATCGCCGGCCTAAAGCCCGTGGTGGTCGAGGACATCAACATCCCCAAGGTCACCTACTCCGAACCCGAGATCGCCACGGTCGGCTACACCGAGAAGGCTGCCAAGGAAAAGTTCGGCGAAGACCAGGTGCAGACCCAGGAATACAACCTGGCCGGCAACGGCAAGAGCTCCATCCTGGGTACCTCCGGCCTGGTCAAGCTGGTCCGCCAGAAGGACGGCCCCGTGGTGGGCGTCCACATGATCGGCGCACGCATGGGCGAGCAGGTGGGCGAGGCCCAGCTGATCGTGAACTGGGAAGCCTACCCGGAGGACGTGGCACAGCTCGTGCACGCCCACCCCACCCAGAACGAGGCCCTGGGCGAAGCCCACCTGGCACTCGCGGGCAAGCCCCTTCACGGCTAGTCTCCCCCAAGCACCAAAGGGCCTGGTGCACCCGGCACGAAATGCCGGGTGCACTAGGCTGGCCAACAAGGCAGCAATCATCCGCACTAAAGATCAATAAGGAGAACGGGGACGACATGTCTGAATCCGTTAACTTGCCCGCCCTCGGTGAGAGCGTCACCGAAGGAACCGTCACCCGCTGGCTCAAGCAGGTAGGTGACCGGGTAGAGGTGGACGAGCCGCTGCTCGAAGTCTCCACCGACAAAGTAGACACTGAAATCCCCTCTCCCGTAGCTGGCGTGATTGAAGAAATCCTGGTCGCTGAAGACGAGACCGCCGAGGTAGGCGCACCCCTGGTGCGCATCGGTGACGGCTCCGGCGGTGGTTCCGCCCCCGCCGGAGAAGCTCCCGCAGCCGCACCGGCCCAGGAAGCACCCGCTGAAGCAGCTCCGGCGCCGGAAGCCCCGGCCCAGCCTTCTCCCGCACAGGAAGCACCCGCTGAAGCAGCTCCCGCCCAGGACGCGCCGGCGGCCGGCGGCGGCGAAGGCCACGAGGTCACCCTCCCGGCCCTGGGTGAAAGCGTCACCGAAGGCACCGTCACCCGCTGGCTGAAGGCCGTGGGCGACTTCGTTGAGGTCGACGAGCCCCTGCTGGAAGTCTCCACCGACAAGGTGGACACCGAAATCCCGTCCCCGGTTGCCGGTACCCTGCAGGAAATCCGGGTCAACGAGGACGAGACCGCTGAGGTCGGTTCCGTCCTGGCCGTGATCGGCTCCGGCGCTGCCGCAGCTCCTGCTCCCCAGGCTGCACCGGCCCCGGCCGCGGCTCCCCAGCAGGAAGCCCCCAAGCAGGAAGCTCCCGCAGCAGCACCTGCGCCGGCTGCAGCACCTGCACCGGCACCCGCCCAGGAAGCGCCCAAGACGGCCCCCGCTCCCGCTGCTGCACCTGCAGCCCGGGAGGCAGCACCCTCAAACGGCGGATCCGAGTCCGGCTACGTCACTCCCCTGGTCCGCAAGCTCGCCAACCAGCACGGCGTGGACATCGCCTCGCTCTCCGGCACCGGTGTTGGCGGCCGCATCCGCAAGCAGGACGTCATCGCCGCCGCCGAGGCCAAGGCCGCTCCCGCTGCCGCTCCGGCCGCGGCCCCTGCCGCCTCAGCCCCGGCAGCGTCCAACGCCGCTGTTTCCTCGCTGCGCGGCACCACGCAGAAGGCACCGCGCATCCGCCAGGTCATCGCCCGCCGCATGCGTGAATCCCTGGAGATCTCCACCCAGCTGACCCAGGTCCACGAGGTGGACATGACCAAGGTCGCCAAGCTGCGCGCCCGGGCCAAGAACTCGTTCCAGGCCCAGAACGGCACCAAGCTGACGTTCCTGCCCTTCATCGCCAAGGCCGTGGCCGAGGCCCTCAAGCAGCACCCCAAGCTCAACGCTGCGTACGACGAGGAAAAGCAGGAAATCACCTACCACAACGCCGAACACCTGGCCATCGCCGTCGATACTGACAAGGGCCTGCTGGTTCCGGTCATCGCCGACGCCGGCAACCTGAACCTTGCCGGCCTCGCCGGCAAGATTGCGGACGTTGCTTCCCGCACCCGCGACGGCAAGATCGGCCCGGACGAGCTGTCCGGCGGCACGTTCAGCATCACCAACATCGGTTCGGTGGGCGCGCTGTTCGACACCCCGATCATCAACCAGCCGCAGGTGGGCATCCTGGGTACCGGCGCCATCGTCAAGCGGCCCGTTGTGGTTGCTGACGAAAACGGTGACGACTCGATCGCCATCCGCTCCATGATGTACCTGTCCCTGACGTACGACCACCGCCTGGTGGACGGTGCCGACGCCGGCCGGTTCCTCCAGACCCTGAAGGCACGCCTCGAAGAAGGCGCCTTCGAAGCGGACCTGGGACTGTAACCTGCAAAAACCGCACGACGGCGGTGCAGGCAGCGGTGGGAAACCAGCGCAACGCCTGCACCGCCGTCGGCGTTTAACTTCCCGCATCTTCAGTATGTCGGGGTGGCTTTGCTACGGGCCGTAGAACTGACTGGCTAAGCTGGAGCCATGAATATTCTCTTCAACATCCTGGTCTTCCTGCACGTGGTGGGAGCCGCCATGATCGTGGGCTACTGGATCGCCACGATGCGTACCCCCACGGTCCACCCGCGGCAGCGTGACGGCGCCTTCCTGCAGCTCCTCACCGGCATCGCCATGATGGGCATCCTGCCATTCCTGCCGGACTCCGACCCGAACTACGCCAAGCTGGGCATCAAGTTCGTCATCGCCGTCGTGGTTGCCGTCCTGGCTGTGATTGGTACCCGCAAGGTCAAGAACGGGCAGCCCGTCTCCACCGGACTCGCCCACGGCGTCGGCGGGCTGGCTTTGATCAACATCGCCATCGCCACCCTCTGGCAGTAACCGGCTGCATATGTCCGACGGCGACGTCCCCTTCCCAGCGGGGCGTCGCCGTCGGCGTCTAAACGCCGTGGTCACAATCCTCTGACAGCGGACAACCCGTGCGCCCAAGGTGCCGAATCCCTAGGATGGGAAACGGCGGGGTCCTGGCAGCAGCCTGCCCCGGTAAGGACCAATCTGAGGAGTGACATGGCAGCAACACGTTCAGCAAACGCAGTATGGAACGGCAACCTGACGGAGGGTTCCGGCACCACCAGCCTGGCCACCTCAGGCCTGGGCACCTTCGATGTCACGTGGAAGGCCAGGACTGAAGCGGCCAACGGCAAAACGAGCCCGGAAGAACTGATCGCTGCAGCCCACGCGGCCTGCTTCTCCATGGCCTTCAGCAATGAACTTGCCAACGCAGGCCACACACCGGAGGAAGTGCGCACCAAGGCAGATGTGACTTTCGTGCCGGGCACGGGCATCACCGGCAGCCACCTGACCATGTCAGCCCGGGTCCCCGGCATCTCAGAGGATGAGTTCCAGAAGATCGCCACGGACGCCAAGGTGGGCTGCCCCGTCTCCGGCGCCCTCGCCAGCATCGACATCACGCTGGACGCCACACTGGAGGCCTAGGCCCCTCCCCAAGCGAAACAAAACGCCCTGCCCTTCCCGGAAGATTCCGGAAAGGGCAGGGCGTTTGCCGTTGCCCGTGGGGCTAGCTTTGCGGCCGGCGGGCCGGCAGGGGTGCGGGCTTCAGGCGGCGGTAGCCTGAGCGTGCCGGCGGCCGGTCGGTGGGCAGTTCCTGGATCATTTCCTTCAGCGCCCCAATGCCGTACTCCAGCTGGGGATCGCGGCCGGCGGCGTAGGCATGCGGCGGGTAGGCCACCTCGATGTCCGGATCCACGCCGTAGTTTTCCACGCTCCAGCCAACGCCGCCGCTGAACCAGTTGGCATAGCGGGGCTGGGTGACGCCGGTGCCGTCCGCCAGCGCAAACCGGTTGTCGATGCCCACCACACCGCCCCAGGTCCGTGTTCCGATGACCGGGCCGATGCCCCGCAGCTTCGACACCTGGGTGATGATGTCGCCGTCGGACCCGGCGAACTCGTCCGCAAGGATGATCACGGGGCCCCTGGGTGCGTGGTGGGGGTATGTGCGCGGCTTCTCCCCGCGCGGCATGCTCCAGCCGGTAACCTTGCGGCCGATCAGTTCCGCGACAAGCTGGGACGTGTGGCCGCCACGGTTGCGGCGGACGTCGACGATCAGGCCGTCCAGCGCTGTTTCCGTGTCGAGATCGCGGTGCAGCTGGGCCCAGCCGTTGGCCATCATGTCCGGAATGTGGAGGTAGCCGAAGGTTCCGTTGGAAGCCTCCCGGACGGTCCGCCGGTTGCCGGCAACCCATTCCTGGTAGCGCAGGCGCTCCTCATCCTTGACGGGCACGACGGCGACCCGGCGCTGCGTTCCTTCGGCACCGCCGTGTCCGGGGCCGTTGAGGAGGGTCAACTCCACGGCGCGGCCGGCCGCTCCGACCAGCTGCATGGCCGGTGTGACGGCTTCGGACAACGGGACGCCGTCGATGGCCAGCAGGATGTCCCCGGCCTTGGCGCCGACGCCCGGCCCGGTGAGCGGGGAGGTGGCGAGGGGGTCTGAGGATTCGCCGGCCAGGACGCGGGTGATTTCCCAGCCGCGGGTGGTGTGCGCCAGGTCCGCGCCGAGCCTGCCCTGTCCCCTGCTGCCAGGTTCGGTGACAAGGGCGGGGCGGACGTACGCGTGGGATGTCCCCAGCTCGCCGTGCAGTTCCCACAGCAGGTCCACCAGGTCATCGTGTGAACCCAGCCGTTCAACCAGGGGGCGGTAGCGCGCATGGATGGCTTCCCAGTCCTGTCCCGCCATGTCCTCCGTCCAGAAAAAGTCGCGCTGCAGGCGCCAGGCTTCATCGAACGCCTGTCCCCAGACGCTGAGCGGGTCCATGAGGACGCGGATCCGGCCCAGGTCCACCTTGACCACCTTGCCGGAGTCCTCATCCGCCTTGGCGTCCGACGGAACCACGGTGACTTGTTTGTCGCACACCAGTACCACTTTGCCGCGGTCGCCGGAGAGGCGGTAGCTGTCCACGGCATCCACCAGTGTGGTCTGCTTGCGCCGTCCGATGTCGTAACGGACCAGGCTGGGGCGGGTGTCCTTGTCCTCCTGGCTGGCCTTTCCGTCGCCGGTCACGCCGGCCAGGGCGGAGTCGAGCCAGAGGAGGCCGCCGTCAACGGCTTTCAGTGAGCTGTAGTTGCCCTGCGGCACGGGAACACTGATGACGCGGTGCGCCAGGCCCTCCGCGTCCACCTGGACGGCAGGCACCTCATCATCCCGGGCGTTTCCGCCCGCGGTGGCGTCCGCGTCCGTTGTGGCGGCCGGTTCCCCGCCCGCAGGATCAACGGAAGGGCCAAAGGGCGACGGCGTCTCTGCGGCGAGTGCCACCAGGTACGGCTTGATGGGGCTGGGGAAGGAGAGGTCGAACGAATGTCCGTCGTACACGGGGTCGAAGCTGCGGTTGGACAGGAAGGCGAGGAATTTGCCGTCAGGGGTGAAGGCCGGGGAGGCGTCGCGGAAACGGCCGTCGGTAACCTCCACGGGCTCGGCGTCGAGCTGGTCCACGGTGGCCAGGCGCAGCCGGCTGCGTGAGCCAAAGGACGTGACCGGCTCGGACCACACCAGCCAGCGCGAGTCCGCCGACCACGCCAGTTCCGAGATGCTGCCTTCGCCGATGCTGGCCACCTGCGAGAGGTCACCGCTGCGGGTGTCCAGGACGTACACGTCGCCAAAGGAGGTCCCGAGTGCAACCCAGCGTCCGTCGGGGCTGGCTTCCAGTGAACTGGCGCGTGCCGGCGTGGGGACGGCGATGCCCGTCTGGGCCCCGGGTTCCGGGGCGGCAGCCGCGGGGGCCGGGGTGTGCGGTGCCACATCTGCCTGTTGTTCATCGTCTGCGGCCATATGGGAGGCGCCTCCCGCCAGCACCGCCGCGCCGGAAGCCGGAACAGGCTGCGGCAGGCTGACCGTTTCCGGCCCTGCCGGGCCGCCCTGCGCCGTGTCTCCGGAGCCGGGAGTTTCGGGAGCTGGAGTTTCAGACGCTGCGGCTGCCTTGCTCCCGTTTTCCCGGTGCCCGGCGCTGTGCGGAACCGGCGCGGCAATGTCCTTGATGTGCAGCGCTTCCACACCGTCGCGGTCCGCGATGTAGGCAATGCGGCCGTCCCCCAACGGTCTGGGCAGCCGGCCGCGCACCCCCGGGGTGGCCTCGATAATGCGGGACGGCCCGTCCTTGTGCCGCAGCCAGTGGATGGTTCCGTGCGACTCCACCGCGCTGGCGGCACCTGTCACATCGGGCGCCACCGTACCCAGGTGCTTGACCGCATCAAGAAGGGCAGGACGCCTGGTCTGTGAGGCCGAGCCGAGGGTGATGTCCAGCTTTTCCGCCTCCGAGTCAAGACCGCGGAGGAGCCAGAGTTCGCCTGCGGATTCGAAGATGACCCGCTTGCCGTCCGTGGCTGCATGCCGGACGTAGAAGTCCTGGTGGTCGGTGTGCCGGCGCAGGTCCTTTCCGCTGGGGAGGACCGAGTACAGGTTGCCGTACCCTTCATGGTCGGACAGGAAGGCGATCCGGCCATCCACCCACAGCGGATCGGTGAGGTTGCCGTCAAGGTCCGGCAGCAGGCGCTCGAACTCACCATTGCCGTCCCGGTCGATCCATAACTTGCCGGCCGTTCCGCCCCGGTAACGCTTCCACCATGCCGGTTCACGGGACAGCACGCTCGCCAGCACCACGGGGCGTTCATCGCCCACCTCGGGGCCGAACGCAACGGACTCCACCGGACCATAAGGGAGCTCCTGCGCCCAGCCGCCTTCCAGGGGGACGCTGTAGGCATGGGTGTGCCGGCTTTCAGCCTGGCGGAAGGCGCTGGTGACCACGACGGAACCGCCGGAGGTGAACCCCTTAACCTTCGTGGTGCTGTGGCCAAAGTAGGTGAGCTGCCGGTATCCGCCGCCGTCGACCTGTGCCGACACGACTTCCGGCGCCGTTCCCTGCACAACCGTCCACACCAGCTGCTTGCCGTCCGGGGTGAAACGCGGGTTGCGGGCAGGAAGCTGGAGCGACGAGACACGCCAGGCGCGGCCGCCGTCCAGGGGCGCAATCCACACGTCGTCCTCGGCCACGAAAGTGACCAGATCGCCGTGCAAATGCGGGAAACGGAAGTAGCTCGAAGAGGTCATCGTTCGATCATAGTCAACCCCTCCCCTGCGCCGCGGCAGGTACACAACCGGCGCTGCCGTGGTGAGATGGACCATGCATATCGTCATGGCCGGCGCTTCCGGGCTCATCGGCACCTCCATGTCAGCCGCCTTCCGCAGTGCAGGCCACACGGTGGCGACCCTGGTCCGCCGGCCGCCTGCCCATGCCGCCGAAATCCGCTGGGACCCGGCCGCAGGCGTCCTGGATCCCGGCGCGCTTGCCGGCGCTGACGCCGTCGTCAATCTCTCGGGTGCCGGCATTGGCGACAAGCCCTGGACGCGGAAGCGGGTGGAGGAGCTGTTCAGTTCCCGGCTGGGACCGACCAGGACACTGGTGCACGCCATGGCACAGCTGGATGTCCCGCCGGCGACCTTCATAAGCCAGTCAGGTTCGAACTACTACGGCGATGCTGGCAGTACGGTCCTGCGGGAAGATGCACCTGCCGGTTCCGGGACGTTGTCGCAGATCTGCGTTGAGTGGGAGCAGGCTGCACGGATGGCGCCGGCGGGGGTACGCGTGGTAACGCCCCGCACCGGGGTGGTCTTCAGCCGCTCGGGCGGGGCCCTGGGCAAGCTGCTTCCGCTGCTGCGCCTGGGGCTTGGTGGTCCGTTTGGCAACGGCCGGCAGTTCTGGCCCTGGGTGACGCTTCCCGATGTTTCCGCCGCCTTCCTCTTCCTCCTCGAGTCACCGGTCTCCGGCCCGGTCAATCTGAACGCACCGGATCAGGCGGACATCAACACGATCGTCGCAGCACTCGCCCGCGCCCTGCACCGCCCCGCCGTGCTGCGGGTCCCGGCCCCTGTGCTGCGCACGGTCATGCGGGGCCTCGGCGAGGAGTTGTTGCTGTCCAGCCAGCGGATGGAGCCTGCAGTTCTGTCATCGGCCGGATTCCAGTGGCAGCACGGGTGCCTGGAAGATGCCGTCCGCTGGGTGGCCGGCAAGGACGGCAGTGCCTAGCCGGGCCCCTCGTCGGCGCCCGGGACCGCAAGGATGTCGCTTACCCGCCAGCGGCCGTCGACGGACACCAGGACCAGCCGGAGGGGTTGCGGCTGGCTCGGAGCCCCCGCTGCCAGCACAACGCCTTCCGCGGTGACGGTGTGGTAGCCGGAGGTGGCTGATGTCGCCCGCACAACTGCCTGGACCGGGGTTCCCCCGGCTTCCGCCGCCACCCCGGTCAGCGTGCTGGTGAAACCCTCCAGGCGGTGTCCAGCGGCATGCAGTTGGCCGGCGATGCGCTCGTCGGCGGCGGCTGCAGGGGAGCCGGGGGCGTTCACATCCGCCAGCAACTCCAGTTTGCCGCTGCTGAAAGCATAGTCCCGCAGCGCCGCCAGCCCCTGGACGGCAAGCACGGGATCGGCTGCTTCGGCACGCTGCCGGGCATCGTCCACGGGGGCAACAGCCCCCGCCCCGCCTGCGAGGGCTCCGGATGGGTCTGCCGATACCGCCGACGATCCGGTTGCCGCATTGCCGGGCCACATCCCCGGCCCGGTGAGCGCGGACAGCCACCATATTCCCGCCGCGGCTGCGGCAACGGCCAGCACGATGGCACGAAGAAACACGCCTGCGCCCCGGCGGGCAACAGCCTCATCAGCATGTTTTCCGCGGGACGCCACCGCCGCTCTTGGCTGCCGCATGCCCGTGTCCCGCCGTGGCACCGGCCGGGCGGACCAGCGGGACGTTACTGCCCGGCGGCGCAAGCCCTGGAATTTAGTCCCGAGGCTGCTGCGCTTCGACGCAGCGGGAACGTGTCGCCGCGTCAGCAGCTCGGGCAGGACGGTGGCATGGACGGCATCCGAAAGGTCCACGGGCTGGGGTTCGGCGCTGCGATAGACGGCCGTGGCCAGCGCCAGCGCGTCGGGACGCAGCCGCCGGTCCTCGTTCAGTCCGGCTTCCAGGGCGGCCGCGAGATCCTGCGGAACGCCGGGAACCAGAAGGGACAACGGCGGACGGTCGGCGGTGCGGCCCGGCGCAACACCCGTGAGGCAGAACCAGCCCAGGGCGGCCGCCGAGTAGATGTCACTTCCCGGCTGGAGGCCTGCGCGGACGGCATCCACCGGCGAAGGATCCAGGAAGCCGCTCGTTCCGGCGGACACCGTGCCGCCCGGGTCGCCAAGCATCCTGGCGACACCCAGGTCGGACAGCATCGGTTTCCCCTGCCCGGTGAACAGCACGTTCCCTGGCGAAACATCCGAGTGCGTGACCCCTTTTCCGTGCAGGTAGCCCAGTGCCTGGGCGATGGGCGTCAGGATGGTAACCGTCTCCCCCACGCTGAGCCTGCCACGGGCAGCAACCAATTGGGCCAGCGAGCCGCCTGCGGCATAATCCATGGTCAAGGCCGTGCCGCTGACGGGTCCCGCCACGTGGACGACGTCGTGGGCCTTGACGAGGTGCTGGTGGTCCAGGACCGACAGGATCCGGATCTCCCGCCGCAGGTCCTCCCCGCTGATGGTTGCCCTGCCCTGGATCCTGCTGCCCGCGGCGCGGAAGCACTTGAGCGCCCATTCCCTGCCGGTCCGTTGTTCCCTGGCCAGCCACACGTCCGCGCTGCCGCCCCGGCCCAGCAACCGCCCGACGTCGTAACCGGGAACCTCCGGCACCTGTACATCGTCCATACTGCATGTCTAGTCGAGTTTCGACCGCGCTGCAGAACTTATCCACAGGCTTGGCTGCTGCGGTCACAAAGCGGCCGCCGGTGAGCTTGGACACTAAACCGGGTCCGCCCGGCTCCGGGGTCTAAGCTGGATGCCATGACTCTTGAGTTTTCACAGCTGGGTCTTGCCCCCGACTTCGTTGATTACATGGAAGGCTGGGACGCCCAGCGCGAACTCCATGACAAGGTTGTCGCCGGAGTTGCCCCCAGCACAGTCCTGCTTTTGGAGCACGCCGCCGTATACACGGCAGGCAAGCTGACCGAGGACCACGAGCGGCCTTTTGACGGCACGCCGGTTGTCGCTGTGGACCGCGGCGGCAAACTCACCTGGCATGGTCCAGGCCAACTCATTGCCTATCCCATCCTTAAGCTGAAGAACCGCGCCGGCATCCGGGATTACGTGGAGCGGCTCGAGGAGATCATGATCACCGTCATGGCGGACCACGGCATCAAGGCCGAACGCATCAAGGGCCGCGCAGGCGTCTGGATCAAGGCCGATTCCAAGGGCCCTGACCGCAAGATCGCCGCTATCGGCATCCGCGTCCTGAATGGTGTCACCATGCATGGCATCGCCATTAACTGCAGCAACGACCTGGCACCTTACGGCCAGATCATTGCCTGCGGCATCACTGACGCCGGCGTGACCACCATGTCCCTGGAGACAGGCCGGAACATCCGGCCGGCAGATATCGTGGACCGGTTCGTGGAGGAATTCCGCAAACATGAAGAAGCATTGGTTTCGAGCCCTGAAGGAGCTCTACTGTGACATTGGCACCTGAAGGCCGGAAGATGCTGCGGATTGAGCAGCGCAATGCTGCAGTCCCGGTGGAGCGCAAACCGGAGTGGATCAAGGCCAAGGTCCAGATGGGCCCGGAGTTCGTCGGGCTGAAGAACCTGGTGAAAAAGGAAGGCCTGCACACGGTGTGTGAGGAGGCCGGCTGCCCCAACATCTTCGAGTGCTGGGAAGACAAGGAAGCCACCTTCCTGATCGGCGGCTCCGAATGCACCCGCCGCTGCGACTTCTGCCAGATCGACACCGGCAAACCCTCCCCGGTGGACATGTTCGAACCCACCAAGGTGGCCCGGTCCGTGCAGTCCATGCAGCTGCGCTACGCCACCGTCACCGGCGTGGCCCGCGACGACCTGGAAGACGAAGGCGTCTGGCTCTACGCCGAAACCGTCCGCAAAATCCACGAACTGAACCCCGGCACCGGCGTGGAACTGCTCATCCCGGACTTCTCCGGCAACCCCGACCACATCAAGGCGATCTGCGACTCCGCCCCCGAAGTCTTCGCGCACAACGTCGAAACCGTACCCCGGATCTTCAAGCGGATCCGCCCCGCATTCCGGTACGAGCGGTCCCTGGACGTGATCACCCAGGGCCGGAACCTGGGCATGGTGACCAAGTCCAACCTGATCCTGGGTATGGGTGAAACCCGCGAAGAAATCAGCGAAGCCCTGAAGGACCTGCACGAGGCCGGCTGCGACCTGATCACCATCACCCAGTACCTGCGCCCCTCCGAACGGCACCTGCCCGTGGACCGGTGGGTCAAGCCCCAGGAATTCGTGGACCTCCAGCACGAAGCCCAGGAGATCGGCTTCCTCGGCGTCATGTCCGGTCCCCTGGTCCGCTCCTCCTACCGCGCCGGCCGCCTTTGGGCCACCGCCATGCGCAAAAAAGGCCGCGACATCCCCGCCGAACTCGCCCACATCGCAGAAGGCATCCAGGACTCCGGCACCACCCGCCAGGAAGCCGCCACCCTCCTCGCCGCGCATTCCTGACGGCGCAACCCTCAAGTGGCCAGGGGCCGGATGCTGGAAGATTCCAGCGTCCGGCCCTTGGGTTTAAGTCACGTAGAATTGAGGCACTATGGCGAAATCCCCTGACTCCAGCAACTCCACCCCTGCGGGCTCAAGCGCGGTGAAGCGCGGCCTGTTCACGCGCAAGCCGAAGGAAGCAAAGGCCAAGAAGCCCAGCAGGCTCAAGCAGATCGGCGAGGTCTTCACCATGACCCGCCGCCACGACCCCATGGTTCCGTGGCTCATGCTGCTGGCGTTCCTGGGCGTTGTGGCGGTCAGCTTCCTGGTGGGCTTCTGGCTGGATAACTGGATTACCGGCCTGATCATCGGCATTCCGCTGGGCCTGCTGGCGGCGACCTTCATTCTGTCCCGCCGCGCCGAACGTGCCGCATTCGCGCAGATTGAAAACCAGCCGGGCGCCTCCGGCGCTGCCTTGGGCACGCTCCGCCGTGGCTGGATCACCGAGGAACAGCCTGTGGCTGTCAACCCCCGCACGCAGGATGCCGTGTTCCGCGCCGTGGGCCGTCCCGGCGTCGTCCTGGTCAGCGAAGGCCCCGCCCACCGCGTGAAGCCCCTGCTCGACGCCGAGCGGAAGCGCCTGGCGCGGATCCTGCCCAACGTTCCGGTGCACACCATCCAGACCGGGCATGGCGAGGGCCAGGTGCCGCTGAGCCAGGTGGCCAAGCAGATGGGCAAGATGAAGAACGAATTGACCAAGCTGGAGGTCAGCACGGTATCCAAGCGTATTGCCTCGATGGGCAGCCGGCTGCCCATCCCCAAGGGCATTGATCCCTACAAGGCCCGTCCCAACCGCGGACGCTAGCTGGTGGAACGCCCCGGTACCGGCACTGCCGGGCCGGGGCTTTTTTCTTGCGCCCCGACCTCCTGCGCCTGGACGGCCGCCTCCCCTAACTGAATCGGCCCCGAACTGAATCAACCCGTGCCATCAACCTATGACAGGACGTGACCATGAACTTCAGGACAACCGTGATCCGCGCCTTCCATATCCTCGCCGTGGCCGAGGCCTGCAGTTGGGCCGCGCTGCTGGCCGGGATGTACTTCAAGTGGATCGCCGGCACCACGGAGCTTGGCGTCCAGGTGGCGGGCCCGGTTCACGGTGCGCTGTTCATCGGCTACGGGGTTGCCGCGCTGATGCTGTGGCGGGTGCAGCGCTGGCCGTTCGTGGTGGCTGTGCTGGCGGGCGTCTCCGCCGTCTTCCCGTTCGCCACCCTCCTGTTCGAGCGGTGGGCGGGGCGGCGGGGTTACGTCAGTGCCCCGGAGGCAGATGTGCCTGCCGCTGACCTTGAGTCCAGCCGGGCGTAGGCGAACGGGTCATTAGCCATGGACTCGATCGATGCAGAACTGAAGCCACAGCCGTCCTCTAACCCAGGTGCTCCATCGGGGCGCGACCAGGGCCGAAAACGGGTTGTCGCGGTGCTGTCCCTCCTGGGGGCAACGCTGTTCTGGGCCGGTAACTATGTCGTGGGCGCCGGCGCGGTCCAAAGTATTGAGCCGCTGAGCCTGGTCTTCCTGCGCTGGACCATCGCACTGGTCCCGCTGCTCGTGATAGCCCAGATGGTGGAGCGGCCACACTGGCGGTCCGTCCTGGGTGCGTGGCCGTGGCTGCTCGCGCTCAGCGTCTGCGGGCTGCTCGGCTACAACCTCCTGCTGTATTTCGCCCTGGAGCACACCGACGCGTTCAACGCTTCGCTGATCAACGCCTTCAATCCCGCACTCATCACACTGGCCGCCGCCGTTTTCCTGCGTGAACGGCTGACACCATTGTCAGTCGCCGGCGTCCTCATCGCCCTGGCGGGCGTCCTGATCGTGATCAGCGGAGGAGATGCCGGCAGGCTGCTGGCCACCGGCTTCGGTACCGGCGAGATGCTGATGGTGGGGGCCGTGGTTGTCTGGACGGCGTACACGGTCATTGGCCGCCTGGCCCCGAAGATTCCACCAATCACCGCCACGGCCGTCCAGGCAGCGGTGGCGGTGGTCCTGCTGGCTCCGGTCCGCTTCGCGACAGGCGGCCTGGCCCTTCCCTCAACCGGCAACGCATTGGCGTCACTGCTGTTTATCGCTGTTTTCCCGTCGGTGCTGTCCTACCTGCTGTGGAACCGTGCCCTGACCGTCCTCCCCGCGGGCGGCGCGGGCGTCTTCCTCAACCTCATCACGGTCTTCACCGCCGTCCTCACAATCCTTGCTGGGCACGTCCACACCGCCGCGCAACTGCTGGGCGGCGCCATCGTGATTGGAGGCGTAGTCGTCACGAATGCGCCGAATTTCCGCCGGCAGCGCAAAGCCCGGCGAGTGCAAGGCTAAGGATTGGATGGACGGGCAGAACGGCCGTCCGGCGGCTAGCGCCGGATGAGGAGCGTATTCATGGCCTTGTCGTGAAGGCCGCGCTGGTCCGGGTCGAAAATCACGGCGGGGATGACGAGGCAGAGCAGCACGGCCCTTACCAAGCCCGCGAGGGGTCCCGGTGTTCCGCCACCCGGCCTCACTACGGCAATGCGCATGATGCGGTGCCCGATGCTGTAACCGAGCGTTCCTACCAGCAGGGTCTGCTCAATTGCGAAAACCGCCAGAGTGGCCCAGGAATCGCCGCCGAAGGCAAAGTTGCTGATGAGCAGTGCGATGCCCCAGTCGATGCAAATGGCTGTGATCCTGCGGCCTGCCCGGGCAATGGAGCCCGGACCGGACTCGGGCAGGCCCAGGCGTTCCCCCGGATACCTGGAGATGCCGGAGGTGTCCGGTCCGCTGAGCCAGGACCCAATGTCTTTGCGATCTACCACCGTCCAAGCTTACCGACCCCCGGGGTGACGGCGCGCCCACAGTATGGATAGTGCTCGACCACAGTGTGGACGGACGATAGCGTGGTCATAGCAGGGCATTCTGTAACCTGCCCGAAACAATGCGGACACGGACGGGAAATGCCGCATCCATAGTCTGTTAGCAGTTTCAAGCAATCCCCCGGCAGGTACCCGCAGGGAAACCACGCGTTCTCCCTGCTTTTGGATTGCGCTGGATCAGATGGCTTCCATGCCAGATATTTACATATGCGTTAGGAGCATAGATGTTCAAGACTGCGGACGAAGTCCTCAAGTTCATCAAGGACGAAGATGTAAAGTTCGTCGATATCCGCTTCACCGATCTTCCGGGCGTCCAGCAGCACTTCAACGTCCCCGCCAAGAGTGTTGACGCTGATTTCTTCGTCAACGGCCAGCTCTTCGACGGTTCCTCCATCCGCGGCTTCCAGGGCATCGCCGAATCTGACATGCAGCTGATCCCGGACGTGACCACCGCGTTCCTGGACACCTTCCGCATGGAAAAGACCCTCGCGCTGAACTTCTCGATCGTCAACCCCCGCACCGGTGACCCTTACCACCGCGACCCCCGCGGCGTGGCCGAAAAGGCTGAAGCCTACCTGGCGTCCACCGGCATCGCGGACACCGCGTTCTTCGCTCCCGAAGCCGAGTTCTTCGTATTCGACAACGTCCAGTACCAGTCCTCCCCGCAGGGCAGCTTCTATAAGATCGACTCCGAGGAAGCACACTGGAACACCGGCCGCGAGGAAGAGGGCGGAAACCTCGGCTACAAGACCCCCGTGAAGGGCGGTTACTTCCCGGTCTCCCCCACCGACAAGCAGGCCGACCTGCGCGACGCCATGTGTGTTGCCCTGGACGAAGCCGGCCTTGAGGTCGAGCGCAGCCACCACGAAGTTGGATCCGCCGGCCAGGCCGAGATCAACTACAAGTTCACCACCCTCACCCACGCTGCCGATGACCTGCAGAAGTTCAAGTACGTCATCAAGAACACTGCCGATGCTTGGGGCAAGTCCGTCACCTTCATGCCCAAGCCGGTCTTCGGCGACAACGGCTCCGGCATGCACTGCCACCAGTCGCTGTGGAACGGCGGCGAGCCGCTGTTCTACGACGAAAAGGGCTACGCCGGCCTGTCCGACACTGCCCGCTGGTACATCGGCGGCCTGCTCAAGCACTCCTCCGCCGTCCTGGCCTTCACCAACCCGACGGTGAACTCCTACCGCCGCCTGGTCAAGGGCTTCGAAGCACCGGTCAACATGGTCTACTCGCAGGGCAACCGCTCCGCCGGTATCCGTATCCCCATCACCGGTTCCAACCCGAAGGCCAAGCGCATCGAGTTCCGCGCTCCGGACCCCTCCTCCAACCCGTACCTGGCATTCGCCGCCCAACTGATGGCCGGCATCGACGGTATCCGCAACCGCATCGAGCCGCCCGCACCGATCGACAAGGACCTCTACGAGCTCCCGGCCGAGGAAGCCAAGGACATCCCCAAGGCTCCGGGCACCCTGGAGGAAGCACTGGAGGCCCTGCGCGAGGACAACGAGTTCCTGCAGGCCGGCGGCGTCTTCACCCAGGACCTGATCGACACCTGGATCGAGTACAAGTACGAGAACGAGATCCGCCCGCTGTCCCTGCGCCCGAACCCCTACGAGTTCGAGCTCTACTACGGCGTCTAGTCACGCTCTGCGGCTGGCGCAGGCATAGTCCGCCAACCGTCCGCGGGAATTTTAATACAGGAAAGGCCGGCCTCAAGGTTTCCCCTTGGCGCCGGCCTTTCCTGCTGTCCGGATCTGTCGGAACCGCTGGTGCCTGCTCGGGCAGCGCGGCGTCAACGTGCCGGTTGTGCTTCCTCTTCACTGCCCGTAAGGGATGGCTGTACGGCGACCCGGGTGAACTCCACGGGCAGCTCAACGTCGGAGGACGCGAGGATGACAGTGGTTCGCTCCGCTATCTCCACGTCAGCTGTCTCCGCGTTGTACAACTCATTGGCCTCACGCTTCAGCGCCGCACCTGCTGCCTCGTCCAAAGCCCTGCCGGCCATGGACCATTTGTAATCGTAGCTGTATGTCGGTGCCCAGCCCTGGATGGCACCGGCAACACTGGAGAATGTGAACTGGCGTCCGTCTTCACTGACGGCGGTCACCGTGTACATATTGACGGGCACGGTGCCCTTGCGGTTGTCCACGTCCGCTACGAGATAAGTGACAGGCGCTGCTCCGACCTTGACTCTGTAGGCCTCGATGGGCGCCACGACGGGATCCGTTGCAACTGTGGGCAACGTGAAGGTAATTTCGGCACCCGACGCTGCAGTGAGCCTGTAGGGTCCTGCAGGCATTGCTTCCCGCGCTGCCGTGGCTGGGGGCGAGACCGGGCTTGAGCCCGCGGCGCCCGCTGTCGGGACGTCCTGCGCGGGCGCGGAACAGGCCGCGAGCATTAAGGCAAAGGCCGGTAGGACG
The DNA here is from genome assembly GCF_031844305.1 of Pseudarthrobacter sp. BRE9. Taxonomy (NCBI): domain Bacteria; kingdom Bacillati; phylum Actinomycetota; class Actinomycetes; order Micrococcales; family Micrococcaceae; genus Pseudarthrobacter; species Pseudarthrobacter sp. BRE9. Next base: position 90,119 of record NZ_JAUZUY010000007.1, on the reverse strand, counting down.
ATCCTGATCCGCTTCATGGCTTCCCACACTTCGCTAGTAAGGTGGGAATCCGGCTCCAGACGTGCTGAGACCGGGAGCCGGACTCCCTGACGAATGCCCCCCGAGACGAAGACTATCCAGCCTTCCCCCCAACAAGGTTGGAGAACACCGCCAATCCACATAATCGGGCAAACGCTTGCTGAGCGCAATGCCGGTGCGGCCCGTTACGCCGGTGCCGTTGCGGAAAAGCTGCGGAACATGGTTCGCTGCGGCCCTGCGGAGCCGCCGGGATACGGCCCTGAGTCGACGAAGCCGGCGCGGCGGTACGCGGACAGGCCGGCAGGGTTTTCCTGGTTAACGGACAGTACGACGCCGGACTCGCCGCTTTGGTGCCGCACGGTCAGCTTGCGCGCTGCCTCCACAGCGGCGGCAGCGGCGAGCGTACCCAGGCCTTTGCCTTGGTGCCGCCGGTCGATGAGGAACCCGCGCAGCAGCCACGCCGACTGGTCGTCAGGCCAGCCCGCAAGCTTTGCCGCCCCGGCCTGCAGGGTCAACAGGCCCACGGCGCTTCCTCCCGCCTCGACCACGTAAGGCCGCCGTGATTCTTCCGCCAGCCCTGCCAGGGCCATTCGCAGCGGGTCGCCTACGAAACGGTCCTGGCCCGGCACCAGTGACATGTTCGAGACGGCGTCGAGTTGAATGGCCTGGGCGTCGGAGTCCAGTTCCGCCAGCGGGATGAGCCAGACCCACGCCGGCGGCTCAGTGCCCATAGGTTCAGTGCCCATAGAAGACACGCTCAAAGACAGCCCTGGCCCGCCGGCTCACCCTCAGGTAGTCCTCCTCCAGCGCGGCGGCGTGTCCGGGCTCGTAGCCGCACCAGCGGGCCACGGCTTCAAGATCGCGGCGCGAGGAGGGCAGGAGGTCCGAGGCCTTGCCGCTCCAGATGACATTGGCGGACCGGATGCGGCTGGCGAGCCGCCAGGCCTCGGCGAGGAGCGCGGCGTCGCCGCCGTCCAGCATGCCTAGTTCCGCTGCGGCTGCCAGCGCGTCAAGGGTGGACGTGGTCCGGAGCTCTGGATGCTTGCCGGCGTGCTGTAGCTGCAGGAGCTGCACCAGCCACTCGACGTCGCTGAGGCCGCCGCGGCCCAGCTTGAGGTGCCGGGCGGGGTCGGCTCCGCGCGGCAGCCGCTCGGATTCCACCCGCGCCTTGATGCGCCTGATTTCGCGCACGTCCTGCTCGGAGACGGACTCCGGGTACCGGATGGGGTCGATGAGCTTGACGAAATCAGCGGCCAGGAGATCGTCGCCGGCCATGGGGCGTGCCCGCAGCAGGGCCTGCGCTTCCCAGATCAGGGACCAGCGGCGGTAGTACTCGGCGAAGGAGTCCAGGGAGCGGACCATGGCCCCGTTCTTGCCCTCGGGCCGGAGGTCCGCGTCCATCCGGAGGACGCGTTCTGCCATGATGGCCGGTTTCAGCGGCTGGGTGAGCAGGCTGGATATTTTGGACACGATACGGGCGGCCTGTTCCTGCGCCTCCGCTTCGGAAAAGCCCGGAAGTGCGCGGTGGACGTACATGACGTCGGCGTCAGAGCCGTAGCCGATCTCGCGGCCGCCCTGCCGGCCCATGGCCACCACCAGCACAGTGGTCTTGAGCGGCCCGCTGGCGGAGACAATTCCTTCCGCCACCCGCAGGGCTCCCAGGACCGCAGCCCGGTCCGTGTCGGCCAACGCCCTGCCCACTTGTTCCTGGTCCAGGAGGCCGGCGGAATCAGCGATCGCGATACGCAGGATTTCCCGTCTCCGGATCAGCCGGATCAGGCGCATGGCGCTCTCGGGGTCGGCGTGCCGGGACATCTTCGCAGTGATCTCCTGCCACTGCGCTTCGAAGCCCACGGGCACCAGGTCCTTGTCCTGTCCCAGCCACGCCACGGACTCAGGTGAGACTTCCAGGAGGTCGGCAATGAGCCGGGAATTGGACAGCATGTGGCACAGGCGTTCGGCGGCGGCGTTGGAGTCACGGAGCAGCCCCAGGTACCAGTGCGTGGTGCCCAGGGCCTCGCTGACCCGGCGGAAGGCAAGGAGGCCGGCGTCGGGGTCCACGCCTTCCGCGAGCCAGTCCAGCAGGATGGGCAGGAGCTGGCGCTGCAGGGCTGCGCGGCGGCTTACCCCGGCGGTCAGCGCCTCGATGTGGCGCATGGCCCCTTGGGGGTCCCGGTATCCGAGGGCGGCCAGCCGCCCCTGCGCCGCCTCGGGCGTCAGTTTGGCATCCTCGGAGCTGAGTTTGGCCGCGGTGTTCAGCAGCGGCCGGTAGAAGATCCGCTCGTGCAGCTCACGGACCGAACGCTTGGTGCGCTGCCACGCGGACAGCAGGGAGTCCGGGCTGGGCCGCTCATTGGAGAAGGGTCCCAGCACGGCTTTGGCCAGTGAGCGCAGCGCCGGCTCCGCCACCGGCATCAGGTGGGTGCGGCGCAGCTGGAACAGCTGGATGCGGTGTTCCAGCAGCCGGAGGTAGCGGTAGGCGTTGTCGAACGCGGCAGCATCGGACCGGCCGATGTAACCTCCGGCTGACAGGGCGGCGATCGCGGAGGTGGTGTCCCGCCGTCGTAATGACTCATCCGCCTTGCCGTGCACCAGCTGGAGCAGCTGGACAGTGAATTCGACGTCACGCAGCCCGCCGCGCCCCAACTTGATCTGGCGCTGCTCCTCGGCGGCGGGGATGTGCTCGGTCACCCGGCGGCGCATCGCCTGGACGGACTCAACAAAGCCCTCGCGCCCGGCCGAGTTCCAGATCAGAGGCGACACGGCTTCCTCGTACGCGCGGCCCAGGGCAGCATCGCCGGCGATGGCACGGGCCTTGAGGAGCGCCTGGAATTCCCAGCTTTCCGCCCACCTGGCGTAGTACGTCTCGTGGGAGGCGAGGGTGCGGACCAGAGGCCCCGACTTGCCCTCGGGCCGCAGGTTCGCATCCACTTCCCATAACCCCGGTTCCCTGGCCACCGATGAAATGGCCCGCGAGATGCCACTCGCCAGGGCTGTGCCGATCGTGTTGGCCTGCGCGTCCTCCAGGCTGCCCGCGTCCACCACGTAGATCACGTCGACGTCGGAGATATAGTTCAGCTCCCTGGCCCCGCACTTGCCCATGCCAATCACGGCAAGGCCGACGTCGGCGACGTCGGCAGCGCTGTGCTGCTCCGCGGCCTCGGCGCGGGAAACGGCGAGGGCGGCCTCGATGGCGGCAGCGGCAAGGTCCGCCAGTTCCCCGCCCACCGCTGGCAGGAAGTCCAGGGGATCTGCGGCGCACAGGTCCTTGACGGCAAGATCGACGAGGCCGCGCCGGTAGGCGGTGCGCAGGGCCGCGTACGCGTCCACGCCGGTAACGGCGGCAACGGGACGGGCGGCGCGGGGGTCGGCGCCCACGGACTGCAGGAGCGTGGAACGCAACCGCCCCGGGTCCGCGGGCAGCGGCTCGGGACTGGCGCGGACCTGGAAGGCCTCCAGATGCTCGGGGTGGCGGATGAGGAACTCTCCCAGGGCCTCCGAGGCCCCCAGGACCCGGTACAACGGTTCACTGGCCTCCGGCTCGGCGGCGGCCAGCTCCCGCAGCTGCGGGTGCTTTTCGATCAGCCGGACCAGGGACTGCAGAGCGGTGTCCGGGCTGGCCGCCAAGTGCAGCCCGGCAAAGAGCCTTTCCTGGTCCAGCCCCTCGAGTTCGCGAGCGGCAAGGAACCGTTCGCCCTTCTCCAGGTCGCTGAATCCGGCCGCGATCAGGCGGCGTGCCAGGCTCACGCCGGGCACCTAGAGGATGCCGAGGTTGCGCTGCAGCTCGTAGGGCGTCACCTGCAGCCGGTAGTCCTGCCATTCGGCGCGCTTGTTGCGGAGGAAGTGCTCGTAGACCTGTTCGCCCAGGATCTGCGGCATCAGCTCCGAGTCCTCCATGGAGCGGATCGCGTCGTGCAGGCTTGCAGGCAGCGGATCGTGGCCCATGGCGCGGCGCTCGGCGGAGCTGAGCGACCAGACGTCGTCCTCGGCGGCTGCCGGCAGCTCGTACCCTTCCTCGATGCCCTTCAGCCCCGCACCGAGCAGGACGGCGTAAGCCAGGTAGGGGTTCGCTGCGGAGTCGATGCCGCGGTACTCGATCCGGGCGGACTGGCCCTTGCCCGGCTTGTACAGCGGCACGCGGACCAGGGCGGAGCGGTTGTTGTGCCCCCAGCTCAGGTAGCTGGGTGCCTCGCCGCCGCCCCACAGGCGCTTGTAGGAGTTGACGAACTGGTTGGTGACCGCCGTGAACTCGGGGGCATGCTTGAGGATGCCCGCAATGAACTGCCGTGCAGTCGTGGACAGCTGGAACTCCGCACCTGCCTCGAAGAACGCGTTGCTGTCGCCCTCGAACAGCGAGAAGTGCGTGTGCATGCCGGATCCGGGGTGGTCGGTGAAGGGCTTGGGCATGAACGTGGCGTACGTGCCCTGCTGCAGGGCCACTTCCTTGATGACGGTGCGGAACGTCATGATGTTGTCGGCCGTCTGCAGGGCATCCGCGTAGCGCAGGTCGATTTCGTTCTGGCCGGGGCCCGCCTCGTGGTGGCTGAATTCGACGGAAATGCCCACGGATTCCAGCATGGTCACGGCAGTGCGGCGGAAGTCCTGGGCCACGCCGCCCGGCACGTGGTCAAAGTAGCCGCCTTCATCAACCGGCACCGGCGCGCCGTCCGGACCCGGCTCGTGCGATTTGAGCAGGTAGAACTCGATCTCGGGGTGTGTGTAGCAGGTGAAGCCCATGTCCGCGGCCTTGGCCAGCGTCCGCTTGAGCACGTTGCGCGGATCAGCCGCGGAAGGCTCGCCATCAGGGGTGAGGATGTCGCAGAACATCCGCGAGGTCTGTTCGGTCTCACCGCGCCACGGCAGGATCTGGAAGGTGGCAGGATCGGGCTGGGCCAGCATGTCCGATTCAAAGACGCGGGCCAGGCCTTCGATGGAGGAGCCATCGAAGCCAAGGCCTTCCTCGAACGCTCCCTCGACTTCCGCCGGCGCCAGCGCCACGGACTTCAGCGAACCCACGACGTCGGTGAACCACAGGCGCACGAAACGTACGTCGCGCTCTTCGATTGTGCGCAGGACAAATTCTTGCTGGCGGTCCATGATGGCCTCTTCTCCGGTCAACGTTCATGCTCCGGGGCCCGCGCAAAGGGGAAAGCCGGCAGCAGTTCATCAACACTGTACTAATCATTCGACGCCGATGCTTGAGCCTGCGCCGTGCGTAACACAGCATTAACCTGGCGTCCTGCCGATTGGGCGCCTTGGTCCAGGCCACCGACGGCCGGGGTTTCCGGCGGCGAGTGGAGAGCGTCCCCACCGGCCGCTATGACGCTAATCACCTTTGCGCCGCCTTGCCCGCGGTAGCTAGTACGGCGGGTACCGCATTACGCTCATCCCATGGCCTCCAGCAACAGCTCCGACTCCAGCGCGTCCGCAGAAGTACCCGCCCCCTACGGAAGCGGCCCCGGCACACCCGTTCCGGCCCCGGCCGCTGCTGCACCGGCCGAACGGAAACCGGCAAAAGTCCGAATCCACCACCTGCAGCAGGCCAAGAACGACGGCACGAAGTTCGCCATGCTCACCGCGTACGAGCAGTACACGGCCGAGATTTTTGACGCTGCCGGCATCGAGGTGCTCCTGGTTGGCGATTCGGCGTCGAACAACGTCTTTGGCAATGAGACAAGCCTTCCGGTCACCGTGGACGAACTGCTCCCCCTGTGCCGGGCAGTCGCCAGGTCCGCCAAGCGCGCCTTGGTGGTGGCGGACCTTCCGTTCGGCAGCTACGAGGTCAGCGCGGAACAGGCGGTGGCCGCCGGTGTCCGCTTCCTGAAGGAAGGGCTTGCCCACGCCGTGAAGATCGAGGGCGGGAAGTACTACGCGCCAACGGTCCGGGCCATGGTGCAGGCAGGTATTCCGGTCATGGCGCATATCGGCTTCACCCCCCAGAGCGAACACGCCCTCGGCGGATACCGCGTCCAGGGCCGCGGCGACGATGCCCAGCGGTTGATTGACGACGCCGTCGCGCTGGCGGACGCCGGAGCGTTCTGCGTGCTGATGGAAATGGTGCCCGCCGGGACGGCGGCGGCAGTTGACGCGGCGGTCAGTGTCCCCACGGTGGGCATCGGCGCCGGGAAGGCGACCACCGGCCAGGTCCTTGTATGGCAGGACATGGCAGGCCTGCGCGGCGGCCGGATGGCCAAGTTCGTCAAGCAGTACGCGGACCTGCGCAGCACGTTGATCGACGCCGCCACCGCCTACGGTGAGGACGTCAGGTCCGGCCAGTTCCCCGGCCCGGAACACTCGTTTTAACTTCTATTTTTGTCCCCACGACGCAGCGGAACCGGCGACCTGACAGAATTGCCGGCCCGGCCTGCGGCGCCTTGGGGGTACTGCGGAAGCGGACGTCAAGGTGAGGACGCCCGCGGCCGAGGCAGTCCGCGGAGCAGTGCCGCCAAGGCGACAAGGCGCCCTGCCCATCCAACAATTCCGTCAGTCGTCGTCCTGCTTTTCCCAGGCCTCGTTGCGCGCTTTGACCTTCTCCAGGGCGTGTTCGGCTTCCGCCCGGGTCTTGTACGGCCCAATGAGCTGGCTCCAGTCCGACAGCCGGTCCTCTTCCACCTCATGGGTCTTGATGTTGAACCAGTACTCAGTCATCGTTGCTCCTCGTTCCGGCGACAGGGAAAGCCGCGTGATCCACGTAACACAAACACTTACGTGTGTTCTCCGCCGCTTGTCGGTTGTTAGGCGTTCTGCGGTGCCTTATATGATCAATCTATGCCTTCCCTTGCCTCGACTGCACCCATTGGCACCCTCACCCCGGGTACCGTGAGTCCGCAGCGTCCCGTCCCGGCGTCCATCCCCCGTCCGGAGTACGTCGGCAAGCCCGGCCCCGCCAAATTCACCGGCTCCGAAGTCAAGTCCGCGGAGACCATCGAGAAGATCCGGATCGCCGGAAAGATCGCGGCCCAGGCCATCGTCGAAGTGGGCAAGCACATCCAGCCGGGCGTCACCACTGACGAGCTGGACAGGGTGGGCCACGAGTTCCTGCTGGACCACCACGCCTACCCGTCCACGCTGGGTTACCGCGGATTTCCCAAATCGCTGTGCTCCTCATTGAACGAGGTCATCTGCCATGGCATCCCGGACAGCACCGTCGTCGAGGACGGCGACATCCTGAACATCGACATCACCGCCTACATCAACGGCGTCCACGGAGACACCAACTACACCTTCCTGGTGGGGGACGTGGACGAGGAATCCCGGCTGCTGGTGGAGCGAACCCAGGAGTCGCTGAACCGGGCCATCAAAGCGGTGGCGCCGGGACGCGAGATCAACGTCATCGGCCGGGCCATCCAGTCCTATGCCAAGCGATTCGGCTACGGCGTGGTGCGTGACTTCACGGGCCATGGGGTCGGCGAGGCATTCCACACCGGGCTCATCATTCCGCACTACGATGCCGCCCCTGCGTACAACACGGTGATCGAGGCCGGCATGGTGTTCACCATTGAACCGATGCTCACCCTGGGCACCGTGGAGTGGGACATGTGGAGCGACGACTGGACAGTGGTCACCCGGGACCGCAGGCGCACCGCCCAGTTCGAGCACACCCTGCTGGTCACCGAGACCGGCGCCGAGATCCTCACCCTCCCCTAGCCCGTCCCATGCCCGCAGGGCATGCTGCCGGCACAGACCCGGACACCTGTTACTGGCCGCGCAAGCGGCCCCTTTTCCTGCCCGCCCCAGTCACGAACGGAATCCCATTGGCCAAGAAGGACGAAAAGTCGCACAAGAACGCACCGCTGATCGGCATCGACATCGGTGGTACGGGCATCAAGGGCGGCATTGTCGACCTGAAGAAGGGCAAGCTCCTGGGTGACCGGTTCCGCGTGCCCACCCCCCAGCCTGCCACCCCTGAGGCCGTCGCCGAGGCTGTGGCCCTGGTGGTTGCCGAGCTTTCGGCACGCCCCGAGGCCCCCGAAGCCGGCTCCCCCGTGGGCGTGACCTTCCCGGGGATCATTCAGCACGGCGTGGTCCACTCGGCCGCCAATGTGGACAAGAGCTGGCTGGACACCGACATCGATGCCCTCCTCACCGCGCGGCTGGGCCGTCCGGTGGAGGTCATCAACGACGCCGACGCCGCCGGCCTGGCCGAAGCCCGCTACGGTGCCGGCGCCGGCGTCTCCGGCACCGTACTGGTCATCACCCTTGGCACCGGCATCGGTTCCGCCTTCATCTTCGACGGCAAACTGGTCCCGAACGCGGAGCTGGGCCACCTGGAGATTGACGGCTTCGATGCCGAATCGAAGGCATCCGCGGTGGCCCGGGAACGGGACGGGCTGTCATGGGACGAGTACAGCGTGCTGCTGCAGCGCTACTTCTCCCACGTCGAGTTCCTGTTCTCGCCGGAACTGTTCATCGTGGGCGGCGGGATCTCCAAGCGCGCGGACGAGTACCTTCCCAACCTCAAGCTGCGCACCCCGATTGTCCCGGCCGTGCTGCGCAACGAGGCAGGGATTGTGGGCGCTGCACTGGAAATCGCCCTGAAGCACAAGCTGGCCAAGTAGGCAGTGGTGCCGGTGGCGGCTGCGGCTTCCCCTCCGCTGCCGCCACCGGAGTCTAAAGGGGGCTCTTCTCGGAGCTCTTGGCGCCGGGGGCCGCGCCCTTGGCATCTTCCTCGGCCTCGTGCCGGAGCAGGGCGATGGCGGTTTCAAAATCCTCAAGGGACTCGAACGCCTGGTACACGCTGGCGAAGCGAAGGTACGCCACCTTGTCGAGTTTCTGCAGTGGCCCGAGGATTACCAAGCCCACCTCGTGGGCGTCGATTTCGGCGGCTCCCGACGACCGGATCTGTTCTTCCACTTCCTGGGCCAGCATGGCGAGGTCATCCTCGCTCACCGGCCGGCCCTGGCAGGCTTTGCGCACCCCGTTGATGACCTTGCTCCGGCTGAAGGGCTCGCCCACGCCGGACCGCTTGATCACGGAGAGGCTGGTGGTTTCAACGGTGGTGAACCGACGGCCGCATTCGGGGCATTGCCGGCGCCGGCGGATGGCTGAGCCGTCATCTGCCATCCGGCTGTCCACCACACGGGAATCGGGGTTGCGGCAGAACGGACAGTACATGGCGTTCCCCCTTTTCGCTTGTGGTGTGCAACGTCTTGGAAGCCAGCAGCACCGCCGGGGGGCAATGCTGTGGCGCCTCCCAGTTTACGGGCGCATGTGGGGTAATAACAATCCTGTAATTACTACATGTAGTGGTGCCGCCCTTAGCCGGGGAAGCGAACAGTGACGGCGTCACCATGGGCGGGAAGGTCCTCGGCCCGCGACAGGCTCACGATGTGTCCGCTGACCTCTGCCAGGGCTTCCCGGCTGTAATTAACCACCTGGATGGCGCGGAGGAAGGTGGTGACGTTGAGTCCTGACGAAAAAGCCGCGGTGCCGCTGGTGGGCAGTACGTGGTTGGAGCCGGCGCAGTAGTCGCCCAGGCTTACCGGGCTGTAGTCACCAACGAAAATTGCGCCCGCATTCCGGATCCGTGCGGCCACGGCTGCGGCGTCCCGGGTCATGATTTCCAAGTGCTCGGCCGCGTAGGCGTCGCAGGCAGCGATCCCCTGTTCCAGGCCATCCACCAGCACGACGCCGGACTGCGGGCCGGACAGCGCCTCCTGCACCCTCGCCGAGTGCTTGGTTGCAGCGGCCTGCAGTTCCAGTTCAGCGCGAACGGCCGCGGCCAACTCTTCAGAATCGGTAATCAGGACCGATGCGGCCTTGGGATCGTGCTCGGCCTGGCTGAGCAGGTCGGCGGCCACCAGCGCGGGCCGGGCGGAGTCGTCGGCAAGGATGGCGATCTCCGTGGTTCCCGCCTCGGAGTCGATTCCCACAACGCCCTTTACCAGCCGTTTGGCCGTGGCGACGAAGATGTTCCCGGGCCCGGTCACCACATCCACGGGCTCCAGGGCTGGACCGGCCGGCGAGGCTTCGATGCCGTACGCGAAGGCGGCGATGGCCTGCGCCCCGCCGATGGCGTAGACCTCGGTGATACCCAGCAGCGCTGCTGCTGCGAGGATGGTGGGGTGCGGCAGCCCGCCGAACTCCTTTTGCGGCGGCGAGGCCAGGGCAATGGACTCCACGCCTGCCGCGAGTGCGGGCACAACGTTCATGATCACCGATGACGGGTAGACGGCAAGGCCGCCGGGAACGTACAGTCCCACGCGTGCCACGGGTACCCAGTTCTGGCTGACCACCGCGCCGTCGCCCAGTTCGACGTCCACGTTGCGGGGGCGCTGGGCATCAGCGAATTTCCGTGCCCGGCTGATGGATTCCTCCAGGGCGGCCCGCACCGCCGGATCCAACTGGTCCAGTGCTGCGTCAATCGCGTCCCTGGGGACCAGCGGGTGGTCCTGCGCTACGCCGTCGAACCTCTCCGCCAGCTCCGCCAGCGCCGAAAAGCCGCGCTGCCGCACGGCGGAGATGATCCCCAGGACCTTTTCCTCGGCATCCGCCATGGTCTGGCCCTTGGCGCGGGGAACGGCGCCGCGCAGGGCCGCGAGCGTCAGGTTACGGCCACGAAGGTCGACGGTGCGGAAATCGACGGCGGCGGCCGCGGGGGCGGGAAATTCCGGGAAAGTGGTCACCGGACTATTTTACGGCGCTAAATCCGCGTGCCCGTTCCGCCGCCTCCCCCTGCGGTTTCCTGCCCGCCACGCCCACCAGCTCCAGCACGAAGACGGAAACGGCCGTGGCGGCAGGCCACAGCAGCAGCACCGGCCAGGCCCGGAGGGAAAAGGCGATGCTGGCGTTGGCTGAGGCCTCGACAACAGGACCGAAGAGCCGGGCTGCCAGGATCCCTGTCCCCCAGGCGAGGACGCTGCCTGCCAGCGCCCCGGCCAGGCCGGTCAGCAGGGCCGCCTGCGGGTCCTGCCGCCTGCCGTCGGACAGGAACACGGCCAGGAGGCAGCCGGCCAGCACCAGGATCCCGGCGAGGGTGAGGTCGCGCGGCAGCCACACCAGGGGAACAGTGCCCGATGCCAGGGCGGGATCCCGCGTGATCAGGTTCAATCCGCCCGGCGCCAGGAGCCACCAGAGGATTCCTGCCGGAATTCCGGCTGCCGCGGGGACCAGCAGCAGGGACCACGGAAGCAGCCGCCTGGCGGGGTGGGCGGAGTTTGTCATGCAACACACCTTAACAAAGGTTCCTGGCAGGTCGTTCGGCCGGGAGGAACACCGCTGCCTGTTTTCCCGCCGGGACCGCGGGCCAATACGCTTGGAGAAAGAGTTACACCACTTAGTGCAGGAGTTCCGGTGACCGACACCAGCGAGCCGTTCGAGCAGACGTTCAGGGAGATGTTCCGCCGCCACGCTGCGGGCGTTGCCATCATCACCGTGAACTACCAGGACGAGCCCTACGGCTTTACCGCCACCTCAGTGGCGTCGCTGTCCGCCAAGCCGCCCCGGTTCACATTCAACATGGCACGCAGTTCCAGGTCCTGGCCGGCCGTGGCCAACACGCAGTACCTGGGGGTCCACATGCTGGGGCTGGAGAACCAGGAACTGGCAGCCCGCTTTGCCCTGCCGGGCAACCGTTTCGAAGGCAACCACTGGGAAATCGGGCCCCACGGGGTACCTATCCTGAAGGACGTCGCCGGGTGGCTGATCGGCGAGATCCAGATGCGGCTTTCCTTCGAAAACAACGCGGTGGTGGTGGTCCAGGTGGTGGACGGCCAGGTGGGGGGCGAGGGATCGCCCCTGCTGTACCACGGCGGCGCGTACGGGCAGCCCGTGCCGCTGGACTACGAGATCTAGCCCCACCCGCTCGCGCAAGCACCCAGGCAGCAGCCGACGGCGGCATGTACCCGCCGCCGTCGGCTGCTTCTTTTGTCAGGCGTCCAGTCTTCCTAGGCGTCCAGGCAGGCGGGGCCCAGCAGGACTTTCAGGTCCCCGAACAGCGACGGGCTGGGGTTCACGCGGAGGTGGACCGGCAGGCCCATGATCTCCGTGCGGGTGTCGCCCTGCAGGTGAAGCCGCACTTCCGAGTTGCCCCGGTGGGTGCGCAGCACATCGCCCAGTTCGGTGACCACGGCCTCGGTGGCCTTGTGGGTGGGCATGGTGATCACCAGGGGTCCGTTCAGCCCCTCGCTGAGGTCCGGAACGGACAGCTCCATGCAGTTCAGGGTGATGGCGCCGTCGTCGCGCTTCTGCAGGCGGCCCTTGACCACCACAATCAGGTCCTCGGCAAGAACGGAGGCGATGGGCCCATAAACCTGCCCGAAGAACATGACCTCGATCGAGCCGCCCAGGTCCTCCACCTCCGCCCGGGCGTAAGCGTTGCCGCTGGCTTTTGCGATGCGCCGGCTCAGCGAGGTGATCATGCCCGCGATGGTGATGATGGCACCGTCCTGCGGACCGTCCTCGCCCAGGATGGTGGTGATGCTCATCTCGGCATGCTGGGCCAGCAGGCCCTCCAGGCCCTGCAGCGGGTGGTCCGAGACGTAGAGCCCGAGCATGTCCCGCTCGAAGGAGAGCTTGTCCTTCTTCTCCCACTCGGGCAGGTCCGGAATCTCGATGCTCAGGGAGGACGACTCCGCCCCGGCGTCCTCGAACCCGGCGAAGAGGTCGAACTGGCCGATCGCCTCGTTGCGCTTGAGGGTGATGACCGAGTCGATGGCCTCTTCATGGACCATTGCCAAGGCACGGCGGTGGTGGCCCAGTGAGTCGAAGGCGCCGGACTTGATCAGGGACTCGATGGTCCGCTTGTTGCAGACCACGGCCGGAACCTTCATCAGGTAGTCCTTGAAGGAGGTGAAGGCGCCCTCGCTTTCGCGCGCGGCCACCATGGCCTCGACGGCGTTGACGCCGACGTTGCGGATGGCGCCCATGCCGAAGCGGATGTCGTTCCCCACAGGGGTGAAGTTCAAGGCTGATTCATTGACGTCCGGCGGAAGCACCGTGATGCCCATGCGCCGGCACTCGTTGAGGTAGATTGCGGACTTGTCCTTGTCATCGCCCACCGAGGTCAGCAGCGCGGCCATGTACTCCGGCGCATAGTGGGCTTTGAGGTATGCGGTCCAGTAGGAGATCACGCCGTAGGCTGCCGAGTGGGCCTTGTTGAAGGCGTAGTCGGAGAAGGGCAGCAGGATGTCCCACAGGGTCTTCACGGCCTCCATGGAGTAGCCGTTGTCCTGCATGCCCTGGGAGAAGCCGGCGAACTGCTTGTCCAGCTCGGATTTCTTCTTTTTGCCCATGGCACGGCGGAGGATGTCTGCCTGGCCCAGCGAGTACCCGGCCAGCTTCTGCGCCACGGCCATCACCTGCTCCTGGTACACGATCAGGCCGTAGGTTCCGCCGAGGATCTCCTTGAGGGGCTCCTCCAGTTCCGGGTGGATGGGGATGACTTCCTGGATCCCGTTTTTCCGCAGCGCGTAGTCGGTGTGCGCGTTGGCGCCCATGGGGCCCGGCCGGTAGAGCGCCAGGACGGCGGAGATGTCTTCGAAGTTGTCAGGCTTCATGAGCTTGAGCAGCGACCGCATGGGACCGCCGTCGAGCTGGAAGACACCCAGGGTGTCGCCGCGTGCCAGGAGTTCGTAGGACGGGGCATCGTCCAGCTCAAGGTTTTCCAGGTCCAGGTCGATGCCCCGGTTCATCTTGATGTTCTCAAGGGCATCGGAAATGATCGTCAGGTTCCGCAGGCCCAAAAAGTCCATCTTGATCAGGCCAAGGCCCTCGGACGTCGGGTAGTCGAACTGCGTGATCACCTGGCCGTCCTGGAAACGGCGCATGATCGGGATGACGTCGATAATCGGGTCCGAGGACATGATCACGCCGGCGGCGTGGACGCCCCACTGGCGTTTCAGCCCCTCGATGCCGAGTGCTGTCTCGAACACCTTGGCCGCTTCCGGATCGGTGCTGATGAGCTGCCGGAAGTCCCCGGCCTCACCATAGCGCTTCGCCTCCGGGTTCTGGATGTCCGCGAGCGGGATGTCCTTGGCCATCACGGCCGGCGGCAGCGCCTTGGTGAGGGTTTCGCCCATGCTGAAGGGGTAACCGAGCACGCGGGAGGAGTCCTTGAGGGCCTGCTTGGTCTTGATGGTGCCATACGTGACGATCATCGCGACACGCTCGTCGCCGTACTTCCGGGTCACATAGTCAATGACCTCTGAACGGCGCCGGTCATCGAAGTCGACGTCGAAGTCAGGCATGGAGACGCGGTCGGGGTTGAGGAAGCGTTCGAAGATCAGGCCGTGGCGCAGCGGGTCCAAGTCGGTAATGCGCATGGCATACGCCACCATGGAGCCGGCGCCGGAACCACGGCCCGGACCCACGCGGATGCCGTTGTTCTTGGCCCAGTTGATGAAGTCGGCCACCACCAGGAAGTAGCCCGGGAAGCCCATGGAGGTGATGACGCCGAGCTCGTAGTCGGCCTGCTTGCGGACCTCGTCCGGAATGCCGCCCGGGTACCGGTACTTCAGGCCCTTGTCCACTTCCTTGACCAGCCAGGAGGTCTCATCCTCGCCGGGCGGGCAAGGGAACCGCGGCATGTAGTTGGCGTCCGTGTTGAAGGACACTTCGCAGCGCTCGGCGATGAGCAGCGTGTTGTCGCAGGCCTCCGGGTGGTCGCGGAAGAGCTCCCGCATCTCCTGCGGCGACTTCAGGTAGTAGCCGCTGCCGGAGAACGCGAACCGCGACCCGCCGTTGTCATAGGTGGGTTCCAGCAGCGTGGAGCCGGACTGGATGGCCAGCAGGGCCTCGTGTGCCTTGGCGTCGTGCTCGTGGGTGTAGTGGAGGTCATTGGTGGCAACCAGCGGCAGGTTCAGGTCCTTGGCAAGCCGGAGCAGGTCGCCGGTGACCCGCCGTTCAATGTCCAGGCCATGGTCCATCAGTTCGCAGAAGTAGTTTTCCGCGCCGAAAATGTCCCGGAATTCAGCCGCCGCTTCCAGGGCTTCGCGGTACTGGCCAAGCCGGAGCCGGGTCTGGACTTCGCCGGAGGGGCAGCCGGTGGTGGCAATGAGCCCTTCCGAGTAGGTGTTGAGCAGTTCACGGTCCAGCCGCGGCCACTTGCCGAACACCGAATCAAGGGAGGCGATGGAGGAGGCCCGGAAGAGGTTCCGCATCCCCACGTTGTTGTAGCTCAGGAGCGTCATGTGGGTGTAGGAACCGCCACCGGAGACGTCGTCCTTGCGCTGGGATTCATCGCCCCAGCGGACGCGTTCCTTGTCCGTCCGTGCGGTGCCGGGAGTTACATAGGCCTCGACGCCGATGATCGGCTTGATGCCCTTGTCCGTGGCTTTTCGCCAGAAGTCGAAGGCGCCGAACAGGTAGCCGTGGTCCGTCGTGGCGAGGGCAGGCATGCCCAGGCGCTCGGTTTCGTCGAACAGCTCCCCCAGGCGGGCAGCTCCATCCAGCATGGAATATTCGGTGTGGGTGTGCAGGTGGACAAACGAATCATTGCTGGAACTCACCGCACCATTCTAAGCGCTGCCGCTTTGCACCCCCGCCAGGCGGTCCGTGTCAGGCCTGTCCCGATTCCAGTACTTCCAGGGCGTAGGCCAGGTCCCGCGGGTAGTCGCTGGTGACCGTGACTCGCTCCCCCGTCACAGGGTGGTCAAATCCCAGTTCCCGGGCGTGCAGCCACTGCCGCGTGAGCCCCAGGGTTGCCGCAAGGCGGGGGTCGGCGCCATAGGTCAGGTCGCCCGCGCAGGGGTGGCGGAGGGCGGAGAAGTGGACCCGGATCTGGTGGGTGCGGCCGGTCTCAAGGTGGACCTCCACCAGGCTGGCCTTGCCGAATGCCTCCAGCACCTCGTAATGGGTCACCGAAGCGCGGCCGTCCTCGATGACGGCAAAACGCCAGTCATGCCCGGGGTGGCGCCCGATGGGGGCGTCGATGGTCCCGGTCAGGGGATCGGGAAGGCCCTGCACCACCGCGTGGTAGACCTTGTCCACGGTGCGCTCCTTGAAGGCCCGTTTCAGGGCTGTGTAGGCCCGCTCGGACTTCGCCACGACCATCACGCCGGAGGTCCCGACGTCGAGCCGGTGGACAATGCCTGCCCGTTCCGGCGCACCCGAAGTGGAGATGCGGTAGCCGGCGGCAGCAAGGCCGCCCACCACCGTTGGTCCCACCCATCCGGGCGACGGGTGGGCTGCCACGCCCACAGGTTTGTCAACGACGACGAAATCGTCATCGTCGAGCAGGATGTTCAGGCCTTCCACAATCTCCTCCACGACTTCCAACGGGTCCCGCCGTTCCGGGACGGTGACGTCCAGGACGTCCCCGGCAACGAGTTTTGCCGACTTGCCCAACGCTTTGCCCCGGATCAGGACATGGCCCTCCGCCAGCAGGGACGCGGCGACGGAGCGGGACACCCCCAGGAGGCCGGCCAGCCCGGCATCTGCCCGCGTCCCACCGTACTCTTCGGCCACGACAAGGTGCTCAGTCATGGGCGGGCTTTTCCTTGGGCGCGTTCCCCAGGCGCGTTCCGTCCAGTGCGATTCCACGGATGGTCAGGATGCAGATGATGCCGACGGCGGAAACCACGGCCGAGTCGGCGATGTTGAAGATGGCGAAATTGGGCAGCTGGATGAAGTCCACCACGTGGCCCATGCCGAAGGACGGCTCACGGAAGAGCCGGTCGGTGAGGTTGCCGAGGGCCCCGCCGAGCAGCAGGCCCAGGGCCAGGGACCACCAGGCCGAACCCAGCCTGCGCACCTGGAAGAGGATCGCGAGGGCCACAGCGGCCATGATGATGGAGAACACCCACGTGACGTTCTCGCCGATGGAAAACGCCGCACCCGAATTCCGGATGAAATACCAGTGCAGGAGGGGCGGCAGAACAGGGATGCGCTCCCCCTCCACCATGGTGGACGTGACCCAGAGTTTGGTCAGCTGGTCCAGGACGTAGGCGAATATCGCGAACCCGGTGAACAGGGACAGCAGCACTGCCCGGCGCGGGCGCGGTGAGGGTGGGACAGGGCGTGCCGCATCCGCAGCGAGTTCGTCAGTCATGGTGCTTTCAATTCGTGGAGCTGGGTGTCAATGCCAAAAAGCCGGTGGCCGAGGAATCCTCAGCCACCGGCTTTCAGAATACGTGCTGCCAGACTTAGTTGGCTTCGCTGACTTCCGGGGTTGCTACGGAGCCGCGGGCATCCAGGTCGCGGAGCTGGCCCTCGATGTAGGCCTTCAGGCGTGAACGGTAGTCGCGTTCGAAGCCGCGGAGCTGCTCCACCTTGCGTTCCAGGACGGAGCGCTGCTGCTCCAGGGCACCAAGGATCTTGCGGGACTTCTCCTGGGCGTCGTTGACGAGGCTGCTGGCTTCGATCTGCGCTTCGGCGATGATCTTGTCCTTCTGGGCCTGGCCGTCGGCGACGTGGCGGTCGTGCATCTGCTGCGCCATGGCCAGCAGGCCGGCAGCGGATTCAGCGGAAGGAGTGGCGACAGCTGCGGGCGCAGCCGGTGCGGCGGCAGCCGGGGCAGCCGGCTGGACATCCTTCTTCTTGTTGGCTTCGGCAGCCTTCGCCTCGGCCTCTGCCTTCTCGCGGGCCTCGTCCTTGTCGGCCTTGACCGGCGCGGGGACCTTCTCCACCACGGGGGCGGCAGCTGAGCTTGCCGGTACGCTCGAACCTGCTTCGGCGAGCTTCTTGCGGAGCTCATCGTTTTCCTGGTTCAGGCGGCGGAGTTCAACGACGATTTCGTCCAGGAAGTCGTCAACTTCGTCCTGGTCATAGCCCTCGCGGAACTTGGTGGGCTGAAAGCGCTTGTTGACAACGTCTTCTGGCGTCAAAGCCATCTGGTCACCTCACTGGTCTGGTTAGTCAGTAGGCCTTCCGGCCGTCAAAACTACGGTACCTAAATTTGGTCTGCTTACTCTAATTCAACACTGCGGTGTCAAACGGGAGGTTCTTCGCTTTACAGTAGCCGTTCCGCGGGGGAACACCCTGCATTGCCGGGTCTGGTTGGTAAATCAGGCCAGTCCCCTGGTGACGTTCATGGCGATGCTGACGCCGATGAACAGGATCAGGAAGCCCAGGTCCAGGGAGATGCCGCCAAGCCGGAGCGGCGGAATCATCCGCCGCAGTCCCTTGAGCGGCGGATCCGTAATGGAGTACACGGCGTGCGCCACCACCAGGGCTGCGCCCCGGGGCCGCCATTCCCTCGCAAACATCTGCACCCAGTCGAACACCAGGCGGATGATGAGGGCGACGAAGAACAGCAGCAGGGCGAGATAGAGAAGTCCGAAAACAATTCCCATGACTTATTCCATATCTCCATATTCGTGCGGAGCATCCATGGTGGAGGCCGCTGTTGTCCTGCTGTTGTCTTGTCTATTTCAGCACAGATGCCAGACAGGTGTCCCTGCCTGGCATCTTTGTGCAGTCTTCGCGCTCAGCTTTGGTTGAAGAAGCTTGCCTGCGTTTCGCTGGCCTTCTTGTCGTCACCGATCACTTCAACGTAGGACGGTGAGAGCAGGAACACCTTGTTGGTCACCCGCTCGATGCTTCCCCGGAGGCCAAAGACAAGTCCGGCCGAGAAGTCCACCAGGCGCTTGGCATCGGCCTCACCCATGTCGGTGACGTTCATGATCACCGGAATACCGTCCCGGAAACTCTCACCGATGAGCTTGGCATCGTTGTAGGAGCGTGGGTGGATGGTAGTGATCTGGCGAAGTCCGGTGTTCTCTTCGCGGCTCGAAGCCGCACGCTTAATGGGGGTCACAGGGGCGCGGTATTCCTCTTCAGGGGCGTAGGACGCCTCGCGGCTGACTTCGCGGACCGGCGCCGGAGCGCGGCGTTCCTCGCGGTCAACTTCCATCGGTTCGTCCTCATCCTTACGTGTGGTCTGTTGCTCGGACTCGTAATGCTCATCGCCGTCGGCGAGCCCAAGATAGATCATTGTCTTGCGCAGAGCGCCGGCCATGGTCGACTCCTAATCGTGTCCCGTAAGCGGGCCGCCCAATGATTTGACAGCACTGGAGTCCCCCGCCCATCACTTCCAATAGGTCAGACGCTACCCCACGGCGGGACGGGAACCGAGAATATCCGAGCCGATTCGCAGGTGTGTCGCTCCGAACGTGATGGCGGCCTCAAGGTCCTGGCTCATGCCTGCCGAGATTGCCGTGGCATCGGGGTAGGCCGCGGCCAGCCGGGCGGAAATCCCCGCGAGCCGTTCGAACGCCGGCTCCGGCGGCGCACCCAGCGGGGCAACTGCCATCACGCCGGCCAGGTTCAGGCCCTCCGATCCGGCGATCCGCTCTGCCAGAAGGGGCACCTCGGCGGGGTCTGCGCCGCCGCGGTGCGTGCCGCCGTCGTCATCAAGGCTGACTTGGATGAAGCAGTCCAGCGCCGCCCGCCCACTGGCGTCCATCTCATGGCGAACCGCCTTCGCCAGGGCCTCCACCAGCTGCGGCCGGTCCACCGAATGGACCGCCGAGGCGTAGCGCGCCACGGACTTGGCCTTCTTGGTCTGCAGCTGGCCAACGAAATGCCACGTCAGGCCAAGGTCGGCCAGCTCGAGGGCTTTGGCGGCGGCCTCCTGGTCCCGGTTCTCTCCCACATCCGTCACTCCCAGGGCTGCGAGGCGCCGGATGTCCTCCGCCGGGTGGAACTTGGTGACCACGATCAGGGATGGCAGCGGTCCTTCGCGGCCTGCGTCCAGGGCTGCCGCTGCGATCCGCTGCCGGACGGCAGCAAGCCGTTCGGCCAGGTGCGCACTGCGCGGATCATCCGCCCGGCCCTGCCCTGTAGGTTCAGGCTCAGTCATGGCACCAGACCAATCCCGCGAAACGGCCGGTGTTCCGGTCCCGGCGGTATGAATAGAGCGCCTCCGTTTCAAGGGTGCAGGCACCGGCGTATTCCACGCGCACGCCGGCAGCCTCGAGCTGGCTCCGCGCGCCGGCGGGTAGGTCCAGGGCAGGCGTTCCCCAGGAGGTTGCGCTCCGGGTGGCAGGGACCAGGGCGGCCACCTCGTCCCGCAGTGCTGCAGGGACTTCGTAGCAGGACCCGCAGATCGAGGGTCCCAGCCAGGCCCGGATCCGGGATGCGCCACGGGACAGCATGGTGTCCACGGCGGCGGGCAGGACACCGTTCGCGATGCCGGGGCGGCCTGCGTGCACGGCGGCAAGGACCGGCCCGGCGGCGGACTCCCCCGCGAGCAGCACCGGAATGCAGTCCGCTACCATGACGGCGAGGGGAAGTCCGCGGGACACCATGGCGTCGGCTTCGGGGGCAGGCGCAACCGCGTCCATCACCGCCACGGTATTGCCGTGGACCTGGTTCATGAAGCGAAGCGAGCGGGGCCCGACGCCGATGGACTGCTCCAGACGGGCCCGGCGGTCCAGGACCGCAGCGGGATCGTCTCCCACATGCAGGGCGAGGTTTCCCGCCTGCACGTCAGTGAATGCGGCCGACACCCCGGGCATGATGTCGGCGCGCCAATGGAACAAGCCGCTGCCTACTTCAGGAAGTCGGGGACATCCAGGTCATCCGGGTGGGTGCCGGTCAGGTCCGGCTCCACGACGGAGGGCAGGTCGACGTCGAAGCCCGAGTCAGCGGGGACGGCCGAGGGACGCTGCTGGCCCCAGTTGCTGAGTCCCGCGGCACCGACGCCGGCGTGGATCGGCTGGACGTTCTGCTGGTGGTTGCCGTTGCCCTGGTGGTTTCCGCCCTGGGGGTGGGCCGAGGCGGGTGCCGCCGCAGGGGCAGCGGGCCGTTGCGGGGCGGCCTGCGGCTGGGACTGGTCCATGGAGGGCGAGGTGGCCTTGACGTCGTCGAACCCGGCGGCGATAACCGTGACCCGTGCCTCATCGCCCAGGGCGTCGTCGATGACGGCGCCGAAGATGATGTTTGCCTCGGGGTGGGCCACTTCCTGGACCAGCCGCGCGGCCTCGTTGATCTCGAAGAGGCCGAGGTCCGAGCCGCCCTGGATGGACAGCAGCACGCCGTGGGCACCGTCGATGGATGCTTCCAGCAGCGGCGAGGCGATGGCCAGTTCGGCCGCCTTGACGGCGCGGTCTTCACCACGGGCGGAACCGATGCCCATGAGCGCCGACCCGGCACCCTGCATGACGGACTTGACGTCCGCGAAGTCCAGGTTGATCAGGCCGGGGGTGGTGATGAGGTCGGTGATGCCCTGGACACCGGACAGCAGGACCTGGTCCGCGGAGCGGAAGGCATCGAGGACGGACACGTTGCGGTCGCTGATGGAGAGCAAACGGTCGTTGGGGATCACGATCAGGGTGTCGACCTCGTCGCGCAGGGCATCGATGCCGGCCTCGGCGGAACCGGCACGACGCCGGCCCTCGAAGGTGAACGGGCGGGTTACCACACCGATGGTCAGGGCGCCGAGCGAGCGGGCGATGCGGGCGACGACGGGCGCGCCGCCGGTGCCGGTGCCGCCGCCTTCGCCTGCGGTGACGAAGACCATGTCGGCGCCGCGCAGGACTTCCTCGATCTCGTCAGCGTGGTCCTCGGCAGCCTGCTTGCCCACCTCCGGGTTGGCGCCGGCGCCCAGTCCCCTGGTCAGCTCCCGTCCGACGTCGAGCTTCACGTCGGCGTCGCTCATCAGCAGGGCCTGGGCGTCGGTGTTGATGGCGATGAATTCAACACCCCTGAGGCCGACCTCGATCATGCGGTTGACTGCGTTCACGCCACCGCCGCCGATGCCGACGACTTTGATGACGGCCAAGTAATTCTGCGGAGCTGCCACGTTACGTGTCCCTTGTTCGTGTCTTATTGCGAAAACTGATGGAGAGCTTGAAGCCTGAAACCTTAACCTTCGAGTTGAAGGTTATAGTTATGTCAAGTAACTCTTGTCTGTGACGGTATTTCCTCTGGTTCCGACATTCAATAACCGGGTCCGCGTGTCGGATTAATACCGGGAAAGAAAGCGCTCAGCGCGTCACGGGGTGCCGGGGCACGCTGACGTCGTAGACCCTGACCGGGTTCTTGGGATCGGCCGGAGCCTTGAGGAGGGCGGCCAGGACCTTGGCCTTGAGTTCCTTCTCGGAAGCGTTGCCCCACACGATCGTCTGGCCGTCCACCAGCTTGAGTTCCACGGCATCCATGGACTGCGCGGACGCGTTCGACAGCTTCGCCAGCACGTCGGCCGGCAGCGCCCCCAGGACAGCCGCGGTGGCGCGGAACAGGTCCTGGCCAATGGCGCCGGCACCGCCGTCGATGACCGGCAGTGACGCCGATGCCGGATCATCCGTGGTGGCCAGCTGGACGCCGTCGACGTCCACCAGCTGGTACTGCTCCCCCTGCTTGACCAGCGCCACGGGCACGCGCTCGTGCACCGCGACGGCGAGGGTGGACGGCGGGCGCGCCTCGACGGAAACGGATTTGACCTGGATCAAAGGGCCAAGGAGCCCGCGGACGTCGTCGTCGCTGATTTGCGGCAGCGGTTTGCCGCGCAGGGGTTCCAGCGCGGCCTGCACCTGGGCCGGTGTGACAAGCCGTGTGCCCGTCACCGAGACGGTCTGCAGGGCAAGGACGGGCGAGTAGACGGCCGCGGCCAGCAGCCCGGCCACCAAAGCGATCACTGTTCCCACGGCCAGCAGGACCTTCTTCCGGCGGCGCCGGCCTTTCGGCTCAGGGAACGCCAGGACGGTCGCCCCGGAAGGCTTCTGTTCCTTCGCCGGCTGCGGGGACGCCTGGTCCGGGATGCTGCGGGATGCGGTAATCACGTCACCGCCGGCGGCCGGGGTTTCCGTTGCCGTACCCTTCCGGGGTTCAGCACTGTTGCCGTTCCCTGCACCGGGGCGGCTGTTCCGCTTGGGCGGAGCGTAGGTGGGGCGGCGGGAGCTAGGCACGCAGTGCCTCCACAATTCTGGGACCGTAGGCTGTGACGTCACCGGCGCCCACGGTGAGGACAACGTCCCCGTCCCCCGCGGCGTCGGCCAGGGTGTCGACGGCGTCGTCAGCGGAAACCAGCCGTCCGCCTTCCGTGAGGTGGTCGGCGATGAGCTGGCTCGTGACGCCGGGGATCGGGTCCTCCCTGGCAGGGTAGATGTCCAGGACCAGGGCGGTGTCGGCCAGGTTGAGGGCATCGGCGAACTGCGCGGCGAATTCGCGGGTGCGGGAAAACAGGTGCGGCTGGAACAGGACATGGACCTTGTGGCCGCCCGCCACCGAACGGGCCGCGGTGAGGGCGGCGCGGACCTCCGTGGGGTGGTGGGCGTAGTCGTCGAACACCCGCACTCCCCTTGCTCCGCCTTTCAGTTCAAAGCGGCGGGATGCTCCGGAGAAATGCGCCAGGCCGGCGGCTGCGGCGGCCGCGTCAACACCGAGCTCGAGGGCCACGCCGAAAGCGGCTGCGGCGTTCAGTGCGTTGTGCCGTCCGGGCACCTGCAATGACAACGGGAACCGGGCACCGGCTGCCGATATGGCAACTTGTCCCGGGCCGCCGTCGTCAAGCCTGACGTCCGCCGCGTCGCTGGTGCCGTACAGGACCACCCGGGTGTTGCCCCGCGCCCTGGTCCGCTCCGCCAGGGCCAGCGCGCCGGCGTCGTCGGCGCAGGCCACCAGGAGGCCGTGCGCGGGCAGCAGGGCGGTAAAGCGGTCGAAGGACTCGTAGACGGCTTCAGC
Source organism: Pseudarthrobacter sp. BRE9 (assembly GCF_031844305.1). NCBI lineage: Bacteria > Bacillati > Actinomycetota > Actinomycetes > Micrococcales > Micrococcaceae > Pseudarthrobacter > Pseudarthrobacter sp. BRE9. The sequence continues at coordinate 66,539 of NZ_JAUZUY010000007.1, read as the reverse complement.
GGTGCCGTAGTAGTCAAGGTGGTCCGGCTCCACGTTGGTGACGACGGCGATGTGCGGCCGGTAGTTCAGGAAGGAGCCGTCGGATTCATCAGCCTCGGCAACGAAGATGCCGGACGTGCCGTGCGCGGCGTTCACGCCAAGCGCGGGGATGTTGGCGCCGACGGCAAAGGACGGATCCAGTCCCGCCGCGCGCAGCAGCACCGTCACCATCGACGTCGTGGTGGACTTGCCATGCGTTCCTGCGACCGTCACCACAGTGTCCCCGCCCATGGTGGCTGCCAGCGCCTGGGACCGGTGCAGCACGGGCAGCCCCGCCTGCCGTGCCGCCGCCAGCTCGGGGTTGTCCTCCCGAATCGCCGACCCGGCAACCACGGTCTGAGCGTCGGCCAGGTTGCCGGCGGAGTAGCCGACAGCGATGCGCGCCCCGGCTGCGGCAAGGTCGGCCATGACGGGCAGGTCCTTGGCGTCGGATCCGCTGACCGGGACCCCCCGCGCCACCATGATGCGGGCCACGGCGGACACGCCTACTCCCCCAATGCCGATGAAGTGCACCTTTCCCAGCGATTCAAGCGTGGGGGTGTTGTGGGGGCTCATGCAGATACCGCTTCCAGGACAAGACCAGCCATGCGCTGGTCGGCGTTTCGGATTCCGAGCCGGTAGGACTTGGCTTCCATGGCGGCAAGCCGTGCCTTGTCGCTGATCAGGGGAATCAACTCCTGGTCAACCCATTCCGCCGTGAAGTTGCGGTCGGCCACCAGCAGCGCTCCGCCTGCGGCGACCAGGCCCGCTGCGTTCAGCGCCTGTTCCCCGTTTCCGATGGGCAGGGGCACCAGGACCGCCGGGACCCCGACGGCGGCCACTTCGCTGACCGTGGCCGCGCCCGACCGTGCCAGCAGCAGGTCGGCCGCAGCGTAGGCAAGCTCCATGCCGTCGATGTACTCCACCTGCCGGTAGCCCTTCGCAGTGAGGGGTTTGCCGGCCTGGTCCAGGACTGTTTTGCCACGGCCGGTGATGTGGAGGGTCTGGATGCCGGCGTCGGCAAGGCGGTCCACGGCCGCAGCGATGGTCCGGTTGATGCTTTGCGCGCCGGAGGAACCGCCGGTGACAATCAGGGTTGGCTGGTGGGGATCGAGCCCAAGGGACTTCCGCGCCGCGTCTCGGGCGCTCTTCCGGTCCAGGCCGGAAATCTCCTTCCGCATGGGCATGCCCACATGCACGGCGTTGCGCAGCGGGGTGCCTTCGAAGGCCACGGCAACCCGGCCGTTCAGGAAGGCCCCCACGCGGTTGGCGAGCCCAGGACGGGCGTTGGCTTCATGGATGACGATGGGGATGCGGCGCTTCCGGGCCGCCAGGTACATGGGGGTGCAAACGTATCCGCCGACTCCCACCAGCACGTCGGCCCGTGCCTGGTCCAGGATGGCGCCGGCCTGGCGGACTGCGCCGGCCAGCCTGGCAGGCAGGCGGAGCAGGTCCGCGGACGGCTTGCGCGGAAGGGGCACGCGGTCGATGGTGGCCAATTGGACACCGGCGGCCGGAACCAGCCGGGTTTCCATGCCCGTGGGCGTTCCGACCGCCAGGATGGAGGCGTCGGGGGCAACGCTGCGGAGGGCGGCGGCGATGGCGAGCAACGGGCTGATGTGGCCCGCCGTTCCGCCGCCGGCCAGGACGATGGAGGGTTGTGTCGGAGTCATGTGGGGTTAGGCACGCTTTCTGGAATTCTTTGGTTGGTTCTTGTCCCGCCCTGGCCTGGCCTTGAACTTCAGCATCCGTTTGGGCCGCATGGCCGGCGCCATCTGCTCCCGCGCGAGCGAGAGCACCACCCCGACGGCGCACAGTGACATCAGCAGCGCCGAACCGCCATAGGAAATGAACGGCAGCGGCACGCCGATGACCGGCATCAAACCGGTGACCACGGACATGTTCACGGTGGCCTGGCCCAGCAGCCAGACCATGATGGTGCCGGCCAGGACCCGGTGGAACATGTCCTCCTGCGCCACCACCACACGGTAGATCGCCGCGCCCAGGATCGCGAAGAGGACCAGGACGACGACGGTTCCCACCAGGCCGAGTTCCTCGCCGATGATGGCGAAGATGAAGTCGTTGTGGGCTTCCGGGATCCAGCTGTACTTTTGCCGGCTTTGCCCCAGGCCCACGCCCAGCCACCCGCCGGAGGCAAGGCCGTACATGCCGTTGGTGGCCTGGTAGTTGGCGTCGATGCCGTCGGCACAGGACTGTCCGGTCCACCACGAGGTGATGCGGCACATGCGGTTGGAACTGGTGATGGCCATTACAGCGGTGCCGGCTGCGGCGATGATGCCCGCGAAGCCGAAGAGGTAGAGCGGAACACCCGCGAAGAACAGTGCCGCCGCCACGATCATCATGATGATCATGGCGGTGCCGAGGTCGTTGCCCACCAGGATCAGCACGATGATGATGGCCGCCATGGGCACTGCGGGTACCAGCACATGCTGCCACCGGCTGAGCAGTTTGCCCTTCCTGGCCAGCACCGTGGCCAGCCAAAGTGCCAGGGCAAGCTTGGCCGCTTCGGAAGGCTGGAAGGTGATGCCGCCAAGGTCGATCCAGTTCCGGTTGCCGTTAACCTCGTCACCCACCACCTGCACCAGGCCCAGGAGCACCACGGCAGCCCCGACGGCCGGCCAGGCGAGCCGCTTGAGCCACACGACGTTGATCCGCGAGAGCACGAACATGGTGAAGATGCCGATCGCAGCGAAGACACCCTGCTTCAGCGCGTCGCCGTAGGGTGACTTTCCGGCAGCGATGGATTCAACACTGGAGGCGGAGAGGACCATCATGATCCCGATGGCCGTCAACGCCAGCGTGGCGCCGAGGATGAGGTAGTAGGTGGAACCGTTCCGGGACGTGCCCGTTCCCTCCAGCGCCGACCAGAACCGGCGGTAGATGGTCCGCAGCTTCGCGCCCGCCACAGCAGGCTGCCGGGTGGCGGTGGCGCCGGGGCGCGGCGTGCCACCCCGGGGCTTGCCACCCCGGGGCTTGCCGCCCTGGGGCTTTCTGCCCTGGGGGCGGGTGGGCGTGCTGACCATTGTTACTCCTCGCCGGTCTGGGCCTGCCCTTCCACCAGCTCGCGGACAGCGTCGATGAAAGTACCACCACGGTGAGCGTAGGAAGAGAACTGATCCATGGAAGCAGCTGCCGGAGCCATCAGCACGGTATCGCCGGGTTCGGCAAGCCGTGCTGCTGACGCAACGGCCCGGGACATCACCTGTTCTCCGTTGCCGGGGGAACCGGCGGGCGTGCCACCGGGCGCCGAAGCAGTCTGCACTCCCTCAGTGTCACCTGCCCCCGGCTCGATCACCGGGACATCGGGCGCGTGTCGCCGGAGGGCCTCCCGGAGCTGGGAGGTGTCGGTTCCGATCAGTACCACGGCCTTGAGCCTGGCCGCGTGCTCCCTCACCAGGTCGTCGTAGCTCACGCCCTTTGAGAGCCCGCCGGCTATCCAGACGACGTTGCTGAAGGCTGACAGGGAAGCAGACGCGGCATGCGGGTTGGTGGCTTTGGAGTCGTTGACCCAAAGGACGCTGTTCAGGCGGGCCACTGGCTGGATGCGGTGGTCGCCCGGGACGTAGTCAAGGATGCCCTGGCGGACAGCCTTGGCGTCCACCCCATAGGCGCGGACCAGGCCGGCGGCGGCGAGGGCGTTGGCTACCATGTGGCGCGGAGCCAGCGGACCAAGGTCGGTCATCGAGGCCAGCTCCGCCGCGCTGTTCCTGCGTTCCTCGATGAACGCCCGGTCAACCAGGAGACCTTCCACCACTCCGAGCATGCTGACCGCGGGAGTGACGGTGGTGAAGCCAACCGCGCGGCAGCCTTCGATCACATCCGCGTTTTCCACCATGCGCTCGGTTTCCACCTGCTCCGCGTTGTAGATGCAGGCCTTCTGGGTCCGCTCGTAGACCTTGGCTTTGTCCGCGAGGTACGAGTCATAGGAACCGTGCCAGTCCACGTGGTCTTCGGCCACGTTGAGGCAGACGCTGGCCACGGGCGACACGGATTCCGCCCAGTGCAGCTGGAAGCTGGAAAGTTCGACGGCGAAGACGTCATACTCCACCGGGTCGCGGAGGGCATCCAGGATGGGAGTACCGACATTTCCGACGGCGATCGCCTTGAGCCCGGCTGCCCGGAGCATCGATTCGGTGAGCCCAACCGTGGTGGTTTTGCCGTTGGTCCCCGTGATGGCCAGCCAGTCGGCCGTCTTTCGGCCTTCCCGGGTCCGCACCCGCCAGGCAAGTTCGACGTCGCCCCAGACGGGAATGTGTGCCCGGGCCGCTGCAGCCAGCAGGGCCTGGTCCGGGCGCCATCCGGGCGACGTGACGATCAGTTCCGGAAGTTCACCGTCGATGCGCGGTATGTGGGTGACGGCGTCCGGACCCAGCAGCACATCGGCGGCGCCCACGATTTTCAGGGTGTCGGCATGTGCACGCGCTGTGTCGCTAGTGGCAGCGTCCACCACCACCACGCGTGCACCGAGTTCGATCAGGGTGTCTGCGGCTGCGAAGCCGGAGACGCCGATGCCGGTCACGACCACGCGCAGGCCGGCCCAGTCGGAGTTCCAGGAGACAAGGTTTGCCAGGCGGGGAGAAACGGTCACAGCAGTACAACCCATTCTGCGTAGAAGATGCCAAGCCCCACAGCGACGAAGAGTCCGCCCAGGATCCAGAACCGGACCACGACGGTCACTTCGGCCCACCCCTTCAGTTCGAAGTGGTGCTGCAGCGGCGCCATCTTGAAAACGCGCTTTCCGCCGGTGGCCTTGAAGTAGCCCACCTGGATGATGACGGACAGGGTGATCAGCACGAAGAGGCCGCCCACGATGCCCAGCAGAAGTTCGGTCCGGGAAAGGATGGCGAAACCAGCCACCGCACCGCCAATGGCCAGTGATCCGGTGTCGCCCATGAAGATCTTCGCCGGCGAGGTGTTCCACCAAAGGAAGCCCACCAGGGCAGCGCTCAGGATCGCCGCGAGCAGCGCCAGGTCCAGGGGATCCCGGACCAGGTAGCAGCCGCTGCCTGCCTCCCTGGGCGAGCCGCAGGCCTGGTTGCTCTGCCATATGCCCATGAGGGTATATGCACCGAACACCATGATCGATGCGCCGGCGGCGAGGCCGTCGAGACCGTCAGTGAGGTTCACTCCGTTGGTGGCGGCGGTGACTATCAGGTTGGACCAGATGACGAACAGGATTGCCCCGAGGACAGTTCCGCCAAAGGCGAGGTCGAGCCACGGCAGGTCGCGGACCAGGGAAATCTTCGTTGATGCCGGCGTCAAGCCTGCACCGTTGGGGAAGTTCAACGCCAGGACGGCGAAGATGATGCCCACGGCTGCCTGAAGGATGAGCTTCGCCTTGGCGTTGAGGCCCAGGCTTCGCTGCCGCGAGATTTTGATGAAGTCGTCCAGGAAGCCCACCAGGCCCATGCCGACCATGAGAAACAGCAGGATGAGTGCTGAAGCGGAAGGCCCAGGGGAATCCGGGTTCATCATCAGCATGATGAGGTGGGTGAGCCCGTAGCTCAGCAGGACGGCAGCCACGACGACGGTTCCGCCCATGGTGGGCGTTCCACGCTTGGTGTGGTGCGACGTGGGGCCGTCGTCGCGGATGAACTGGCCGTAGCCGCGGTGCACCAGGAGGCGGATGAAAAGAGGGGTGCCCACAAGGGCGAACAGCAGGGCCAGGCCTGCGCCGATCAGCAGAGCAATCACAGCAGAGTGCTCCTTTCGTCGGCAGGGGTCGGGGTTGGGGGTAATGCTATCCGGTCGCCCAAATGCCGAAGCCCGACGCTGTTGGAGGACTTGAACAGCACCAGGTCACCCGGCTGGAGTTCTGCGTCGAGGATTTCGCGGGCCTCATCCACGGTATCGGCAAAGAGACACTCGTCGCCCCAGGACCCTTCCTGGACGGCGGAAACGTAGAGGGCGCGCGCTTCCCGGCCCACCACCAGCAGCCGGGAGATGTTGAGTCGCACCACCTGGGTGCCCACGGCCGTGTGCTCGCGGATGGAGTCTTCCCCCAGTTCCAGCATGGCTCCCAGGACCGCCCAGGTGCGGCGTCCCCGGCCGAGGTCTGCCAGCGTCCGGAGAGCGGCACGCATGGATTCGGGGTTGGCGTTGTAGGCATCGTTGATGATGGTGACGCCGTCCGGCCGCTCCGTGCGTTCCATCCGCCAGCGGCTGGCGGCGGACTGGCTGCTCAGCGAGGCCGCAATATCGTCTCCCGGTACACCCGCAGCCCATGCGGCTGCCGCGGCTGCCAGCAGGTTTCCGGTGTGGTGTGCGCCGATAAGCCGGCTGCTGACGTGGCGGGGGCCATCGCCGTCCGGCAGCTGGAGGTCGAATTCGGGGCTGCCCCCGGCGTTCGTGTCAGCATTCAGTGCCTGCACCTGGGCGTCCTGGCGCCCGTCGGCGGAAAAGCCAAGGACCTTGGCCGAGGTACGGCTGCGCATGGCGGCGACGCGTTCGTCGTCGAGATTGATGATGGCGGTGCCGGCGCCGGAAAGGCCTTCAACCATCTCGCCCTTGGCCAGCGCAATGTTCTCCACCCCGCCGAACTCTCCGGCGTGTGCGGTGCCCACTGCCAGGACCACTCCGATGTCCGGCTTGACCATCTCCGCAAGGTAGCGGATGTGGCCGATCCCCGTGGCCCCCATCTCGATGACCAGGTAGCGGGTGTCGGCGTCTGCCCGGAAGACGGTCAGCGGAACGCCAACCTCACCGTTGTAGGAGCCCTGGGGCGCGACAGTGTTGCCTTGCGTGGCAAGGATCCCGGCAAGCAGGTCCTTGGTGGTGGTCTTGCCCGCTGAACCGGTGATCCCCACGACCGTCAGCTGCTCCCCCGCTTCTGCCCGGGCTGCACGGATGCGCCGGACCGCCTCCGCGGCAAGGGCGCCCATTGCCAGGACCGCGTCTGCAACCACGATGGACGGGTAGGCAGTGCCTTCCGGGCCTTCCACCCGGCGCTCGACGAGTGCCAGGACGGCGCCGGACGCAAAGGCGGCGTCGATGAAGTCATGGCCGTCGGCGTGCTCGCCCGGCTTTGCGACGTAAAGCGAACCGTTCGTGGCTTCGCGTGAATCCGTCACCACCGAGAGGGGCGTAATTCCGGGATCGGCGTCCAGGCGCCCGCTGGTGATTTCGGCGATTTCCGCCGCAGTAAATGCAATCATCTCGGTCTAGGACTCTATCCGGTCATCATGGAGAACGTTGAATCCCCTGGCTGTCAAGGCGTTGCGGAGTTCCACCCTGTCGTCCAGGGCGAGGTTCACGCCTTTCACTTCCTGCCAGACCTCGTGGCCGCGGCCTGCCACGAGGATGGTGTCGTGCGACCGTGCCAAACCTGCGGCGTGCCGGATGGCCTCGTCCCGCGGGAAGACCTCCAGCAGGTCGGCGCGCAGTGACTCCTTTTCCACGGCGTCCCGCGCGCCCGCCAGCACGTCGGCCCGGATCGCTGCTGCGTCCTCGTCGTGCGGGTCGTCGTCGGTGATGATCACGGTGTCGGCAAGCCGGGCGGCGATGGCTCCCATGGCCGGGCGCTTGCCCTGGTCCCGCTGTCCAGTGGCGCCGAAGACAACGATCAGGCGGGAGTCCGGTTCCGGGGAGCGGACTGCTTCCAGGGCCCGCGCCAGGGCGTCGGTGTTATGGGCGAAGTCCACCACGGCGGCGGGCTCCTCGGCGATCAGCTGCATTCGTCCCGGCACGGCCACGGTGAACGGGTCGGCGCTGTCCAGCGCGGCCTGCAGCTCAGACGCATCCACCCCGGACGTGAGGACCATGAGCGTGGCCAGTGCGGCATTGGCAACGTTGAAGCTGCCGGGCAAACCGGTGTGGATATTCAGGACGGCACCGGCGGGCCCTGTCAGCGTGAAGTCGGTACCGAGCCCGCGGGGCGAGGCAGCGCTGACGGTCCAGTCCGCCGAAGCCCCGCCGCTGGTGCTGAGCGTGGTGACCGGCACCTGCGTGTTGCCGGCCAGGCGGCGTCCCCACTCGTCGTCGACCGTCACGACGGCCGTGCGGGCGCGCCCGGGTGTGAAGAGCTCCGCTTTGGTGGCGAAGTAGCCATCCATGGTGTGGTGCAGGTCCAGGTGGTCCTGGGTGAGGTTGGTGAATCCGGCGACGTCGAAGAGGAGGCCGTCCACGCGCTGGTACGAGATGGCGTGGGAGGACACCTCCATGGCTGCGGCATTGAGCCCGCGTTCGCGCATGAGGGCTAGGAGTCCGTGGACTTCGGCCGATTCCGGCGTGGTGAGCAGGCTGGGGATCGGCTCCCCGCCGGCCAGGATTTCGATGGTGCCAATCAGGCCGGACTGCCGCCCCAGCGCGCGCAGCAGCGACGTGATGAAGTACGTGGTGGTGGTTTTACCGTTGGTCCCCGTGACGCCGAAAAGCTGCAGCGGACGGCCGTCGGCAGCCTGGCTCCGGTAGATCATCGCGGAGAGTGGTCCCACCTCGTTGCGCGGCTTGTCGACGACGAGCACGGGCACGGGGGTGTCCGCGGCCAGGGCAAGGAGGCGGGCGCCGGCGTCGTCCGTGAGGACGGCTGCGGCCCCGGCCCCAATGGCGTCCGTGGCGAAGTCAGCGCCGTGCCTGCTGGCCCCGGGCAGGGCCACATACAGGTCGCCGGGCTCCACTGTGCGCGAGTTGATTGAGATGCCAGTGATTTCCACGTCGGCGGCTGGAGCAGGAACGGCTACGCCAACGGCCTGCCCGACGGCGGCCAGCGGGACCGCCGCCACGGCTGCGGGCCGGAAGCGGGCCGGACTTTCGTCCCGGGCAGTGTCGCTGCCGGGCGTGGTGAACTCTGACAAGGGGATCTCCGATGGTGCTAGTGCGTGCCCGGCATGGTTCGCGCCGGGCACTGTGATGCGCTGGATGCTGCTGGTACTTCCGGCGTGGCGCAGCGGCTACTTGGCGTACTGCGGCATTCTGGCGGGCTCGCCGGTCGAAGGCTGGACATTGTAGGTCCGCAGCGTCTGGCTCATGACGGACCGGAACACCGGTCCGTTTGTGATGCCGTAGATGCTGCCCTTCGGCCGCTGGAGCACCACCTCCACAATAAACCGCGGATCATCCATCGGCGCCATTCCCACGATGGAGGCCGTGTACCCGCAGTAGCCGGACTTGCCGTCGTCGCAGGGTGATTCCGATGTGCCGGTTTTGGCTCCCACGCGGTAGCCGTCGATCCCTGCGTCCTTGATTTCGCCTTCGGTGACGGCACTTTCCAGGATGTCCTGGACCTGCTGGGCCGTGCCTTCGGAAACAATCTGCTGCGACGGCTGCGCGGGTACTTTCTCCTCGGCGCCGTCAGGGGAAATGTACGAATCGATCAGCCGCGGCTGCAGCATGACGCCGTTGTTGGCGATGCTCTGGTAGGCACGGACGGTCTGGAGAGTGGATTGGGAAACGCCCTGCCCGAACAGGACGGTGTACTGCTGGCGTCCGTCCCACTGGTCCGGCGGTGTAAGGATGCCCGAGGCGGTGGCGGGAAGCCCGACGTCCGGCGCCTCGCCGATGCCGAACTTCTTCAGCCAGTCGTACCGCTGCTCCTTGCTGAGCCGCTGGCCGGCCATGACCGTTCCGGTGTTCATGGAGTACCCGATGATGCCTGCCAGCGTCCGTTCCTCGGTGCCGTGGGTGAACGCATCACTGAAGGTCTGGCCGTCCACCGTGTAGGTGGGCGGAATGGTGAAGCGGTCCAGGGGGCTGGCCAGTCCTTCATCGATCACGGCTGCGGCCGTCATCATTTTTTCCACCGAGCCGGGCTCGTAGGCAGCCGTCACGGAGCGGACGCCACGATCCTTGGCTGCCACCAGCCCGGGGTTGTTGGGGTCCGGGGAGTTGGTGTCGGCCAGGGCAAGCAGGTTCCCGGTCTTGGCGTCCATCACGATGATGACGCCCCATTCGGCGCTGAGTTTGTCCGCCTGGCTCTGGATGGCCTGCTGGGCAAAGTACTGAAGATCCGAGTTGAGCGTGAGTTTGACGTCCTTGCCGTTTTGCGGCGGAGTCAGCTCGTCAAGGCCCACCGGGATGCGGAGCCCGTCAGCGCCGATCTCGAACAGGCGCTTGCCGTCCTTGCCCTTGAGCTGGTCGTCCTGCGTCTGCTCGATGCCGGCCTGCCCGGTGGTGCCGTCCTGGAGGAAGCCCACGACTCCCCCGGCCACGGCGCCGTTCGGGTAGACGCGCTTGCTGACGCCCTCGGCGACGATGCCGGGGACCTGGAGCTTCGAGATGCGGTCTTCGACGTCGGGCTTCACGTCCTTGGCCACAATGTAATAGGGCTGCTGCCCGGTCACCGCGTCACGGACGGCGTTCGTGTCCATGCCAAGCGCCGCGGCAAGTTCGGAGATCGCCCGGTCGCGGCTGACGTCCACCAGCTTGTCGTGCCCGTCAGCCTGGGGCTCGAGCCGCTTGTAAGTCTCCGTTTTCGTGTTGACGCGCTGGTCAACCACGATGTTGTAGCGGATCACGCTGTTGGCCAGGACGGTGCCGCGTGAGTCCAGGATGCTGCCGCGCTCGGCCGGGAGGATCGCCGAGGTCATCCGGCTGTTCAGTGCCGCCTCGGCCATGCCGCCGACGTCCAGCCCCTGGACCAGGAAGAGCTTCCCGCCCACCACGAGCAGGAGTGTGAGCATGACGCCCAGTCCCAGTCGCAAGCGCTTGGTGGCGTTGGGGGCCTTCCTTGTTCCTGCCTTGCCGGTCGTCTCCGCCACCGTGATATTCCTTGCTGCTCGACGCTGTTGCCTGTCCTGCCTGTTGGCCTACTGTCCGGGGACCTTCTGCTGGGGCGCGGGAACAGATCCACCGTGAAGCTCGGGGGCCGGTTTCGCCGCAGCGGCCGCAGCGGCGGCCTGGGCAGCGGCCGCCTGGGCAGCATCGGCGGAGGGAGCGGAGGCAGGAGCCTTGCCGGCGTCCGCCGTCGTTGACTTGTCCGCGGCTCCGCCCTTGGACTCGGCACCCTTGGACTCGGCACCCTTGGAATCTGGACCCTTGGATGCAGGCGGCACGATAAGCTGGCCGGCCACCGCCGGCGACGGGATCACGGCTCCTGCTGCTGCACCCTTGACCGCAGGGGTGGCTTTTCCTGTCACCGACAACGTGGACAGGTCTATCTGGCCCTTGACGGTGGATGCCACCATTCCCAGCTCCGTGGCCTTGGCTGCCAGGTTCTGGGGGGCCTCGAAGTTCTGCACCTGTTGGGTCAGGTCCTGGTTCGTCTTGGTCAATGTGCTCTGCTTGGCGCGCAGCTCCACCAGCTGGTACTGGGCGGTAGAGACCGAGATGTTCAGGACCAGCACTGCCATCAATGCCACGGCGAGCATGGCAAAGCACAGGACGACAAACGGCGCCCTCCGCTTCTGCGGCGCCGTGCGGACCACGGAAAGCGGGGTTCGGCCCTTCCGTCCCCCGGCGGGTTCAGCCGCGCGCCTGGTATCGGCCGCCGAACTGCCGGAGACAACGGGAAAGTTCTTGACGGCGGCGGTGCTCATGCAGCTCTCCTGGCTCTGATTCGTTCTGCCGCGCGAAGCCTGGCGGAGGCAGCGCGTGGATTTTCGGCGATTTCGACGGCGGTGGGCACCTCGGTGCCTTTGGTCAGGGTCTTGAGTTCGGGTTTGTGCTCTTCCAGCTCAACGGGGAAGCCAAGGGGAGCGGAAGACTTGGAGCGGGCCTGGAACACACCCTTGACGATCTTGTCCTCCAGCGAGTGGTAGGACATGACCACGATGCGGCCGCCGAGGGCCAGGGAAGCCACGGCGGCAGGCACGGCACGTTCCAGGACGTCGAGTTCCTCGTTGACCTCGATCCTCAGGGCCTGGAAGGTCCGTTTGGCAGGGTGTCCACCAGACTTCGCCGCGGAGGCGGGAACAACGGAACGAATGTGCTCCACCAGTTCTCCGGTGGTGGCGAATGGCTTGACGGCACGTGCCGCGACGATCCTGTTGGCGATCCGTCCGGCGAACTTTTCCTCGCCCCATTTGCGGATGATCCGGACGAGGTCCTCTTCGCTGTAGGTATTGACGACGTCCGCTGCAGTCTGGCCCCGGCTGGTGTCCATGCGCATGTCCAGCGGCGCATCAAACGAGTAGGCGAAGCCGCGCTCACGCTCGTCCAGCTGCAGGGAGGACACACCCAGGTCCATCAGGATCCCGTGCACTTCCGCCACGCCGAGGTCTTCCACGACGTCCTGGATCTCGTCGTACACCGCGTGGACCAGGTCGGTCCGGGCGGCGAACGGAGCCAGCCGCTGCCCAGCCAGGGACAGCGCTTCCTCGTCACGGTCAATGCCGATGAGGTGGAGGTCGGGGAACCGCTGGAGCATTGCCTCGGAATGACCGCCCATGCCCAGGGTTGTGTCGACCGCAATGGGGGTTTCGCCACGGAGCCTTGCTGCTTCGAATCCCGGTGCCAACAAATTAATGCACCGGTCGCGGAGGACCGGCACATGGCGTTCGGACGTGGGCTTGGGTTGATCGGTCATGCCTGGTCCTTTCCCGCCGTCGTTGTCACCTGCTGCTTCTGGGACCAGATCCCCATCCGCGCCTACCGTTCCGCCCGCCTGGCTCCGGGGAAGGTGAGCCAGGTTGGCAGCCGGTGGGCCGGCTGGAGATCTCATCCAAGAAGCCACCTGCCGCCCCGCTCCGGAATTCAGAGAATGCCCGGAATGGGATCGTCAGTTTCGGAGAAGGCTGTTTCCTTCTCCGCGAGGTATTCATTCCAAGCCTGGGCGTCCCAGATCTCGGCGCGGGTACCGGCGCCGATAACGGCAAGTTCCCTTCCGAGTCCTGCATACTCCCGGAGCGCCGGTGGAATGGTCACGCGCCCCTGCTTGTCAGGTACCTCGTCCGAGGCTCCAGAGAGAAATACGCGGATGTAGTCACGTGCCTGCTTGGAGGAGATTGGCGCCTCCCGCATCTGCTCGTGGACCCGTGCAAATTCCTTCTCGCTGAAGACGTAGATGCAACGTTCCTGGCCCCTTGTGAGCACCAGACCGCTGGCAAGTTCCTCCCGGAACTTGGCGGGGAGAATGATCCGTCCCTTTTCATCCAGACGCGGCGAGTGAGTGCCCAGAAACACTGGCCCACCGCCTGTCCGCTGTCAGGAACTGCACATCCCCTATGTTGCAACCACCCTCTTATGTCCTCCACATTACTCCACTTTCCACCACAGTCAACGCGTAACGCTCCCCTGGCCAGTCGACTAATGGGAAAAAGCCCTTGAAGTGGCGCGGTTTCCGGGCGGTGGTGGGAAGTGGAGGACTTTTCGCTTCGGGCAGCGTGGCCACGATGTCCGAGACCCGCCGGAACAGCGGCACACGCCTGGAATTGCCTTTAAACACGAAAAGACCCGCAGTAGCGGGTCTTTTCGTGCGGTCCCCCGTTGCCAGGGGAGCGAAATGGAGGGGCCGGGTACCCGGCGTGGGTCCTGACTGCTTAGGGTTCGCCTCTGCGGCGCTCGTCCCAGCGCTCTTCCAGGTTGCTCATGAACGAACTCCGTTGCTTGCCGGGCTTTCCCCCGCCGGCCTTGGAGCCGGCTGCGCCGCGGGAACTGCGCATGGTGGCGAAGTACACGCCGCCACCCATCACCACGAAGCCCAATACGCCGACGAATATGTTCTGGAGGGTGACACCAACCAGCAACAGGAAGACGCCGGCAAGTGCGCAAAGGACCCCAATAACCACGTGCCTCGTGGACCAGGAACGTCCCGGGTCCGAACCCATTGAGTTCGCGAACTTCGGGTCGTCCTCGTGAAGCTGCTTTTCAAGCTGCTCCAGCAGCTTCTGTTCGTGCTCCGACAGCGGCATCACGACCTCCTTTTGTAGGCCAACGTCCGGGCTGATCCCAGCCACTACTTCTACTTCCTTGAAACGCCTGCTGTTGCTGGAAAGTTCCCGCCTCGCCGACAGTGGCCAGAACAGGAATGCAGCATGCGTACGCGGGAGCGGGAGCATGTCCAAGAGGGTCCGGCAGTAAGTCCATTCACTCGAAAACTATGTATTTATAAGGATAGATTGTTGAGGGCTGATCTGAAAGACGGCAATGACTTTGGCGGACCCCTCAAACGGACCGCTGGGAACTGTCTCCGGGCCGGTTTTCCTGCTCCATCAGGCGCGCGGGCAGGACGGACTTGCTGCCGAATTTCCGCGTCACCTCGTCCAGCGCCTGCTCGGCTGCCCGCCAGTTCTCTTCCCTGCGGTCAATGCTCAGCTGGAGCGAGGTACGGGCCGCTTCCTCCAGCTGCTCGGCCCTGACCCCCACCAGCCGCACGGCCATGGCGCGGGTCCCGAGCGACTCCAGGAGCTGCAGTGCCACTGCGTAGACCAGCTGGGCGCTGTCCACCGGAGTCTGGACCGTCCGGCTGCGGGTGATGGTGGAAAAGTCGGCGAAGCGCAGCTTCAGCGCCACGGTCCGGGCCACCATTCCAGAGCTCCGCAGGCGGGTTGCGGTGCGGTGGGACAGCCGCAGCAGTTCCCGGCGAAGGAGGGCATCATCGGTGGTGTCCACTGCAAAGGTCTCTTCGGCGCCAATGCTCTTTTCCAGCCGCACCGGGGTAACGGGACGGGGATCGATCCCCCACGCGAGCTGGTGCACGTGCTCCCCTGTGGCACCGAGGACCTTCTTCAAGGAGGACACGGGGGTCGCCGCCACATCCGCCACAGTCCTGATTCCCATCTTCGCCAGCACTTCTCCGGTCTTGGCGCCGACGCCCCAGAGGGCACCTACCGGGAGGCTGTGAAGATAAGGCACGGTTTCGTCCGGGCCGATGAGCAGCAGACCGTCGGGCTTGCACCGGGTGGAGGCGATCTTCGCCACGAACTTGGTTTCTGCGATTCCCACCGATGCGGTGATGCCGAGCTCGGCTGCGACGCGCCGCCGGATGAGTTCGCCAATTCCCCTGGGCGGCCCAAGCCGCCGCAGCGCTCCCGTGACGTCCAGGAAGGCCTCGTCAACGCTGAGCGGCTCAACAAGTCCTGTGATGGATTCGAAAATGGCCATCAGTTGGCCGGACACCTCGTAGTACAGCTTGTGCCGCGGTTCAATGACTACCGCCTGCGGACACATGCGCATTGCCACAGCCATGGGCATAGCCGACTTAACCCCGAAGGCGCGGGCCTCATAGGACCCTGAGAGGACCACGGAACGTTCCCCCGGGAAGCCGACAATGACGGGCTTGCCGCGGAGTTCGGGGCGCGTCCGGAGCTCCACTGAAACAAAGAAAGCATCCATGTCCACGTGCATGATGCACGTGAGCCGGCGGCCAGGAAGGCGCGCGGCGGTTGGCTGGTTCATACCTGCGGGCCCCACGGACCCAATCCTATCGGTTCGGCAGGACTGCACCGTTTGTCAGGACAGTAGTGGAGGCTGGCTAAACTGGAGGCTGGTTCCGCCAACAACACCAGGAGGAAAGTCTCTGTGACGGCCATTGGAAACTTCAAGCCAGCTGGCCTGGCCGCACTTGCCGCCATTGGGGCACTGACCCTGGCGGCGTGCAGCCAGACCCCGTCCGGACAGGCAGAGACAGCCCCGTCGACTTCCATTGCCGCCACCCGGTCCACCCTGACAGCTTCCCCCAGCCCATCGGCGTCGCCCAACACTTCTGCAACCGTGGGAGCCGTGGTGGAGGGATTCCCCCAGCAACTCCTGCCACTGATGCCGGGGGCAACGGTGGTATCAAGCAGCTTTGACAAGGCCTCGGCGCCCGCAACGGCCGCACTCGTGGGGAGTGTCACGGCCCCCACGGCTTCCGTCATGGACTTCTATTCCAAGGCCTTGGAAGGCCAGGGTTTCAAGGCCGTGCCCGGGGACAAAGTGGGCGGGGTCGCGTCCAAGGATTTCGTCCGCGGTGACAACGAGACGGTCAACCTCTCCGTGGTGGAAGCCGCCGGCGTTTCCACCTTCACCATCGGTGCCAACGTGGCAGCTGAGTCAGCCAAGTGACGGCCGCGGAGCAGTTGAGACATGAACAGGCTGATTTTGTGGCAGGGGTTGCCGGTGAGCTGACCGGCTTCCTCACTGCGCGGCAGTCGGTGATGGCCGGCATTTCCCCGGATATTGAACCCATCATGGGATCGATCTCCAATTTGGTCACCGGCGGCAAGCGCCTCCGTGCCCTGATGTGCTATTGGGGGTGGCGGGGTGCCGGCGGGGAAGCCGGGGCCGGCCAGGTGGTCACCGCCGGTGCTGCGCTCGAGCTGTTCCAGGCGGCCGCGCTGATCCACGATGACATCATCGACCGTTCGGACACCCGGCGCGGCGGCCCCAGCGTGCACCGCCGTTTCAGCCAGCTGCACACCTCCCAGGGTTGGGCGCTGGACAGCGAACGGTTTGGCCAGGCGGCAGCGATCCTTGCGGGCGACCTTTGCCTGTCCTTCAGCGAGGAAGCGTTCACCGATATCGGCGAGCGGGCCGCATCGGGAAGCAGGGCCAGGCTGATCTTCAACCTGATGCGTGCCGAGGTCATGGCCGGACAGTACCTGGACATCCTGGAAGAAGTGGCGGGCCCGGTCCGGGACCGCGCCGGCGCCGTTGGCAGGGCGCAATCAATCATCCGGTTCAAGAGTGCCAAGTACTCCACCGAGCACCCCCTTGCATTAGGTGGAGCCCTGGCCGGAGCGTCCAACGACCTGCTCCGCGGCTATTCCGCGTTCGCCCTGCCGCTCGGCGAAGCCTTCCAGCTCCGCGACGACGTCCTGGGCGTGTTTGGAGACCCGCTCACCACCGGCAAGCCGGCCGGCGATGATCTGCGCGAAGGGAAGCGGACCGTCCTGGTGGCCCTAGCCCTGGACCAGGCTTCGCCGGACGAGTCAGCATTCATCGATGCCAGCCTGGGCAGGCCCGACCTTTCCGAATCGGACATCATCGACATTCGGCGGATTATCGAGGATTCCGGTGCGCTGCAGGCCACCGAAGTCCTTATTACCGAATTCGGCGCGGCAGCATTCGAAGCCCTTGACGGGCTTGAGTTGGAAGAGTTGCCCAAAACCGCCTTGCGGAGGCTGGCTGAAGCGACTGTCAGCCGAGCCTCCTGACAGCGGCACCTACCAGGCCAGCGTCTGGGCCCTGCGCCTGATTTCGGTCTTTCGGCCTTCGCGCAGGGCATCAATAGGACGGCCGCGCAGTGACTCGTCGGCGGTGAAAAGCCACCCAATAAGGTCTTCGTCCGAATAGCCGGCATCTGCCAGCACGACGATGGTCCCCTTAAGGCTGTCCACTATCTGGCCGTCCTGGATGAATTCCGCCGGAACCGACCGGATCTTCCGTTCGCCAACGCGCAATGCCGCGAGGGCGTGTTCGTCGATCAGGCTGTGGACCTTGGTCACGGAAACATCCAATAAACGGGCGACGTCGGGCAGGGGTAACCACTCGCCTACCAGGTTTTCTACGTTATTCACGGATCAAGGTTGCCACGCTGCCCACCGCGACGCCTAGTCGGGGCCATCCATTCCGGCCTCGGCCTGCGGACACTCCGATAAACAGGGCATTACCCGGAATCCCAAAATTCTTGTGCTAATCGCAAATTCGTGAGAGATTCACATTCATCACTGTTGTAACACTAATAACTTAAGTCACAGTAGTATCAAGATTGACAGCGGCACCCCCGTCCGCGTCCGCACCCGCAGTTGAGAAGAGGATTCCTTCCGATGACGATGTCCCGCTCGCCCAAGCAGCCCCCCAAGCCGAGCCTGCCGATGATTGCCGCCACCACTGCGGCGCTGCCAGCGGTCGTATTGTCATCCTTGGCCCTGGCCCAGCCGGCCACGGCACAGCAGCCAGCGCGGAACATCCCCAGCAGCCTGGCTGCAGCAATGAAAGCCCAGGCTGCCGCGAAGGCGGCCGGAACGGTCATCCCCGCTGCTGTTGTCTCCACCACCATCCCGGCGGCCTTCCAGCCTGCTCAACCGGCGGCACCTGCCGAGTACACGATTGTCCGCGGCGACACCGTCAGTGCGATTGCGGCCCGTTTCGGCTTGGACACCGGGGAAATCCTCAAGCTGAACAACCTGCAGGCCAACACGATCATTTACCCCGGGAAGAAACTCAAGCTGTCCGGCCCGGCCGAACCGGCTGCACCCGCGGCCGCTCCTGCACCGGCGGCTGCCCCTGCAGCTCCATCCCCTGCGGGTGGGGCCACCTACACGGTGAAGCCGGGCGACACCCTGGGTGCCATCGCAGCAAAGCACAACGTGGCCCTCTCCGACGTCTTAGCCTGGAACAACCTCTCCATGCGCTCCATCATCTACCCGGGGCAGAAGATCAAAGTCGGTGGCGGCGACACCGCCCCTGCCCCGGCGGCGCCCGCCCCGGCCGCTCCGGCACCTGCGCTGGCAACAACCTCAGCACCGGCAGCGGGCTCCTACACCATCAAAGCCGGAGACACACTCTCGGCGATTGCATCCCGGCACGGGGTGAAGCTCGCAGACCTGCTCTCCGCGAACAAGCTGGGCATGACCAGCATCATCTACCCCGGCAGCAAATTGACTATCCCCGGCGGCTCCGGCCAGCCGGCTCCGCAGCCGGCTGCGGCACCGCAGCCTGCCGCCGCTCCCTTGGTGCCCAGTTCCTTCCTGGGTTTCAGCTACCCGGCCGCCGTGGTCAGCTCCGCCAATGAAAACAAGGCGCTGCTGAATGCCTCGCCCGTTCCCTCCCGGGACGAAATGAAGAACATCGTTGCCGACACAGCGCGGCGGATGGGCGTGGACCCTTCCCTGGCCCTTGCCTTCGCCTTCCAGGAATCGGGTTTCAACCAGCGGGCCGTGTCACCGGCCAATGCCATCGGCACCATGCAGGTCATTCCCAGTTCCGGGCAATGGGCCTCGGACCTGGTGGGACGGAAGCTGAACCTGCTGGACCCGTACGACAATGCCACTGCCGGCGTGGCCATCATCCGGCAGTTGCTGGCTACCAGCAAGGACCAGGACACCGCCATCGCGGGCTACTACCAGGGCCAATACTCGGTGAGCAAGTACGGCATGTACGACGACACCAAGGCGTACCTCGCTGCCATCAAGGCGCACCAGAAAAACTTCAGCTGAACCGGCCACAGGCCAGTTCCTGAGTGCGGGTCCGAACCGTTACCGGTTCGGACCCGTTTTCGTGTCGGATGCGTTTTGCTGCGGGATTAGGATCGTAAGGTGCAGGAACACGTCTCAGACCCAGTTGCAGGGACCCTGGTGGACAACCGCTATGCAGTCACCTCCAGGCTTGCCCGTGGCGGAATGTCCACTGTCTACCTGGCCGTGGACCAAAGGCTGGACCGTGAGGTGGCACTGAAGGTGCTGCACCCCCACCTCGCTGCTGACGAAAACTTCCTGGACAGGCTGGGCCGGGAGGCGAAGGCGGCCGCCCGGCTGTCGCATCCGCACGTGGTGGGCGTCCTGGATCAGGGCAACGACGGCACCACGGCCTACCTCGTCATGGAATACATCAAAGGCCACACGCTGAGGGACGTCCTCAGGGACCGGGGCGCCCTGCCACCCCGGCTGGCACTGGCACTGATCGATCCGGTGGTGGAGGGACTGGGCGCGGCGCACGCCGCCGGTTTCATCCACCGTGACGTGAAACCGGAGAATGTGCTGATCGCCGATGACGGCAGGATCAAGATTGGTGACTTCGGGCTGGCCCGCGCCGTCACCAGCTCAACCAGCACCGGGGCACTGATCGGAACCGTGGCCTACATCTCGCCGGAACTGGTGCTGGGCAAGCCGGCGGACGCGCGCAGTGACGTCTATTCCGTGGGCATCATGCTGTACGAGATGCTGACCGGCAGGCAGCCGTTTGAGGGTGAAGTCCCTATCCAGGTGGCCTACCAGCATGTCAACGGAACGGTGGGCCCTCCATCGGCCCTGGTTCCGGGGCTCGCCGGGGAAGTGGACGAACTGGTGCAGTGGTGTACTGCCAATGATCCGGAGAACCGGCCGGTGGACGGCAATGCGCTGCTGCAGGAACTGCGCCACATCCGGACCAACCTCACTGATGCCGAACTGGACCTGCAGCCTCCTGCCGCCGCTGCCGCCACTTCCCAGCACCAGACGGAGGTCCTTGCCCGCCGCAGCAACCCCACAACGCTGATGCCTCCCTCCCGTCCCGCCGCGCCTGCCTACCCGCCGGGACGGCAGCCGGGGGCACTGGCCGGGCCGGTAGAGGCCGGGCCGGCCGCCGAGGTGGACTACCAGCGGCGTCCCGGGCTGGCACTGCCCGACGACGACGATGCTGACAGCGGATGGTCTCCCCCGCCGCCCCGGCTGGGCAAGCGGGCCCAACGCCGGGCGGACAAGGAAGACGAGAAACTCCGCGCACTGGCCGCCGCTACGCCCGTGCGCTCCCTGCGCGAGGGGAATCCCCGCCGCCGCGGCATCCTGTGGGTCCTGGTCCTCATCATCGCCGCACTCCTGGCCACGGGTGCCGGATGGTTCTTCGGAATGGGACCGGGGGCTGCCGCCGCCATACCGGCCGTCGCCAACAAGACGGTGGCCCAGGCCCAGCAGTTGCTGGGCGGGGTGGGCTTCCGGTCCACCACGAGCGACGTCTTCGACGACCAGGTGCCTACAGGACTGGTGGTAGGCACGGAGCCCGCCGCAGGGACGGAAATCCGGAAGTTCCAGCCCGTCTCCCTGCTGGTTTCAAAAGGCCCCCAGCTCTTTCCTTTGCCCAAACTCACCGGCGGAACCCTGGCGGAGGCGAAGAACTCCCTCAATGCCGACCAAATGGCATTAGGCACTGTCACTGAACAATTCGACGACAAGACAGCAGCCGGCACCGTCCTGTCGCAGGACCCTGCTGCCGGCACCCCAGCCCGGCACGGTACACCCGTAGCGATTGTTGTTTCCAAGGGCCCGCAGCCCATCCCCGTCCCCTCGGTGGTTGGGAAGTCAGCCGATGACGCCGTGGCCGCGGTCAAGGCAGCAGGCCTCACGGCCGAAGTCGCCCCGGAGAAAGTATTCGACCGGAAGATCCCGGCGGGCGCCGTCGTCAGCCAGTCCCCTGCCAACGGGACACTGACCCGTGGCGGCACTGTCACCCTGACCGTTTCCAAGGGCCCCAAAATGGTGGCGGTGCCAAGCTACATCGGCAAGCAGGCAGCCGAAGCCCGCAAGGCGCTGGAGGCCCTGGGTTTCCAAGTCAACGTGAACAACATCCTGGGCGGCTTTTTCGGCACGGTCCGTGACCAGTCGCCGGTGAACAGGGAAGTTCCGGAGGGCTCGGTCATCACCATCACCGTGGTGTAGCCACGGCATGCAGGGAAAGGGTGGGCCGGCGCCGCCGGCCCACCCTTTCCCTGGTGGTGTATTTGGGTAAGTCCCTAGTGCTTGGCGAGGGCGCCGGCCACCAGGAACGCCATCTCAAGGGACTGCATGTGGTTCAGGCGGGGATCGCAGACTGACTCGTAGCGGTCCAGGAAGGCCTCCTGGTCGATCGGGTCCGCGCCGCCGAGGCACTCGGCAACGTCGTCGCCGGTCATCTCGACGTGCAGGCCGCCCGGCACCGTCCCCAGCCCGTGGTGCACCTCGAAGAAGCCGCGCACCTCGTCAATGACGTCGTCGAAATTACGCGTCTTGTAGCCGTTGGGAGACGTGACGGTGTTGCCGTGCATGGGGTCCGTGACCCAGAGGACCTGGGCGCCGGAAGCGGTGACCTTTTCGACGACGGCGGGGAGCTTTTCGCGGATGTTGGCGGCGCCCATGCGGGTGATGAAAGTGAGCCGGCCGGGTTCGCGCTCCGGGTCCAGCTTGTCGATGAGGCGGAGGGCGTCATCACCGGTGGTGGACGGCCCGAGCTTGACGCCGATGGGGTTGCGCACCCGTGAAAGGAAGTCGACGTGGGCGTGGTCCAGCTCCCGGGTGCGCTCCCCGATCCAGAGGAAGTGCGCCGAGGTGTCGTACGGGAAGCCGGTGCGGGAGTCGATGCGGGTCAGGGCGCGTTCGTAATCAAGCAGCAGCGCCTCGTGGCTTGCGAAGAACTCCACCCGCTTGAGTGCTTCGAAATCGGCCCCGCAGGACGCCATGAACTTGATGGCCCGGTCGATGTCCCGGGCCAGCGACTCGTAACGGGCATGGGCCGGATTCTCAGTGAAGCCCTTGTTCCACTGGTGCACCGAGCGCAGGTCCGCGAAGCCGCCCTGCGTGAAGGCCCGGATCAGGTTCAGCGTGGACGCCGAGGTGTGGTAGGCACGCAGCATCCTGGACGCGTCGTGACCGCGCGACTCGGGGGTGAAGTCGTAGCCGTTGACGATGTCGCCGCGGTAGGCAGGCAGGGTGACCCCGTCACGGGTTTCGTCGTTGGAGGAACGGGGCTTGGCGAACTGGCCCGCCATCCTGCCCATCTTGATCACGGGCATCGCTGCGCCGTAGGTGAGCACCACCGCCATCTGGAGGATGGTCTTGACGCGGGCGCTGATCTTGTCAGCCGTGGCGGCCTCGAAGGTTTCGGCGCAGTCGCCGCCCTGCAGCAGGAACGCCTTGCCCTGGGCGGCAGCAGCGAGGCGCTCACGCAGGACGTCCACTTCGCCGGCGAACACCAGCGGCGGGAGGACGGACAGTTCCTTCACCGAAGCCTCAAAAACATCCCGGTCCTGCCAACTGGGCTGCTGGGAGATGGGAAGGTCCCGCCAGTCGTCCAGTCCGGGATAGTTGGCGGCTCCGCTCTGGGCGGTGCTGGACAGCGAAAAGGCGGGTTTTGCAGATAGCTCAGTCACCCTCTAAGACTAACGTGAGGGCGGGGCCGCCGGGCACCGGGCCGTCACGCTGCCTGCTCCCTCCGTCACAACCGTGGTGCGTCCCGCCGAAGGTTGCGCTACCCTGCCGCTGATGTGCCGGCGTCGTCCTCCACACCGGGGTCCCCGGCGGCCGGGCTGCGGGAACCGGCGTCCTGGACGAATTTGCCCTCGGCAGCCACGGGAGCGGCGAGTGGCTCGGCTGCGGCGACTGATTCGCCGGGCTTGCCGGCGAGCCGCAGCTTCACCACCGCGGCATATTCATCCACGTATTCCTGCCCGGACAGCTTCAACAGGTTGGACATGATCTCATCCGTGACCTTGCGCTGGACTGTCCTGTCCTCCGCCTGCTCCCGGTATTGGCTGAAGTCCAGCGGTTCGCCGAAGATCATTCCTATCCTCCGGATGTTTGGCAGCCGCTTGCCGATGGGCTGGACCTTGTCAGTGCCGATCATGGCTACCGGAATCACTGGGACGCCGGCCTGCAGGGCCAGCCTGGCCACACCCACCTTGCCGCGGTACAACCGCCCGTCGGGGCTGCGTGTGCCCTCCGGGTAAATGCCCAGCAGGCCGCCTCCGCTGAGTACTTCCATGCCGGCGTTCAAAGATGCGGCGGAGGCAGCGCCTCCGGACCGGTCCATGGGCAACTGGTTGGTGAGGCGGAAGAACGCAGCCGTAAGCCTGCCCTTGATTCCCGTGCCCGTGAAGTATTCCGATTTGGCCAGGAAGACCACGGGCCGCCGCACCATGAGCGGCATGAAGATGGAATCGGAAAATGACAGGTGGTTGGAGGCGATGATGGCGGCCCCCTGCGCCGGAATATTGTCCAGGCCCTTGACCCAGGGCCGGAACAGCAGCTTGATCACCGGACCGAGGAAGATCCTTTTCATGACCCAATAGAACACGTGGTGAACCTCTCCGGAAGGCAGCCCCCTGGCCCTGCATCGGGCCTGGCCAGCGATTCAATGCAACCCTACTCTAGTGAGATTTGGCTGGAACAGTGACACGATGGAGTCATGACTGAAAGCAGCATCCCGTCCCGTCCGGCCGCTTTCAGCTATCCAGGCCACGGCGCCAATGCCGGCATTGGAGTGGCCATCTGCCACGGATTCACAGGCAGCCCGTTGAGCATCCTGCCGTGGGCGCAGCACCTGGCGGAGCTGGGGTATGCGGTGTCCGTACCCCTGCTGCCCGGGCACGGCACGGACTGGCGCCAGCTTGCACGGACAGGGTGGAAGGACTGGTACCGCAGCTACGAGGAGTCATTCCTCGAGCTGGCAGGGCGGACCGACGCCTGTTTCACCGCGGGACTGTCGATGGGCGGCGCCATCGCGCTGCTCGCCGCGTCCCGCCACCCCGTCGCAGGGGTCAGCGTGGTCAACCCCGGCCTGAGCTTTTATGACCGGCGCGTGCGGATCATCGGCCTCCTTAAATACTTCCAGCGGACCACCATCCCCATCCAGGAGGACCAGACCGGGGCACCAGCCACGGACGACGGCGACTATTCACTGACTCCGCTGGCTGCCGTGCATGAGCTCAAGAAACTCTTCGGGGCAGCGGTGCGGGGGCTGCCCCGCGTGGACGCCCCCGTCCAGGTCTTCAAGTCGCGCACCGACGCCGTTGTTCCGCCGACGTCGCTGGCACTGCTGCGCAAAGGGCTGGGCCGGAACCTCGTGGAGGTGACCGGCCTTGCCAGCAGCGGGCATGTGGCTACTCTGGACGTTGACGCGCCCAAAATCTTCACCAGCTCGGCAGATTTCTTCGCCGCCCACGCCCGCCGCACCAGCACTTTGGAGACGACATGACGTCCGTTCCGGACCACAGCCCCTTCAGCAGCGCCTTCAGCGGCGAAGGGCCACGTGCGGGCGTCGTCCTTTCCCACGGCTTCACGGGAAGCCCCCATGGGCTGCGTGCCTGGGCCAGGGCATTTGCCGCGGCTGGTTTTGCCGTCCGGATGCCACTGCTGCCGGGCCATGGGACCCGGTGGCAGGACCTCGCGCGGACACGCTGGCAGCAATGGCACGGCTCCCTGGATGACGCCTTCCTGGAACTGGATGCCGAGTGCGACCAGGTCTTCGCGGCGGGCCTGAGCATGGGCGGGGCCCTGGCCCTGCGCATCGCCGCCACCCGCCCGGTCGCCGGAGTGCTTCTGGTAAACCCCGCCCTGGTGATTGACGATCCCCGGGCGTCCCTGGCCGGACTCCTCAAGCTGGTGTTGAAGAGCACACCCTCAATTGGCAATGACATCCTCAAGGCAGGGGTGGACGAGGGCGCCTATGCCCGCACCCCCGTGGCCGCGGCGCATGAGCTCAACAAGATGTTCAAGGACACGGTCCGGCTCCTCCCCCGGGTCACGGCACCTGTCCAGGTGTACCGTTCCGACGTGGACCATGTGGTGTCTGACGCGAGCATGGAGGTTCTTCGGCGCTGGCTGGCACACGCTCCCCTGGAAGTGGTGCGGCTTGAGAACAGCTACCACGTCGCCACCCTGGATAACGACGCCGACCGCATTTTCGAGGGGTCGGTGGACTTTATCCGGCGGGTGCTGGAGTCCGGCCCGGAGAATCCGGCGGAACCGGGACAGGAGGTCCGCAGTGAACAGGCCTGACTCCGGCCAGCCGGACCAGGGTGCCAACCAGGACGACGCCGTGTGGCTGGACCTGGTGGCACGGCTCGAATCGGATACTGTGGCCATTCGCCCCGATTCCCCGGTAACCGGAGAGCAGTTGCCCATCGGGACGGCACCCGCTGCGCCGGAAACGCCGGTGCCGCCCTCCTTCCGCGACTTCGATCCCCTGGGCCTGGCGGGGACGCCGCCCGCCGAACTGTCGGCAGCGCAGCGCCAGGCGGCGGGAGACGGGCCGAACGCCCACACGGCAGACGAATCTCCGGAGGGACCGCGGGACTATGCGGTGGACGACGACGGCGAGGAGTTCGTGCCGGAGGAGCCGCCGAGCCTGGCCGGCACGGATCCCCTGACTATGCTGGCGTGGCTCGGGGCCGTAGGCGGACCCGTGGCCCTGCTGCTGTCGGCGATGTTCTGGCGCACCGCGCCCCTGCTGGCCCTCGTCGGCATTGTTGCCGCGTTCGTGCTGGGGACGGTGTACCTGATCATGAAGCTGCCCGACGAGAAGAACGGGGACGACGACGGCGCACGGGTCTAGCGTCTTTCCCGCCGTCCCGCCGCCGTCGTCAACCGTGGACCCGGCTGCTTACGCGCGAAAGGTCGGCGGCGCCGATAAGGCCGGCGTTGGGGCCGAGGGCTGCCAGTTCGATCCCCGCGGCCGGACGGAAGCCGCGGCCCGTCAGGTTCCGGGCGAACGCTTTGCGTGCCGGTTCCACGAGCAGGTCACCTGCTGAGCACAGCCCGCCGCCGATCACGAAGAGGCCCGGGTCCAGCGCCGCCGCCAGGTTGGCAAGCCCCAAACCGAGCCATTCGCCGACTTCCTCGATCAACTCCCGTGAGGCGGGGTCTCCGGCCAGTGCCAGTTCGGTCACGACGGCTCCGGTGATGGCGTCGGGATGGCCGCCCACGGCTGCCAGCAGGTCCTGGGCCATCGGCGAATTCGACCGGGCAAGGAGCCTGGCTTCCCGGCCCAGCGCGTTGCCGGACGCGTACTGTTCCCAGCATCCGCGGTTGCCGCATTCGCAACGGTGGCCACCGGGCACGATGATCTGGTGGCCGAACTCTCCTGCCACGCCGAACCGGCCGCGTTCCACCCTGCCGTCCATCACCATGGCGCCCCCGATGCCGGTGCCCAGCGTGATGCAGACCAGCCGGTCCTCCCCCTGCCCGGCGCCGAAGCGCCACTCGGCCCACGCCGCAGCGTCGGCGTCGTTGGTCAGCAGCACCGGACGGCGGAGGAGCCGCTGGAGGTTCTCACGCAGCGGTTCGTTGCGCCAGGCCAGGTGCGGGCTGAAGAGCACAGTGCCGCCGGCCAGGTCCATCCACCCGGCAGCGCCAATGCCCACGGACCAGATGCGATGCCCCCGGCCCAGTTCCGCCACCAGTTCCACGATGACCTGCTCCACCGCCCGTGGATCAGTTCCCGGGGTGGAACGGCGTGCCTCACTGAGGATCCTGCCTTCGGCGTCCACGACGCCGGCGGCTACCTTGGTTCCCCCGATGTCTATCCCGATGGCGAGCCCCTTGCGGCCGAGGCGAAGGTGCCCGCCGACACCCCCGTGCAGCTGTCCGGCACGGTGCGCGGCGGGACGGCGGCGCCAGGGCGCTGGTCTTTTGAGGGGGCCGGCCTGATCGCCGGACGAGGGTCCGTACATAGTGCACCATTCTAGGCGGGCGCAAGGATTGTCTTGACATGAAGCTCCGCACGCCGGGTCCATTGACTGCTAAGTTACTCGCCAGTAGGTTTGTGTACTGCACAGTACCGGCAGGGGTACTAGTCTTTAGGCAAACCCCTGCGCGGGACTTCAGATATCAAAGGAGCTATAGTGCGCGAATTCAGTGTTCCGCCCCTGGTTGTTGTCCCACCCGAAACCAACATCACCGATCTGGTCTTGCGGCAGGCGGCCAAGCCCGGCAACCCGGCACTGTTTTCGCGCCTGGACTCAGCAGGCTCGTGGCGTGACGTGCCCGCTACCGAATTCCTTGCCGACGTGAAGGCCCTGGCCAAGGGGCTCATCGCCAGTGGAGTCGGTGCCGGTGACCGCGTTGGCATCATGTCCCGCACCCGTTATGAGTGGGCACTTGTTGACTTCTCCATCTGGTTCGCGGGTGCCGTGTCGGTGCCCATCTATGAAACCTCCTCCCCCTCCCAGGTTGCCTGGAATCTGGGCGATTCCGGTGCCGTGGCCGCGTTCGGCGAGTCTGCCCACCACGAGAACGTCATCCGCCAGGCGGTCACGGCCGAGGGCCTTACGGCCGTGCAGCACGTGTGGCAGCTCGAGGGCCAAGGCCTGGACAGCCTTCGCGACGCCGGCAGGGACGTCAGTGACGAAGAACTGGAATCGCGCCGCAGTGCAGCCGGCCTCAACGACGTTGCCACGATCATTTACACGTCCGGAACCACGGGGCGCCCCAAGGGCTGCGAGCTAACGCACGGCAACTTCGTTGAACTCTCGGACAACGCACTGTCCATCATCGGCGACATTGTCCACGAGAACGCCAAGACCATCATGTTCCTGCCGCTGGCCCACGTGTTTGCCCGCTTTATCTCAGTGCTTGCCATGGCTGCGGGAACCACCGTGGCCCATACACCGGACATCAAGAACCTTCTGGCCGACCTGCAAAGCTACGAACCGACGTTCATCCTGGCGGTGCCCAGGGTCTTCGAAAAGGTCTACAACTCCGCGTTGACGAAGGCCGAGGACGGCGGCAAGGGCGCCATCTTCCACCGGGCCGCCGAAACGGCCATCGCATTTTCCAAAGCCCGCCAGGACGGACGGGTGGGGCTTGGCCTGAAGCTCCGGCACGCCTTGTTCGACAAACTGGTCTACGGCAAGTTGCGGGCGGCCATGGGCGGACACGTCGCCCACGCGGTATCCGGCGGCGGCCCCCTTGGCGAACGGCTGGGGCACTTCTTCCAGGGCATCGGACTGCAGGTGCTGGAAGGCTACGGCCTGACCGAAACCACGGCCCCCATCACGGTGAACACACCGTCACGCATCAAGATCGGCTCGGTGGGCAAGCCCCTCCCCGGAAATGCCGTAAAGATTGCCGACGACGGCGAGATCCTGGCCAAGGGAGTCTGCGTCATGCGGGGCTACTACCGGCGGGAGGACCTGACAGCGGATGCGTTCTCCGACGGCTGGTTCCACACCGGTGACATCGGCCGGCTGGACGACGAAGGCTTCGTCTGGATCACCGGCCGCAAGAAGGAGATCATCGTCACCGCCGGCGGCAAGAACGTCATCCCCGCGTTGCTTGAAGACCAGATCCGCGCGGATGCCCTGGTGTCGCAGGTCCTGGTGGTGGGCGACAACAGGCCCTTCATCGGAGCACTGGTGACCCTCGACCAGGAGGCCCTTCCGGGCTGGCTCCAGCGCCACGGCCTTCCGGCGGACACCACCCTGGAGCAGGCTGCGGACAATCCGGTGGTCAAGGCAGCAGTGCAGGACCTGGTCACCGCAGCAAACACGTCGGTCTCACAAGCCGAGGCCATCAAGTCCTTCCGCATCGTCCCGGCAGATTTCACGGAGGCTTCCGGACACCTGACCCCCTCGATGAAGGTGAAGCGGGCCCAGGTCATGAAGGACTTCGAAACCGTCATCGAAGAGATGTACTCCGCCCCGCGCTCGTAGCGAGGCATCAGAAGAGGCGGGGCCCGGTCCGGCAGCGTGCGTAAAAGGGGCCTTACGCCCCCGCTCGCCGCGAAGCGGCCTCAGCGGGGCGTGGGGAATAGCACGCAGAGGATCGGGCCCCGCCTCTACCGCGGGCCGCCAGAGTACGGAAGGGCCGCTCCCCATGCTTGGGGAGCGGCCCTCTTTGTGTCTCTGGCGTGCAGCCTCGGCTTACTGTTCGATGACCAGCAGGAGGTCTCCGCCCTGGACCTGCTCCACGGCTGAGATGGCGAGGCGGGCAACCTTGCCGCCCACCGGCGTCGTGATGGATGCTTCCATCTTCATGGCCTCGATGGTTGCCACCGTGTCTCCTGCCTTCAGGGTGTCGCCGGGCTTGACCGTGACCGTGACGGCACCGGCGAACGGTGCGGCGACCTGGCCGGGCTGGGCGGGATCGGCTTTCTCGGCGGCCTTGACGTTGCTCACCACAGAACGGTCGCGCACCACGACCGGACGGGACTGGCCATTGAGGGTGCACATGACGGTGCGCATGCCCTTTTCATCCGGCTCCGAGACGGCCTCCAGGGAAGCGATCAGCCGGACACCACGCTCCAGCTGGATCTCATGCTCGGTTCCGCGCTGGAGCCCGTAAAGGTAGTCGCGGGTGTCCAGAACGGAAATGTTGCCGTACGTCTCCACGCTCTTCAGGTAGTCCTTGGTGGGCCCGTCGAAGAGCAGCCGGTTCAGCGTGTGCTGGCGGGTCTTCGAATCGGACTTCAGCGCGGCGCTGTCCTCGGCGCTGAGCTCGACGTCGCGGACCTTCACGCTGCGGCCCTGGAGGGCCTTAGTGCGGAAGGGCTCCGGCCAGCCTCCGGGAGGATCACCGAGCTCGCCGGACAGGAATCCGATCACGGAATCCGGGATGTCGTAGTTCTGCGGGTTCGCCTCAAAATCTGCGGGATCGGCATTGAGGCCCACCAGGTGCAGGGCGAGATCGCCCACCACCTTGGAGGACGGCGTCACCTTGACCAGGTGGCCCAGGATGCGGTCCGCTGCGGTGTACATGTCCTCGATGGCTTCGAAGCGCTCCCCCAGCCCCAGTGCCATGGCCTGCTGGCGCAGGTTGGACAGCTGGCCGCCCGGGATCTCGTGCTTGTACACGCGGCCGGTGGGGCCCGGCAGGCCGGACTCGAACGGTGCGTAGACGCGCCGCACGGCTTCCCAGTAGGGCTCGAGCGAGCTCACGGCGTCGAGGCTGAGGCCGGTGTCCCGCGGAGTGTGGGCAAGAGCGGCAACAAGGGCCGACGCCGAGGGCTGGCTTGTGGTGCCGGCCAGGGAGGCGGAGGCCACATCCACGGCGTCCACACCCGCGTCGACGGCTGCCAGGAGTGTGGCCAGCTGGCCGCCCGCGGTGTCGTGTGTGTGAAGGTGGACCGGCAGGTCGAACCGTTCGCGGAGGGCTGCGACCAGTTTGGCCCCGGCTGCAGGACGCAGCAGGCCGGCCATGTCCTTAATGGCCAGGATGTGGGCACCGGCGTCGACGATCTTCTGCGCCAACCCCAGGTAGTAGTCCAGGGTGTACAGCTTCTCGTCCGGGTCCAGCATGTCCCCGGTGTAGCAGAGGGCCACTTCGGCGACGGCGGTGCCGGTGGCACGGACGGCGCGGATGGCAGGTGCCATCTGGCTGACGTCGTTCAGGGCGTCGAAGATACGGAAGATGTCGATGCCCGTGGCCGCGGCCTCGTTGACGAACGCCTCAGTCACCTCTTCCGGGTAAGGCGTGTAGCCAACGGTGTTCCGGCCGCGCAGCAGCATCTGGATGCAGACGTTCGGCATGGCGGCACGCAGGGCAGCGAGCCGGTCCCACGGGTCCTCGCCGAGGAAGCGCAGTGCGACGTCATAAGTTGCTCCACCCCACGCCTCTACGGACAGCAGCTGCGGAAGGAGCGCCGTGACGGCAGGACCGGCGGCAACGAGGTCCCGCGTGCGGACGCGGGTGGCCAGCAGGGACTGGTGCGCGTCACGGAAGGTGGTGTCGGTGACGGCGACCGCATTCTGCTCACGCAGCGCCCTCGCGAAGCCTTCCGGGCCCAGCTCAAGGAGTTTCTGGCGTGAACCCGGTGCTGCCTGTTTGCCTTTGACGTCGGGCAGCTTGAGGGCGGGATTGGAGTGCACTGCCAGTTCGCCGTTGGGCTTGTTGACGGTGACGTCGGCCAGCCAGGTGAGGAGCTTGGTGCCGCGGTCGGCCGAGACGCGGGCCTTGAGCAGCTCCGGTCGCTGGTCGATGAAGTTGGTGGCCACATCCCCGGCGATGAAGTCCGGGTCATCCAGCACGGCCTGCAGGAAGGGGATGTTCGTGGAGACACCGCGGATGCGGAATTCGGCCAGGGCACGGCGGGCACGGGCAACGGCTGCCGGGTAGTCCCTGCCGCGGCAGGTGAGCTTGACCAGCATGGAGTCGAAGTGTGGGCTGATCTCAGCACCGGAGTAGACCGTGCCGCCGTCCAGCCGTACACCGGCGCCGCCGGCCGAGCGGTAACCGGTGATCTTTCCGACGTCGGGCCGGAAACCGTTGGCGGGATCCTCGGTGGTGATGCGGCTCTGCAGCGCGGCGCCGCGAAGCTTGACCGTGTCCTGTGAGAGGCCCAGGTCGGCGAGGGTCTCGCCCGAGGCGATCCGCATCTGGGCCTGGACCAGGTCCACGTCCGTGACTTCCTCGGTGACCGTGTGCTCCACCTGGATGCGAGGGTTCATTTCGATGAAGACATGCTGGCCTGCCCGCTCACCCTCGGTGTCCACGAGGAACTCGACGGTGCCGGCGTTGACATAGTTCAATGCCTTGGCGAACTTCACGGCATCGCGGTAAAGGGCCTGGCGGATGCCCTCGTCCAGGTTGGGCGCCGGAGCGATCTCGATGACCTTCTGGTGCCGCCGCTGGATGGAACAGTCACGCTCGAAAAGGTGCATGACATTGCCCTCGGCGTCCGCGAGGATCTGGACTTCGATGTGCCGCGGGCGCAGGACCGCCTGCTCCAGGAACATGGTGGGGTCACCGAAGGCGGCGTCCGCTTCGCGCATGGCGGACTTAAGGGCCTCAGGCAGGGCCTCCCGGGTATCCACCCGCCGCATGCCGCGGCCGCCGCCGCCGGCCACAGCCTTGGCGAAGATGGGGAATCCGATCTCATCGGCCGCAGCCAGGAGCTCGTCCAGGTCCTTGGACGGCTCGCTGGACTTCAGGACCGGCACACCCGCCTCGCGGGCCGCCTTCAACGCGGCCACCTTGTTGCCGGCAAGCTCCAGCACCTCGGCCGGCGGGCCCACGAAGGTGATACCGGCTTCCTTTGCCGCCCGGGCCAGGTCAGGGTTTTCGGACAGGAAGCCATAACCCGGGTAGATGGCGTCCGCGCCGGACTCCTTGGCGACCCGGACCATCTCAGCCACGTCAAGGTACGCCCGGACGGGATGGCCTTCCTCGCCGATCAGGTACGCCTCGTCCGCTTTCTGGCGGTGGATCGAGTTTCGGTCCTCTTGGGGAAAAACGGCAACGGTCTTGGCGCCAAGCTCGTAGCCGGCGCGGAAGGCCCTGATCGCGATTTCACCGCGGTTGGCCACCAGAATTTTGGAAAACATGCTTCTCCTGCATCATTGCGGGGTGGATCGATGAGTGGTCACAGTGTCTAGGACCTACAAGGACAAACACAAATCTTTGTGGCCCCAGTCACAGATTTTCCCGTCATGTCCTGATCGCTTTCAGCCTGCCTGGCGGAAACCGCCCCGGCACCACAGCCGGTGCCATGCCGACGCCCGGTAAAGCAGGATTCGCCGACGCATCAACATATGATGAGTAGGGCGGCAGGACCGTCCGGCTTCGGCTCTGCCGAGGCAAACATTACCCCCAACACGGCATCCGGCGTTAGGTTTTGGTCTCTCAAGTGCAAGTAGTCAGCATCAGCAGCCTCAAGGGTGGAGTCGGCAAGACTTCCGTCACCACAGGATTGGCGTCTGCGGCGCTGGCCGCCGGAGTTCCCACGCTGGTGGTGGACCTCGATCCGCACGCCGACGCCACGACGGCCCTCGGCGTACAGCCGGGCGACCAGTTGGATATCGGCAGGATGTTGAAGAGCCCCCGCAGGGCGAAACTGGCCGAGAACGTGGTGCGCAGCAGCTGGGCTGACCGGACCCCGCCAGACGGTGCCGGGCGCGCCGTACTGGATGTCGCCGTCGGCTCTGCCTACACCGGAATCTACGACCGGCCGGACCTTGGCCGCCGCGACCTCCGCAGGCTTTCCGCCGTGCTCGCCGGCGCCGACGATTACCAGCTGGTCCTCATCGATTGCCCGCCGTCCCTCAATGGCCTGACGCGCATGGCGTGGGCCGCCAGCGACAAGGTTGCCCTGGTTGCCGAACCCGGCCTGTTCTCGGTGGCCGGCACGGAACGCACCATGCGGGCCATCCAGCTGTTCAAGCAGGAATTTGCGCCCAACCTGTCGCCGGCGGGCATCGTGGCCAACCGCGTCCGCAGCGGCTCTTCCGAGCACACCTACCGCCTGGCCGAGATGGAGTCCATGTTCGGCGAACTCCTGCTAAGCCCGCGCATTCCCGAGCAGGCCAACTGGCAACAGATCCAGGGTGCAGCCCACCCCGTCCACCACTGGCCCGGGGACTCGGCAAAGTCCGCGGCCGGATTGTTTGACGAGCTCTTGTCCAACCTGATGGCAGCCGGCAAGGGCCTGCGCAGCCGCACCCGCTAGAACGTCCCGTTAACTGCAGAGGCCGCCCTCCAAGGGGCGGCCTCTGCAGTTAAAGCGTCAGCTGATCTTGCGGGCGGCCCGCCGCTTGCTCAGTTCGTCGTCCGGAAAGGACTGCTCGGCGGCGTGCTCGCTGGGCAGGGATGCCAGGCTTCCTTCCACCTCGCGCCATACCCGCCCGACGGCGATACCAAAAACGCCCTGGCCGCCCTGTACCAGGTCAATGACTTCGTCGGCGGACGTGCACTCGTAGACGCTGGCGCCGTCGCTCATCAGCGTAATCTGCGCCAGGTCCTCGACGCCGCGTTCCCGAAGGTGTTCCACGGCGGTGCGGATCTGCTGGAGGGATACGCCGGTGTCGAGGAGCCGCTTGACCACCTTGAGCACCAGGATGTCGCGGAATCCGTACAGCCGCTGCGAGCCGGATCCTGCCGCGCCGCGCACGGCGGGCTCAACCAGGCCCGTGCGGGCCCAGTAATCAAGCTGGCGGTAGGTGATGCCTGCTGCCTTGCAGGCCGTGGGCCCACGGTAGCCGGCGTCCTCGTCCAGTACGGGCAGGTCCTCGGTGAACAGGAGGCCCTGGGCACCGCTCACGGGCACAGCAACACCAGCCGTGGGCTGTTTCAGCCCGCCTGCTTCGCCTTTGGGACTCACCTGGATCCTCCTTGTCGTACGCTCCCCGGAACTGATACGGCGGCCTTGGCATGAAGACCATGGGTGTAATTTTTCCGCGGGGCGCACTTTCCAGTGTGACTTGCGCGGCTGCCGTAAGCAAGGGAACTTGATACTTCGACGTTAGGCCCGGCGGGTCCCGAGGTCAAAGACCTTCGGGCCTTGGAAGAGGCGTGTCGAAACTTTCAGGCTTAACTTTAACCTTAACGTGACCTTAGCCGTCGAAATCCTCGGGTTCGACGTCGTCAAGGAACTCGCGGAAGCGGCGCAGTTCGCGCTCCTCATCCACGGTGGGGCCCGGCTCCGCGTCCTCGCCCTCGTCGTGTTCGGTAATGCGGACGCCGGCCTCATCCATGACCGAATCGGCGCACCAGATCCGGCACTTTGCGCGCAGCGCCACCGCAAGCGCATCCGAAGCCCTGGAGCTCACCGTCGTGCCGTTCTCGAACTGCAGCTGTCCGTAGAAGATGTTGTCCTCCACCGCAACGATGTTGACGCTGACGACGGAGTGGCCCAATGACTCCACGACGTCCACCAGGAGATCATGCGTCATGGGGCGGGGCGGGACCACGCCCTGCTGGGCAAGCGCGATGGCACTGGCTTCCGGCGTGCCGATCCAGATGGGGACGTGGCGTTCGCCATGCATCTCCTTGAGCAGGACCAACGGCTGGTTGGAAGGCAGTTCGATGCGAACGCCTACAATCTCGACTTCGATCATCAGATGTCCATGCGTGAGATGTGGTCCTGCACCAGGGCCCGGTGCAGGGTGAGGCAGAGGTCGCTGATCTCGCGGGCGGCCTCCGCCGCACGTGCTTGTGATGCGGAGTCCTTGCGCGAGGCAAGCGGCGCCACGGCGCGTTCCACCAGGCCGAATTCACGTTCGGCCGCTGCCTGGAAGGGCCGCAGATGCCGGGGTTCCAGGCCGTGGCTTTCCAGCTGGACGCAGGCGCGGGCCACCTGGAGGGCATGTTCGTCGAACTGGCCGTTGCTGTGGCTGATGAGGCCAAAGCTCAGGAGTGACTGCAGCAGGGGCACGCTGGCGCCGGATTCGGTCCGCAGCTGTTCCTCGCTCAGCTTCCGGCCGCGGTTCTGCAACTCGGCGGCCAGTTCGTCCGAGACAATGCGCGGGGAAACCACGACGCCGGGCGGCAGGTTCTCCGGCCGCTCTCCCCTGTCGATGGCGTCAAGGTAGTCCTTGATGACTTTCAGGGGCAGGTACTGGTCCCGCTGCAGGGCCAGCACGAAGCGCAGCCGCTCCACGTCGCCGTCGGAATACTGCCGGTACCCGGCAGGAGTGCGCCGGGGGTTGATCAGTCCCTTTTCCTCAAGGAACCGGATCTTCGACGCAGTCATGCCCGGGAAGTCGGCGCTCAGCTGGGCGAGGACTTCGCCAATGTTCAGGACCTGGGGGCCCCGGCGTTCCGGTTGTGCCATTGCCACAGGCAGCGGTCCCCGGTTCAGCTGCGGCCTGCAGCCGTGGCAGGGCTCAGGTAGAAGGTGAGGCGGAACTTGCCGATCTGGACTTCGCTGCCGGACTTCAACTCCACGCGGTCCACACGGTCGTGGTTGACGTACGTGCCGTTGAGGCTGTTCTTGTCCACGACTTCGAAGCTGCGGGCCGTCCGCCGGAATTCGACGTGGCGGCGCGAAACCGTGACGTCGTCAAGGAAGATATCCGCGTCCGGGTGGCGGCCTGCAGTGGTCACGTCCGAATCCAGCAGGAACCGGGCGCCGGCATTCGGGCCGCTGTGGGCCACGAGCAGCGCCGAGCCGGCAGGCAGGGCTTCTACCGAGTTGCGCTCGTCAAAGGACAGCCTCGGGGCGATGGTGGGTTCATCGGTGACGGGGGTGAGATGGATCGAGGTGGTCTCCGACGCCTTAGCCGCACCCGTGCCGTAATCCCCATCGGCAGGGTTGTGTCTGTGGCCAGCCATGGATTCCTCCTCTTTGACGTTGCGGGCATCAAACCCGCAACCAACGTTTACTCCCCGGCCCTGCCAGCAGGTCCGGCGCCGGCACCCGATCCCGGCGCTGACGTGCGGAGACGCTGTGCCTGCGGCGCGGGGCCGGACCGGAATTCCCGGTTAGCTTTAGCCTACCTGTTGTTCGTACTCGGATGCACTGAGCAGGGACTCAACGGCGTCAGGTTCGGCGAGTTTGACCTCGATGAGCCAGCCGTCGCCGTACGGATCGGTGTTGATCAGGGCCGAATCGCTGTCCAGGGAGTCGTTCCGGGCCACAACCTCGCCGGAAACGGGGGCGTAGATGTCGCTCACACTTTTGGTGGACTCGACCTCGCCCACCACTTCGTTTGCCGTAATCTTCGTGCCGACTTCGGGCATCTGGGCGTAAACGACATCCCCAAGGGC
The DNA here is from genome assembly GCF_031844305.1 of Pseudarthrobacter sp. BRE9. Lineage (NCBI taxonomy): Bacteria > Bacillati > Actinomycetota > Actinomycetes > Micrococcales > Micrococcaceae > Pseudarthrobacter > Pseudarthrobacter sp. BRE9. The sequence continues at coordinate 29,781 of NZ_JAUZUY010000007.1, read as the reverse complement.
GTCCTGGGCAAAGTCGGTGATTCCCACCCGGACCACGCCGTCGGCATTCGGGGCCGTAACCCACTCGTGTTCGGCGGTGTAGGACAGGTCTTCGGGAATGTTGCTCATGGGGGGCCTTTCATCGGGGTACGCGCCAATGTCAAAGGGGCCCGCAAAACGGGCCGCCGGTGAAAGTATAGGCACAAGTGCCGGGGCCGGCGCGGGCCTTTCTGACAAGATGGGACCCATGAGTGCAAGCACCGGTGCGGCATGCCGGGGACGGGGCAGGTAGGCGATGCCGGAACTGCCCGAAGTCGCCGGCCTGGCCGCGTTCCTTGACGAACAGCTGCGGGGTTGCGTGGTCAGCAAACTGCAGGTTGTCTCCTTCGCCGTGCTCAAGACGGCCGACCCGCCGTTCAATGCCATCGAGGGCCGCACCGTGTCCGGCGTCCGCCGCTTCGGAAAGTTCATCAGCATTGACACTGACGGCATTTCCCTGGTGTTCCACCTGGCGCGCGCGGGCTGGGTGCGGTTTACCGACTCCCCGGCCGGCAGCCAGCTGCGGATGGGCAAGGGCCTCATCGCGGTCCGGGCGGCTTTCTCCGGCCCTGATGGGCCGCGCGGCCTGGACCTGACGGAAGCGGGCACCAAGAAAAGCCTCGCCGTCTACGTGGTGCGGGATCCGCAGGAGGTGCCGGGCATCGCCACGCTGGGTCCGGATCCCTTTACCGAGGCGTTCGACGCCGACATGCTTGCTGCGATTCTGGCCGGCAGTTCGCAGCAGATCAAGGGACTCCTGCGCAGCCAAAGCGTCATCGCCGGCATCGGCAATGCCTACAGCGACGAAATCCTGCACGCCGCCCGGGTCTCGCCGTTCGCCATCGCAAAATCCCTGGACCGGGAGACGGTGCAGGTGCTGTACGACGCCATCCACAGCGTGCTGGGCGAGGCGCTGGCGGAGGCAGCCGGCAAGCCGCCCAAGGACCTCAAGGACGTCAAACGCAGCCACATGCGCGTTCACGCCCGGACCGGGCAGCCCTGCCCCGTCTGCGGCGACACGGTACGGGAAGTCTCGTTCGCGGACACTGCCCTGCAGTATTGCCCCACCTGCCAGACGAAAGGCAAGATCCTGGCGGACCGGAGGACATCCAAGTTCCTGAAGTAGGAACCTGTGGGATGGCCAAAAAAGCAGGAAGCAAACACCGGCGAAAAGCCAAAAAAGCGGAAAGCGCCGGAGAAATTCTCCGGCGCTTTCCGCTTTCTGGTCGGGCTGACAGGATTTGAACCTGCGACCCCTTGACCCCCAGTCAAGTGCGCTACCAAGCTGCGCTACAGCCCGCTGGTTCCGCCGTTCTCCGCTGAACTCAAATCCAAGGATTTTCATCAGCAGTCCGGCCGAACCACCTAGAAGAGCTTACACGATCCGGAGGGGTGCCAGTGACACTTTCCGGTGATCAGCTCCGAGGTGTGTCGCAATTAACGCTTCCGGCCACGCTTTTCCCGGACGCGCATGCTGACCTCGATCGGCGTGCCTTCGAATCCAAAGGTCTCGCGCAGGCGGCGGGTGATGAACCGGCGGTACCCAGGGTCCAGGAAGCCGGTGGTGAACAGCACGAACTTGGGCGGCCGGCTGGAGGCCTGCGTGCCGAAGAGGATGCGCGGCTGCTTGCCGCCGCGGACCGGGTGGGGGTGCGCGGCCACGAGCTCGCCCAGGAAGGCGTTGAGGCGGCCGGTGGCAATGCGTTTGTCCCAGTTCTCCAGGGCAAGGTCCAGGGCCGGGACCAGGCGGTCCTTGTGCCAGCCGGTCTTTGCCGAAATGTTGACCCGCGGCGCCCATTCGACGTGGGCCAGGTCCTGCTCGATTTCGCGCTCCAGGTAGCGGCGCCGTTCGTCGTCCAGCAGGTCCCACTTGTTGAAGGCCAGGACCAGCGCGCGGCCGGACTCGATGGCCAGCTGCAGGATACGGACGTCCTGTTCACTGAGGACCTCGTCCACGGCGAGCAGCACGACGGCGACCTCCGCCTTTTCGAGCGCAGCCTGCGTCCTGAGTGAGGCGTAGTAGTCGGCGCCCTGGGCCATGTGCTGGCGGCGGCGGATGCCGGCAGTGTCCACGAAGCGCCAGGTCCGGCCGCCGAGTTCGATGAATTCGTCCACGGGGTCGCGGGTGGTTCCGGCGGTGTTGTCCACCACCACGCGTTCGGATCCTGCGAGCTTGTTCAGCAGCGAGGACTTGCCCACATTGGGCCGGCCGATGAGGGCAATGCGGCGCGGGCCGCCGGAGCGGTCCGTTCCCTCAATGGTGGAGTACTCCGGAAGCACGTCCATGACGTGGTCCAGGAGGTCGGCCACACCGCGGCCGTGCAGTGCCGAGACCGGGTACGGTTCACCGAAACCGAGGCCCCACAGCGCGGCGCTGTCCGCTTCCTGGGCAAAGTCGTCCACCTTGTTGGCCACCATGATGACCGGCTTCTTGCTGCGGCGCAGCATCTTCATGACGCCTTCATCCGTGGCAGTGGCGCCAACGGCGGAGTCCACCACGAAAAGCACGGCGTCTGCGAGTTCCACGGCCATCTCGGCCTGTTCGGCCACCCGGGCGTGGATGCCGCGGGCGTCGTGTTCCCAGCCGCCGGTGTCCACCAGGGTGAAGTTGCGGCCGTTCCAGTTGGCTGAATACATGACGCGGTCGCGGGTGACGCCGGGGGTGTCCTCCACCACTGCTTCGCGCCGGCCCAGGATGCGGTTGACCAGCGTGGATTTCCCCACGTTGGGACGGCCGATGATGGCCAGGACGGGGTCGAGCTTGACCGGACCGTCAAAGTCCTCGTCGCCGTATTCCCCGCTCAGCAGGGCGGCGTCGTCCTCGTCAAGGTCGTAGTCCTCGAGGCCGGCCCGGAGGGAGGCGGCACGCATCTCCGCTTCGTCGTCGTCAATTGCTGCCAGGCGTTCGGCAACCTGGTCGGTCCCGGTGGGCGTGTATTCGTCCTCGGCGCCGGAGGGCCCGGAAGTCTGGGTGGTGTCGCTCATTGCACTGTCCTTAGTGGTCATCTGCCGGCGTCCCCGGCTACTGCTGTCAGGTCGTTGTGGTCAGCGAAGGGCAGGGGCTGCCCGCTGAGTTGGATGGTGTCCTGGACGTGCCCTGCCAGCGCTGCACGGATGTCCTGCGCCGCCCTGTCCATTGAAGCACGCCCGCTTTCACCGGCCCGGCGGGCCAGGGTAAGGGCTGACCCGAAGCTGACGTGGAAGCGCCGCCCCGGCCGCGGAACGAAGTCCAGGTGCTCATCGCCCTGCCGCGTGCCCAGGATGGCGACCGGAACAACCGGCGCTCCGGAGTTCAGCGCCAGCCAGGCCACGCCGCCGTTGATGTCCGCCGCTGCCCCGCTCCCCCGCGTCCCTTCCGGAAGAATCCCAACGCAGCGCCCGGCGTCGAGCACGTCCTTGCAGCGCTGCAGCGCAGCCCGGTCCCCTTGCCGGTCCACCGGCAGCTGCCCGGAGGCGGTAAGCACCCGGCCAAGGAAACCCTTGAACATTTCCTGTTTCACCAGGATGTGCATGGGCCGCGGCGAGGCGCCGAACATGACCGGCCCATCGAGGAAGCTGATGTGGTTGGCGGCGAAAATTACCGGCCCGCCGGTAGGGACGTTGTTCCTGCCCGTGACGGTGGTGCGGTACACCAGGTGGTCCAGGATCCAGCCCACCGGCCTGCTCCATGCCATGGTCAGGCCGGACGGCAGGCTCGCCTGGGCGTCAGTCACGGTTGAGGACCTTGGTGACGATCACGAGGGCGGCGTTGACGGTCTGCTCGAAGTCCAGGTCCGAGGAGTCCAGCGTTACCACGCCGGAAGCGGCCTGGGTGAAGTTCACGACGGTTGAGTCCTTGGCATCCCGGTGGGTCACCTGCGCTGCCAGCTGCTCGGCGTTCTGCGTCCCGCCCAGTTGGATGCCGCGACGGCGAAGGCGGGCTTCCTCGCTTGCGGTGAGGAGCATGCGCACCTCGGCTCCGGGTGCGACGACGGTGGTGATGTCCCTGCCTTCCACCACCATGCGGCGGTGGTGCTTTTCGATGAGGTCCCGCTGCCGGCGGATCAGCTCCGTACGGGCACCGAGGGTGGTGGCCACGGCACTGACCGCGGAAGAGATTGCCGGCTCACGGATGGCGTCCGTGACGTCGACGCCGCCCACCCGGACGTATTCCTCCTGCGGGCTGGTGCTCAGTTCCAGCACAAAATCCCGGGCGGCCTGCTCCACGGCCGCGCCGTCGTCAAGGTCGATTCCCTGGGATACGCAGTGCCAGGTGAGGGCACGGTACATCGCTCCGGTGTCCAGGTAGGCCAGCCGCAGCCTGCGGGCGACCTCCTTGCTCACGCTCGATTTGCCGGAGCCTGACGGTCCGTCGATGGCGACCACCAGCGGCCGGCCGATGCGCAGCGCGCGCATGGTTTCGAGGAGTTCCTGTGTCATTACTGAAGTACCCGCCATCCGCGGTCGTTGAGAGCTTCGATCAGGTGGTCGTGCTTGTTCGGCAACACAGACAATTCCACCATGCCAACGTTCTGTCCGGAGGAATGGTCAAGCCGAAGGTCTTCGACATTCACGCCGATTTCGCCGATTTCGGTGAGCAGCTGCGCGATCTGGCCGGGCTTGTCATCCACCAGGACGGTGAGCCAGGAGTATGCCTGCGGCGGCCCGCCGTGCTTGCCGGGAATCCGGGCCTGCCCCGCGTTGCCCTCACTGATTAGCTGTGCCAGGTCCAGCCGGGCTCCCGGCGCCGAGGGCTGTTCCAGGGTCCCGATGAGGCGGTTCAGGTCCTCCCGGACGCCGTAGAGGATCCCGACGACCTTGGCCGCATTCCCGCCCAGGATCTGCACCCACAGGGTGGGGTCGCTCGCGGCGATCCTGGTGACGTCGCGCAGGCCGTTGCCGGCCAGCGACAGGGCATGCAGTGGAGTTCCCTGGAGGCGGCTGGCCAGCAGGGACGACATGACCTGGGGAAGGTGCGACACCAGGGCGACCGCCTCATCGTGTTCGTCCGGGGTGAACTGCGAGACGACTGCCCCCAGGTCCGAGGCGAGCGACCGTGCCACCTGAAGGGCGGCGCCGGAGGTTTCCTCCGACGGGCAGAGCACCCATGGCATCGAGGTGAAAAGCTCGCCGCGCGCGGCGACCGGACCCGATTTTTCCCGCCCGGCCATGGGGTGGGTGCCCACGTAGCGCGTGAGGTCGGCACCGAGGCTGCGCAGCCGGGCCAGGATGGCGGCCTTGACGCTGGCTATGTCGACCACGACCGCGTCGGGGTAGTCAGCCAGCGCCCGGCACACGACGTCGGCCGTAACGTCCGGCGGCGCAGCAACCACCACGAGTTGGGGCTTGCCGCTGCCCAGCTCAGATAAGGGGCGTCCGGCACCAATGTCCACCGCCACCGCCTGGTTGGTGGGCGACGGGTCGGAAAGGAACACCGGTACGCCGCGCCCCCGCAGGCCCAGCCCGATGCTGGTGCCCAGCAGTCCGGTACCAATCACCACCACCGGGCCATCCAGGTGGCCAGGGCCCTGGCTTCTGAACGCGGACATGCGTCAGAGTCCTACGGATGCCAGCAAGTGGCCGACTTCCTGCTTGCCCAGGTTGCGGATGCTGCCCTGGCGCTGGTCGCCGAGGCCGATGGGGCCGACCTTGACGCGGACCAGCCGCTGGACCGGGAAGCCGACGGCATCGAAGAGGCGGCGGACAATGCGGTTCTTGCCCGAGTGGAGCACAACCTCAATCAGCACGTGGCCCGGGGTGGAGTCCACCAGGCGGAACGAGTCAACGTTCGCGAAGCCGTCCTCCAGTTCCACGCCGGACTTCAACTGGGCGCCGACACCCTGCGGGAACGGCCCGCGCACCTGCACCAGGTAGGTCTTGGGAACCTCGTAGGACGGGTGGGTCAGCCTGTTGGCGAGTTCGCCGTCGTTGGTCAGCAGCAGCAGGCCTTCCGTGGCGACGTCGAGCCTCCCCACGTGGAAGAGCCGTTCGCCGGTGTTCTTGTTGCTCTTCAGGAAGTCGCTGATGCAGGGCCGGCCCTCGGGATCCTCCATGGTGGACACCACGCCCTTGGGCTTGTTGAACACCATGTAGACCAGGTTCTCGTCCAGCTGGATCCGCAGGCCGTCAACATGGATCACGGCGGTCTTGGGGTCCACCCGCATGCCGAGTTCCGTGACCACCTGGCCGTCCACCTCAACGCGGCCCTCCGCGATCATTTCTTCGCAGACGCGCCGGGACGCGACGCCCGCGGACGCCATCACTTTCTGGAGGCGCACGCCGTCGGCGTCGTGGAGTTCGGACTGTGGAACTTCACCGCGCGGGCCCTTCTTGCGCGACGGCTTGCGGATCGGCCCGAGGTTCTGGCCGAAGCGTTCGCTGCCGAAGGCGCGTGAGGCGGCTGCCCCGGGGGCGCCGGTCCGCGGCTTCTGCTTGGGGGCCCCGGGAGTGCCGGGGGCCTTCTTCGCGCCGGGCTTCCGGGCAGCGGGCTTGCGCGACGACGGCTTGGCGCCGCGGGCACCTTCGGGTGCACGTCCCTGCTGGTCCCCGGCGAGATCGGGGTCGATAAAGCGTTCCTCGCGCGGCTTGGGGGCGCGGTGCGGCCGGTCCCCGCCGAAACCTGCGGCCCGCTTGCCCGTCCCACCGCGGGAGCCTCCGCTGAAGCCGCCGCCCTGTGTGCTGCGCTGCTGGGAGTTGTTGCGTTCGTTGCCGCCGCGTCCCGAACCGTTACGTGGTGAACCCTGGCGTCCCGCCTGTGTCATGACCCGTCCTTCAATGTGTTTTGGCCGGCAGAGATGTCCAAGGACAACCCTAGCCAGCCGTGCAGACTTCGTCTGCCCTGATAAAAACCAAATAAATAAAACCTGCTGATGGAACGGTGCCGGCAGGGCCTCTGCCTACATCGTCCCGGCGTCGTAGAACTCTGCGATCCCGTCGAGCCCCGGAAGGTGCGGCGACAGCTGGGGCAGCTCCCCCACTGAACTGATTCCCATCCGTTCGAGGAAATAGGACGTGGTCCGGTAGAGGATTGCGCCGGACTCGGGATCCGTTCCCGCGTCCTCGATGAGCCCGCGCTGGGCAAGCGTCCGTACGACGGAATCAACATTGACACCGCGAATTGCAGACACCCTGGCCCTGGAGACGGGCTGGCGGTACGCGATGACTGCCAGTGTTTCCAGCGCCGCCTGGGTAAGCCTGGCGGTCTGCCCCTCAAGCACATACTTGCCAACGATGTCGGCAAACTCCGTGCGCGAGTAGATCCGCCAGCCACCGGCGATGTTCCGCAATTCAAAACCCCGGGGGCTGGAACCGATGCCAGCGTGGCTGGCATCCTCCATCTCCGGGGCTTTAACAGTATAGCCGTTATACTCACGCTGCAGTTCTGCCAGGAGGGAACGGACCGCGTTGACCGTCAGGCCCACCCCGGCGGCCAGCTCCTCCTCCGTGGCGGGTTCGTCCAGGACCATGAGGACCGCTTCGAGGGCCGCCTTGGCACCCCCGGGGAGGTCGTCGAAGTCCGGGCCGTAGTCCAGGTCCTGCTGGGGCGCCCTGTCCTCCGCTGGCGTCAAGTCCTGCGGTGTGGGGTTCACGGTTGCTCCTCGTACTCTTCGCTCAGGTTTTCTGCCGACCAGCCGCTGCCTTCGGCAGTCCAGTGGATGGCAAGCTCTGCCAGCGGGGACAGCTGGTCGAACGAGACCGCCCGGTCCCGGAAAAGTTCCAGCAGCGCCAGGAACCGGGCCACCACCACCAGGGTGGAATCGGCATCGGCGATCAGGGAACGGAAAGTCTGTGGCGACTCCTGCTGAAGGCGAAGCCCCAGCATCCGGGCCTGTTCCTTGACGCTGACGTTGCTGCCATGCAGGTGGCCGAGTGCCACTTGCGGCTGCTGGGCCGGCTCTTTTGGCCGGAGAGCGGCCTCGGCCAGCGCCGCGAATTGCCGGGGCGTGTGTTTCCAGACCAGTTCGGGGAGCATCGCCGCGAAGTGCTCTTCCAGGGCCACCTGGCGTGGAAAGCGCCGGCCTTCCCGGTGCAGGGTTTCGCCCAGGATGCCTGCCACCTGCTTGAAGGCCTTGTATTGCAGCAAGCGGGCAAAGAGCAGGTCCCGCGCCTCCAGCAGGGCGATGTCCTCGTCGTCCTCAACTTCACCGGCGGGAAGGAGCCGCGCTGCCTTGAGGTCAAGCAGCGTGGCGGCAATCACCAGGAACTCGCTCGCCTCGTCCAGGGCCCATTCTTCGCCGAGCTGCTGCAGTTTCCGGATGTACTTGATGAACTCGTCGGTGACGGTGGCGATGGCCACTTCGGTGATGTCCAGCTGGTGTTTGGCGATCAGTCCCAGCAGGAGATCGAACGGACCCGTGAAGTTGGCCAGCCGCACCTCGAAGCCGGGTTTGGATTCGGCCACGATGTGGTTAGGGTGCGCCGCCGCGGGAGATCAGCTCCTTGGCCAGCCGGCGGTAGGCATCGGCGCCCACGTGGTTTCCCGCGTAGCTGGTGATGGGCTCCGCAGCCACGGTGGCGTCTGCGAACTTGATGGAGCGCTTGATGACGGTTTCGAAGACCTTGTCACCGAACGCCTCCACCAGCCGGGTGATTACCTCGCGGCTGTGCAGTGTCCGTGCGTCGTACATGGTGGCCAGGACCCCGTCCACCTGCAGCCGCGGGTTCAGCCGGTCCTGGACCTTATCGATGGTTTCGACCAGCAGCGCCACGGCGCGAAGGGCGAAGAACTCGCAAATGAGCGGAATAATGACGCCGTGGGCTGCCGTGAGGGCGTTAACGGTCAGAAGACCCAGAGAGGGCTGGCAATCGATGAGGACGACGTCGTAATCGTCTTCGACCTTCTTCAGCGCACGGTCCAGGACCTGCTCCCGCGCCACCTCGTTGACCAGCTGGACTTCCGCTGCGGAGAGGTCGATGTTGGCCGGCAGCAGGTCGACGTTCTCGACGCCGGTCTGATGGATGGCGTCGCGGATATCCACCTTGCGGTCCATCAGGACGTTGTACACCGTGAGGTCCAGCTCGTGCGGGTTGACGCCCAGGCCGGCAGAGAGCGCACCCTGGGGGTCGAAGTCCACCAGCAGGACACGGCGGCCGTACTCGGCGAGCGCCGCGGCAAGGTTAATGGTGGAGGTGGTCTTCCCCACGCCGCCCTTCTGGTTGACCATGGCGATCACGCGGGCCGGACCGTGGGAGGACAGCGGCGCGGGTTCCGGGAACTCCCGGTATGGGCGCCCCGTGGGCCCCATCACCGCGTTTTCCAGGTCGAATTCCGTGCCCTCCAGAGTTGCTGAACCCTGTTCGCTGCTCACGTATCTGTCCACACTTTCGATGACGGTGATTTCCTGCCGCTGGCTCACCAGCGCCCTTCGTTCTGCTCCCTAGGTTACAGCGCCCGACACGGTATTCGACGGAACTTGACTTTCCGCGGATGTTGAGCCTTGACCCTCTAGCTGAGGTCGAAGGTTGAGGTGCCGGGGAACGCGAAACCGCCCCCGCAGCATGGCTGCGGGGGCGGTCTCGCGGGGTGCGCAGGTCGCGGCTAGGCCTTGGCGGCCTCGCGTGCGCCCTCTTCCTTCGGGGCCATCTCGCCGTGGTGGTGGACCATCATGGTCGCCTCGTCGAAAGGTTCTTCGCCGGACAGCACCCGGGTGACCTGGCCGCCGTCGATCTCCTTGACCCAGGTGCCCACCAGGACCGTGGCAACGGCGTTGCCGGTGAAGTTGGTCAGTGCGCGGGCCTCGGACATGAAGCGGTCGATGCCGACGATGATGCCCACGCCGCCCAGCAGTTCGGGACGGTGCGCCTGCAGGCCTGCTGCAAGGGTGGCCAGGCCGGCGCCGGTGACACCGGCGGCGCCCTTGGAGGCGATGATCATGAACACCAGCAGGGAGATCTGGGCGCCGAGGTCCAGCGGGGTTCCCATGGCGTTGGCCACGAAGAGGGAGGCCATGGTCAGGTAGATGGCCGTACCGTCCAGGTTGAAGGAGTAGCCCGTGGGAACGGTGACGCCGACGACCGGCTTGGAGACACCGAGGTGTTCCATCTTGGCGATCAACCGCGGCAGTGCGGCTTCGGAGGACGACGTGGAGAAGATGATGAGGTACTCACGGGCCAGGTACTTCATCAGTTTGAAGATGTTGACGCCGGCCACCACCTGGAGCAGGCCGCCCAGGATGACAACGATAAACAGCGCGCAGGTGATGTAGAAGGCGATCATCAGGGTGAACATGCTGACGATGGCCTGGACGCCGGTTGCGCCCACGACGGCGGCGATGGCGCCGAACGCACCCACCGGAGCGAGCCACATGATCATGATGAGGATGCGGAACACGAGTGCCTGGCCGTAGCCGATGGCCTTGAGGATCGGAGCGCCCTGGGTGCCCATCTTCTGCAGCGCAAAGCCAACCAGGATGGCTGCCAGCAGGGTGGGCAGGACGGGGACATCGCTGGGGATGATGCCCAGCAGGAAGTCGACGGTGCTGTCAGTGGCCGCCTTCTTGTTGGGGTCGTAGGGGGTGAGCTTCAGGCCTTCGCCGGGGTGGATGATGTTGCCCACCACCAGGCCGATGGCCAGGGCGAAGGTCGACATGATGATGAAGTAGCCCAGGGCCAGGCCGCCGACCTTGCCGACGGTGGCTGCCTTGGCGATGGAGCCGATGCCCAGGACGATGGTGCAGAAGATGACCGGCGCGATCATCATCTTGATGAGCTTGACGAAGCCGTCACCGAGGGGCTTGAGGGACTTGCCCACCTCCGGGAACAGCAGGCCCACCACCGCGCCGAGGACGACGGCGGCGATAACGGCAATGTAGAGATAGTGGGACTTGTCCAGTCCCTTGCGCCGCGGGGTCGCGGTCTCGAGCGACTCTCCTCGTTGAGAAGCCATGATGTGTCTCCTTGTGGATATTCTGATAGACGCTGCGGCGCAGTCTCTGGGCTCAACACGTCCGTCCAATGTGATATCCATCATTGGGCACCCCGTGATCCAGCTCACGGTTGCGTTCATATTGGTCGCGGCACGCTCAGGCTCAAAGGGAGGCAGGCATGATCCACCGCTGGAGTATTGCCCGCCGGCTCTTCCTGGCAAACCTGCTGATCGTCGTGTCCTTTATCGCCATCGTGGGGACGGCTGCCTACGTGGACGCGCGGGACCGGACGTATGACGAAGCCGGCCGCCGGATGGAAGGGGTGGCAGCGTCCATCGCCGCCAATCCTTTGGTGCTCCAGGCCGCTGCCACGCCGGACCCGTCCGCCCTCCTGCAGCCATATGCCAAGGATGTAACCGTCGCGGCCCACGTCGACTTCGTCACCATCATGGCTCCGGACCGTACCCGCTGGACCCACCCAAGGGATGAGGAACTGGGCCGGCCGTACATCGGATCCATTGACGCCGCCCTCCGGGGCCAGACATTCACCGAAGTCACGGCAGGCACGTTGGGCCCGTCGGTGCGGACCATTGTTCCGGTCAAGGATTCCGCGGGGACTGTCAGGGCGCTTGTGGCGGTGGGCGTTACCGTCCGCAGCGTCGACATCGCCTTCGCCGGACGCCTTCCCGTCCTGCTGGCCGTAGGAATTGCCCTCCTGGTGGGAGGTTCCCTGGCGTCATGGCTGCTGGGCAGGTACCTGCGCCGGGTCACCAGGGGCTGGGGTCCCGAGCAGCTGGCGCAGCTGTTCGCCTACTACGAATCGGTGCTGCACTCCGTCCGCGAAGGGCTGATCCTCATCGATGCGCGCAAGCGGGTTGTGATGTACAACGACCAGGCCGCCGAACTGCTGGGCCTGGCGGACACCGGCAGCAACGATCCCACCCGGCCCCCTTCGCTGGCAGACCTTCCCCTGGACGATGAACTGCGCAGCCTGTTCCAGTCCGGGCGGACCACCAAGGACGAGATGGTCCTGACCGATTCCCGCGTGCTGGTGGTCAATCAGGGGCCGGCCCGGGGTCCCGAGTCCCACGGGACGCGAGGGAGGGTCCCCGTATACGGCACGGTGGCCACGCTCCGGGACCGGACAGAAATCGAAGCGCTGGGCAATGAACTGCAGACCATGCGGACCCTGTCCGACGCGCTGCGCGCCCAGACCCATGAACACGCCAACCGGCTGCACACCTTGGTTTCGCTCCTGGAACTGGGCCGGACCGGGGAAGCCCTGGACTTTGCCACCCAGGACCTGGCCCTGAGCCAGCAGCTGACCGATGAAATGGTGGGTTCAATCGATGAACCGGTGGTGGGTGCACTGGTCATGGGGAAGGTGGCCGAGGCCCACGAACGCGGCGTCCAGCTGGAAGTCTCCACCCTGGGCTCCGGCACGGCACCCGGGCTGGCCGTCCAGGACCTGGTGACCATCCTGGGCAACCTGCTGGACAACGCGATCGACGCCGCCGCCGATGCACCGCCTCCCAGGAGTGTGGTACTGGCGCTGGAGGCCGATGAGGAAGGCCTGGACATCGCCGTCAACGATTCCGGGACTCCCATTGACCCCGCCGATGCAGAAAAGATCTTCCGGCACGGATTCAGCACGAAGCCGGCCGGGGCCGGGGGCCGGGGCATCGGCCTTGCGCTGGTCCGGCAGGCTGTGCAGCGTTTGGGCGGTACGCTGGCCATCAACGGCCGGCGCGGCGCCAAGTTCGAAGTATTCCTGCCCGCAGCGGTGACCGTGGAGAAGGAGCACAGACGGTGAGCAACATCCGGGTCCTTGTCGTCGAAGACGAGGCCATCGCTTCGGCGGCCCACGCCGCCTACGTGGGGAGGCTGGAAGGATTCGAGCTCGCGGGGACAGCCCCCGACGGCCAGTCAGCCCTGCGGCTAATGAACGAATTCGTTGCTGCGGGAAAGCCTGTGGAACTGGTCCTGCTGGACATGAACCTGCCCGACCTGCACGGCCTGGACATCGCGCGGCGGATGCGTTCGGCGGGGATCCTCGCGGACATTATCGCCATCACCGCTGTGCGCGAACTTGCCATTGTCCGCAGCGCCGTGGCAATCGGGGTGGTCCAGTACCTGATCAAGCCCTTCACCTTCGCCACGTTCTCGGACAAGCTGGAGAACTACCGCCAGTTCCGCCAGCAACTGACCGGTTCCAGCGGTGGCCACGGCAAGGGGGGTGCCTCGCAAAGCGAGGTGGACCAGGCGTTTGCGAGCCTCCGGGCACCGTCCGAGCTCCCGCTCCCCAAGGGCCTTTCCAGCTCGACGCTCGGCTCGGTCCAGGAGTTCCTCCGCGGGCAGCCGGAAGCCGTGTCCGCCACGGAAGTCATGGATGCCCTGGGTATGTCCCGGGTGACGGCGCGGCGCTACCTTGAATATCTCGCCGACGCCGGCACGGTATCCCGGACCTCCCGGTACGGCACCCCGGGCAGGCCGGAGAACGAATACCGCTGGAACGCACGCTGAGGCGTTCGGGGTTGGGTGTCCCGGCCATGCCCTCAGCAGGCGTCGGCGCCGCTATGTATACAAACAGCTCCTAGAACCGCCTCTTCACAAACTTCTTCTCAAATAAGCAGGGGGTGTGTATACACTGATGCAATCAACCGAAGAAGGAGACGGGGATGCGCGCCAGTGACAAGGCATATGCCGCCCTGCGCGACGACATCATCGAATGGCGCCTGGCGCCCGGTACGGTCCTTGCCGAGGTGGAACAGTCCGAGCGCCTGGGCGTCTCGCGCACGCCGCTGCGGGAAGCCCTGGGCCGCCTTACGGCGGAAGGCCTGACGACGGCGGGCGGACGCGGCGTAGTGGTCAGCGACATCTCCCTTGAAGACATAGACGAACTGTTCGAGCTCCGCGAAACCCTCGAAGGCAGGGCTGCCGCCCTGGCCGCGCGCCGCGGGGACGCCGGGACATTCGAGCGCCTTCAGCGCGAACTGCTCGGGGCTCCACAGTTGATCAGTGGCGACCATCCCGCCCTGCACGAATACTACGAACTGGTGGGCCGGCTGGATACAGCCATTGACGCCGCCATCTCCAACTCCTACCTGGCCCAGGCCATGCGGAGCCTGCGTGTGCATCTGGTGCGGATCCGCCGGCTTGCGGCAGACGACGCCCGCCGCCTCACCGCCGCAGCCGCAGAGCATGCCGCCATCGCGGAGGCCATCGCGGCAGGCAATCCCAGGCTCGCCGAGGCGGCCACCATTGTCCACCTGCACCGCAGCCTCTCCCACGTCAAAGCAACCCACACATCCCATCAAAAGGAGCACCATGGTTAAGGAACACCACGTCCGCGTTTACCGGAGTGAAGAAAACCTCGCCCGTGAGGACCAGCTCGCATACAAGATCGCGCAGGTCGCGGCGGACCCCGTGGCAGTGACTGACGAAGTGACCGACATGGTGATTAACCGGGTCATAGACAACGCCTCCGTGGCCATCGCTTCGCTGAACCGGGCTCCCATCGTGGCAGCCCGTGCACAGGCGCTGACCCACGGTCCCAGCACAGGAGGCAAAGGTTCCAAGGTGTTCGGCATCGAGGAACGCGTGGCCCCGGAATGGGCTGCCTGGGCCAACGGTGTGGCCGTCCGGGAACTGGACTACCACGACACCTTCCTCGCTGCCGACTACTCCCACCCCGGTGACAACATTCCGCCGATCCTCGCCGTCGCCCAGCATGTTGGCTGCAGCGGCCACGACCTGATCCGCGGCATCGCCACCGGGTACGAGATCCAGGTCAACCTGGTGAAGGCCATCTGCCTGCACAAACACAAGATCGACCACGTCGCGCACCTTGGCCCCTCCGCGGCCGCCGGGATCGGCACCCTGCTGGGGCTCGACGTCGAAACCATCTTCCAGTCCGTCGGCCAGGCGCTGCACACCACCACCGCCACCCGCCAGTCCCGCAAGGGCGAGATCTCAACCTGGAAGGCCCATGCCCCGGCGTTCGCCGGGAAGATGGCCATCGAATCCGCGGACCGGGCCATGCGCGGCCAGACCTCCCCCGTGCCGATCTACGAAGGCGAAGACGGCGTCATCGCCTGGCTGCTCGATGGCCCGGACGCGTCCTACATGGTTCCGCTTCCCACTCCCGGGGAAGCCAAGCGCGCCATCCTGGACACGTACACCAAGGAACACTCCGCCGAATACCAGGCGCAGGCCTGGATCGACCTTGCGCGCAAGCTGCACCGCGGACACCCCGAGGTCACGGACCCGGCCAGTGTCGAGTCCGTGCTGATCAAAACCAGCCACCACACGCACTACGTGATCGGCTCCGGCGCCAACGATCCCCAAAAATACAGCCCCACCGCGTCCCGGGAAACCCTGGACCACTCCATCCCGTACATCTTCACCGTCGCCCTCCAGGACGGGGCCTGGCACCACGTGGACTCCTACGCCCCGCAGCGCGCCACTCGCCCGGACACCGTGGAACTCTGGCACAAGGTAACCACGGTGGAAGATCCGGAATGGACCCGCCGCTACCACTCCCTGGACATCGCCGAAAAGGCCTTCGGCGGCTCGGTGGAGATCACGCTCAAGGACGGCACCGTCATCACTGACGAAATCGCCGTCGCCGACGCCCACCCGCTCGGCGCCCGCCCGTTCGCCCGCGAACAGTACATCAACAAGTTCCGGACCCTGGCCGCGGGCCTGGTGGAGGAGACCGAAATCGAACGGTTCCTCGCCGCCGTCGAACGCCTCCCCCACCTCGCCGCGGGGGAACTGGACCAGCTGAACATCACCGCCGCCCCCGGCGTCATTGACCTTGCGGCGGCGCCGAAGGGACTGTTCTAGATGCTGTACTCAAAGACGACGCCGGAGCAGAAGCGGATCCGGTTCCGCGAGCTGCTCGCATCCGGGACCATTGCACAGTTCCCCGGCGCGTTCAACCCGCTCTCGGCACGGCTGATCGAGGAGAAGGGCTTCGCCGGGGTGTACATTTCCGGCGCCGTCCTCGCCAATGACCTGGGCCTGCCGGACATCGGCCTGACCACCCTCACCGAGGTGGCCACCCGGGCCGGGCAGATTGCCCGCATGACGGACCTGCCCTCGATCGTTGACGCGGACACAGGATTCGGCGAACCCATGAACGTGGCCCGCACCGTGCAGGAACTGGAGAACGCGGGCCTTGCCGGCTGCCATATCGAGGACCAGTTCAACCCCAAGCGCTGCGGCCACCTGGACGGCAAGAACGTGGTGGACCTGGACACCGCAACCAAACGCATCCGCGCCGCCGCGGACGCACGCCGGGACCCGAACTTCCTGATCATGGCCCGGACCGACATCCGCGCCACCGACGGACTGGAAGCCGCGCAGCAGCGCGCCAAGGCCCTCGTTGAAGCGGGCGCGGACGCGATCTTCCCCGAAGCAATGCGGGACCTCAGCGAGTTCCGGGCCATCCGGGACGCGGTGGACGTGCCGATCCTGGCCAACATGACCGAGTTCGGCAAGAGCGACCTCTTCACGGTGGATGAGCTGGCCGGTGTGGGCGTGAACATGGTGATTTATCCGGTCACGCTGCTCCGTAGTGCCATGGGCGCTGCTGAGCGTACTCTGGAATCGATCAAATCCGACGGCACCCAGGAGGCACAGGTTCCAAGCATGCTGACCCGTGCCCGGCTCTACGACCTCGTCGACTATGAGGCCTACAACCGCTTTGACACCAGCGTGTTCAATTTCCAGATCCCCGGAACGTAACAACCGGCACCTGACATCCAACCGGAAACCCGGCCCCGGCCGGGCCAACAGGCTTGAGGAACAAAGGAGTTTCAGCATGGCTGAAAATGAGATCAAAAAGGGCCTTGCCGGCGTGGTGGTGGACTACACCGCCGTTTCCAAGGTCAACCCGGACACCAACTCCCTGCTCTACCGCGGCTACCCTGTCCAGGAACTGGCCGCCAGGTGCAGCTTTGAGGAAGTGGCGTACCTGCTCTGGAACGGCGAACTGCCCACTAGGGACCAGCTTGCGGAGTTCACGGCGAAGGAGCGCGCCGGCCGCGCCCTTGATCCGGTGGTGAAGCAGGTGATTGATGCCCTGCCGGCGACCTCGCACCCGATGGACGTCTGCCGGACCGCCGCTTCCGTCATGGGGGCACGGCACCCATTGGCGGAGGATTCGTCCAGGGAAGCCAACATGGCCAAGGCCGTTGACCTCTTCGCCGCCATGCCGGCGGTAGTGGCCTACGACCAGCGCCGCCGCCACGGGCAGGATGTAGTGGAACCCCGCGAAGACCTTGGCTACTCGGCGAACTTCCTGTGGATGACCTTCGGCGAGGAACAGGTGCCGGAGGTGGTAGAGGCTTTCAACGTCTCGATGATCCTTTACGCCGAGCACTCCTTCAACGCGTCCACCTTCACCGCCAGGGTCATTACCTCGACGCTCTCGGACCTGCATTCAGCCGTGACCGGTGCCATCGGGGCCCTGAAGGGTCCGCTGCACGGCGGCGCGAACGAAGCCGTGATGCACACCTTCGACGAGATTGGCATCCGGCAGGAGGAGTCCCTGGAAGAAGCAGCGGCCCGGGCCAAAACATGGATGGCGGATGCCCTGGCGCAGAAGAAGAAAGTCATGGGCTTCGGCCACCGTGTCTACAAGCACGGCGACTCCAGGGTGCCCACCATGAAGGCCGCACTGGACAAAATGATTGCCCACTACGGCCGGCCCGAACTGCTGGGGCTGTACAACGGCCTGGAGGCGGCGATGGACGAGGCAAAAGGCATCAAGCCGAACCTTGACTACCCGGCCGGGCCCACCTACCACCTGATGGGCTTTGATACGGCGACGTTCACTCCCCTGTTCGTGGCCAGCCGGATTACGGGCTGGACCGCGCACATCATGGAGCAACGGGACGCCAACTCCCTGATCAGGCCGCTGAGCGAGTACATCGGCCCGGAGGAGCGGCACCTTCCCTAGCTTCGGGAAGGAACGTCCGACGGCGGGCGGGCACCCTAGCTTGAATGCGAACGGTGCCGGGGCCGCCGTCGGGCGTTTAAGCGGCTGGCTGTCTGCCTGCCTGGGTTGCCTGACTACTCCAGCAGGCTCTGGGACGAGTCGACGGACTCGTTGTCAGTATGCATGGTGACCACGACATTGACCCGGCGGCCTTCCAGCACCACCGGTAGCCAGTGGTCGGCGTCCTGCCACATCCGGTCCACGGGCAGCCTATCCACGCGGAACCATTCAGGCAGGATCTCCTCGCTGGGTGCCGGCTCGCCCTGCCAGGTCCGTGCGGTGAAGAGCCTGGTCTGCATATTCCACTCAGGCCGGGACGGAAAGACGAAGTGGACCGATCCGGCGTCCGCCAGGTCCTCCACCTGCAGCACTACGCCGGTTTCTTCCAGGACCTCCCGGATGACGGCCTGCGCGTCCGACTCCCCCGGTTCCACATGGCCGCCGATGCCCACGATCTTGCCCTTGCCGAAGCCGGTTTGTTTCAGCCCAAGGAGAACCTCGGGACCGCCGGCCCCGTCACGGAGCAGGAAACAAAGGGTCACAGCGGCGCCGGTCATGCGTTCAAGCCTAGGGGATCCGGAAGTTGTCAGCGGGACGCGGCCCCAGGGAGCGCAAGGATATGCCAAACTCTACGTGTGATTCCCGAGACAGCACCCGGGGTACGGCCGGCCCGCAACTCGACCATTGACGCCCGCCTGCCGGAGTGGCTGGTACGCAACCCTTTGTACTGGGGCTGGGCCTGGGCATCTTTCTGGACAGCGCTGATTGTTACCGATGAATTCGTGGACCTGGCAGGCTGGACGTGGTATTTGCTGGTGGCCGGGGCGGCCCTGCCGACGCTGCTCAGCACCCTGGCAGTGCTCCACGTGACTCCCCGGCAGCAGGTGAAGGCCGCAAGGGAGTCGGTTTTGGGCTTGTTCTTCGTGCGTTTCCTGGCCCTCGTTGCGGCATTCATGGTCTGGGCCATCTCGGTAGTGCTCATCGTCCATCTCCACCACCATCCAGGCCGTGGCCGGTGACTCCGAGCGCGAGGTGACCGCTCTGGGCTTCACCCTGATGGCAGCCCTGGCCCCGCTGGTGGTGGCCATCCTGTGGCTGGGGTTTGTTGCCAGATGCGCCTGGTTCCTGCGGAGGCTTCGCGGCTGGCGGCAGGTGCCCACGCTCTCGCGGGTACCGAAATCGTTCCTCCGCGGCCGGCCACGGCTGCGCCGGGTGGTGATTGGCCTTGCACATCCGGGACTGATGCTGCTCGCCGGCATGGGCACCTCCGTGCTGGCTTTCCTGCTGGGCCCCGTGGAACTGACCATCGAGGCGCTGTTCTAGCTGTCCCTGGACCCAGGCAGCCGGGGGTCCACAGCTGGGGGGAATTTCAGCCGAGCGCCCGGGGATGGGCTGCCGCGTAGATCTCCCGGAGCGTATCGGCTGTGACCAGCGTGTAGACCTGGGTGGTGGTCACGGATGCGTGGCCCAGGAGCTCCTGCACTACCCGGACGTCCGCGCCGCCTTCAAGCAGGTGGGTGGCGAAGGAGTGCCGAAGCGTGTGCGGTGAGACATCCCGGGTGATGTTGGCCTTCTCCGCCGCCGCTTTCAGGATGGTCCAGGCGCTCTGCCGGCTGATCCTGCCTCCACGGGCATTCAGGAACAGCGCGGGTGTGCCCTTGCCTTTGGCAGCCAGCAGCGGCCGGCCGCGGACCAGGTAGGCGTCCAGCGCCCGGGCACCGTAGGAGCCCAGCGGCACCAGCCGTTCCTTCGATCCCTTGCCGAACAGCCGGACAATGGCAGGCCCGGATTCCGCGCCTGCGAGCGAGATGTCATCAACGTCCAGTCCCACCGCTTCACTGATCCTGGCGCCCGTCGAATAGAGGAATTCGAGCAGGGCACGGTCCCGCAGTCCGGCGGCGGTGTCCGTTCCTGCTGCCTCGAGGATGCGGGTTACTTCGTCAACGCTGATGGCCTTGGGCAGCCGCTTGCCGGCCATGGGTGGATGGACGTCGCGGGCGGGATCGGCCGGTGTGTAGCCCTCGAGGGCCCAGAACTTGTGCAGGCCGCGCACCGCCACCACCGTCCTTGCCGCGGAGCGAACACCCAGGGCAGACCCGCCGTCGGAACCGTCCGAAAGGGCGCGGACGTAACCGGTGACATGATGCCGGGTGATGTCCTCCGGCCGGGTGCAGCCGGCCGCGGCGAGGTAGCGGGCGTACCGGGCCAGGTCGCGGCGGTACGCTGCCAGCGTGTTGGCTGCGAGTCCCCGTTCCACCCCCATGTGCTGGAGGTAATCGGTGATTCCCCGGTCGATGGCGGGAGGCACTGGTGCCGGGGCCGCGGCAACCGCTCCTGCATCCGGAGCCGGCCCCACCGCGGGTGCTTCTTCAGCCGAAAGACCCGCGCTTACCGACACACCGGCCATCAGCGCTGGCTGGGGTGTGCGGGCCAGGGGGCATCGGCGGGACGGAGTCCTTCGTAGCCGGCGGCCCGGGCGGCAGCGGCGGCAAGGATCCCGACGACGGCGGACGGGTTGTGCAGGCGCCCGGCCAGGACGGACGCCACGGCATCATCCAGGCTGATCCAGTGGAACTCGATCTCCGCTTCCTCGTCCGTCCGTTCGTGGCGTTCGTGGTGCGGCACCTCGGTGAGGTCACGGGCCAGGTAGATGCGGATGGCCTCGCTGGAGGATCCCGGGGAATTGAAGACATCGGCCAGGACGTTCCAGGTGGCGGCCGCCAGGTCTGCCTCCTCGGCGAGTTCGCGCGCCGCCCCCTCCACGAAGCCTTCGCCTTCGACATCCAGCAGTCCGGCGGGAACCTCCCAGAGGTCCATGCCCACCGGGTGCCGGTACTGCTTCAACAGAAGGACCTGGCCCGCGTCATTCATGGGCAGGACCGCGACTGCGCCGGGGTGGTCAATGTAATCGCGGGTGAGGGCGTCGCCGGATTCGGAGAGCTGGAACGTGTCACTGACGACGTCCCAGATCCGGCCCTGGTAGACCTTCTCGGTGGACAAAAGACGGCGCGGGCTTGGTGCATCCGAAACCTGTTTGGCAGGGGTGGCTTCAGGTGTACCAGGCATCGCGCCGTCCTTTTTGTTCTCTTGACTATTTAGCGGTAACGGTACCCGATGCCGCAGGCTCCCCGGCCGCGGGCACAGCCGTGTCGGCAACGCCCTCCTGGCCTGCGCCCTGGCGGCCTGCGCTCTGGTGGTTGAGGGCAGCCTCGACCAGGCCGGCGAACAGCGGGTGCGGGCGGGTGGGCCGCGAGCTCAGCTCGGGGTGTGCCTGCGTGGCCACGTAATACGGGTGGACGTCGGCAGGAAGTTCCACGAATTCGACGAGCTTGCCGTCCGGGGAGGTACCGGAGAAGACCAGGCCCTTGTCGGCAATCTGCTGGCGGTACTTGTTGTTGACCTCGTAGCGGTGCCGGTGGCGTTCGCTGACGGTGGTCTTGCCGTAGGTTCCGGCGATGACCGAGCCTTCGTCGAGTTTTGCCTCGTAGAGGCCAAGGCGCATGGTGCCGCCGAGGTCGCCGCGGCCTTCAACGTACTCCAGCTGCTCCTCCATGGTGGCGATCACGGGGTACTTGGAATCCGGCTCGAACTCGCTGGAGGAGGCACCCTCCAGGCCCACCACGTTGCGGGCATATTCGATGACCATGCACTGCAGGCCAAGGCACAGGCCCAGCACGGGCAGCTTAGTTTCGCGGGCGAACTTCAGCGCGCCGAGCTTGCCTTCGAGGCCTCGGATGCCGAAGCCGCCGGGCACGCAAATGGCGTCGACCCCGTCGAGTGCCTTGACGGCGCCTTCCCGGGTTTCGCATTCGTCCGAGGGAACCCAGCGGATCTTGACCTTGGTGTCGTTCGCGAACCCGCCGGCACGCAGGGCCTCGGTGACTGAAAGGTAGGCGTCCGGCAGATCGATGTACTTGCCAACGAGCGCGATTTCCACGTGGTGCTTGGGGTTGTGGACAGCTTCAAGGAGTTTGTCCCAGCTGGTCCAGTCCACGTCCTTGAAGGGAAGGTCCAGGGCCCGCACGATGTAGGAGTCCAGCCCCTGGGAGTGCAGGGTCTTGGGGATGTCGTAGATGCTGGGCGCATCGGCGGCGTTCACCACGGCGTCGATGTCGACGTCGCACATCCGGCCGATCTTTTCGCGCATGGCCTCGGGCACTTCGCGGTCCGAGCGGATGACGATCGCTTCGGGCTGGATGCCGATGGAGCGCAGCGCGGCGACGGAGTGCTGGGTGGGCTTGGTCTTCAGCTCCTGGGACGGCCCAATGTACGGAACCAGCGAAACGTGCAGGAAGAAGACATTGGTCCGGCCGATGTCCTGGCGGACCTGGCGCGCGGATTCGAGGAACGGCTGGGACTCGATATCGCCCACGGTGCCGCCGATCTCGGTGATGATGACGTCCGGGGCGTTCTTGCCCTCGGCAGGCAGGCGCATCCGGCGCTTGATCTCATCCGTGATGTGCGGGATGACCTGGACGGTGTCTCCGAGGTACTCGCCGCGGCGCTCCTTGGCAATCACCGTGGAATACACCTGCCCGGTGGTCACATTGGCGGAACCTTCGAGGTTTTCGTCGAGGAAGCGCTCGTAGTGCCCGATGTCCAAGTCCGTCTCGGCGCCATCGTCTGTGACGAAGACCTCGCCGTGCTGGAAGGGGTTCATTGTGCCCGGATCCACGTTCAGGTAGGGATCGAGCTTCTGCATGGTCACGGACAGGCCGCGTGCCCGCAGCAGATGACCAAGGCTGGACGCCGTCAGTCCCTTGCCGAGCGAGGACGCCACACCGCCGGTGACGAAAATGTGCTTGGTCGTCTTGGAGGAGCCCGGGAACCGGGAATTTACACGGGAATTTGATCGCTGCACCACGGAATTCGAGCCTATCATCAATTGCGCCTTCCCGTAGCTGTTCCGTCAGGCCCGCTGCGGCAGGAGCTTGGCGTCGTCCAGCAGTTCCTGGGCGTGCGCCTGGGCCGATTCCGAGTCCTCCTGGCCGGCCAGCATCCGGGCCAGCTCGCGGACCCGTTCGGGGCCGTCAAGGAGGCGGACATCACTTGAGGTGAAGCCGGTGGCCGTTTTGCCGTCGGCTCCCCTGACGGAGGTTTTGGTCACGGTGATGTGCTGGTCCGCGAAGGCGGCAACCTGCGGCAGGTGTGTGACCACCAGGACCTGGACGTGGCGGGCCAGCATGGCCAGGCGCCGGCCGATCTCGACGGCGGCACGTCCGCCCACGCCGGCGTCCACCTCATCGAAAACGAAGGTCGGAACGGGGTCGACGGCGGCCAGGACCACTTCGATGGCCAGCATGACGCGGGACAGTTCACCACCGGACGCGCCCTTGCCCAGCGGCCGGGCCGGGGCGCCGGAATGCGGCTGCAGGAGGAAACTGATCTCGTCCGCACCGTACGGGCCCAGCTGCCCGGCCGGCTCAAGGTTGATCACCAGCGTGGCATCGGCCATGGCCAGGGCCTTGAGCTCCGCGCTGACGCGGCCGGACAGGTCCTTGGCGGCCTTAGCGCGGATCTTGCTGATGGCGGCTGCCTGCTTTTTCAGCTCCGCCTCGGCGCGCACCACTTCTGCGTCCAGGGTCTCGATGCGTGTCGAGTCGTCCTGCAGTTCGTCGAAGCGGACGCGCGCCTTTTCCGCCCACTCCAGCACTTCGTCGATAGTGGGGGCGTATTTGCGGACCAGCTTGGCCAGCGCGGCCCGCCGGTCCTCAATTTCGGCGAGCCGTTCGGGGCCCTCCGAGTCCAGGCCGGCCTGGTAGCTGGCCAGTTCGGTGGCGATGTCGTTGAGCAGGAAGCCCACCTCTGCCAGCCGCGCGGCCGCAGACCCCAATTCGGCGTCGTGTTCCGCCACGTGCTCCAGGGTGCGTTTGGCGGAATCCACGAGTGTGGTGGCGTCCCCGGTTTCGCCGAAGTCCTCGGCGATGAGGGCCTGGTGCGCGGTGCTCGCGGCGATCCGCAGCTCCTCCACGTTGGCGAGCTTCACAGCCTCGGCCTTCAGCTGCTCGTCCTCCCCCGGCTGCGGATCCACATCGTCGATCTCGGCGAGGGCTGCCTCCAGGGATTCTGCCTCGCGGAGCCTGTCGCGGGCGGCGCTGCGGAGGCTGTCCAGTTCTGCCTGGCTGGACTTCCACCGGCTGTACAGGTCCTGGTAGCCAGTCAATGGACCGGCAAGGTTGTCGCCGGCGAACTTGTCCAGGGCTTCACGCTGAGCCGTGGCGCTCTTGAGCCGGATCTGGTCAGACTGGCCGTGCACCACCACCAGGGATTCGCCGATCTCCGCCAGGACACCCACGGGGGCGGCCCGGCCGCCCAAAAACGCGCGGCTGCGTCCATCCGCACCCAGGCGCCGGGCCAGGATCAGCTCAGTGCCGCCGTCGAACTCCTCCGCCTCGGCGCCGGCATCAAGGGCACGGGCAATGGCTGGGTGCCCGGCGTCGAGCTTCAGCACAGCCTCGGCGGTGGCGCTCTTGGCACCGCTGCGGACAGCCCCGGCATCCGAACGGGCGCCCAGCAGCAGTCCGACAGCGGTGACCACCATGGTCTTGCCCGCGCCGGTTTCACCGGTCACGACGCTCAGTCCCGGGCCGAGCGGAAGCGTTGCGTCCGTAATGACGCCGAGATCGCGGATTCTCAGTTCTTCAAGCATGGATTCACTTTGCAGTCGACGGATCGGGTTCGCTGCCGGGGTTCTCCACGTGCGGTACCGGCAGCGGCGGCATGGGCCGCGGCGTCCGCACGATCGGAATGGGGCCGGTGTGCACGGCATCGGACTTGGGCACCGGCCCCCGCCAGCCGTGGATAGGCAGCTCGAACTTGCGGACAAGGCGGGCCGAGAACGGTGTCTGGTGTGTACGGGCCAGCCGGACGGGAGTGGCGGACTTGGTCACTTCCACGCGTGCGCCGGGCGGCAGGTCGACGGAGCGCCGGCCGTCGCACCACAGCACCCCCTGGGCGTCGGTACGGCCCAGCACCTCGACAGCGAGCTTTGACCGCGGCGACACTACGAGGGGCTTGGCGAAGAGCGCATGGGCGCTGATCGGCACAATCACCAGGGCTTCCACCTCCGGCCAAACCACCGGTCCACCCGCGGAGAACGCGTACGCCGTGGAGCCGGTGGGGGTGGCCAGCACGATGCCGTCGGAGCCGAAGGACGTGAGCGGGCGTTCGTCCACCTCGGTCACGACTTCCAGCATGCGTTCGCGGTTGGCCTTCTCGATGGCGGCCTCGTTCAACGCCCAGGTGTGCCAAATCTTCTGGCCGCGGACCCACACCTGCACATCGATGGTCATCCGCTCCTCAACCGTGTACTCGCGGCTGGCAACCCACTCGACGGTCTGGGCCAGGTCCGCACGCTCGCTTTCGGCCAGGAAGCCCACGTGCCCCAGGTTGACGCCCAGCAGCGGCACATCCACTTCCCGGACCAGTTCGGCGGCCCGCAGGATGGTTCCGTCGCCGCCAAGGACCATGACCAGTTCCACATCGGGCAGCTGGACATGGTCGTGGAGGACCTCCACCGGCTGGGCCAGGTGCCCAAAGAACCGTTCCATGTCCCCCAGTTCGGACTCCTGCATCACGGGGACCATGCCTGAGGCGTGCAGCAGGGCGCAGGCTTCCCAGGCGGCTTTCAGTGACTCCTCGCGGCCGGTGTGGGCAAGGACCAGTACACGCCTGCTCATCAGGTTCCGCTCTCTAGTGGTTCGGCCAGATTTGTCCGAGCAACGCAGCGGCTGCTGCCTCTCGCTCTTCGATCTTAGGCAAGTCTTTGCTGATCCTGCGTTTTATCCACAGGAAGTATTCGACGTTTCCGTCCTGGCCGGGCAATGGACTGGCCGCCAGGCCGCAGAGGTCCAGGCCGGCGTCGAGCGCTGCCCTGGCCACCTTCTCCACGGCCATCCGCCGCTCGCGTTCCGAGGTGACGACGCCGGTGCGCCCCAGGCGGTCCTTGCCGATTTCAAACTGCGGCTTGACCATCAGCACCAGGTCGCCGCCGGGTTCGGTGCAGTCCGCCAGCGGCTGGACCACGAGGGTGAGCGAAATGAACGACAGGTCGGCGACGGTCAGCGCTGCCGGGCCGCCAATGTCTGCCGGCGCCATGTACCTGACATTCATTCCTTCGTGGACGTCCACGCGCGGGTCGTCACGGAGGTGCGGCACCAGCTGGCCGTGTCCGACGTCGACGGCCACCACGTGCGAGGCGCCTCGCCGAAGGAGGACGTCCGTGAAGCCCCCGGTGGAGGCACCGGCGTCGAGGCACCTTTTGCCCTCCGCCGAAACATCGGGGAAGGCGTCGAGGGCGCCGGCCAGCTTGTGGCCGGCGCGGCTGGCGTAGGTGTCCCGGTCATCGGGTTCGACGGCGAGATCCCGGCTGTCGTCCACTTGAAGCGAGGCTTTGGTGAGGACCTGGCCGCCGGAGCTGACCTTGCCTTCGCCGATCAGCGACGCGGCATGCGTCCGCGACCTCGCCAGCCCGCGCGCCACCAATGCCTGGTCGAGGCGCACCGGCATCAGGCTGCACCGCCGGCGGGCCCGGTCACGGTGGGGCCAGTCTCCGCAGGATCGCTGTTGAGGGCGGCCAGCAGTTCATCATGAAGCCCGTCGTAGACAGTCTCGTGGTCCGCGACAGGGATCCCGGGTACGTCCAAAAGCCTGGCGATGGCCTGCGCCACCTGCGGATCCGGGATGTCCTGCGCGCCTGGCTGCGGCCACTCCGGTGCCGGCTGGGCTGTCGCGTCGTCCGGTTCGGTCAGCTCAGTCATTGAACCAGTCTAGTGATCCAGCCAGACCAGCTTGGGCGCCTGGGGGGCTGCGATGTCCGGCGTCTCCGCCCACCAGGCCGCGCATGCGGCCCGCCAGGAGTCGAGGTTGTCCTTGCTGCCAATGATGCCCACCGCTCCGTTGGCTACGCGCGCCGTTGACCGGCCGCAGGCGTAGGTGCCGTCGTCGTGCGTCACGTCGGGGTACGGGCGGTGCAGGTCAGCCAGGTTTTCGATGATGTAGTTGGGCCGTTCGGCTGACCTCGCGGCGAGAATGGTTTCGCGCGTGTCGACGCCGGTCAGGACAGCCGCGGTGGCAAAGCCGGCATTGTTGCCGCCAAGGATGTCCGTGTCCAGCCTGTCGCCCACCACCAGCGGACGCTCGGCCCCGAGGCGCTTGGCTGCCGAATGGAACAGCGGCGCCTCGGGCTTACCGGCCACCAGGGGCTGTTGGCCGGTGGCGGCAGCGACGGCGGCCACCAGCGTGCCGTTTCCCGGGGCAATGCCTCGCGCCTGCGGAATGGACATGTCCGTGTTGGTGGCCACCCAAAGCGCCCCGGCGGACACCACATACGTGGCTTCTGCCAGATCCTTCCAGCCGATGGAAGGGCTGAAGCCCTGGACCACGGCCACAGGTTCCTCGGCCTGGCTACCTACGGGCACCAGGCCTACGAGCTCAATTTCCCGAGCAAGCGCCGGGCTGCCCGTGATGAGGATCCTGGACCCCGGTGCGAGCAGCGAGGCGAGCAGTTCGGCCGCCGCCTGCGAGGAACTCACCACCTGGTTGTCCTCGGCCGGCGCACCGAGCTCGCGGAGATGGGCTGCGACCTCCCCCGGGGAGCGGGAGGCGTTGTTGGTCACGTAGCCCAGGCCGATGCCCAGGCCGGAAAGCTGCTGCAGCGAATCTACAGCTCCGGGAATCGCGTTGGGACCGGCGTAGACCACACCGTCCAGGTCGGCGAGGAGCGCATCGAAGCGGGAGACCAGTGAAACGTCACTCATGACTGTTAGTCTTCCCGGCGCTCTTCATCATGCTGGGTGTCACCGCTGTCCTCCGCGTCAGCGTCCTCAGCAGCTGCGGAACCGAGCTCGTCGTGTTCCACCGAGTCCTGGTCCGATTCGGCGTCATCGGAGACGAAGTAGTCCGCTTCCTGGTCGTCGACGTTGCTGTCCTGCACTGCCTCCGCTTCGGTGGAACGGCCGCTTTCCTCCTGGGCCGCCGTCGAGCCGGCTGTGCCGGTTTCAGCGGGGGCTTCTGCGCCGGCCATGGAGGCGCGCTCCAGCAACCTCCGCCGTTCGGCCTCTTCGCGCGCCTCTTCTTCCTCGTCCCAGCCGAGGTCGATGATTTCGGGCTCTTCGTCCACACCCTGGCCCAGGGCGTTTTCTGCCACTACGGCCTGGCGGCTCCACTTTTCCGACTCTTCCTGGCGTCCTACCGCTGCCAGTGCATCGGCGTAGGCGCGGAAGAGGCGTGGGCTGTAGGAGAAGGCACGGTTCATGTCCAGCTGGGGGATTTCAAGTTCGGCTACGGCCGCGTCCGGCTGGCCGAGATCGGTCCGCGCACCGGCTGCGACAATTGCCAGTTCCACCTTGCCGGGAGCGTCAAGGTCCTGGGCTTCCTCCGAGCGGGCAACATCGAGGGCACGGTCGGGGCGCCCCAGGCCACGTTCACAGTCGGCCATCACCGGAAGGTGCACGTTGGAGCCGCTGATCCGGCGGAAGGTGCGGAACTCGCGGAGTGCCTCACCATAATGGCCGGCAGCGTAGGCAGTCAGGCCAACGGCTTCACGGACGGCAGCGAGCCTACCGCCGCGGCGGCTGGCGGCAAGGGCATGCTGGAAGGCAAGCTCGGGCTCGTCGTCGATGAGACGGCCGGCCATCACCAGGTGGCGGGCCACCCATTCAGCGCTCTTGGGCTCGAGGGTCTTGATCTGGTGGTGCGTGGCGCGGTCCAGTTCCTTGCCCGTGACGTCCTCATCGATCTCAGGTGAGCGTTCCCGGTCAGGACGGTTGGCGCTGCGAAGGTCGGCGGCGTTGGGCACGCGGGCAGGGCGTTCCTCCTGGCGGTCGCGGCCAAAGCCACGGGGGCCGGAGCCGCCACGACCGGATTCAGCACGCGAGTCACCGCGGTCAAAGCTGCGCGGCGCCCGGTCCTGCCGGTCCCCGAACGGCTTGCGGTTCTCGCCGCTGAAGCCACGGCGGTCGCCTTCGCCGTCACGACGGGGACGGTCACCAAAGGGCTTACGATCACGATCACCGAACTGGCGGCGGTCGCTTTCGCCATCGCGACGGGGGCGATCACCAAAGGGCTTACGGTCACGGTCACCGAAAGGCTTACGGTCACGGTCACCGAAAGGCTTACGGTCACGGTCACCGAAAGGCTTACGGTCACGGTCACCGAAAGGCTTACGGTCACGGTCACCAAACTGGCGGCGCTCCCCCTCACCATCACGGCGCGGACGGTCACCTTCGCCATCGCGGCGCGGGCGATCACCTTCGCCATCGCGGCGCGGGCGATCACCAAACGGTTTACGGTCACCGAACTGGCGGCGGTCCCCCTCACCATCACGGCGCGGACGGTCACCGAAAGGCTTACGGTCACGGTCACCGAACTGGCGGCGCTCCCCCTCACCATCACGGCGCGGACGGTCACCAAAGGGCTTACGGTCACGGTCACCAAACTGGCGGCGCTCCCCCTCACCATCACGGCGCGGACGGTCACCTTCGCCATCGCGGCGCGGGCGATCACCAAACGGCTTGCGATCACGGTCACCGAAAGGCTTACGTTCGCCACCAGCAGATCCACCTCTGGAGGAGCTGTTGCCGTCGCGGTCGGACCTGGACCGGAATCCGCGGGGATCCCCACCGGAGTTGTTGTTGCCGCGGAACGCGCCACGGTCGTTCCCGCGGTTGCCCCCGTTGTGCTCGGCCATATGGATTCCTCCTGTTGTGAGCCGACCACTGGCGCAACTGCAGCCGCTCGTTTCGTTTCCTACGCGACCCGAAATCAAGCGCTTCGAAGTCCGTACATCTTCATCAATTCTAGTGGAGCCACAAAATCTCCCAAGACAGTGGGAGCCCTGGCAGCGGTATCGTGGCCATCTTCACAGGCAACGCCCGCTCATTTGTGGCGGGTTTTCCTGGGACGCCAGCTCAT
>NZ_JAUZUY010000006.1:0-258524 GCF_031844305.1 Pseudarthrobacter sp. BRE9 | reverse complement strand
CTGCGGTGGAGCCGGCACTACGGAGCCGGACGCTGCGAAGGTGGCTTCGGAGCTAGGCGGCGTAGGGCTTGGCGGAGAGGATCTCCACCTTGATGTCCTTGCCGTTCGGCGCCACGTAGCTGAGGGTCTCGCCCTCCTTGTGGCCCAGGATGGCGGCGCCCAGCGGCGACTTTTCGCTGAAGACATCCAGGTCTGAGTCACCCGCGATTTCGCGTGAACCCAGCAGGAAGGTTTCCTCGTCGCCGGCGATCCTGGCCACCACGATCATGCCGGGCTCAACGATGCCGTCATCGGCAGGCGCTGCACCCACGTGGGCGTCCCGGAGCAGTACCGTCAGTTGGCGGATGCGGGCTTCAATCTTGCCCTGCTCCTCCTTGGCTGCGTGGTAGCCCCCGTTTTCCTTGAGGTCCCCCTCTTGCCGCGCTGCTTCAATCTTCTGGACGATCTCCGCCCGGCCTGCGCCGGAAAGGTGGTCCAGCTCTGCCTTCAGGCGGTCAAAAGCTTCCTGGGTGAGCCAGGCTGCAGATGCGCTGTTGGTGGTAGACACGGACTTCTCCTCTAGTGGTCCTACATGCAAAAGACCCCGCCACGGTGGCCACTTGTGGAACAGTAACCAGCTCAGCGGGGTAAAGGTATCTCCCCATTGTAGTCAATCCTCTGGAGATAACCCAACATGGAAGCGTCGCACATCACATCGCCTAGGATGTCCCGCCGGGGATCCAGCAGCTGTCCACTACACCCGACACGGACTCCGACTCCGTGCGCAACGTGACGCGCTGCGCTAAGGTCCTGCCGCCGTCGGCCGTTCCATCCGCCGCCGAAGGCGGGATGTCCACCACTTTCCAGCCCACCACTGCGAACTTGGAATCCAGTGCCTTCACTGCGCATTTGACGGGCTTGCCCGGCTCCCGCGTCACCTGGAAGTCCACCTCCGCGAGTGTGGCATCGGTGGTGCTGTAACCGACGTCCTTGAACGTCACTCCGGAGAGCGAATTCGACGTGGTCACCCAGGCCAGGAAGCCGATTCCCGCAGCAAGCGCCAGGCCGATAGCAGCCCGGGCGGCCTTGGGGGAGAGCCGGCGCTTTTTAGCACCATACCGATTGGCTAGGCTAGTGTCTGCGGGCGCGGGGTGGGCCGGCTGGTCCGGGGAAGTCACCAGACCAGTTTAGTTCCCTTTCCGCCGGCGCTTTGCGGTGGCTGCAGCTGCCGGCGAGGGAGTGCACCCGCGACACCATCCACAAGCAGCCCCAAGCCGCACAAGAAGAATAAGGAGCCGTCCCCTCCATGACAGCGTCCAGCAACTCCCAGGTGCCGCTTCGGCTGCTCGCAGTCCACGCCCACCCGGATGACGAATCCAGCAAGGGCGCTGCGACCATGGCCATGTATGCGGCTGCCGGCGTGGACGTCCTGGTGGCCACCTGCACGGACGGGTCCCGCGGCGATATCCAGAATCCGGCTGTGGAGGGCGAGCCCCACCCCAAGCGGGATATGGCCGGTGCGCGGAGGCTCGAGATGCAGCGGGCCGCTGCCATCCTCGGCATCCGCCAGCGGTGGCTTGGCTTCGTTGACTCAGGCCTTCCCGAAGGCGATCCGCTCCCGCCCCTCCCGGCCGGGTCCTTCGCCACCCTGCCCCTGCACCAGGCCGCGGCGCCCCTGGTACGGCTGGTGCGTTCCTTTAGGCCGCACGTCATCCTCAGCTATGACGAGAACGGCGGCTACCCCCACCCGGACCACATCATGGCCCACAGGGTGGCCGTGGAGGCATTCGAAGCTGCCGGCGATCCCGAACGCTATCCGGAGGCGGGGGAGCCGTGGGAGCCGGGCAAGCTCTACTACGACCGTGCGTTCAGTCCCGAGCGGTTCCGGGCATTGCACTTTGCACTGGAAGAGGCGGGGCTGCAGTCGCCCTATGCCGAGCGCCTGGCCGCATGGCTGGAGTCCGATGCCGAGGGACATACGCCGCCGCCGGCCGCGCACCCCACCACCACCCAGATTGACTGCGGAGACTTCTTTGAAGTGCGCGACGACGCACTGCGCGCGCACCGGACACAGGTGGACCCATTGGGGTTCTTCTTCGCCGTTTCACCCGAGATGCAGCGCCGGGTTTGGCCATGGGAGGACTATTCGCTGATCCATTCCAGGGTGCCCTCCGAACTCCCCGAGAAGGACCTGTTCGCCGGGCTAAGATAGACAGGCAGGCTCTTTTCTATCTTGCGTAGAAGACAGGCGCGGCGACGGCCGGGGCCCGTCCACTTCCTGCTGCATCCGTTCCACCAGAAGGTATCAACCGTGCATTCTCTGCTCCTCAGCCTCGCCACCACGCCGTCCCCGCTGCCCACTCCGACGCTGCGGGAGGGGATTTCCGAGGACCAGGTAACGCCGGGCCTGCTGGGGTTCATCATGACGGCTTTCTTCGTCGTCGCCACGGCCCTGCTCATTATGGACATGGTGCGGCGGATTCGCCGGGTGCGCTACCGGGCCCAGGTGGAAGAAGAGCGCCTGGCGGCCGCGGCCGCCGCCGACGTGGAGGCCGCGGACGCCCAGGACGGGCTCTACGGCGGCACGCACCCGGGAGTGGCCGACTCCAACGGAAACGGTCCTGCCAACGGACACCCGCGGCCGCGCGAGTAGGTTTGCCCGGGGGGCATGACGGCCCGGCGGTAAAGCAACTTCAGGCCAGGACCGCCATGGCGATCGCCACGAAGTGCGCCGCGAAGGCGAACACGGTGAATGCGTGGAACAGTTCGTGGAAACCGAAGTGGTAATAGCTGAAGTTCGGCTTCTTCAGCGCGTAGAAAACAGCGCCCGTGATGTACAGGACGCCGCCGACGCAGATCAGGACGGCTGAAGAGGGGCTGGCCTGGAAGAACTGCGGCAGGTAGAACAGTGCACCGCAGCCAAGGGCGATGTAGATGGGCACGTAGAGCCAGCGGGGCGCGTCAGTCCACAGCAGCCGGAACAGCACGCCAAGGATCGCTCCGGCCCAGATCACCCACAGGAGCACCACCGCCTGCTGGCGTTCCAGGAGCGTCCAGGCCAGGGGTGTGTAGGTGCCAGCGATAACCAGCATGATGTTGGTGTGGTCCATCCGCTTCAGGACCAGCTTGACGCGCGGGGACCAGTTGCCGCGATGGTAGACGGCGCTGACGCCGAACAGCAAAACGCCGGTGGCCGCGTAGATGGCGGACGTAATCCTGCGGTCTGTCGTCGGCGCGAGGACAACCAGGAGGATGCCGGCAGCAAGGGCGAGCGGGGCCGTGACGGTGTGGATCCAGCCGCGCCATTTCGGCTTGATCATCAGTAGTTCGGCCATGCGGACAGCGGCGTCGTCCATCGCGCTGGGTCCGGGTTCCGCGCCGGCGTTCGGGTCCTCCGGCTGAGGCTCCCGGGCGCGCGAAGAATCGCTGTTCATGGCACCCAGAATAACTTACGGGCCGGTAGGTTACCGCTCGGTAACATTCTGGATGTGACCGTGTTGCGGTGCTGCCCCTCCTACCCTGCCCCGGGCGGTAGCCTAGGATGTGGATGTACGTACGGCAGGAAAGTCAGGTGAGTGGACGCGTGGAGTTGCCCGGGTTCCTCTATGGCTATTACGAACGCCGGCTCCTCAAGGACCTTCCGCGCGACCGGATTCCCCGGCACATTGGCGTCATGGTGGACGGTAACCGGCGCTGGGCCAAGCAGTTCAACGCACCCACCAGCCAGGGCCATCAGGCCGGGGCGGACAAAATCCACGAATTCCTCGGCTGGTGCCAGGAACTGGGGGTCAAAGTAGTGACCCTCTATATGCTGTCCACGGACAACATGAACCGCTCCAGCGAGGAACTGGACCTCCTGATGGGCATCATCGCCAACACCCTGGACCGGCTGGACGAAGACGCCAACATCTCTGTCCATGCCATGGGCGCACCTGAACTGCTGCCGGATTACCTGGCCGAACGCCTCAACAAGCTCACCTCACGGACCCCCGTCCGGGAAAAAATCCACGTCAACGTGGCGGTGGGGTACGGGGGCCGCCGGGAAATCGTCGATGCCGTCCGGGAGCTCCTCCACGACGCCGTCGCCAAGGGCATGGACATCTCCAGGCTTGCCGATGACCTCTGTGTTGATGACATCTCACGCTTCCTGTACACCCGGGGCCAGCCGGATCCGGACCTGGTGATCAGGACGTCGGGGGAGCAGCGCCTCTCCGGTTTCCTCATGTGGCAGAGCGCCTACAGCGAGTTCTACTTTTGCGAGGCCCTGTGGCCCGCCTTCCGGAAGGTGGATTTCCTCCGCGCATTGAGGGACTACGCCGGCCGCCAGCGGCGCTTTGGCACCTGAAGCCCCCGCTTCATAACGAGTTCATACACCTGCAAGGGAAATCGCCGTGTAATGGTTGCGGAAATTACCCCGGGTGGATTTACGTTATATCCATCAGCAGGCAAAACCGCCGGCTGATCGGGGAGGCCAGTACATGGAGCGAAACATCGCACCGGTTGTATGGGAGGCCGGACCCGGCCTCTTGGCCGAGCCGCCTCACCACTAACAATTCCGGGCTGGCGCCCGGGGCTGGAGTCGATGTGGCTACTTCTGAACAACTGCCCGGGGTCCTGTTTGGACAGGGCGGAAAAGCTACCTCTCGCGCCGAGCGAGCCACCTCTGAAACCGGCGCAGCAACTGATGCTGCGGCCGGTTTTGCTGTTTCCGGAAGGGAAGCCGACATCCACACCTTCGTCATCGACACCTCCGTCCTCCTTTCCGATCCGCGCGCACTCCTGCGGTTCGCTGAGCATGAGGTAGTGGTTCCCGTTGTGGTCATCACCGAACTGGAAGCCAAGCGGCACGACCCCGAACTCGGTTACTTCGCGCGGAAGGCCCTGCGGCTCCTGGACGACCTCCGGGTCAAGCACGGCGGCCTGAACAGGCCCCTTCCCATCGGCGACGAGGGCGGAACCCTGATGGTGGAACTCAACCACATCTCCTCCGAAGTGCTGCCGCTGGGCTTCCGCAGCGGGGACAACGACAGCCGCATCCTCGCCGTCGCCAAGAACCTGGCCAATGAGGGACGCAACGTCACCGTCGTGTCCAAGGATCTGCCCATGCGCGTCAAAGCCTCCGCCATGGGACTCACCGCTGACGAGTACCGCAACGAACTGGTCAAGGACTCCGGGTGGACGGGCGTTGCCGAAATCGAAGCCGATGAACAGGACATCGCCACCCTGTACGGCCACGAACCCGTCTACATTCCGGCGGCCGCCGAACTGCCCGTCAACACCGGGCTTGTCCTGCTCTCCAACCGCGGCTCCGCACTGGGGCGCGTTGGCCCCGACAAGCACGTGCGCCTGGTCAAGGGCGACCGCGACGTATTCGGCCTCCACGGCCGGTCCGCCGAGCAGCGGCTGGCCATCGACATGCTGATGGATCCCGCCGTAGGCATCGTCTCCATTGGAGGCCGCGCCGGCACCGGCAAGTCGGCCCTTGCCCTGTGCGCCGGCCTTGAGGCAGTGCTGGAACGCCGGGAGCACCGCAAGGTGATCGTGTTCCGTCCGCTCTACGCGGTGGGCGGACAGGAACTTGGCTACCTTCCCGGTTCGGAGTCAGAGAAAATGAACCCATGGGCGCAGGCCGTGTTCGACACCCTCGGGGCCCTGGTCAGCCAGGAAGTGGTGGAGGAGGTCATGGACCGCGGCATGCTCGAGGTCATGCCCCTCACGCACATCCGCGGGCGCTCCCTCCACGACGCCTTCGTAATCGTGGACGAGGCCCAGTCCCTCGAAAAGAACGTCCTTCTCACGGTCATGAGCCGCATGGGCCAGAACTCCAAGATCGTGCTCACCCACGACGTCGCCCAGCGGGACAACCTGCGCGTCGGACGCCACGACGGCATCGCCGCCGTCGTCGAAACCCTGAAAGGACACCCCCTCTTCGGCCACGTCACCCTGACCCGCTCAGAACGTTCGCCGATCGCAGCACTGGTAACTGAACTCCTCGAAGGCTAACCACACCTAAGCAAGGGGCCGTGGCCGGGTTCGCCGGGCCACGGCCCTTTTTGCAGGTTCGGGTCGCGGCCCCGGGCCTACTTTTGCAGGGCAGCGGGCGGCCCTATGGGGATCACGTCGGCTCCGAAGTCAGTTATGGTGTAGCGCCCGCAATGGATGGTGCCTGATGGCAGAGCAGCAGCGGCGGAAGGCATGGTGGGAGGCGGGTGTGCGGCGTCGCTGATTACGAAAGAGACCATCGCGCTTGAATAATCGGCACGATCCGTGAGCCAAGGGTACGCCTGGAAATTTTTGTCCACTTGCACCAGGCGGCTCGGCTCACTGAGGTAAGCCTTGGGACCACGGATAGTCCAGAAGTTTCCGGCGCCAGTGCCATGAGTTGCGTTGATCCACTCAACCACGCACTGGATGCCGGAATCGACGACGCCAGCCGAGTTGCTAAGACTTCCCATTGATCCGGCCGAGACGGCCAGACCCGCTCCTATCGCGCCCGCCAGAAGCTTCTCCACGGCGGGGCTCTTGAGGCTGCGGGTAAAGGCCAGGCCGGTGGGCACGAGCCGTGGCGCAAAAACCACAGTGCAGACCGGAGCAAAGAACAGCGGCTGGAGATACCTGGCTCCGAATGCCCCAACGCAAATCATCCCGATTATGACGGCGACGGGTGCCATCCAACCCATACCGGATACGATCGCGGCCCTCGAATCCCCTACGCCAAGACACTTGCCGAATACGACCACGGAGACGAGAACCAGACAAACGATGAGCGTCAGCGCCGCCGCTCCTCCTGCCGTCGACGTACGATGGGCGACCAGCTGAGGGTAATAGGCGGCAGCCCACCCGGCCATCCCGGGCTGCGCGTAAGCAGGCCCGTCCTTGCTCACGAGGTGTGCCAAGGGAATCCTCGCTACCAACCCGGCTCCACTGCTCAGCAAAAGGAGACCGCCGACCCGCACGATCAGGTGCCAGCCGACGACGTTCTGCCGGGCGAGGAGGATGAGTAGCAGCATTAGCGGCAGTACTGCCCATGCAATATATAAGGGGTTGGTTACAGTCGACAAGGCGCTTGTCGCCACCAGCGCTACCTTCAGCGAACGCCATCGTGTCCATTCTCCTGAGGGGGAAAGCCGCGCCACAATGCCCACCGTCAGGACCGACGCAAGTACCGTCATGCTGTAGTACGTGGTGGTGGCCAGCAGTGAGGCAAGCTCGAAGGTGTCCTGGCGGGGGGAGTCTTCCAGAAGAATCAAGAACACTAGGGTGGCGAAGGCAACCACTGCCCCGCTGACCCGGCGGGTACGGGACAGGCCGCCGTGGGCGAACCCGCTGAGGAATCTGAGTACGGCGAAAAGGATCAGGAGGTTAACGACGCCATTAAGCGCGAAAGTACCTTTGATCCCCAGTCCCAGTGCGGCAACCACTAGATATAGTGCCATTTCCGGGATGAAAAGCACGGCGGATAGAGCCCAGTTTTGAGGCTGACCGGCCAGCAGCGACCCACGGACGAGCGCCGGGAGCACCGAATCGGAGTCGTAGTAAAGGATCCACGAGCGGTCCGTGCCGTCAAGGTGCGCAACCGCCAGCGAGGCCAGAGCTAGAGCTAAAACCATTCCACTGAACTCGACCAACTTTGGCCCCGGCCCTGTCGGTCGAACCCCGTCGGCCCGCTCCACTGTTGAGGGCTTCCTTTCCTTGGAGCCTTGGGGCCTGCACAGGCTGAGGACGGTCAGCATTAGATGTGTGGGCGATCGGGTGAGGGAGCCGCTCGCTGAACCGGATAAATCAGGAGACCGCACGCGATAGTCCGGAGTCCGTTATCTGTGCCGGCCCCTCGTTCACCGTCCGTGCGGCGGGGGAGCGGAACGGCGTGCTGGACAGCAGATCCCGGAGAGCACGCTCGCAGGGTTTCTCGATGAACCGGTAGGTGAGTCCAGCAAGGACGGCGGCCGTGATGAGGGATGGTGGCACGAGCCACCAGGGGAGTGCCTGTGGCTTCTGACCTACCAGGAGCCCGATGTATCCCAGGACAAGGTAGTGCACCATGTAGAAGGAGAAGGAGCGGTCCCCAAGCCTGACCAGTCGGGCATTGGTCAGGAAGCGGCTGCGGCCGGCAAGCTCGCGCCTGGCCGATGTCCAGATCAAGACGACGATGCCGGGCAGCATGAACGCGTCGATCGCCCACCATAGGGCTATGTGAAAGAGGTCGGCGAGGAGCGAAAGCGTGACTCCGGCTGTCGTAATGGCAGCAGCGGCGAGCTGGGTACTTTTGGCCGGAGTGAATCCGGCCCTCAGCAGGAAGGCTAGCGCGATCCCGATGACAAACTCCGGGACGCGGTAAGGGGGAAAGTTGTACGTAAGGAAGTGGGCCAGCGTACCCGCCTCCATGCCTACGGTGATCTGGCAGATCAACCCCATCAGGGGCTGTAGAGTCGCGAAAAACACCACGGTACCAACCAGTTCGCGGACGCTGAACCGGCGCATCACTTTAACAAGTGTGGGCAGCAGTAAATAGAAAAAAGCCTCGGCCGAGAGGGACCATGCCACTGGATTGAACGACGGCGCCGAGGCCGGCCACCAGGCCTGTGCAAACGTGAGGCTGTGCAGGAACGCCATCGAGCTTGAATTCGGCGCCACGGGCACGATTGCCGCGACCGCCAGTGTTGCAGCGCTGAGGGGGAACAGTTTGGCGAAACGGTTCCGCAGGAACACGCCTGTGCCCTTGTCCGTTGTGTCTGCCCAGGCCAGCACGAAGCCAGACAGGACGAAGAAGAAGCTCACACCTATGAAGCCGAGGTCAACGACAGGGAGCTTGTAGCCGCCGAACCCGTGCATGAGGGCCACCGTGGCAGCTGCGAAAAACCGCAGGCAAGTGAGCGAGTGAAGCCGCCTCACCATGTCTTGCCCCTGCCGTAATGACTTTCGGCCATGCCAATTTCCCCCTTTTTTTGAAAGCGCTTCTTCCATCCGACACTGTCGAAGGGGAGCCGGCCGAGAACCTTGCCTATTCCTTCGCGGATATTGCGCTCACAGTGGGATGAAGCGCCGCGCAGGCTCGCGTTCTTGCTGCATGCGCCGACTCAGCCCGCCTTGAGGAACTTTGCCGCCGCTTCGTGGCCTTCTACCTGAAGCGTCCACTCGGGGCGATTGAACGTTTGCGGGGTGAGGCGGACGTGCTGGAGTGTTTCGACTTTGGGGCCCCAGGCTTTGCGGGTGGTGCCGTTGAGTTCGTAGCCCAGGGAGTGGGAGACTCCCAGGGAGGCGCTGTTCCAGATGGCGGCCTCGGATTCGGCAACTTCTGCGCCCAGCCAGTCAAAGGCCCACAGGACGACGGCGGCACGCATCTCCTTGCCCAGGCCGCGGCCCTGGACGGACTGCTTGAGCCAGGATCCGGTGGTGACTGTCCTGAGAGCCGCGAAGTCCTGGGCCCCGACGTCCTGGCAGCCGACGAACCGGCCTTCGTGCCAGATTCCGAGGAGCAGTGTCCAGCTTTCAGGCCTGCATTCAGCGCGGCAACGCCAGTACCAGCGGGCATTGTTGGGGCCCAACTCTTCGTCCGGCAGTTCCGTCCAGGGATTGCTGAACGGATTCCGGCCGGCGTCGTGAATTCCGCACCTGGCCGCCGCCACGGCCGCGGGGATGTCCTGGTCAGCGATGGGGCGCAGCTCCAGCCGCGGCGTGGTCAGCGTGAGGTCGAACAGCGGCCAGATGGAGCCCAGGGTAGTCATCCGCGAAGCCTAGCCGATCGCTGCCTTGCGGGCTGGTCACGCTTTGGCGGGGATCTCCCAGCTGATGTGCCGGCGGACGTCGGTGAGATTCATGGACTCGGCCAGGAACAGGTCATCGAGCATGTACTCGTCCACCGCGAGGATCCGGATCCAGTGGCCGTATCCCTCCGTTTCCTGCTCCAACGATTTACTGGACACACAGACTCCGCTGCCCATGTCCACGCGAAGGAGGGAACGTCCGGGGAGGCAAAGGGGAGCGGCAGGATCACCCGGCCGGTAGGCGGAGTTGGGCACCACAAGCGCCTCCAGGACGGACCGGCCCTCGTGTTCGGCGAAACGGGTCTCGTGGATGTCCAGGGCGTTGCTGCCCGGAAACTCGATGGGCACGGGGGCGCTGCCTGAGAGCTCCACGGGGTCCAGTGCGGCTGAAAAGCGTGCGTTACCGAAGCCGGGTTCGCCGTACGCCGCTTCGGGCCGGCGGCGCACCAGGCCGGCGTCGTCGAACACCGGCGTGACCAGGTGCGGAGGAAGGAGCCAGGACTTGCGGGTGGCGCTGACATAGATGCCGTCGCGGGAGTCGTTGATCCCTGTGGTGCTTTGCAGGACGTGGCCTTCCGGGCTTTCAAGGCGGAGCGCACCGGGACGGCGCAGCCAGGCACGGACAAAGGGTGAGCCGGGAGCGGGGGCTGACACAAAGGCCTGGTCCCAGTACTCAAAACGCAACGTCTGCCACTTCCAGGGGGAAGACCGGCACAGATTACGGAACATCGCGGCCAGGTCCACGGGGACGGCAGGAGGAGGGCCCGGAACCGGCCGGCGCCGGGAGTCCCAGGTCGACATATCCACATTTTACGCGCGGGTGCTACGGCCGGAATGGCGAATCCAGTAGCATCCGAGGAGTGATCGGACGACTCGGCGAACTCTGGCAGCACACCCCGCTTGCCTTCTGGCTGGTATTGGCGGCGTGCCTCTACTTTGCGGTGATGGCGGTCCGGCTCACCATTATCGACGTCCGGCACCACCTCCTGCCCAACAGGATCGTTTTCCCGTCCTATGCGGTGGCCGGGGCCCTCCTCCTGGCGGCGGCCGCGGTTGCCTGGGCCGGTCCCACCCCCGCCGCAGGGAATGCCGGCGGGATCCTGGCCATCCCCGCCCTCCGCGTGGTGGCCGGCGCGGCAATCCTGTGGCTGTTCTATTTTGTCCTGCGGCTCGTCTACCCGCCCGGGATGGGGTTCGGCGATGTCAAGCTTGCAGGAGTGCTCGGGATGTACCTTGGCTACCTCAGCTGGGGGCACCTCTTCGCGGGCACGTTCCTGGCCTTCCTGCTGGGTGGGCTGTATTCCCTGGTCCTGCTGGCGGCGCGGCGGGGGACCCTGAAGTCAGCCATCCCGTTCGGCCCGTTCATGCTTGCCGGGGCCGCAGCGGCAATGCTCCTGCCGGCCTGAGCTGCACCGATTGTTGGGTGGCCGGGTTGTTGGCGGGCGGTTCGATAGGCTGACAGTATGCCTGCACCCGAATACGTCCTGAAGCTGCGCAAGAAGATCGGCAACGACCCCCTCTGGGTTCCCGGCGTCCGGGGCGTGGTGGTCGATGCCGCCGGCAGGATCCTGCTGGCGCAGAGGGCCGACAACCGGCAATGGGCGCTAATCAGCGGCATGCTGGACCCGGGGGAGCAGCCTGCCCGGGGCCTGGTCCGTGAGATCTTCGAGGAAACTGCCGTCATTGCGGAGGCCGAGCGGGTGGTCTCGGTAGGCGCAGTTGGCCCGGTCACCTACCCCAACGGTGATGTCTGCGAATTCCTGGATGTGGTGTTCCTGTGCCGCTACATTTCCGGCGAGGCACGGGTCAACGACGACGAATCGCTGGCCGTTGGCTGGTTCAGGCTGGACGAACTTCCCGACCTGATGCCGGGCCACCTCACCAGCATCCGCCAAGCCCTGATGCCCTCCGGCGCTGTCCACTTCGAGCCCTGACACGCCAGGCCTCCGACGGCGGTCAGCGGCCCGGCGAAACCAGCTCGCCGTCGTCGTCCTTCACCGTGTCCCCGCGCCCGTCAATGCCATGCTCAGTGCCACGCTCACTGTCAGCAGCGGCACCGGCAGCGTCGGCAGGAGTGGCGGGCAGGCCGGCGGCGAGCCGCTCGGCTTCCTCGCCGCCCACTGCCTCGCCGCGGGCCACCATGCCGGCGGTGTCCGAGAGCGGGATCTGCTTCAGGGTGAGGGCCAGGAGCAAGGCCACGGCGATGAATGGGAGCAGGTACCAGAACACCGGTGCCAGTGAATCGGCGTAGGCGTTCACGATGGCGTCACGCAGCTGTTCCGGGAGTTGGTTCAGCGCCTGCGGGTCCAGGGTCCGGGTGGACTGCCCGGCCTGCTCGGCGGATGCCCCTGCCCCCGTGAAGGCGTTGGTCAGCGCTTCCGAAAGGCGGGTGGTGAAGATGGAGCCGAACACCGCCACGCCCATGGCGGCGCCCACTTCGCGGAAGTAGTTGTTGGTGCTGGTGGCGGTGCCGATCTGGTCAGCCGGTACGGAGTTCTGGACCACCAGGACCACCACCTGCATGATCAGGCCAAGGCCTGCGCCGAAGACGAACAGCTGGAGGCAGATGACCCAGATGGGCGTGCTGGCGGCGAGGGTGGTCATCCACAGCATGGCGGCCAGGGTGAGTACGGCGCCGAGGATGGGGAACATCTTGTATTTCCCGGTCCTGGAGATCCGGATGCCCGAGTAGATGGAGGTGCCCATCAGGCCTGCCATCATCGGCAGCATCAGGAGGCCGGATTCGGCAGCAGACGTGCCGGAGGACATCTGCAGGAAGGTGGGGACGAACGCGATGGCGGAGAACATGCCCAGGCCCAGGGTGAAGCCGATGGCCGTGGCGTTGATGAAGATCCGGTTCCGGAACAGGCTGAGCGGGATGATGGGATCCTCGGCCCGGCGCTCCACCATCACGAAAGCGGCTGCAGACACCAGCAGGCCCGCACCAAAGGCCCATGTGAGGGGCGAATCCCAGCCCGCGTCCTTCTTGCCGCCAAAGTCGGTGAAGAAGATCAGGCAAGTGGTGGCAGCGGACAGCAGCACAACGCCCAGGACGTCGATCCGCTTTTCGGCCTTTTTGTTGGGCAGCGTCAGGGCGAACCAGGCGATGGCGAACGCTGCAAGGCCCACCGGGATGTTGATGTAGAAGGCCCATTCCCAGGTGAGGTGGTCCACGAAGAAGCCGCCCAGCAGCGGTCCGGCCACGGCGGAGAGTCCGAAGATGGCGCCGAGAGGTCCCATGTATTTTCCGCGTTCCTTGGCGGGAACAATGTCGGCGATGATCGCCTGGGAAAGGATCATGAGGCCGCCGCCGCCCAGGCCCTGGATGGCGCGGAAGATGACGAAGCCCCAGAAATCGGTGGCCAGCGCGCAGCCAACGGACGCCAGGGTGAACAGCGCGATGGCTACCAGGAAGAGGTTGCGCCGGCCCAGGATGTCACCGAACTTGCCGTAAATGGGCATCACGATGGTGGTGGCCAGCAGGTAGGCCGTGGTGATCCAGGCCTGATGCTCCACCCCGCCCAGCTTGCCCACGATGGTGGGCATGGCGGTAGAGACGATGGTCTGGTCCAGGCTGGAGAGGAGCATGCCCGCAATCAGTGCGGAGAAGATGATCCAGATGCGTTTTTGCGTGAGCAGCAGGGGCGCTGCAGCCGTCCGTGCGGTGGCGGTACTCATAATTGTCCTTCTGCGGCGGCGGTGTCCGGCTGGTCGAATGGCTGGGAGAAGAGCAGGCTTGCGGCGGAGATGTTCTCCATCAGCAGCTCTTTATAAGGACGGGTGTTGCCGTCGGCGAAATAGGCGATGCTGCTTTTACGGGCGATGGTGCTGAGCAGCGCAACGGCCATCTGCACCACGGGGTGGTCAGGGGCAACGCCTTCGCGCAGGGCCACGTCGCGGGCGAACTGTGCTTCCCGCCGCTCGGTGACGCCAATAAGGCGGAG
Source organism: Pseudarthrobacter sp. BRE9 (assembly GCF_031844305.1). Taxonomy (NCBI): domain Bacteria; kingdom Bacillati; phylum Actinomycetota; class Actinomycetes; order Micrococcales; family Micrococcaceae; genus Pseudarthrobacter; species Pseudarthrobacter sp. BRE9. The sequence continues at coordinate 244,837 of NZ_JAUZUY010000006.1, read as the reverse complement.
GATCAGCTGGGGCTCTTTTTTCACGACGGCGATCAGCTGGCGGGTTTCCTCCTCGGAGGCCTCCATGTCCTCGGACAATCTCAAGGAAAGCCGGACAAGGTCGCGGAAGAGGGTGGGGGTCAGTTCGCCGGACGGTGAGGAGGCGCCGCCGTCGATGAACTCTTTGAGGATGTCGGCGGGCAGGTCCTCGTCGCCGTGGCCGATGACGGCGTCTTCCTTCGCGGGGAAGTAGTTGAAGAACGTCCGGCGGGAAATGCCGGCGCGCTCGCAGACTTCCTCTACGGTGTAGCCGTTCAGGCCCCGCTCGGCGGTGAGGGCGCGGGCGGCGGAGGTGATGCCGACACGGGTGGCGGCGCGTTTCCGCTCGCGAAGTCCGCCCTCGATTTCTGCACTATCGTTCACGGAGTAAAGTTTTGCACTCATTCGGAAATGGTGCAACTTCTGATGGCCTCGTGCAGGAGGGTGAGGGGAGAAAGCAGTACGACGACGGCCGGTACCTTTCGTGCGAAAGGTACCGGCCGTCGTCGTACTTGGGGGTTGGTGCGGAGGCTAGGCCTTGTGGGCCGGGGCCGTCATGGTGGTGACGTCCAGCGCCTTGTCGAGGTCGGCCTCGGAGACCTGGCCCTCGCCGTCGCCCACGAAGCCGAGCTTCTCGGTGGCCTGACGGATGGTCAGGCCCTCCTTGACGGCGGTCTTGGCGATCTTGGCGGCGTTCTCGTACCCGATGTACTTGTTCAGCGGGGTGACGATGGACGGCGAGGCCTCGGCGAGGAAGCGGGCGCGCTCCACGTTGGCCGTGATGCCGTCAATCATCTTGTCCGCCATGACCCGGCTCGTGTTGGCCAGCAGGCGGATGGACTCGAGCAGGTTGGCGGCCATGACGGGGATGCCCACGTTGAGCTCGAAGGCGCCGTTCGTGCCGGACCAGGCGATGGCGGTGTCGTTGCCGATGACCTGGGCGGCCACCATGATGGACGCCTCGCAGATGACCGGGTTGACCTTGCCGGGCATGATCGAGGAACCGGGCTGCAGGTCCGGGATGGCGATCTCGCCCAGGCCGGTGTTGGGGCCTGAGCCCATCCAGCGGAGGTCGTTGTTGATCTTCATGAAGGAGATGGCGATGTTGCGCAGCTGGCTGGACGCTTCGATGAGGCCGTCGCGGTTGGCCTGGGCTTCGAAGTGGTCGCGGGCCTCGGTGAGCGGGAGCCCGGTGTCGGTGGCCAGCAGTTCGATCACGCGCTCCGGGAAGCCGGCCGGAGTGTTGATGCCGGTACCCACGGCCGTGCCGCCGAGCGGAACTTCGGCAACGCGGGGGAGAGAGGCGTTGATGCGCTCGATGCCGTAGCGGACCTGTGCTGCGTAGCCGCCGAACTCCTGGCCGAGCATCACCGGGGTGGCATCCATGAGGTGGGTGCGGCCGGACTTAACAACGTCCTTGAACTCCACGGCCTTGCGCTCCAGCGACTCGGCCAGGTAGCCGAGGGCCGGAATGAGGTCGTTGATCAGGGCCGAGGTCGCGGCAACGTGCACCGACGTGGGGAACACGTCGTTCGAGGACTGCGAGGCGTTGACGTGGTCGTTCGGGTGGACAACCTTGTCGCTGCCGGCGGCCTTCAGGGCACGCGAGGCGAGCTCGGCGATGACCTCGTTGGTGTTCATGTTCGAGGACGTGCCGGAACCGGTCTGGAAGACGTCGATGGGGAAGTCGCCGTCGTACTTGCCGGCGGCCACCTCATCGGCAGCGTCTGCAATCGCCTTGGCCAGCTCGCCGTCGAGCACGCCCAGTTCTGCGTTGGCCTGGGCAGCAGCCTTCTTGACCCGGGCCAGCGCCTCGATGTGGGTGCGCTCAAGGGTCTTGCCGGAAATGGGGAAGTTCTCCACTGCCCGCTGCGTCTGCGCGCGGTACAGTGCGTTCACGGGGACGCGGACTTCGCCCATCGTGTCATGTTCAATGCGGAACTCTTCAGTGGAAGTCATGGGGCTAGCTTATGGCGATCCGGCGCCCCATCGAAAACCGTTAAGGGAGCGTTGCCGGCGGCCCTCTGGACCGCCGGCGCGTGGTTCCTGGAGCCCGCTAGAGCTCGCCGATTCCGGAAACAAGGTCGGCACGGCCTTCTGCCAGCCGGTAGGAGAGGCCGATGACCGCAGTGCGGCCGCCCTCGATTGCGTCCGAAATCACACGCGAGCTGTCCGCCAGCCGCTGGGACGTCTGCTTGACGTGCTCCACCACCATGTCGTTGACCTCAGGCTGGTCATTCCTGAGGGACGTCAGGACAGAGGGCGTAATGCGCTCCACGAGGTCGCGGATGAAGCCGGCGGGCATGTCGCCGGTCTCAACGGCATTCTTGGTGGCTGTCACGGCGCCGCAGCTGTCGTGCCCAAGCACCACGATCAGGGGAACCCCCAGCACACCGACGCTGTACTCCAGGGAGCCGAGGACGGCGTCGTCAATCACCTGGCCGGCGGTGCGGACCACGAAAACGTCGCCCAGGCCGACGTCGAAGATGATTTCTGCCGCAAGCCGCGAATCGGAGCAGCCGAAGATCACCGCGAAGGGATTCTGTGTCTCCACCAGCGACGAGCGATGGGAAGCATTCTGGTTGGGATGGGAGGACTGGCCTTTTACGAAACGTTCGTTGCCTTCGCGCAGGCGGCGCCAGGCCAGTGCAGGAGTCAGGTTAGTCGTCACGGCCCCACCTTACGGCGTGGGCGCGCCCGACGGTGAAACTGTGACGGCGGGGCTGCTGTCGAGGGAGCTGACGACGGCGGCGGCGAGCGTTGCGAATTCGTCCAGTTGGGCCGCGCCGGAGAGGATGACGGTGCTGCCACGGTAGTTCAACACCATCGATTTCTCGCCCTTGCCGGTGTCGCGCAGTTCCCACTCCTGGCCGCCCGCATTCCGTGAGCCGGTGACAGGGGCGTTTTTGGTCTGCTGGAGGAGCCAGGTGGGGTTGGCGTTCCTGGTCTGCACCAAACCGATGAAGGACGTCTTCGGAGTCACGAAGCCGACCTCCCAGGCGGGCACGCCGCTGCCAGTTCCTGCTTCCCAGCGCGCGTAATTGGCGCGGAAGGCGTTGCCGGTGTCAGGGGCAACGGGTGTGAATCCCGCCACATCCGCCGCATTGTGTGCCACCGACGCAACGTCGATGTCCGGCCGGTAGCCCTCGCCCTTGGGCTGGGGATTCATGAGGACCACGGGCAGGAACGCCGCAATGCTGAGCACCAGGGCAATGATCATGCCGATCACCGAGGCGTTGGCCCGCTTGGCTGCGGCCGCCGGAATGACGGGCTTAACCGGTGCGTCCGCACTGCCACCGGCAGGGCCGGAACGTGCCTCGGGCTGTTCCTGGCCGGAGCTGGGACTGGTGGCTTCCTGCATGTCATTCACCCCTCTATAGTCGCCCATCCCGGAGCCGGCTTCCATTCGGCCGTGAACCCGGAGCACCACGGGAGCTGCGGCGCACATTGCGCGGTTGCGTCATGGGCCGCCCGCCGGGCGGTGCCGCGACTATGATCGATAGCAGAGGAATCACCGTCCTGCTGCACCGGCGGGCGGGTTCAATGATCGCCACTCGAAGAAGAGGTTCACGTGTCACCAGCGTCCATGACCCAGAAGTACTCCACGATTTCACCGTCCCTTGCGGTGGGCCACGACGAGCCGGACCGCAACCTTGCCCTTGAGCTTGTCCGCGTCACCGAGGCCGCGGCCATCGCGGGCGGCCACTGGGTGGGCTTTGGCGACAAGAACACCGCCGACGGCGCAGCTGTCGACGCCATGCGTTCCTTCCTGCAGACCGTCCACTTCAACGGCGTTGTGGTCATCGGCGAGGGCGAAAAAGACGAAGCTCCCATGCTGTTCAACGGTGAACGCGTAGGAGACGGCACGGGGCCGGAATGCGACGTCGCCGTTGACCCCATCGACGGCACCCGGCTGACCGCCCTGGGCATCAACAACGCCCTGGCCGTCCTGGCCGTTGCCGAGCGCGGCTCCATGTTCGATCCCTCCGCTGTGTTCTACATGGAAAAGCTCGTCACCGGTCCCGAGGCCGCCGACATGGTGGACCTGCGCCTGCCGGTCAAGCAGAACCTGCACCTGATCGCCAAGGCCAAGGGCGTGAAGGTCAACCAGCTCAACGTGATGATCCTTGACCGCGACCGCCACAAGCCGCTGGTGGAGGAAATCCGCGAAGCGGGCGCCCGCACCAAATTCATCATGGACGGCGACGTTGCCGGCGCCATCGCCGCTGCCCGCTCCGGCACCGGCGTGGATGCGCTCATGGGCATCGGCGGCACCCCCGAGGGCATCGTGGCGGCCTGCGCCATCAAGTCCCTGGGCGGCGTGATCCAGGGCCGCCTCTGGCCCACCAGCGATGAAGAGAAGCAGAAGGCCATCGACGCCGGCCACGACCTCGACCGCGTGCTGTCCACCAACGACCTGGTCTCCAGCGACAACTGCTACTTCGCCGCCACCGGCATCACCGACGGCGACCTGCTCAAGGGCGTCCGCTACTCCAAGGACAAGGTCCTCACCCAGTCCATCGTGATGCGTTCAAAGTCCGGCACCATCCGTTTCGTCGACGGCGAGCACCGCGCAGACAAGTGGGAAGGGTACGCCCGCAAGAGCTGACCTCCGGCTGTTGCAGGCTGTCAGGCCCCGGGGCGCCGCGTGCGCACCGGGGCTTTGCCGTTAACGCGTTGGTATAGGGTTTAAGCCATGATTCCTGCTGTTGTGCCCTGTACTGACCGCGCCCTTTGGGACGAAAATGTCGACCGGTTCCAGGGGCATCCGCAACAGCTGTGGGGCTGGGGCGAGACCAAGGCGATGCACGGCTGGTCCGTGGACAGGGTCCTGGTCAAGGCCGGGGAGGAGACCATCGGCGGCGCCCAGCTGCTGGTCCGCAGGCTACCCGTTCCCTTCCGGGCGCTGGTCTACATTCCGCGCGGTCCCATGTGCTCAGTGGAGAACGCCCAGGTCGTCCTCAACCAGCTGGCCGGGCACGCGGCCCTCCGGCACCGCGGCGTGGCCCTCAGCATCGAACCCGACTGGGAGCGGGACTCCGCCTTTGCCGGCGCCGTCGCTGCTGCAGGCTTCCGGGAGTCGGCGAACACCGTGCTGATTCCGCGCACGCTCATCCTGGACCTGACCCGTTCCGACGACGAGCTGATGGCCGAGATGTCCAAGTCCACGCGGGCGAACATCCGCAAAGCCATGCGAAGCGACGTGGAATTCCGCAAGGTCAAGAACGAATCCGAGCTGGAACAGGTGCTGGCCATCTACCATGACACGGCGGCGCGGGCGGGCTTTGGCATCCACGAGGACCAGTACTACCGCGACATCTTCCGGAACCTCGGCGACGCCTCTCCGATCATTGCCGCGTTCGACGGCGAGCAGATGCTTGCCTTCACGTGGCTGTCGCGCAGTGGTGCCACGGCGTTCGAGCTCTACGGCGGAGTTTCTGCCGAAGGACAAAAGCAGCGCGTGAACTACGGCGTGAAATGGGCGGCCCTGCAGTCCATGCGTGAGGACGGCTGCAGCCGGTACGACTTCAACGGCCTGCTCAACGACGGTATCTCCGACTTCAAAAAGCAGTTCGCCAAACACGAAAACATGCTGCTGGGCACCTGGGACAAGCCCCTGTCGCCGCTCTATCCCGCTTACTCCACAGCCATGCCGCTTGCCCGCAAGGGCCTGCAGCAGGGGCGGAAGCTGCTGAAGACCGCAGCCGGGCGTCTCCGGCCACTGGTCGTGAAGCTGCGGCCGGGCAGCTGACCGCACCAAAACAGGAGGGCGACGGCGGCACCCGGGCGGGTGCCGCCGTCGCCCTTTGTTGTTGCTGCCGGGGCTAGAGGCCGGTGGTCACGGCAAAAGCCAGCGCCGTCCCCTCAGTGCCTGCCGCCCGGTGGACATTGATGGGGGCTTCCGCCGCGGCGATGAATGCGCTTCCGCCCCGCGACAGCTCCAGGTCTCCCTTGGGGGAGTCGAGGTACACGTCGCCCGCCACCACGATGACCACAGCCGGTCCGGTCTGGGCCAGCGGAACGGGTCCCGCGTCCGGCGCCAGTTCGATGCGCTGCAGCTGGAACTCCTTGAACGGGGGGCGGAACAGTTCCTGGTCCAGCACCGTCTTTTCGGTACCCAGCATCGGCACAGCCACCGGATGGAAGTCGATGGTGCGCAGGAGTTCGGGTACATCCACGTGTTTGGGCGTCAGGCCCCCGCGCAGGACGTTGTCAGAGGAGGCCATGACCTCCACGCCCAGCCCGTGCAGGTACGCATGCACGTTCCCGGCAGGAAGATAAACCGCCTCGCCTGGCTTCAGCGAGATCCTGTTCAGCAGCAGCGAAATCAGGACGCCCGGATCGCCGGGGTACTTTTCATTGAGGCTAATGACGGTGCCCAGCTCTGCCTGGTACGGCTCGAGCGGCGCCCCCGACACCAGGGCTGCCACTACCAGGGCCGTTTCCTCCGCCACGCCCTGGCCGCCCATGATCAGCCGTTCGAAGGCCCGGCGGAGCCCCGCGCCCTCGTCGGGGACGTCGAGGTCTTCAAGAAGGGCACGGAGCAGCTCGGGCGCCTGTCCGCCGTCACGGAAGGCATCCGCAATATGCTGCAGGATCTTCCGGGTTTCCCCGGCCGGCCGGAACCCGCACAGCGCCTCGAAAGGCGTCAGGGCGAAGATCATCTCCGGCTTGTGGTTGTCATCCTTGTAGTTCCGGTTCGGGGCATGGGGATCTATTCCGGCTTCGTTTTCCCGTGCGAAGCCCTCCCGCGCCTGTTCCAGGCTCGGATGGACCTGCAGGGAGAGCGGCTGCGCGGCCGCAAGGATCTTGGCCAGGAACGGCAGCCGGGGGCCAAGGGCCTTGACGGATTCCGCACCCAGGAAATGCTCCGGGTCGGAGGAGATCAGGGCATCGAGCGGGCTCTGCGTCCCGTCCTCCGGCAGGTGGGCCACCGACGGAGAGTCAGGGTGTGCCCCGATCCACAGCTCGGCCTCGGGGCGCCCCGATTCGGGCCGGCCCAGCAGCGAGGCAATGGCCGTCGTCGAACCCCAGGCGTAGTCCCGGAGGACGTTCTCAATCTCGTACAAAACCGTTCCGTTCCTTGATGGATGGGCGCTGATGGATGGCCGCTACAGCGGTGCGCATTGTCCGTTGGTGGCCACGAGCTGGCGGATGGCCTCTTCGTCGCCCTCGAGCTTGAGCTGGTTCAGCATCTCCTCAGTGATCGGCTCGCCGTCGGGCGTGGTGGTGACGGGAGTGAAGTCCGACGGCGAGGGTTGCGGCGCCGCGTTGACGGCGGCGGGCAGTTTAGCGGGGACCGCCCCTGCCGCCTGGACGTGCCCGGCGGCTGCCTGCGGAACTGCCATCACGTCGTCGGGAATTCCGGCTGACTGGGCACCCTTCGCCGATGCCGAGGCCAGCAGCTGGTCCACGCGCTGGTGGATCTGGTCGAAATCCGGATTGGTGGAGAACGCGGCGTCGAAGTCCGGCGGCCCGATGGTCAGCCGCTTGGCTTCCTTGCCCTTGGCCTTGATGGCCAGGTCCAGGAAGCTGCCCAGCTGGGAGGAAGAGATGTTGGAGTCCACTACCTTGGTGCCGGCGTCGGCGATGTCCTCGAACTTGGACAGCAGCGTGGCTGGATCCAGCTGCTTGAGCATGGCCTGCTGGACGCACTGCTGGCGTGCGATACGGGCGTAGTCGTCCACGAATTCGCGTGAGCGGCCGTACCACAGGGCGTGGTAGCCATCGAGCGTGTTGTCACCGGCGGGGATCCAGCCCAGCGGCATGCCGTGGATGCCGTTGGCTTCGTCGATGGTCTCGCCGCTGATGGGGACCCAGCCGCCGGCCTTGATTCGGATTCCGCCCATGGCGTCGATGAGTTTGGAGAACCCGTCCATGTCAACCAGGACGTAGGCCTGGATCTGCATGCCCAGCGTTCCGGAGACCGCCTCCATGGTGGCCTGGGCGCCGGGATCCGCTACGCCAGGGTAGAGATCGGTGTGCTCGTTGGTGACCTCGGTGTTGATCGCATTGATCAGGCATTCGTCGCCGCAGTTGTAGCCGTCCGGGTAGAGGGTGCGCATGGGGGAGTCGGCGCTGAACTGGGCATTCTGGAAGTTCCGCGGGACGGAAATAATGGCGGTCTGCCCTGTCTGGGCGTCCACGCTCAGGACGGAGAGGCTGTCCGGGCGGCGTCCGGTACGGTCATCGCCGGCGTCGCCTCCCATCATCAGGAAGTTGTAGCGCCCGTCCACGGGCTCTATGGCCGGGCCTGAACTGAAGATGCTGCCAATGGCGTTGCGGCCCACGTTCAGCAGGTAGGCGGCGTAACCCATGGAGCCGCTGCCCAGCACCAGGGCGAGCACCAAAGCGATGCCGACGGCGGGGCGCGCCTTCGGTGCCAGCAGTACAGGGCGGATGAGCCGGAGGGTGTTCAGGAAGAGGAAGGCCCAGCCGAGTGCCAACGCCGCCAGCAGGACCACCAGCACCATCGATGTGACGGGATTGGTGAGGATGTTGATGACCAGGCTCCGGTTGAGCAGCAGCATGGCCACTGTCAGCAACAGGAGCGCCCATACGCAGAGCGTTATGCGCAGGGCCGTCCGCCCCACCTTGCGGTCGCCTGCAACGAGCTGCGCGCTGCCCGGAACCAGGAGCGTCAACAGGACCAGGACGAACGCACGCTTGGTGCGCACCTCCGGGGAAGCACTCACCGGATAGCGCACCGGGTCTGTCATGGAAGTGCCGGAGCCGGTGTGGAGCACGCTGCTGCTGCTGGCCATGCCCGCCGCCCTAACGGCTGCCCCGAAGAGCGCTGGCGCCGCCGGGGAAGACTTCGCTGACTTTTTGCCGCAGGCTTGCCCCCTTGCGCGAAGCGACGGCGTTCAGGTCGGCAGCGAAGTCCAAAAGGTCCGCGCGCAGTGAAGAGGCAAGTTCGTCGGTTCCGGAGGCCAGCATCCGTACGGCCAGGAGCCCCGCGTTCCGTGCGCCTGCGATGGATACGGTGGCTACCGGCACGCCGGCCGGCATTTGGACAATGGACAGGAGGGAATCCATGCCGTCAAGGGTCTTCAGGGGAACGGGAACGCCGATCACGGGCAGCGGCGTGACGCTGGCGAGCATGCCGGGCAGGTGGGCGGCGCCCCCGGCACCGGCAATGATCACCCGCAGGCCGCGCTCGTGGGCGGTCTGGCCGTACCGGATCATCTCGACGGGCATCCGGTGGGCTGAGACGACGTCCGCTTCGAAGGGAATGCCAAACTCAGCCAAGGCGTCTGCCGCAGCCTCCATGACGGGCCAGTCCGAGTCGGAGCCCATGACCAGGCCAACAAGGGGACTGGCGCCGGAACCGGCGGCTGGGGTTGCTTCGGCGCTCATGCATTCTCCTCGAATATTGCGGAAGGTTCCTCGGTGCCGACCCGCCCGTCACGGATGATGCCTGCCACGGCCGAAGCCCGGCGACGCACCGAGTCGACCTCCTCGGCGGAAGTCCCCACCAGGTTGACGTGGCCGATTTTACGTCCGGGACGCACGGATTTGCCGTAGCAGTGGACTTTCGCGGCCGGCTCGGCGGCAAGCGCCATGGGGTAGGCCGAGTAGAGGTCCTGGTTGTCCCCGCCCAGGAAGTTCTTCATCACGGTTACGGGTGCCAGCGCATCGGTGGCTCCCAGGGGCAGGTTCAGGACGGCGCGAAGGTGCTGCTCGAACTGGCTGGTGATGGAACCGTCCTGGGTCCAATGGCCCGTGTTGTGTGGCCGCATGGCCAGCTCGTTGATCAGGAATCCAGCCCCGCTGCCGGGAGTTTCGAAGAGTTCCACGGCAAGGACGCCGGTAACGTCCAACTCTGCGGCGATGCGCAGGGCGGCGTCCTCGGCCGCGGCGGCAACTTCCAGCGGAATGTCCATTGCGGGTGCAATCACCTCGTCGCACACACCGTCCACCTGGATGGTGTGGACTACCGGCCAGGCCCGGGCCTCGCCGTCGGGCGTGCGGGCCACGAGTGCGGAGAGTTCGCGGGTGAACTCGACCTTCGCTTCAGCCAGCAGGGGACTCATGGCGGCGAACCAGTCTTCGGCTTCCGCGGCCTCTTCTGCCGAGGCTACGATCCGCACTCCCTTGCCGTCATATCCGCCCCGGGGAGTCTTCAATACGACGGGCCAGCCGGTTTCGTCGCCGAAACGGACCAGCGCGGCAACGTCCGCCACGGACGCCCACACCGGATTAGGCAGTTCGAGCCGGTCGATGGCGGCGCGCATAACCAGTTTGTCCTGGGCATGGACCAGCGCGTCCGGGCCGGGCTGGACGTTGACTCCGGCCTCCTGGAGCGCACGGAGGTGCTCCGTCGGCACGTGCTCGTGGTCGAATGTCATCACGTCCAGGCCCTTGGAAAAGTCCAGCAGCGTCTGCAGGTCCTTGTAATCGCCCACCGGCGTGGCGGGTACGGCCGACACTGCGGAAACGTCGTCGCCCTCGGCGAGGACGCGGAGTTCGAAGCCGAGTGCTGTAGCGGCAGGGGCCATCATTCGCGCGAGCTGGCCGCCGCCAACCACGCCTATCACTGGAAAAGTCACATGTGCCAGCCTACCGAAGAGGCGCCGGATCGCGCTTCTACGGCCCGGCGGGGGCAGGAGATTTTACGCCCGTGGGACAACCCCCGGCTGTCTGGCAGCGCCGGCTCAAAGCTTTGGGGGCTAAAATGGGCATTTGGCCGAGTGGCCCACAGTTCGTCACGGCCATGGAGGGTCATGTTTAGCACACTTGCAGATCGTATCCGGGGGCTCGCCTCACTCTTCTGGCGTGAGGTGGCCAAATTTGGTGCGGTAGGCGGTGTGGCATTCGTCATCGATAACGGGCTGACCTATTACCTGATGCACGGTTCCATGTCGGACAGCGAGGCGAAGGCCCGCTTTGTGGGTGCCACCGTCGCCACGGTCTTCTCGTGGGTGGCGAACCGTTTCTGGACCTTCCGCCATCGCCGCCAGGCCAACGTGCTCCGCGAGTTTGTCATGTTCGTCATCATCAACGGCATTGGCATCGGTATCTCCACCGGCTTCACTGCACTGGCCAAGTACGGAATGGGCATCGACAACAAGAACCTGCTGTTCCTGGCGGGCGTGGCCGGCATCCTGGTGGCCACGGTGGTCCGCTTTTTCGCGTACCGCTTCCTGGTGTTCAACGAGGAACTGGACCAGGAGCCGGAGTTCTCCCACGACCACGAAATCATCGAAGCCCACCCGCACAGGGAGCACGCACATTCCGCTGAGCGTCCGGCTCCCACTCCCGCCGACGGCGGCCCCAAGGCCTAGGTTGCGCGGCTGCTAACTGCCGTGGATGCGTTCATCCGCGAGCAGTTTGTCGGTAAGTGCCACGTCGGGATGGGTCATCACCACGGAACCGCCCTGTTGCCAGGCTCCCAGCGCGTTGGCCAACGCCGCTTCCAGTCCTTGGTCCGCGGGAACATGCACCCTGGCACCTTCCGAGTGGGGCAGGGCGAAACCGCTGGCCAGCTCGCTGTGCAGGATGATGCGCCCATCGTGCGTCCTTACCGCGCAGGCTGACGGATTGGGATCGGAGTGCGGCATGAACACGTCCCCGTGGGACCGGACCTCGGCGGCGTAGTCGAGGCAGCCGGCGGGAAGCTCCCCGGTCCAGCGCATTGCGAGGGCGGGCAGCGCAACTGCAACGACGGCGTCGTGCTGTTCCCCGGCGCCGGCGGGATCGTCCGTTACCAGGAAGTCCGCCGGGCCGCCGTCGAGTACGTTTTCCAGTCCGAGCTGCCAGCCGGCCAGTGCCCAGACCAAGGCCTTCCAGTGCGCCGGGAGCGCGAGCCGCAGGCGCATACCCGGTTCCGCGTCCAGTTCGTCCTGCAAGAGGTTGCTGGTCTTGGCCACCCAATTGTCCAGGACCCGTCCGGACAGTTCCACCCGCTCCGAGTCGGGCCCGTACCAGGTCAGGCGGGGCGCTGTGGAGTTACCGGAGCGAAGGCTGCCCATCAGGTCGATGGCGGGGAGAGTCGTCATGGCTTCATCCTGCCACTTCCGGGAGTCCCCGGTCAGGGGCGCCATCGGCGGACCCGAGTCGACGGCGCCCCTGGGTGATATTAATCACACCTAGTGCTAAGTGTGCTTGCTATTTAGGCGGAGACGCGGTATTTTCCCCGCCATTCCGGAGAATTCGCCGCTTTTCGACCTCTTGGTGACACTCCGCCGCGTCCGCCACGCCCGGGCGGATGAAAATCCCGGGCGTGGCGTGCGCAAGCTTCCCGAACCGGACTGTCTATTATTCCGGCAACGGCTTGACTCACCCTAGTTACACACGTGTAATTAGGTAACTAAAGCAATTGCGTAAATACCGGCACACAACCGAGTGTCCACGTATCCAGGCAGTGGCTGAAACATCAGGAGGGTCGCCGTGGGGCAAGCAGAGCGTATCCAGGAAGATGCCGTCGTGGCCGGTCAGGCAACGGCAAAATACCGTGCGCGGGGGGTGCCGAGCGATTGGTACGTGGACCCGGCCGACCCTGATGCTGCAGAGCGCTACAACAGGAATTCCAGCAGCATCCTCGAGGACCAGGCGACAGCTTTCCTTGCGGCGCACGAGGCCCTCCTCGATGGCGGTGCTGAGCCTGAAGACGACCTTGATCCGCCCATGGAACTGGCTGCGCCGGATACCGCCCAGCCGGTCTGGATCGGACTGCCGCTCCAGCAGGATTTCGACGACGAGGGCGAACTTGGCTGGCAGACGGACGCATTGTGCGCCCAAACCGATCCGGAAGCCTTCTTCCCGGAAAAGGGCGGCTCCACCCGCGACGCCAAAAAGGTCTGTGGAGCCTGCAATGTACGGTCCCAGTGCCTGGAGTACGCGCTGGCCAATGACGAGCGGTTCGGCATCTGGGGAGGCCTTTCCGAGCGTGAGCGCCGGCGGCTAAGGAAGCGAGCAATCTAATTCTTCAGGATGTCCATGTCACTGCCGTTGTGGTCGCCCACAACGGCAGTGCCTATTTGCCCAGAACCCTTTCGGCCCTGGCGGCCCAAACCAGGCCGGTTGACCGTGCCATTGGCGTTGACACGGGATCCCGCGATGACTCGCACAGCCTCCTTCAGGGAGCCCTCGGTGAGGCCTCCGTTGTCAGCAACCCCCGGGGCAGGAGCGGCATGGGCGCCGCTGTCTCCGCTGCACTCGGCACGCTGGCGCCCTTCCAGGAAACCGCCGACGGTCCCGGAACGGAGTGGATCTGGCTGCTGCACGACGACGCCGCGCCGGCTCCGGAGGCATTGGCCGAACTCCTGGGTGCCGTGGAGCGTGCGCCTTCAGTGACCGTTGCCGGCTGCAAACAGCTGGACTGGCATTCGCCGCGGAAATTGATGGACGTAGGCCTTTCCACCAGCCGGTGGGCCGAGCGGCTTACCCTGATCGACGCTGATGAGATGGACCAGGGCCAGTATGACGGCCGGACCGATACGTTCGCCGTCAATTCCGCGGGCATGCTGGTCCGCCGGGACGTCTGGGAGCACCTGGGCGGATTCGACCCCGCCCTGCCCGGCAGCGGCGACGACGTCGACTTCTGCTGGCGGAACCGCCTGGCCGGCCACCGGGTCGTGGTGGTCCCCGCTGCCCGCATGTTCCATGTGGCCCACCGGCCGCACGCCCTCGGTAACCCGTCCGCAGCCCGCAAGGCGCAGGTCCACCTGCGCCTGAAACACAGCCCACTCTGGATGGTGCCCGTCCACGGCATCGGTGCGCTGCTGGGCAGTCTCTTCAAGCTGGTCCTGAGCATTGTGGTCAAGGACCCCGGCCACGGTATTTCCCAGCTTCTTGCCACCTGCGCTGCCCTGGCCCGGCCCAGGGCGGTGGCGAAGGCCCGGCGGGCAGCCAAACGAACGCGGCGCATCCGGCGGTCCGTGATCCGCAAGCTCCAAACGCCCCGCCGCGAGGTGTGGAGCCACCGCAGGTCACTGATGGAGGCGCTGGGATCCGACGGGTCAGGCGCTGACCACCTCGTGCAGGATCCGCTCGCCCATCAGCCAACCGGTGATGCCGCCGACGATTTTGCGGCCCTGGCCACCAGTAAACGCGGGTGGGTGGGTAACGGCGCCCTGGCAGCCGTCATCATTGCAGCGGTCGCCTCGCTCCTGGCCCTTGCGGGGCTGTTCCGTGCGGGGGCCGTCACCGGCGGCGCCCTGATTCCCGTCTCCGCCCACCTGGGGGATATTTGGCACAACGCCTCCAGCTGGTGGATCAGCTTGGGCGCGGGCCTTCCCGGCCACGGCGATCCCTTTGACTACGTGCTGTGGCTCATCGGCGTCTTCGGCGGAGGAGACGCCAACCCCGCCATGGCATGGCTGCTCCTGCTCGCGGCCCCGCTGTCCGGACTCACCGCGTGGTTCGCGGCGGGCGGGGTCACGGTACGCCGCCGGCTGAGGTTTGTGGCGGCCGTTTTTTGGTCGGCTGCACCAGCACTCCAAGTAGCGCTGAACCAGGGCCGCGCCGGGGCATTGATTGCGCACATCATGCTGCCGCTGGTGGTCCTGGGCCTGCTGCGAGCTACTGGCTCGGCGGCAGGGCACGGCCGCTTCGACCCCAGGTCAGCACCCGAAGACCGGTCGGCTGAACTGCCCCCGGCCAAGGCCGGTATCAACGGTGTGCCGTCCTGGACGGCCGCTGCAGCTGCCGGCCTGGCGCTGGCGGTCACTACGGCATCGGCACCCTCCCTGCTTGTCCCGGCGGCTGTTGTCATCGTGCTCTGCGGCCTCCTGCTGGGAAGGCGCGGGCGAACGGTGTGGTGGGCGCTGTTACCCAGTAGTGCCTTGTTTGTCCCGTTCGCGCTGTCTACGCTCGACCGGCCGAGGGCGTTGCTGGCCGATCCCGGACTCCCGCTGGGATTCGATGCCGCCCCGCTGTGGCAGCAGATCCTGGGCCAGCCCCTGTCGTTCGGCCCCGCCGCCGGTATTCAGGGCCTTCCGGCCTTTGCCGGCGGAACCGCGCCGTGGGCCCTGCTGCTGGCGATCCTCATCGCCGGGCCGGTGTTGGTCCTTGCCATAGTGGGTCTCCTCAGCCCTGGGCGCCGTGCCGGGACTGCCAGATGGTTCTGGATTGCCGCGGTTATCGTATTGGCCGGCGGATGGCTGGCCAGCCACGTTGCCACCGGCCTGAATGCTGGCGTCATGGTGACACCTTTCCCCGGGCCTGCAGTGTCCGCTTCATCCTTTGCCCTCCTCGCAGCGGCCCTCCTCGGAGCCGAGCAGCTGCTGTCCGCGGCTGACCGGGCTTCCGGTGGCGGGGCGAAGACGAGGACCGCGGCCCGCGCCGGCCTGGCCCTGGGCCTGGTGGTACTGCTGGCAGGACCGCTGGCCGGAATGGCCGCGTGGTCTGCGCAAAACCTGCTGCGTACGGCCGTTGCCGCCACACCTGCGGTGGCAACGCCCGGAGGTGCTCCCGGTTCACCCGCTCCGGAGAATGGGGGAGCGCTGGGCGTTCCGCGGCTGGTGGAGTCCACCCCCGGCCGGTCCCTTCCCGCCACCGCCATCGACCGGGGGACCGGGCCGGAGCAGACACGCACCCTCCTGCTCAGCACCGGCGACGACGGCACCTTCAACGCATCCCTGATGCGCGGTAGCGGAACCACCCTGGACAGCATCTCGGCCATCGCCTCCGCACGGAACATCATTGGGGCTCCCGGCGCGGAAGACGTGCGTGAGGACGATGACGTAACCACTGCGGTCCGCCGCGTTGTGGCTACCCTTGTTGCCGGGCAAGGCGTGGACCCGCGTCCCGATCTCGAACAACTTGGTGTCGGATTCGTGGTACTCCGCTCCGCGGACACCGCAGCCCAGCTGACTGCCAGCCGGATGGATGCAGTTCCCGGCCTGGTGGCGGTGGGACAGACCGACGTTGGCTGGCTCTGGCGCATCAGTCCGCTGAACCAGCCGGTCATCCAGGCCGCCGACGTTGCCCACCGTGTCCGCATTGTGGATCCCCGCGGGGCGGCCACGGCCCTCGTGGCCTCCGGGACCCATGAGGTCGACGCCGTTGTCCCGGCAGGTGCCGAGGGCCGGTTGGTGGTACTTGCCGAACGGGCTGACCCCGGTTGGACTGCCTGGCTGGACGGGCGGAAGCTCACCTCCACCACCTCCGGCTGGTCCCAGGCGTTCACCTTGCCGGCATCGGGCGGCCAGCTCACCGTTCGCTATGAAAACCCCTGGTCGTTCTGGACTGCAGCCGCGCAAATCACCGTGATAGGACTCACGGTCATCCTTGCCATCCCCATGCCGGCCCGACGACCGCGGACCGGCCTCTCACGTGACGAGGGCTCCCTGCGTAAGGAACACCAACATGCATGACAACATCCCGCCGGCCCCGCCGACGCCACCGGCTGGCCCCGAAACGCCAGGTACAAACGAACCGCCGCTTGCAGGCGGAAAACCGGCTCGGGGCGGGACCGGGACCGGTGCAGGCAGGAAGGCATCCGGCCGCGGTGCTACCCTGCTGCCGGGCGGCAAGGGCCGCGCCGCAGCCGTGGCCGGGGTGGCCGCAGGAGTCCTCATCCTTGCCGGCGGAGCGGCCGTAGTGGCCGCAGGTTCATTGACTCCGCACCCTGAAACCAGCCGGATTGTGCCGGCCGCGGAAGCCGCTGTCCCCGCAGGCGCCAGCGTCGGCGTCTGCCCCGGCCCTGCACGCCTGCTGGAAGGGACGGATGCCGGCACTGACGCCCAGTTCCGGCCTGAGTCCGCCACGGCGGCAACCAGGATCAATGCCGCCGTGCTCAGCGCAGGTGGTGTGCTGCCGGGGAGCCGGCTGGCACGGCTGGACGGAACGGCCGCCGTCGAAATCGCCAAGGACGCCGGTCCGGCACCCTCTGCCGGTGCTCCCCAGGAGCTCCTCGCCGGAGTGGTTGCCGACCGTGCCGTGGACCAGGTCAACGTCCTCACCGCCAACGCGCTGGCAAACCAGAACGCGTCCTCTGCGGGAGCCGTGAAATACACCGCCAGTGACGGTGACCTGCAAGGCAGTGCCGCGGCAATGTGCGGGCAACCCTCGAACGACCAGTGGCTGGCAGGCGCCGGCACCGCTGTTGGACGCACCTCCGTGCTCGCGCTGACCAACGCCTCCAGTACACCCGCCACCGTAAGCCTGGAGCTGTTCGGGGCCGGCGGCCAGATCCAGGCACCGGGCAGCCGCGGCCTCCTGGTTGCCCCCGGCACCACGCGCAGCGTCGTCCTCGCCGGCCTGGCACCCAACGAGTCCCAGCTCACCGTCCACGTCCGCAGTGCGGGCGGACCGGTTGCCGCATCCATCCAGCAAAGCGTCCTCCGCGGCCTCACCCCGGGCGGGGTGGATTTCATTAGCCCGGGGACCGCACCCGCGGTGCGGCAGGTAATGACAGGAGTGGACATCCAGGACCCCGCCGGGGTGGCCGCACTGACGGCGCGGCCCGGATACCAGGACGCCGGGCCCGCCGTGGAGCTGACCGTTCCCGGCGCTTCCGATGCCGTGGTGGAAATCAAGCTCTACGGACGGGACGGGCAGCACGCGCTTCCATCCGGCGGCGTTATCACCGCAAAAGCCGGGTCAACCACAGAGGTATCCCTGGCCGGGGTTCCTGCCGGGCAGTACACCATCGCCGCCTCATCCGACGTATCCTTCATCGCGGCAGCACGCATGAGCCGCGGGCTCCAGGCGGGGCAGGCCTCGGATGTGGCGTGGGCGGCCTCCGCCGTGCGCCTGGGCAGCCAGCACGTGGTTCCCGTCCCCAAGGGAGGACTTCGCCAATTGGTGTTCGGGGCACTGGACGCCCGGGCCACCATCACTTACGCGCCCATCACGGCTGATGGGAAGGTGCGGGCAGCCGCTGCTGCGGACATTGCCGGCGGAACAACCGCCTCCATCAGTGTTCCGGAGCAGGCCGAAGGGGCCGACGTCGTGGGCTTTGTAGTGTCAGCATCAGGTGACGCCGCCTATGGCGCCGTGCTCGTGGGCCAGGACGGCCGGAACGATGTCTCCTCCCTGCCGTTCCTGGCCGCCGCAGCCGGCCGCGAAACAGTCACGGTCGCACTGGGCTACTAAGGTACTGAGCTTCCCTGCTGCCCGTATCAGTAGCGGCGGCGGTACACGGGATCCAAGGTCTCCGGCGCCACGCCCAGCATCTCCGCAGTGTGTTCCACCACCACATCGTGGACCAGGTCCTGGAGCTCTTCCGCGCTGGAGCAGGCCTGCTCCACCACCCGCCGGTACACGGTAATCATGGGCCCATCCTCACCGGCAGCAGGAGTGTAGGAACCCATGGGCGCCGTCGACGCATTGGCGGCCAGCTGCTCAAGGTCCGGCGGGATCTCGTCCACGCCAAAGCGGACACCGTCGAGTGTTTTGCCCCAAATGTCGTGCAGCCGCTGTGCTGAGTCCAGCACCATGTCGTCAAAGCGGTCTGCACGGGTCCGGTATCCGGGGTGCGTGGGCAGCATCACCTCGCCGCGCAGGCCACGGCCGTGGCGGTTCCGGCGCCGCCGGAAGAAGCTCCTGCCGGCCGTCTCCCCGCCCGTTGCCGCGCGGGCATCCGGGTCAGCCAACCGGACCGATAAACCTGATTCATGGTTCGATGACTGCATACATCGACTGTAAACCCGGGGGAGGATTTACGCGATACATCCCCTTGGTGCGAGGGGCGCGTTGGGCCGTCCGGCAATGCGCGGTTTTTGTGCGGTGAAGGGGTAGTCTGTGATGTCGTGGGAGCTATCCGTCAGTGTTCAAGGTCTGCCTGCCGCCAGTCGGCGGTAGCCACCCTGACGTACGTGTATGCAGACTCCACCGCCGTCCTGGGTCCGCTGGCCACCTACGCGGAACCGCACTGCTATGACCTCTGTGAGCAGCACGCTGATTCGTTGACGGTTCCCCGCGGCTGGGAAGTGCTGCGTTTGGCCATGCCATCGACACCACAGCAGCCAGGGCCCGATGACCTGCTGGCGCTCGCCAACGCCGTTCGCGACGCCGCCGCCCTGCCTCCGGAGCCGCAGCAGCCCGCGCAGCGCACCCACCATTCCGCCCTTGAAGCTCCGGCAGGCGCTGAAGGGGTTCGCCGGGGGCACCTGCGGGTCCTCCGGGAACCTTCCTGACCCGCATCTGGCGGTAGGCTGGAAGCTGCACATCTTTCCGCTACCGGCGCGAGCGCGCCCGCCAGGGAGCATGAACAAATGCCAAAGATCAGTCCCGAGCTGTTGTCCGTCCTGCGTTGCCCCGTGACCGGTTCGCCGCTGGTCCAGGAGGGGGAAGAGCTGGTGGCCACTGATGCCGGGGACACAAGGATCAGGAACCGCTACGCCATCGAGGACGGGATCCCGCTGCTGCTGCCTCCGGAACTGCTGGCTGCAGCAGCCTCGGCGGGTTCAGACCAGCATGATCCGTCCGCGGCAGGGCACTAGTTCACCTGTATCCGCCCGCACAGAAACAGCAGAACGGGGACTGGACCAGGACCCGGACCAAGCAAAGGACCATCCATGACTTTTGACTACAAAGTTGCCGACATCTCGCTGGCGGAAGCCGGCCGGCACCAGATCCGCCTTGCGGAGCACGAAATGCCCGGCCTGATGTCCCTCCGCGAGGAGTTCGGCCCCACCCAGCCGCTCAAGGGTGCCCGGATCGCCGGTTCCCTGCACATGACAGTGCAGACCGCCGTGCTGATCGAGACCCTTACCGCGCTGGGCGCCGAGGTCCGCTGGGCCTCCTGCAACATCTTCTCCACCCAGGATGAGGCCGCGGCCGCCGTGGTGGTGGGCAAGGGCACCGTCGACGACCCGCAGGGCGTGCCGGTATTCGCTTGGAAGGGCGAGACCCTTGAGGAGTACTGGTGGACCGCCGAGCAGATCCTTACCTGGCCCGGCGCCGACTCCAACCCTGAACTGGGTCCCAACATGATCCTGGACGACGGCGGAGACGCCACCATGCTGGTCCACAAGGGTGTCGAGTTCGAGGCCGTGGGCAACGTGCCCTCCGCCGATCCCGAGGATTCCGAGGAATACGGCATTTTCCTCGACGTGCTGCGCCGCTCCCTGGCGGCGGATCCCCAGAAGTGGACCCGGACTGCAGCCACAATCAGGGGCGTCAGCGAGGAGACCACCACTGGTGTCCACCGCCTGTACCAGCTGGCTGACCAGGGCAAGCTGCTCTTCCCGGCCATCAACGTCAACGACTCCGTGACCAAGAGCAAATTCGACAACAAGTACGGCATCCGCCACTCCCTGCCCGACGGCATCAACCGGGCCACCGATGTGCTCATGGGCGGAAAGGTCGCCGTCGTCTGCGGTTATGGCGACGTCGGCAAGGGCGCGGCGGAAGCGCTGCGCGGCCAGGGCTCGCGCGTCATCGTCACCGAGATCGACCCCATCTGCGCGCTGCAGGCCGCCATGGACGGCTACCAGGTGGCCAAGCTGGAATCGGTCCTGGCGCAGGGCGACATCTTCATCACCACCACCGGCAACAAGGACGTCATCCTGGCCGAGCATATGGCCGGCATGAAGAACAAGGCCATCGTGGGCAACATCGGCCACTTCGACAACGAAATCGACATCGCCGGCCTGGCCCGCATCCCCGGTGTCAAAAAGGTCGAAATCAAGCCGCAGGTCCACGAATGGGTCTTTGATGAAGGCACCGGCACGGAGCGCTCCATCATCGTCCTGTCCGAGGGCCGGCTGCTCAACCTTGGAAACGCCACCGGCCACCCGTCCTTCGTCATGAGCAACTCGTTCGCAAACCAGACCATTGCGCAGATCGAGCTGTGGACCAAGCGGGACCAGCACGAGTACGAGAACAAGGTCTACGTGCTGCCCAAGGTCCTGGACGAAAAGGTGGCCCGGCTGCACCTGGACGCCCTGGGCGTTGAACTCACGGAACTGACCAAGGACCAGGCGGAATACCTGGACATCGACGTCGCCGGTCCGTACAAGCCCGAGCATTATCGTTACTGAGACGTGAGGGCCCGGGCGCCACGGAGCGCCCGGGCCGTTATTTTCTGCACGTAGGATCGAAAACATGGAGCCTGATGTAAAGCCCCGTCGCCGGAGGACTGCCAAGAAAATCCTCGCCGTGGCTGCCGTATGTGTCCTGGCTGCCGTGGGCGGGGTTTTCGCCGCCGTCGCCCCGGGCCTCGCCGGTGGACCGCTTGAATCCGAAGCAGGTTCCGCGCTGCGGACATCCCCGGGCATCGCTTCGCCGGTGGTGCCGCCGGTGGCCCTTGACGCGGTCCCGGCCAATGGTGCCAAACAGGTGAACCCGGCAGCCCCGGTTTCCCTGAAAGTGGGCAACGGGACAATCCAGCGCGTCACCCTCGCCAGCACGGCAGGGAAGACCGTGGACGGCAGCATCGACGCCAGCGGGACGGCGTGGTCCGCCACAGGGCCCCTGCAATTCAACACCGAGTACAGCTACACCTACGTGGTCAGGGACGCCGCGGGGCGCGAGACCAGCACCACGCAGTCCTTCAACACGGTGACGAGTTCACACGAGGCAGACGCCGCCATCTACCCCCTGAACGGCATGAAGGTCGGCGTGGGACAGCCACTGCAGATCATCTTCAGCGAGCCCGTGACCAACCGTGCCGCTGTGGAAAAGGCCATCAAGATCACCACCACGGCAGGGCAGGCCGGAGCGTTCCACTGGTACAGCGACACCATGGTCCGGTACCGGCCCGAGAACTTCTGGGCGGCGAACTCCACCGTCACCATGGACATGCAGCTCTTCGGTGTTGACCTGGGCAACGGCCAGATCGCCAACTTCAACAAGAAGGTGAACGTCTCGATCGGAGACAAGAAGGTTGCCGTTGCCGACGCCACCGCGCACACTTTCACGCTCAGCGTCAACGACCAGCCTGTCAAGACCCTGCCCGTCAGCATGGGGGATAAGCGATTCCCCTCCGCAAGGGGATACGCGGTGCTGATGGAGAAGAACCGTTACGACCATTTCAGGGCGGCAAGCATTGGCCTGAAACCGGACGATCCTGCCTACTACGGCGAGGCTGACGTGGAATACACCATCCGCCTCACCTTAAGCGGCGCCTACATCCACCAGGCCCTCGAGTCGGCCTACCCGTTCATCGGGAACGCCAACGTGTCCCACGGATGCATCGGCTTCCTGCCCGACGGGGCGGCCTGGGTGTTTGACAACATGGGAACCGGTGACGTGGTCCAGATCATCAACACCGAGGGTGACTTCGCGGCTAACACCGACGGTTTCGGCGATTGGAACATCCCGTGGAGCGAGTACGACAACTAGGTCAGGTGCCAAACGGCAGCCGTTGAAGCCGTTGCGCCGTCCCGGTGGTCCGCCGGCGCAACAGCGACAGCTTGGTGAACTCCCTGTTCCGCCGTTCAGCGACGACGGCGGCGAGGTAGTCATCGGCGCCCGTTCCCGGCGGCGGGGGCGGGGCAACGTGGGCGGAAAGTTCCACGGCGATTGCCTCCGCCATGCCTGCCCTCGACAGTGGTGCCATCCGGCCCGCCTGGCGGATGAACTGGGTGGCCCTGCGGGCCGTGGCGTCCGGGATGCGGCCAATGTCCGCCGCCGCAGCCCATGACTGCAGATGGGGTGGAACCAAAACCAGGATGGCCTGGTCGGCAGGAATCCGGCTGCGGACAGCGTAGGTGCCGGCCAGCAGGTCGCCGAGCCGCCGGGACTTGTCGTTGAAGAGCGCCACGGCGAGGGCAAGCCCGCCGAACGTCAGATAGATTTCGAGGAATCCGGTGAGTCCGCGGATCAGCGCGTGCCTGAACCGGATGGCGCCGCCGTCT
This sequence comes from Pseudarthrobacter sp. BRE9, assembly GCF_031844305.1. Taxonomy (NCBI): domain Bacteria; kingdom Bacillati; phylum Actinomycetota; class Actinomycetes; order Micrococcales; family Micrococcaceae; genus Pseudarthrobacter; species Pseudarthrobacter sp. BRE9. The sequence goes on along the minus strand of NZ_JAUZUY010000006.1, from coordinate 222,065 downwards.
TCGCGGACCACCCGCAGGCCCGTGGCCAGCTTGCCCAGGGACCGGCCCCTGCCCAGGGTCTCGACGCCCACCGGCACTACCACCAGGCAGAATACGACGGCGGCCAGGCCGAGTGCCCGCGCGGCCGCCTCATCAAGGTCCGCGCCGGCGGCGGACAGGCCAATCATGATCAGCACGAGCAGGACCAGGTGGACGACGACGTCGACGGCAAGGCCCAGGGCCCGCGCGGCGAAGCTCGCCGGCCGGAGTTCGAGGACCACTGCCTCGCCGGTGATTATCGGGCTCACACGGTGTCCCTGCCCTTCGCAGCCGGTGGTTCCAAGGATGAAGACCATCACATGTGCAGACGGTCAAAGTCTAATACCGGACGCTAGGCTGTAGCCGTGGACATGGATGCCTTCGCCGCCGTCAATGCTGACAAGTGGGCGCGCCTGCAGCAACTCGCCGGCAAACGCAGGCTCACCGGTGCCGAGGCCGATGAATTGCTGGCGCTGTACCAGTCCACGTCCGGCCACCTGTCGATGGTCCGTTCCGTCGCCCCGGAAAGCGGGCTGTCCGCCTCCCTCTCGGCCACGCTGGCCCAGGCACGGACCCGCTTTACCGGTGTCCGCTCCAACGCCATGGCAGACCTGGGAAGATTCTTTATCGTGGCCCTGCCGGCGGCCTTGTACCGCTTGACGTGGCTCACCGTGGCGTGCGGCACGGCTTTCGTGCTCATCGCCGCCGCGTACGCCGCCTGGATCGGGACGTCCCCCGAAGCGCTCAGGGCCGTGGCTTCAGAAACCGCTGCCGCGCAGTACGTGAACAAAGACTTCATCAACTACTACTCGGAGAACCCGGCAGCATCCTTTGCCGGTGCTGTCTGGACCAACAATGCCTGGATCAGTGCGCAGGCGGTGGCCCTCGGGATCACCGGGGTCTGGGTGCCGATGATCCTGTTCAGCAATGCCCAGGGAGTGGGCATTGCTGCCGGCATTTTCGCCTCCGCCGGCAAATCCAACGTCTTTTACAGTTATATCCTGCCGCATGGGCTGATGGAGCTCACCGCCGTCTTTGTTGCCTCCGCCGCGGGCCTCCGGATCTTCTGGGCGATGGTCTCTCCGGGGCCGCGGACCCGGGGCCGCGCCGTGGCGGAGGAAGGGCGGTCGCTGATCACCGTGGCCCTGGGGCTCGTGGCGGTGCTTTTTGTCTCGGGCCTGGTGGAAGGGTTTGTCACCCCAAGCCCGCTCCCGGCCTGGGCCAGGATCGGCATCGGGGCGGCGGTTCTCGCCACGTACTGGGTGTATGTCCTGGTGTGGGGCAGGCGCGCTTTCATGGACGGGGAGCGTGGGGACCTCCGCCGCGAAGATGCCGGGTACACGGAAATCGCTGCCTGAATCGTTGTAATCCTGCCGGGGTGGTTCCTCGCCCAGCGGAACTTCCGGACGGTAGGCTCGTCTGCAGAATGAATCGCACCGGCTGCTGTGGACCGGTGCGGAACCCAACGGAAGTGACGCTGCTGTGAATGACGAGACACCGGCCCGCGCCAAAAGCGCCGCGCCGCAGCCGGAGCCTTTCCTGGACACGTCCGGGGATTCCGACGAGCCCGCGTTTTCCTGGCTGACGGCCGCCGCCGGGGACACACCCTCCGCGGACACACCTGCCGGGGACAAGCCCGCCGGAGACAAGTCCGGCCGGGATAACTCCGGCCTGGATGAGCCTGGCGCAGAAAAAGCCGGCCGGAGTGAAGCAGCGGCAGAGACCATAACAGCCCAGCCTGGAAGCCGGGCGGACCGCAAGGCGGCGGAAGCCGCCGTCGGATCTTCCGCCACTGCCGGGTCCACAACTGCCAGTTCCTCCGCCACTGCCGGGTCCTCCACCCCCGGCTCTTCCGCCGTCACCACCACCCGCACGGCCGCGGCGGGAACGTCCACTGCAGTCCCCTCCGCCCATCAGTCCGGCGCCGGCGCCGGATCGCCGGTCTTCAAGGAACCTCTTCCCACCTCAGCACTGCACGTCCGTCCCCCGGAGGAGGAAGTGGAGCGCCGCAACGCCCAGCGCGAAAGCGCCGCCAATGCCAAGCCAGTGGCGCCGCGTGTCATGCAGGTCCTGCTGGCCATCATCTACCCGCTGATCCTGCTGATCCTGGCCGTCCGGGCGGTGACCAGCCCGCTCTTCCTCTGGGTGGAGTACAACCGTCCCGGCTTCCCCGGTGACGGATACGGTTTCAGCACCGACGACAGGATGACGTACGGCTCGTACGCCGTGGACTACCTCAGCAACTGGGCCGGCCCCCGGTACTTGGGCGACCTGGTGCACCGCGGCGGCGAAAAGCTCTTCAAGGACGGCGAAGTCAGCCACATGGCGGACGTCAAGGCGGTCATCCTGTCCACCCTTAGTGCCGGTGCAGTGCTTCTCCTCCTTGCACTGATCGCCATCCTGTACCTGCGCAGGCGCAGCACCGGCGGGATCCGGCGCGGTCTCTTCGCGGGCTCCATCATTACGCTGGCCCTGATCCTGGGCCTCGGTACGCTGGCGGCTTTGGGCTGGCAGCAGTTCTTCACTGAATTCCACCGGGTCTTCTTCGCCGAAGGATCCTGGACCTTCAGCCTGGACGACACCCTGATCCGGCTCTTCCCCAGCCAGTTCTGGATCGACGCGGGCATCGTCATCGCGGGCCTGGTGCTTGTGGCATCCATCGTGACCCTGGTGCTCACCTGGCCCACGCGCCGGCGCCGCGGCCTTGCGCCGCAGGCAAAGCCGGGCAAGGCAAATCAGGAGAACGCGGAGCAGAAAAAGGCGGAGCAGAAAAAGACCGGGCAGAAAAAGGTTCGGCAGGAAAAGGTGGATCAGCCGTAGATTCCGGCGATTTCCGCCCTGAACTCCTGAACGACCGCTGAGCGCTTCAATTTAAGGGACGGTGTCAGGTGCCCGGACTCCACGGTGAACTCAGCGTCCAGCAGCCTGAACGTGCGCACCGACTCGGCCTTGGACACCGTCAGGTTGGCCAGGTCCACCGCCTGCTGCAGGGCAGCCAGGACCTCTGGGTCGTCCGCGGCTTCGCTGAGGGGGAGCGGGGGCAGGCCGCGCTCAGAGCGCCAGTTGGCAACGCCCTCGGGGTCCAGGGTCAGCAGGGCTGACACAAACGGCTTGCCGTCACCCACCACCACGGCATGCCCCACCAGTTGGTGGCTGCGGATCTTCTCCTCCAGCGGTCCGGGGGCCACGTTCTTGCCGCCGGCCGTGACCAGGAGGTCCTTCTTGCGTCCTGTGACAGTGAGGAAGCCGTCCTTATCGAGCTCGCCAAGGTCTCCTGTGCGGAAGAAGCCATCCACGAACGCCTCGGCGTCCGCCTCCGGATTGGCGTGGTAGCCCCGGAACACACCGATTCCCTTGACCAGGATTTCGCCGTCTTCGGCCACGCGGATGGTGGTGCCCGGAATGGGGATCCCCACTGTTCCCACCTTGGTGCGGGAGGGCGTGTTGGCGGTGCACGGCGCCGTGGTCTCGGTCAGCCCGTACCCTTCCAGGACAGGGATGCCCACGCCGCGGAAGAAATGGGCATCCTCGGATGCCAGGGGACTGGCGCCGGACACCGTGTACCCCACCTCGCCGCCCAGAGCCTGGCGCAGCCGCGGGTAGACCAGCCGGTCAAACACTCCATGCCTGATCCGGCTGAGCAGGCCCGGGCCCGGCCCGTCCCCGCGGCTGTGCCGGTCCTGTTCACGCGAGTACTCGATGGCCGCAGCTGCCGCGGCGTCGAAGATCCTGCCTTTGCCTGCCGCAGCGGCTTTATGCGCGGCCGTTGCCCGGACTTTTTCGAAAATGCGCGGCACCACCAGCAGGAAGGTGGGCCGGAAGGTTTCCAGGTCCTCAAGGAGTTGGGCGGCTCCCGGGGTATGTCCCAGGGTTGCACCGGCAGTAAGGCAGACCACCTGGACGGCGCGGGCCAGCACGTGGGCCAGCGGCAGGAACATCAGGGTACGGGCCTGGTCCTTCTGCAGGATTTCGGGCAGGAACGCAACGATGTTCTTGGCCACCAGGGCAAAGTTGCCGTGCGTGATCTCGCACCCCTTGGGCTTGCCGGTGGTGCCCGACGTGTACACCAATGAGGCGAGGTCCGCCAGCCCTGCGCGGCTGCGCTGCCGCTCCAGCTCCGCATCGCTGACCCCGGTGCCGGCAGCGGCGAGGCTGGCAAGGTCCGGGGCCTCGCCGTCGTAATCCATCCGCACGACGTGGACCAGACGGTCGGCCAGCCCAGCGGAACCGGCCACCACTCCGCTGACCAGCTGCACCGTGGCGCGGTCGCCGGCGAAGACACGGCGGACCCCAGCATCCCGGATAATCCACTCCACCTGGCTTGCGGAGGACGTCTCATAGATAGGCACCGTGACGCCCCCGGCGAACCAGATGGCGAAGTCCACCAGCGTCCATTCGTAAGTGGTGCGGGACATGACGGCCACGGTGTCACCCGGTTCCAGGCCCCCGGCGATGAGCCCCTTGGCCAGGGCACTGACGTCCTGGAGGAATTTCCGGGCGGTAACATCCACCCAGCCGTTGGGGCCCTTCCGCCGGTAAAGGGCGCGGGCCGCGTTGGCGGCATGCTGCTCCAGCAGCAGGTCAGTCACGTTGCTGTCGGCGTCAAGCTCAACCAGCAGTTCCGTGCTCGCTTCTCTCACAGCAGGCCTCCGTTTCCGCTGCCACGCCGCGGCAGCGGCTCCTTCAGGTCTCTGCTGCCATCCTGCCCTAGATCCAGGACGGCATCCACATCCGGACCTTCCAGTCAACGTAGGGGATGACCTCCGCGGCCCAGATCGGGTAGAAAAACGCTGACAGCAGGACTGCCGCCGCGAGGAACAGGACTACCAGGTACATCCCGGAGCGCCGGCGCCACGGCGGATCCGAGGCCCGGCCCAGGACCAGCCCCAGGCAGTACACCAGCGCCAGGATTAGGAACGGTTCAAAGGACACCGCGTAGAAGTAGAACATGGTCCGCTCCGGGTACATGAACCACGGCAGATAGCCCGCGCCCACGCCGGCCAGCACAGCCCCGGCCCGCCAGTCCCGGCGCCCCACCCACCAGAACAGCAGCACCACCAGGGAAATGGCTGCCGCCCACCAGATCAGCGGGTTCCCGACGGACAGGATGGCGGAGGTGCACTTTTCCACATTGCAGCCCGGAGTGCCCTGGGGCGGGGACTCATAAAAGAACGACGTCGGCCGTCCCAGCACCAACCAACTCCAGGCGCTGGCTTGGTAGGGGTGCTCGGAGCTCAGTCCCTGATGGAACTTGTACGCTTCCAGGTGGTAGTGGACAAGGGACCGGACGGAGTTGGGCAGCCAGCCCCACTCCGCTGACGGGTTGGTCTCAGCCCAGTGGCGGAAGTAGGCGTTGTCCGATAGGAACCAGCCCGTCCAGGTCGCGGAGTAAACAATTGCTGCCACGGGCACCAATGCCGTGAATGCGGGAATCCCGTCCTTGATCACGCCGCCGCTGATCCAGCCGCGGAGGCCCGCCACCCGCCGGGCGTTCAGGTCCCACAGCACGGTGAGGAGGCCAAACCCGGCGAGGAAGAACAGGCCGGACCACTTGGTGCCCACCGCCAGGCCCAGGCAGACCCCGGCGGCCAGCCGCCACCAGCGCACGCCCAGCCATGGCCCGGACAGCAGCGCGCCGGCCGGGGGCTGTCCGCCGTTGGCGGCAGCGGTCCGGGCAAGCCGCGCGGCCAGGCGCCGGCGCCCGTCGTCGCGGTCCATCAGCAGGGCGCCGAAGGCGGCAAGGATCCAGAACGTCAGGAAGACGTCCAGCAGGGACGTCCTGGACATCACCAGATGGTGGCCGTCGACGGCGAGGAGCAGTCCCGCGGCGCCCGCAAGCGGAAGCGAGCGGAACAGTTTCAGGGCGACCAGGCAGACCAGCAGCACCGTGAGGGTGCCGGTGAGGGCTGCCGCGAAGCGCCAGCCAAAGGAATTCTCCGGCCCGAACAGCCACATGCCCGCCGCGATCATCCACTTGCCCACCGGCGGGTGGACAACATATTCGGGTGTGTTCAGCAGGACGTCCGGATTGCCGGCGTTGAAGGAATCGTTTGCCTTCTCCGGCCAGCTGCGTTCATAGCCGCTCACGAGGTATGAGTAGGCGTCCTTGACGTAGTAGGTTTCGTCGAATACCAGCTTGTGCGGCACTTCGAGGCGGACGAACCGGAGGATGCCGCCGGCCACCGACGTCAGGACCGGGACCAGGATGAACCAGAGCCGGAGCGAGGGCGGATAGTCCCGCCAGGACGTGCCGGCGCCGATGAGCCTTTCCCTTAGTGCCTCGGCGGTGAACGCCTCATCCGGCCGGCTGATCCAGGGCCGGGCGGGCTTCCCGCCGGTCTCCGTTCCAGTTGCCCCGGCTCCGGCGGGGGATCCCGCCGCGTCGGGTTTCCCGGGCCCCGTGGGCCGCGTCGAGGTCTGCGTCACGAGCCCCATGCTACCTTTTGCGGCTGGAAGACCCGGCGGCAGTAGGCTTGGTGGGTGGACCCGAACCCCAGCCCCCTCTCCGAACCCGGCCCTGCGACCACGGGACGGATCGTCCTCGCCGCCACTCCCATCGGGAACACCGGAGATGCCTCCGCCCGGCTGGTGGAACTGCTGGGCACCGCGGACATTGTGGCCGCCGAAGACACGCGGCGCCTCCACCGTCTGGTCCAGAGCCTCGGCGTTGCCGTGGCGGGCCGGGTCATCAGCTACCACGAACACAATGAGGCCACCAGGACCTCCGAGCTCCTGGACCAGGTGCGTGCCGGCAGCACGCTGCTCATGGTCACTGACGCCGGGATGCCGGCGGTCTCCGATCCCGGCTTCCGGCTGGTGGAGGGCGCCATCGCGGCGGGACTTCCCGTGACCGCGGTTCCGGGGCCCTCCGCGGTCCTCACGGCCCTGGCGCTGTCCGGCCTGCCCACGGACCGGTTCTGCTTCGAAGGATTCCTTCCCCGGAAGGCCGGCGAACGTGCCTCCCGGCTGGCGGATCTTGCTGGGGAACGGCGCACGATGGTGTTCTTCGAGGCACCGCACCGGCTGGAAGCGATGCTGCGTGCGCTGCGTGAGAGGTTCGGGCCGGACCGCCCCATCGCTGTATGCCGGGAACTGACCAAAACGTACGAGGAAGTCATCCGCGGGACCGTGGGCGATTTGCTCCAGTGGGCAGAGGAGACGGAGGTCCGGGGCGAGATCGCCGTAGTGCTCGGCGGGGCACCTGAACAGCCGGCCGGCACGCCGGAGGATCACGTGGCGGCCGTCAATGAGCTGGTGGCCCAGGGCATCCGGCTGAAGGAGGCCGTGGCCGCCGTGGCCGAGGACGTCCGGGTCAGCAAGCGGGAGCTCTACTCCGCTGTCCTTGCCGCCCGGTAACCAATACACGGGCCACCTCCGGCGCCTGTGCAGGTGCACAGCGAAGCCCGGATTCCGCAGTGCGCAACGGCGTAGACCATAGGAGTGCCCCGCAGTAGTCTGGCTGTTAATAAGCCCCATGATCCCGGTCACTCCGGCCGCGGCGACGGGCTGCCACAACCTTACTGACGAGGGAGTCATCGTGACTGTCACTGCACAGCCGGCCGTTACCGCCGAGCGCGAAACCCGGCTTTTGGCCTCCGTTCCCACCGGACTGCTCATCAACGGTGAGTGGCGCGACGCCGCATCAGGCAAGACGTTCGACGTCGAGGATCCCGCCACCGGCAAGGTGCTGCTGAGCGTTGCCGACGCCGGTCCCGAAGACGGAGCTGCGGCCCTTGATGCTGCTGCGGCTGCCCAGGAATCCTGGGCGAAGGTTCCGCCCCGCGAACGCGGCGAGATCCTCCGCCGGGCCTTTGACCTGGTCACCGAACGTGCAGAAGACTTCGCGCTGCTGATGACCCTGGAAATGGGCAAGCCGCTGGCAGAGGCCCGCGGTGAAGTGACCTACGGCGCCGAGTTCCTCCGCTGGTTCTCTGAAGAGGCTGTCCGTGCCTTCGGCCGCTACTCGGTCTCCCCGGACGGCAAGTCCCGCCTCCTGGTCACCAAGAAGCCGGTGGGCCCCTGCCTGCTGATCACCCCGTGGAACTTCCCGCTGGCCATGGCCACCCGCAAGATCGCCCCGGCCGTCGCCGCGGGCTGCACGATGGTGCTGAAGTCGGCCAACCTGACGCCGCTGACCTCCCAGCTGTTCGCCGCCGTCATGCAGGAAGCCGGCCTGCCCGCCGGTGTCCTCAACGTCATCCCCACGTCCACGGCAGGTGCCACCACCGGGCCGCTGATCAAGGACTCACGCCTGCGCAAGCTGTCCTTCACCGGCTCCACCGAAGTGGGCCGCCGCCTGCTTTCCGATGCGTCCGAAACCGTGCTGCGGACCTCCATGGAGCTCGGCGGTAACGCGCCGTTCGTGGTGTTCGAGGACGCCGACCTGGACGCCGCCGTGACCGGGGCCATGCTGGCGAAGCTGCGGAACATGGGTGAAGCCTGCACCGCAGCCAACCGCTTCATCGTCCACGAATCCGTCGCCGGTGAGTTCGCGGAGAAGTTCGCCGCGAAGATGAAGGAGATGACCACCGCCCGCGGCACCGAGCCCGAGTCCAAGGTGGGCCCGCTGATCGACGCCAAGAGCCGGGACAAGGTCCACGAACTCGTCTCCGACGCCGTCGCCTCCGGCGCCAAGGCTGTCCTAGGCGGCGGACCGGTGGAGGGCCCGGGCTATTTCTACCAGCCCACCATCCTGTCCGGCGTCACCGAAGGCACCCGGATCCTGTCCGAGGAAATCTTCGGCCCCGTCGCCCCGATCATCACCTTCAGCAGCGAAGACGATGCCGTGCGGCTGGCCAACAACACCGAATACGGGCTCGTGGCCTACGTCTTCACCAAGGACCTCAACCGCGGCATCCGGATGGGCGAAAAACTCGAAACCGGCATGCTCGGCCTGAACGCCGGTGTCATCTCCAACGCCGCTGCTCCCTTCGGCGGCGTCAAGCAGTCCGGCCTGGGACGTGAAGGCGGCCTGGAAGGCATCGAGGAGTACCTCTACACCCAATACATCGGCATCGCCGACCCCTACGCCGGTTAGCCCCGGCGGTTTCGCAGCCCGCATGTGCCGGCCGGGGCTTCCCCGGCCGGCACATGCCGTTTAACGCTGCCGTGCCCTGCGTCCGCCGTCGTCCGCCCCTGCGCTGGAACGCCCTCCTGCTGTTGGCTGCCCTCCTGCTGCCAGGCGGGCGGGCCGGAAGCCTTCGGCAGCGTGCACCGCTTTGCGGACGGCCCTGCCGCCCGCGCTGAACGGTGTCCTGAGCAGCAGGCCCATCCGGCGGGTGACCGACGGCGGAAGCCACGCCGCGGCCAGGCGCCTGGGCATGGTCGCATTTGCCCGGAGCGACGCCTCCACGGCGACAACCCCGGCAGCAATATCCTGTACCGCCATGCCGGTACCTGTCCCGGGGGAACCGTCACCGCCCGGGCGGCCGTATCGGTATTGTTCGAACGCCGAGGTGAAGGACGACACGGCCTGGTGCGCGTCCTGGTCCATGCCGGCAGGCTCCCCCAGCAGTTCAGCGCGGAAGCGGGCCGAGTATGCCCTGGGGGTTTCGCTGTCCGCGGCGGGCAGTCCGTAATCGGTGCCAAGATCGCTGATCTCGCTCCACGCGAGTGGGACGGCCAGATCCTGGCGCTTTGGACGCAGCCGCCGTGACCTGGTGCCCACACGGACCAGGTGCGGGGCGGCCGCCAGGAGAACCAGGCCCGCCACGGCGGCCACACCAAGGAGCCACGGCATCAGTTGCGGGCCCTCGCCGCTGTTGCTGCCGCCTGCGCCGGGGACGGCCTGCGCTGTTGCGCTGGGGGATGCAGCGGGGACCGGGGCCGTGTCGGGGATGAGCCCGTCGTTGTTGCCCAGGGACTCTGCCACGGACGGTGTCGAGGCATCGGTGGCATAATCCGGGACCACCCCGCGCGAGGGCGTCGGCTCGAACGGCACCCAGCCCAAGCCCTGGAAGTACAGCTCCGGCCAGGCGTGGGCGTCGCGCGCATCCGCCTCATATTCCGGGAGGGCGCCTTGACCGGCCACCGTGACTGTGGCGCCGGTCAACCGGCCGGGGGCATAACCCACGGCGATCCTGCTGGGTATTCCTTCCAGCCGGGCCATGACCGCCATCGCCGAGGCGTAATGGATGCAGTAACCGCTCTTTTGCTGCAGGAAGTCTGCCAGGACGGAAAGGCCGTTGCCATCGTAGCCACCCTGCACAGGAGACTGCAGCGAATACGTGAACTCCGAAGAGCGCAGGTACTTCTGGATGGCCATGGCCTTCTGGTATGGCGTCCCCGCAGCTCCAGTGACGGTCTGTGCGGTGTTTTTGACGATGTCCGGGACGTTGCCCGGAATCCGGGTGAAGATGTCAGGGATATCCCGTACGGGCGCTGAGGACTGGGCCAGGAGCAAAGCGGACAGCTTGGGCACCGCCGAGGTCACCAGGTACTCCTGCCGCCGGGTAGTGGCATCGGTGCCTTTGATGCTCAGCGTCGCGGGATCCCACGTCCACTGGCCGCCGAGCCCGCGGATGTTTTCCGGCGCGTAGGGGACAGGCAGGTAAGGACTGGTGAAGGAGCCGGCGTCGATGGCTGTCACCAGCCGCACCTGCTCGTCGGCCAGGACGGCGTAACCGGGGTCGATCCGGCCATCAAGGGGCACCCTTGACGCGGTGCGGTCGTCCGGTCCCCACGAATCGCCGTCGAAATTGTCCACGGTGACGGAACGCAGGTACAGGGGGTTGGGCGAATTGGTGGCGTAGGTGATCCGGCCGCTTCCGTCCGGCGTGCGGAGGCTGTTTCCCAGCGTGATCATCGGGTTCAGGCCGGTGGCGGCGCCCCACGGATTGAGCCGTGAGCCCTGCGGGAACGTGCCGCGGTCGAACCCGGGAATCGCCAGGGGCAACAGCAGGGTGGCCACCAGGGCCACGGCGCCTGTCAGCACTGCCCTGCGCACCAGGCCCGGGCTTCGGGCCGAGCCGCCCTGCAATGTGCCATCGGGGGCAAACCACTGGCTGCAGGCAAGGATCAACAGGTAGCCCGCTGCGGTGGCAACGAAACTCCATATCCCCACACTCTGCGGTTTGATCATGGCCGGAACCACCAGCAGGGCAAGCAGGCCTGTCCCGGACGCGGCCGGCATGCCCAGCGGCACCGCGAGTGCATCGACCAGGATGACCGCCAGGCCAAGCACCGCGCAGACCACCATGACGATCCCGGCGTTGGGCGCCACGGGCGCTGTCTCTGCCAGGACTGACTCGCTGGCCCGCCGGATCAGCCGGTCCAGATCCGGGAAGGTGGCACCGGTGGGGAGCACCCAAAGGAAACTGGAGCCGCGGAAGAACGTCAGTGTCAGGACGGCGCCCAGTGCCACGAACCCGCCTGCGGTGACCAGCAGGGGCTGGGCGCGGACGGAACGCAGGGCGGCCAGGGCGAACGCCACCACCAGCACGGTGGTCAGCGCCGGCCAGTACCAGTTCCAGCCCCGAAGGACGCCGTTCAAGGACAGGGCAGCCCCGCAGACGGCCACGGTGATGGATGCCGCCATGGCCCAGGGGTAGGCGCCGGCGCGCATGCGCCCAGGGGGCATCTCGGGACGTGGTTGTGCGTCATGCCCGGTCCCCGTTGGCCGGGCTGGTGCCATGGTCATTCGGCCACCCCCGCTCCGCGCCGGACCTCTGATGCCGGAGCCACCGGCAAGGCCGCTTCCTGGTCGAACCGGCCCCAGGCGGTGGCAAGCTGCGTCATCGGCGCCACGGCCGCCGCCCGCCAGCCGCCCTGACGCAGCACTTCCAGGACATCCTGGAACTCCGCGGGCCGTTCCACCGCCAGGATGGCGAACGAGTTGGTGCCGTACGCCGCGGCCGGTGCCAGCGCCCCGGCCTCCTCGGCGGTAATGCGTCCGAGTACCGCGATCAATGGCCCCCGCATTCGGTGGGCGGACAGTTTGTCCATCAGATGGTCGTCAAAGACCGGCGGGCCCTGCTCCGCACCGGCCGGCGTCCGGACTCCGGGAGCCCCGCGGCGCTCCACGTTCCTGGCCGCGCCGTCCCCGTGCATGCCGTCCCGATGCATGCCCTCCCATCGGGGGTGGGGCGGCCCGGACAGGTGGATTGCGGCCAGGCTTTCGGCTATGGACTGCAGGCCGGATGCCCCGCTGTATTCCTCCACCGCCGGTTCGGGGGACGAGGGCGAGTGGAGGAATGCCGGTTCCCCGCCGGTGTCCAGCAGCCGAAGGCTGTAGTTGCGCTCGGCAAGGTGCGCGCTGAGGGACATGGCGGCGACAACGGACCACTCGAAGGTGTCGCTGGTGGCCGGTCGGTGCCCCTCCGGGGCGGGCAGGCCGGGCATTGATGTGCCGGGGCCACCGCCGAAGGCCCCGGCACGGTGGTCCAGGATGATGGTGGCTTCAGGCGTGGTGACGGACTCCTCCTGGCGGACCATCAGGGATCCATGCCGGGCCGTGGCAGGCCAATGGACCCTGCGCATCGGGTCTCCGTGCCGGTACTCTCGCGTCATGATGTCGTCATCGCTGGGGTTCGCCCTGACACGGGTGGCGGTGACGCCGTCACTCCCGCGCGCTCCGGCCAGCCCGGCGGCAGGCAGGACGACGGCGGCAGGCGTCACGGTGAGGACGTCGCCGTCGTCAATTGCCTGGCGGTGCAGGGAGAGGCCGAAGGGATCGGTGAACTCCGCCGTGACCGGCCCGATCCTGAACTGCCCCCGGTGCCGGGACGTCAGGTGGTACTCGTAGCGGCTTGTGCCGCCCGTGGCGGAACGGGACGGGAACCGGAAGACAGGTGCCTGGCCTAAGTGCCACGGCAGCCGCTCCTCCATGGCCACGCGTCCACTGCCCGGGCCCGTCCTGGCCACCGCAAGGTGGACCGTTGCCGGGACGGAGGTTTCAACGGGGGAGGGGTCGAATTCGCGGTAGACGCGGAACCGCGGTTTGACCAGCCGGACTCCGGCGAGTGAGACCAGCGGCAGGACCAGCAGGAGGAGGGCCAGCGTCAGGAGGTCGCGGCGGCCCATGACCTGGGCCGCTGCCAGTGTGAACGCCCCGGCTGCGAGCATGCCCCAGCCGCGCCGGGTGAACAGGTGCCGCGGAAGCTTGTCCAGCAGGGCCATGGTCCGCGCCTAGCGGTTCCTGCTGCCGGCGGCAGCCGCGGCCCGGTTTGGCTGCCCCTGGTGGGCCTGGGGCACGGGCAGCCGGGACAGGATGCCCCGCAGGACGCTGTGCGGGGTCTCGCCTGCGCCCGCCGCCTTCCGGTCCAGGATGATGCGGTGCGCCAGGACGGCCTCGGCCACGTCCCGCACGTCGTCCGGCAGGACAAAATCGCGTCCATCCAGGGCGGCTGTGGCCTTGGCGGCACGCAGAAGCTGCAGCATGGAACGGGGACTGGCGCCAAGCCGCAGCAGCGGGCTCTCCCTGGTGGCCCGGCCCACTGACACCGTATATTCCTTCACGGATTCTGAGACATACACCTGCTGGACGGTGGCGGTCATGGCTGCGACGTCGGACGCGGTGACGACGGGGGAGACGTTGGCCAGCGGCGAGACCGCCTGGTGGGTTTCGAGCATCTGGATCTCGGCGGCCTTGTCCGGGTAGCCCATGGAAATCCTGGCCATAAAGCGGTCCCGCTGGGCCTCCGGCAGTGGATATGTGCCCTCCATTTCAATGGGGTTCTGGGTAGCTACCACCATGAACGGCTCATCGAGCTTGTAGGACGTGCCGTCCACCGTGACCTGGTGCTCCTCCATGCACTCCAGCAGGGCGGACTGCGTCTTGGCGGACGCGCGGTTGATTTCGTCGCCGATGACGATGTTTGCGAAGACCGCACCCGGCCGGAATTCGAACAGCCTCGAGGCCTGGTTGTAGATGGACACGCCGGTGACGTCCGAGGGCAGCAGGTCCGGGGTGAACTGGATGCGGTTGACGGTGCAGTCGATGGTCCGGGCGAGCGTCTTTGCCAGCAGGGTTTTTCCGACGCCGGGCACGTCCTCCACCAGCAGGTGGCCTTGGGCGAGGAGGACAGTGAGCGCCAGCTTGGCAGCATCGGATTTGCCGTCGATGACCGTATTGACCGTAGTGAGAATGCGCTGCGCCGCGGCGTGGAAGGACGCCGAATCCATGGCTGCCGGCCGGTGCCCGTTCAGGTGGCTGACGGACTCGGCGACACCGGCCAGGTTAAGGTTCGGTGCGCTTCCATCGTTGGCAGTGCGTCGGTGGGGTTCCATCGGCAACCTTTCAGCCCGGGTTTCACCTGGACGGGACAGCAAGCCTGCCTTCGCCCCTTGGTGGGCGTGCGGGTGTGTTCGTTCCAGACTACTAACAGAACTGCCGTGCCTGACAGAGAGTTCCGGCAAATATGGGGGTACTTCGCCGATATTCTGGGTGGATGTGCAATTCGACGATTCCCGCCGCTTACCGGGCGCCCGCTGAAGAGGGCACCCCGGACCCGGACGCCGGCCGCCGGAGGGATTTCCCGCCCGCGCCGGAGCCCCTGCCCGTACCGGTCATGGACAACCACACCCACCTGGACTTCCCGGAAGGAAAGGGGCCCGTCGGGATCAAAGCTGCCCTGGATGCGGCTGCGGCCGTAGGGGTCCAGGGTGCCGTGCAGGTGGGTTGCGATCTGGAATCCTCACGGTTCACGGTGGAGGCGGTGGACCGGGACGAACGTCTCCTGGGAGCCGTGGCGCTGCATCCCAATGATGCTCCGCACTACGCTGCCCGGGGAGAACTGGAAACGGCCCTTGCCGAAATCGAAAGCCTGGCGGCGCATCCCCGGATCCGTGCCATCGGCGAAACCGGCCTGGACTTCTACCGCACCGAAGGTGAGGGACTGCGGCACCAGGAGTACTCGTTCCGCCGGCACATTGACATCGCCAAACGCCTGGACCTCACCCTCCAGATCCATGACCGCGACGCGCATGGCGACGTAGTGCGGGTGCTCCAGGAAGAGGGAGCGCCGGACAGGGTGGTTTTCCACTGCTTCTCCGGGGACGAGGACCTGGCAAAGACCTGCAATGAACAGGGCTGGTGGATGTCCTTTGCCGGCACACTGACGTTCAAGAACGCCACCAACCTGCGGGCTGCGCTCGCCGTGGCAGACCCGCAGCTCATCATGGTGGAAACGGATGCGCCCTTCCTGACGCCGCACCCGCACAGGGGGCGTCCGAACGCCAGCTACATGGTCCCGTACACGGTACGGGCCATGGCAGAATTGACAGGCTCGGACCTGGCGGACCTGTGCACCGGAATCAGCGAAAATACCATACGGGCATACGGATCCTGGGCCTAACGTTACCTCCCGCCCCTGCCGCTCGTTGCATATCGGGTATGCAAAAATGTTGGCCGCTTTATAACGCTACGGTTACAGTGGGAAACTATTAGCCGGGGTCGGGGAAGGCCAACGGGTAATTTCACTTCATGCGCAGCCGGCCCGGCCTGTCCAGTAACCGGCCATGCCGCTGCGCGGAGTGTGGCGGCGCACCGGTGCCCGGACTGTCCTTTTCAAGGTTGTTCCGGGCATTTTATTGCGCGTTTCCCCGTGCCCGGATGGACCGAGAGTTACGGGCAATCGTGATCAAGTTCTTCACATCGGACGGCAAGTTCAGCTATATCAAAGTTGGCGCCCAGCTGCTGGTGCTTTGCGGCCTGGTCGCAGGCCTCGTAGCCTTCGTGGGTAATAACAAAACAGTCACGCTTAACGTGGACGGCAAAACCTCGTCCGTGCAGTCCTTTGGCGGAACAGTGGGACAGGTGGTCAAGAGCGCCAACCTGGAACTGAAGCCCGGCGACCGCGTGTCCCCTTCCCTTGACGCGACCGTCCAGAACGGCACTGTCATCAACGTCAACCAGGCCAAGGAAGTCAAGGTCAGCCTTGACGGGGCTGAAAAGACGGTGAACACCACTGCCCAGGACGTCGAAGACCTGGTGACCGAACTCGGCGTCGCCAGTGCCTCTTCCGTTTCGGCGCCCAAGGATGCCACCCTCTCGCTGGCCGGGTCCTACGTCTCGATCTCCACGCCCAAGACCGTCAGCATTGTGGCTGACGGCAAGGTGAACACCGCCACCACCACTGCCCCCACCGTTGGCAAGGTCCTGGAGGACTCCGGCGTGACCCTCGGTGCCAACGACCGCACCTCGCAGCCGGCCAACGCCAACGTCGTGAACAACATGGTCATCAAGGTCTCCCGGGTGGACACCAGCCAGACCGCCGTCACCAGTGAGAACGTGCCCTTCGAGACCGTCACCGCCGAAAGCGCGGACATGCTCAAGGGCGAGAAGGAAGTGACCCAGGCAGGCGCTGCCGGGAAGCTTGAACGGACCTTCAAGCTGGTGCTCGTGGACGGACGGGAAGCCTCCCGCACGCTGGTGTCCGAGAACGTGGCCGTGCAGCCCGTCACCGAGAAGGTCACCGTAGGCACCAAGGCCAAGCCTGCACCCCAGGCCGCACCTGCGGCCGCTCCTGCAGCTGCTGGCGCCAACACCGGCGCGGCGGCCCCGGCCATGATGAACGAGGCCATGTGGGACAAGATTGCCCAGTGCGAGTCCACCGGAAACTGGAGCATCAACAGCGGCAACGGCTACTACGGCGGCCTCCAGTTCGATATCCGCACCTGGATCGGGGCCGGCGGCGGCGCCTACGCTCCTAACGCCAGCCTGGCCACCAAGGCGCAGCAGATCGACATCGCCAACCGCGTTTACGCGCAGCGCGGCCTGTCGCCCTGGGGCTGCGGCTGGGCAGCAACCAGCTGATCCACCGGATATAGACGCACAGTAAACAGCGTGGCCGGGCCCGGGTACTCCGGGCCCGGCCACGGCCGTTAACCCGGCAGGGCCAAGGTGCCGCGCGGGATAGGATACCTAGGTGACTGAACCGACCCCCGCCGTGCCCGCACCGTTGTTCGGTGCCTCCGACATACGCCGGATGGCAGAGGAAATCGGGGTCAGGCCCACCAAGACCCTGGGCCAGAACTTTGTCATCGATGGCAACACCATCCGGCGGATCGTCGCCGCAGCAGGCGTGGGCCCGGAAGAGACAGTGCTCGAGGTCGGTCCGGGGCTGGGGTCCCTCACGCTGGGGCTGCTTGACGCAGCAGCGGCAGTTGTCGCCGTCGAAATCGATCCTGTCCTTGCGGCAAAGCTTCCGGAAACGGTGCAGGAATGGCGTCCGGCCGCCGTCAACGCGTTCCACCTGGTGCACGCCGATGCCATGAAGGTCACCGAACTGCCGGTGGAGCCGACGGCCCTGGTGGCCAACCTGCCCTACAACGTGGCGGTGCCCGTGGTGCTGCACCTCCTGCAGCATTTCCCCAGCCTGCGGCACGGCCTGGTGATGGTGCAGGACGAGGTGGCTGACCGGCTGGCAGCCGGCCCGGGATCCAAGACCTACGGGGTGCCGTCCGTCAAGGCCGCCTGGTACAGCCAGATGCGCAAGGCCGGCGTGATCGGCATGAACGTTTTTTGGCCGGCCCCCAAAATCCATTCCGGGCTGGTGGCCTTCACCCGCCGCGAACCGCCGGCCACCACTGCCACCCGTGAGCAGGTGTTTGCCGTGGTGGACGCCGCGTTCGCGCAGCGCCGCAAAACGCTCCGGGCAGCCCTGGCCGGCTGGGCCGGGGGAGCCCCGGAAGCGGAACGCTGCCTGCTGGCGGCCGGCGTCGACCCCACCGCACGGGGCGAAGTCATTGACATCGCCGCGTTCGCCAGGATCGCTGAAGCCAGGGAAAGCCGCCCGTGAGCGCGGGACGTGAAAGGGCAGGCAAAGGTCGGTTCGCCGCCAGGACGGTCCGGGTCAAGGCGCCCGGCAAAGTCAACGTCTCCCTGGCCGTAGGCCCGCTCCGGCCGGACGGCTACCACTCCGTGGCCAGCGTCTACCTCGCAGTATCCCTCTACGAGGAAGTGGCAGCCACCAGTACTGCTGCACCCGGGATCACCATCAGCCTCAGCCCCGAAAGCACCGTGGACCTCGACGCCGTCGACATCCCCCTGGACAGCAGCAACCTGGCCCATAAGGCGGCCGCCATCATGGCAGACGTCTCCGAACACGCCACGGGGGTGCACCTGGAGATCACCAAACGGGTTCCGGTGGCCGGCGGGATGGGCGGCGGCTCCGCCGACGCCGCCGCCACGCTCGTGGCCTGTGACGCGCTCTGGAACAGCGGGCTGTCACGGGAGGAACTGGCGCACCTGGCGTCCGAACTGGGCGCCGATGTCCCCTTCTCGCTCCTCGGCGGGACCGCCGTCGGCCTTGGCCTCGGCGACGAACTGTCCCCGGCACTGGCCAAGGCGCAGACCCACTGGGTGCTCGTGGTTGCCGACTATGGCCTGTCCACCCCGGAGGTCTACCGGACGCTGGACCGGCTGCGCGCGTCCGAAGGGGTCGACGCCGGTGAGCCCACGGGAGTGGATCCACAAATCCTGACGGCGCTGCGGAGCGGGGACGCCGAATCCTTGAGCCGGGTGCTGGTCAACGACCTGCAGCGGGCTTCCATTGAATTGTCACCCGCACTGCGCGATACGCTGGGGATGGGCGAATCCCATGGGGCCATCGCAGGAATCGTTTCGGGTTCCGGCCCCACCGTGGCTTTGCTGGCTGATGACTCCGTTGCGGCTGAGGCACTGGCGGAGGACCTGCAGCGCTATGGCCTGGCGGCCCTCCCCGTCCACGGCCCGGTCCCCGGGGCGCGCATCATCTCCGACACCCTCCTTTAGAACTTCCAGTCCGGCAGCAGAAAGCAGTTCCCTTTGGCACACCTTCTTGGCGGCGAGAACCTCACGGTTTCCTACGCAACCCGCACCGTCCTGGACGGCATCACCCTGGGACTGGAGGAGGGGGACCGGATCGGCATGGTGGGCCGCAACGGTGACGGCAAGTCCACCCTGATGCGGCTGCTGGCCCTGCGTTCCACCCCGGACTCCGGCCGCGTCACCAAACGCGGCGACGTCAACGTGGGATACCTGGACCAGAGCGACGTGCTCGACGGCGACCTGACAGTAGGTGCCGCCATCGTGGGGGACCAGGCCGACTACGAATGGGCCCGGAACCCGCAAATCCGCGAAATCATGGGCGGCCTGGTGTCCGACGTCGACTGGCACGCCAACGTTCACGCCCTCTCCGGCGGCCAGAAGCGGCGCGTGGCGCTCGCCAAACTGCTCATCGAGGACCACGACGTCATCATGCTGGACGAGCCCACCAACCACCTGGATGTGGAGGGGGTGGCCTGGCTGTCCCGGCACCTGAAGACCCGCTGGCGGGCCAACCAGGGCGCCTTCCTGGTGGTCACCCACGACCGCTGGTTCCTCGACGAAGTATGCAACAAGACCTGGGAGGTCCACGACGGAATCGTGGACCCCTTTGAAGGCGGCTACGCAGCCTACGTGCTGGCACGCGCTGAGCGTGACCGGATGGCGTCCGTGGTGGAAGGCAAGCGCCAGCAGCTGGTCAAGAAGGAACTGGCCTGGCTGCGCCGCGGCGCCCCTGCCCGGACCGCCAAGCCGAAATTCCGGATCGAGGCCGCCAACGCCCTCATCGCCGACGTCCCCGAACCCCGGGATTCCATGGCCCTGAGCAAAATGGCCACGGCGCGCCAGGGCAAGGACGTGCTGGACCTCGAACATGTGTCCCTTGACTTCCAGGGCAGCGACGACGGCCGGAAGCTGTTCGACAACATCACCCTTCGGCTGGCTCCGGGGGAGCGCCTGGGCCTGGTGGGCGTCAACGGGGCCGGCAAGACCACCCTGCTGAAGCTGCTCAACGGCGAGATCACGCCCGACGCCGGCAAACTGAAGCGGGGAAAGACGGTGGTCACCGCCGTCCTCACCCAGGAAGTCAAGGAGCTCGACGACGTCGCTGACCTTCGCGTCATCGAGGTGATTGAGCGGGAAAAGCGTTCGTTCAACGTCGGCGGAAAGGAATTCAGCGCCGGCCAGCTGGTGGAGCAGCTCGGTTTCACCAACGAGAAACAGTGGACGCCGGTCAGGGACCTCTCCGGCGGTGAGCGGCGCCGCCTGCAGCTCCTGCGGCTGCTGGTGGGCGAACCCAACGTGCTGATGCTCGATGAGCCCACCAACGACCTGGACACCGACACCCTCGCCGCCGTGGAGGATGTCCTGGACGGCTGGCCCGGCACCCTGGTAGTGGTCAGCCACGACCGCTACCTGCTCGAACGCGTCACCGACCACCAGATGGCGCTGCTCGGCGACGGCAAGCTCCGCGGCCTGCCCGGCGGCGTGGACCAGTACCTGGAACTGCGCGAAGCCGCCCTGGCCGGTTCCACCGTGACCGGCGGCGGAAACCCGGCCACCAGCGCCGGCGGAACCGCCGCAGCCACCGGGACCGGCCCGTCCGAAGCCGAAAAGCGGGACGCCCGCAAGGCCCTCAACAGGATCGAGCGGCAGCTCAAGAAGCTCGACCAGCAGGAGAAGAAACTCCACGACGACATGGTCAAGAGCACGGAGCAGTCCGACTTCGACGCCCTCGCCGAACAAAACAGGCAGCTCAAGGACCTGGCTGACGAAAAGGACACCCTGGAACTCGAATGGCTCGAGGCCTCCGAGCTCCTCGGGGACTAAGCCTCGGACTTCAGCTCAGGGTCCTTCTTGAGGCCGGTCAGGCCGTTCCAGGCGAGGTTGACCAGGTGCGCGGCGACCGTGTGCTTGTCCGGCTGGCGGCTGTCCTGCCACCACTGGCCGGTCATCGCCACCATGCCCACGAGCATCTGGGCGTACATGGCGCCGTCCTCGCCGCTGAAGCCGCGGCGGGAGAACTCGTCGGAGAGGATGTGCTCCACGCGGGCCGTGACGTGGGAGAGCAGGGTGGAGAAGGCGCCCTCCGGCTGTGACGGGGGAGCGTCGCGCATGAGGATGCGGAAGCCCTCGGTGCGTTCCTCAATGTAGGTCAGCAGGGCCAGGGCGGCGCGTTCGACGAGGACGCGGGGTTTGGCTTCCTCGGTGAGGGCCGAGTTGATGGCGTCCAGGAGGATGTGGAATTCACAGTCCACCACCTCGGTGTACAGCCCTTCCTTGGAACCAAAGTGTTCGTAGATGACCGGCTTGGACACTCCTGCACACGCTGCGATTTCCTCAATGGTGGTTCCGTCCAGCCCGCGGACGGCGAAAAGGCTGCGCCCGACGTCGATCAGCTGGCTTCGGCGCTGCAGGCCAGTCATCCGCATCCGCGGAAGGTTGTTGCTCACCTTCCCATCATGCCTCACCGCCGGCGGCGTGATTCGGCGGGACCTGCGGGAGCGGAATGGCCCGTGTCGCGCGGCGGCCTGAACCCATGGCAAAATAGGGACTTGTGCCCGGGCCTTGAGTCTTTCGGCACGGTCCGCTCTGGTGTAACGGCAGCACCCCGGCCTTTGGAGCCGTGGAGTATAGGTTCGAATCCTATGGGCGGAACTGCTGCGCAAAAAGCGATCATGAGGATGGCACCGGTGCCCGGCGGGCTGACCCGCCGGACGCCGAAAAGCGCCAGCACAACCAAGCAAGGAGAACCCGTACGTGATCCCCGAGAATACCGGCCCGGCCGCTGTAATCGTTCTGGCAGCAGGCGCCGGTACCCGGATGAAGTCGCGTACACCGAAGATCCTCCACGAAATCGGCGGCCTGTCCATGGTGGGCCACGCGCTCCGTGCCGCCCGCAGCATCAACCCGCAACGGCTCGCCATCGTGGTTCGGCACGAGCGGGACCTGGTGGAAAGCCACGTCGCCGCCCTGGATCCGCAGGCCGTCATCGTGGACCAGGACGATATCCCCGGCACCGGCCGCGCCGTAGAGGCCGCACTCCATGCACTGCACGCCGAACAGGACCTGTCCGGCACCGTCGTCGTCACCTACGGTGACGTGCCCCTGCTCTCCGGGGAACTGCTCACCGAACTCGTCGCCACCCATGAACGTGAAGGCAACGCCGTCACCGTCCTCACCGCTGTCCTTGACGACGCCACCGGCTACGGCCGCATCCTGCGCGGCGACGACGGCTCCGTTACCGGCATCCGCGAACACAAGGACGCCACAGAGGCCGAGCGGCTGATCCGGGAAGTCAACTCCGGGATCTACGCCTTTGACGCCGCAGTGCTCCGCGAGGCCCTGGCCAAGGTCACCACCGACAATGCGCAGGGCGAGAAATACCTCACCGACGTGCTGGGACTGGCACGCCAAGCAGGCGGCCGGGTTGCCGCCGTGGTCACCGCCGACCGCTGGCAGGTGGAGGGCGCCAACGACCGCGTCCAGCTGGCCGCCCTCGGCGCCGAACTCAACCGGCGCACCGTGGAAGCCTGGATGCGGGCCGGCGTCACTATCGTCGACCCGGCCACCACCTGGATCGATTCCTCCGTCACCCTTGAGGAGGACGTCCGGCTCCTGCCCAACACCCAGCTGCACGGCGGCACCACCGTGGCCAGGGACGCCGTCGTGGGCCCCGACACCACCCTGACCGACGTCACCGTGGGCGAGGGCGCCACGGTGATCCGCACCCACGGTTCCGGCTCGGTGATCGGCCCGCGCGCCGCCGTCGGCCCCTTCACGTACCTGCGCCCCGGCACCGTGCTGGGTGAAAAGGGCAAGATCGGCGCCTTCTACGAAACCAAGAACGTCACCATTGGGCGGGGCTCCAAGCTGTCCCATCTCGGCTACGCAGGCGACGCCGAAATCGGCGAGGACACCAACATTGGCTGTGGAAACATCACAGCCAATTACGACGGCGAGAAGAAGCACCGCACGGTGATCGGCTCGGGCGTGCGCACAGGCTCCAACACCGTCTTTGTTGCCCCGGTCACCGTGGGGGACGGCGCCTACAGCGGCGCCGGCGCGGTGATCCGCAAGGACGTACCGGCGGGCGCACTTGCGGTGAGCGTTGCCGCGCAGCGCAACGCCGAAGGCTGGGTTCCCGCAAACCGTCCGGGAACCCGCTCCGCCGAACTGGCCCAGGCGGCCACCAAAGACTCCTCAAGTACCCCGGCATCTACAGAAGAGGGCAAGTAATAATGAGTGAAATTACGGCGCACGGCGAGAAGAAGCTGGTGCTCGCCACCGGGCGGGCCCATCCGGAGCTTGCCCGGGAAATCGCCAAGGAACTCGGCACTGACCTGCTTCCCGTTGATGCCTACGACTTCGCCAACGGCGAGATCTATGTCCGGGCCGGCGAGAGCGTGCGCGGCACCGACGCCTTCGTGATCCAGGCGCACCCCGCACCGCTGAACAACCACCTCATGGAACAGCTGATCATGATCGATTCGCTGAAGCGGGCCTCCGCCAAGCGGATCACCGTGGTTTCGCCGTTCTACCCCTACGCCCGGCAGGACAAGAAGGGCCGCGGCCGTGAGCCCATCTCTGCCCGCCTGGTGGCTGACCTCTACAAGACCGCCGGTGCGGACCGCATCATGAGCGTGGACCTGCACACCTCCCAGATCCAGGGTTTCTTCGACGGGCCGGTCGACCACCTCATGGCCATCCCGCTCCTGGCGGACTACATCCGCACCCGCGTGGACGCCGAAAACATCACCGTGGTCTCCCCGGATACCGGCCGCGTCCGCGTCGCGGAACAGTGGGCTGAGCGGCTGGGCGGCGCGCCCCTCGCCTTCGTCCACAAGAGCCGTGACCTCACCGTCCCCAACCAGGCCGTTTCCAAGACCGTGGTGGGCCAGATCGAAGGACGCACCTGCGTCCTGATCGACGACATGATCGATACCGGCGGAACGATCTCGGGAGCCGTCACGGTCCTGAAGAACGCCGGCGCCAAGGATGTCATCATCGCCGCCACACACGCCGTCTTCTCGGATCCGGCCGCACGCCGTCTCTCCGAGTCCGGGGCGCGCGAAGTCGTGGTCACCAACACCCTCCCGCTGACGTCGTCCCAGCAGTTCCCGCAGTTGACGGTGCTCTCGATCGCACCGCTGATTGCCAGGGCCATCCGGGAAGTGTTCGACGACGGCTCCGTCACCAGCCTCTTCGACGGCAAGGCCTAAGGCCCGGCGCCGGGCTTCGTTTAAGGAAACGGGCCCGGCGCTGGTAAGCTGGTCAGCGATACCTTGGCGAGGGAGGGCATAGCCTCCGTTATCGACTGGGTCTGAGCAGTCCTTCAATAGAAGGACTACCTTCTTGAAGGGCAGCCGTCCGGCGCCCGGCGTTGAAGGTCACACCAGACCTCCGCCCTTGCTGAACACCGTTTAGTCTTTCAAGGAGATATCCATGTCTGAGCAGAAGCTCGCAGCAGAACTGCGCACCGAATTCGGCAAGGGCTACGCCCGCCGCGCCCGGATGAACAACCTGATCCCCGCCGTGATCTACGGCCACGGCGCAGAGCCCATCCACGTCACCCTGCCGGCAAAGGCAACCACCCTGGCCGTCCGCACCGCCAACGCCCTGCTGTCCCTGGACATCAACGGCGAGGGCCACCTTGCCCTGGTCAAGGACGTCCAGCGCGATCCCGTAAAGCAGATCATCGAGCACATCGACCTCCTGACCGTCCGCCAGGGCGAGAAGGTCACGGTTGACGTTCCGGTCCACGTTGAGGGCGAAACCGCTCCCGGCACCGTCCACAACCTGGAACTTACGGTTGTGTCGCTCGAGGCTGAGGCAACGCACCTGCCCGAGTCCGTCGTCGTCAGCATCGAAGGCCGTGGCGCGGGCGAGCACATCCACGCCTCCGACCTCGTCCTGCCCAAGGGTTCCGCTCTCCTGACGGACGCCGAGGCGCTCGTGGTGAACATCTCCGAGGCCACCGCTACCGAAGAAGAGACCGAAGCTGCCGCTGAGGCAGCAGCGGAGGCTCCCGCAGCCGAAGAAGCCGCAGCCGAGTAATCGCCCGGTAATTTCTGACAATGGCCGGACCCGGGGGTCCGGCCATTGTCATGTCCGCAGGCCGGCCAGCATGCCCGCCCGAACCGCCCCCCCATAGGATTGACCCCATGACAGATACCTGGCTGATCGTTGGCCTCGGCAACCCAGGCGCACAGTACCAAGGCAACCGGCACAACGTGGGCCAGATGGTGCTCGATGAACTTGCCGCCCGCATCGGGGCCGGATTCAAGACCCACAAAGCCCGCGCCCAGGTCCTCGAAGGCCGGTTGGGTATTGGTGGCCCGCGTGTGGTGCTGGCGAAGCCGATGAGCTACATGAACGTCTCAGGCGGCCCGGTCTCCGCCCTGGCCAATTTCTACGGAATCCCCGCAGACCGCGTGGTGGCCGTCCATGATGAGATCGACATCCCGTTCAACACAGTCAAACTCAAGCTCGGTGGCGGCGAGGGCGGCCACAACGGGCTGCGGGACATCTCCAAGGCACTGGGCACCAAGGACTACCTGCGGGTCCGTGTGGGGGTGGGAAGGCCGCCCGGCAGAATGGACACCGCCGACTACGTGCTGCGTGACTTCGGCACTGCGGAACTGAAGGAACTGCCCTTCCTTTTGGACGATGCAGCCGATGCCGTCGAGTTCCTGATCCGTGACGGACTCACTGCCGCCCAGCAGAGGTTCCACCCCGCCAAGTCGGGATCACAACAGCCGGAATCGTAAAAGTTCCTTTCGACCCTGTTTCCTTGTCAGTGCCAAGGGGTACTCTTCTTCCTATGCGGGGGAGCAATGGGGCTACATCCCGCTATTGCAGGATGTAGGGGATAAGTTCATGTCAATCGAGCCACTCAGCTGGGGACGTGGGTCGTCAACACCTCAGGGTGACGGACTGCCCACGCCAACCTCCGCGGCGCCGGAGGGCCAGCAATGGTCCATGCCTGCACGAAGCGCCAACCTGGACGACGTCCGCACAGCCCTGACCAGCGAAGACTCCCTGGGTGTTGTCATCACGGGGGCCAGGGGCGTGGGTAAGTCCTCCCTGGCGCGGGCGGCAGTGGCAGACCTGGGCCCCGATATCTGGTCCCTGCAGCTCCGGAGCGGCCCTTCCGGTTCCACTACCCCATACGGCTGCCTGTCGTTCCTGTTGGCCCGGCTGCCGCAGGCCTACATGGGCTCGCCCACCGCCATCCTGCGCGGCATCACCTCGCTAATCCGCAGCGACGCCGCGGGCCGGCCCTGCGTCATTACCCTGGACACCTCCGCCAGCATCGACGACATGAGTGCCGGGGTGCTGCTGAATGTCCTGTTGACCGGTACGGCGAAGATCATCGCGGTCGCCCCCAACGCCAGCGACCTGCCCGCGGACTTCCACTGGCTCCTGACCGAACGGAAGCTGACGGAGGTGCGGCTCAACAACCTCAACGAGCTGCAAACACGGCAGGTCCTGTTGTCCCTGCTGGGGCACCGCGTGGCTTCCTCCCTGGTCACCACCTACCACCAGATGGTGGGCGGAAATCCCCTGCTGCTCAAAGCCCTGGTCACCGAGCAGCAGCTCTCCGGAAACCTGGTCCTGTCGGATTCGGTCTGGACGCTGCGGGACAAAGTGGTGCTCGACGGCGCTGCCAGCCTCGATGACATCGTCCGGTCCCGTTGGTCCCGGGAGGCGCCGGAAACCCGGGACGTCGTCGAAATGCTTTCGTGTGCCCGGCGGGTGGAACTGGCCGGCCTGACCGCGATCTACGGTGCGGATGTCGTGGCGGACATGGAGGACGGCGGCCTGCTGGAGATCGACGACTCCGAGCACCGCTGGGTGTCGCTGCGGGAGAAATACATCGGCGACGTCGTCAGGACCTGGCTGAGCATTTCCCGCCGGCGGGAGCTGCGCAGCATATTGCTGGGCGGCCAGGAGCCGGATCCGGCGTCCATGACAGTGGAAGAGCTGATGTCTTTCGCCGCCTGGACCCATGAGTGCGAGGCCGCGCTGAGCCCGGCGCTGGCGCTCGCGGCCGCCCAAGCCGCAGTCCAGCTCTTCGACCCCCGGTTTGCCTTGACCTACGCGGATATGGTGCAGAGGACCGACGCCGGCTGGGCCGCGGCGCAACGGCAGAAGGCCGCGGCGTACCTTCAGCTGGACATGCCGGTTCAGGCCCTTTCCGCCCTGGACAGCATCTCCCGGCCGGAACTCGAGGCCCTGGATCCCCAAGAGTACGCCGAGGTTGTCGCCGCCAAAGCGCGGGTCATGCTGTGCATTCCGGACCAGGCCCATAAAGTCCGGGAACTGCTCGCCGCGGCGCGGGAACGGCTTGAGGAATCGGACAGCAACTCTTCCTGGCCTGCACCCGCAGCGGTGGCAGCGAACCGTATCTCGTTGAGTGAGTTCGAATACCTGGCCCATGCCGGCGATTACGGGGACATGATCCCGGCGCTTGAGCGGGCGGCCGATCCCGCAGCCAACCCGGATACGGGGTTCCGGCTCCAGTCCACGGTCATCCTGATGGGCGCACTCGCACTGACCGGACGCGAGATGGACGCGCTGGGCCTCATGCGAAAGCTCGGTGGCCAGCTCACCGACGCCTCGCACATCGTGGGCCTGCGCGAGCGTTATACCAGGGAGGCATACTTCGTCGCGCTGATGAGTGGCCAGTGGCGGCGCTGTATCGACCTCCTCAGCCCCTTCAGCACGGGGCAGCCCCACCGGCTTCCATACCGCAGCGCCGCCACCGAACTCGCAGCCGGCGTGGCCTATGTCTTTTCCGGCCGCGGCGAGGCCGCACTTGAGCCATTGATCTCAGCCGCCGCGCAACTGGAGTTGCAGCCTGTCCAGACCGCGCTGCGCACCGCCTACGCGGCCACGGCTCTGGCCTACGCCCAGACCGGCAACGCCACGCTTGCCCGCAAGTACCTGGCCAAACTGCAGAGGACGGCCGGCAGGGCAGGGTTCGCCGCGGAGAGCATCATCGATTTTTGTTCGCTCGTTGCTGGACGCTGGCTGGGCGACTCGGAGGCAGTGGCAGCACTGAAACAGGGGGCACGCCGGAACCTGGAAGCGGGCCGGCACACCGTCGCCGGCATCTACCTGCTGGCAGCAACAGTGAATGGCAGCGACGCCGACTTCCGCCTCCTGGAAGAGATCGCCGGCCACCGGCAGGGCCCGCTGGCTGAAGTCTCGCGGCTGATCGCCGTCGGCAGCAGGACAAAGGATGCCAAGGCCCTCCTCGCCGGTGGCGAAATCGCGGCCACGCTCGAACTCGATGCCGTTGAGGCCCGGTGCATGGCGCTGGCGGTGGACTTCGCCCGGCAGGACGGGGATGCCCTTTCCGCGAGGACGGCGCAGGCACGGCTGGACATCCTGGCCGCCACTGTGGCGAACCTTCCCATCGTGCCCAGCAGCGGGAGCCCGCTGCTGACCAGCCGGGAACGGCAGATTGCCCGGATGGCCGGCCGCGGCGTCTCCAACCGTGACATCGCCATGGAGATGGGTGTTTCCGTGCGCACGGTGGAAGGCCACTTGTATCAGGTCTTCACTAAACTTGGCGTGACTTCAAGGGGTGATCTGACTGGACTCGTCTAATGGCCACAAGCCGGCAACGGCGCACCGGCTCCTGACCGGCCGACGGGAGCCGGTGGACCGCATCTGCACCATGGTCCGGAACGGAACCCACCGGGCGGTGTTCATCATGGCCGGCCCTGGCATTGGAAAGTCGGCAGTCACTGACGCCGTGACCGAGCGCCTTGCCGGGAACATGAAAATCCTGCGCATCCACGCCAGTTCGGCCCTGGCCGGGGTGCCCTTCGGTGTCCTCACGCCGTATACCGGGGAACTTACTGCCGAGGAGTCCGTCTCGCCCGTCGCGGTGCTGCGTTCCATGTGGTCATACTTCGAGAAGCTTAAGGCCGGCAACGGGGGAGCAGTCCTGCTGGCAGTGGACGATGCCCACCACTTGGATGAGGCATCGGCAGGGGTGCTGGCCGAAGTGATTTCGGCCGGATGGGCAACGGTGCTCGCTGCCGCCAGGCCACGGCCCGGCCTGCCGCAGCCGCTGGACCAACTCTGGTATGACGGCCTTGCCGAACGGGTGGACCTTCGGCCCCTTAACCGGGAACAAGTTGAAGAGGTCCTCGCCCACGTCCTTGACGGGACCGTACCCGCCGCAACAGTTGACTCCATATGGAACGCATCAAGCGGCAACCCCCGGATCCTCGACGCCCTGCTGCACGACGCCGCTGAAGCCGGCGTCCTGGCCAAGCGCAACGGAATCTGGATGCTGCTGGGCGCGCTGCCTTCGGACGGGGTCCGGCTGGCCGGCGTGGTCACCAAAGACCATCTCCGGCGCCGGACTGAGGAGCAGGAAGCCCTGAAGCTCATCGCCCTTGCCGGACCGGTCGGCAGGAAGGTCATTGAAGACATCAGCGGGGCAACAGTGGTCCGGTCCCTGCTGGACCAGCAGATCATCGTCGAGGCGCCCGGCGTCCCGGCCGAGCTTTCCATCTGGAACGGGCTCTTTGCCGGCGCCATCAGGAACACCGTGTCGGTCTCCCGCAGCCTCCAGCTGCTGGAAAAGGTCAAGGCCCACCAGGACCCCACCCAGCTGCAGGGGGAGGGCCGGTTGCGGGCCGTGGAGTGGGCCCTGGAATGCGGCGTCCGGGTCAGTGACGACGAGATGCTGGCAGCGGCCAAAGAGGCTCTGTTGAGGTTCCGAAACGACAGCGCACGGTCCATTGCCGCCCGCATCCACGATCCCGCCATGGTTCCGCTGGCCCAGGCCATCCAGGCGCGGGCGCTGTATAACGAGGCCGCGTATCCGGAAGCCGCTGCCCTCCTTGACGAGTGCTGGCTCCCCCTCGCTGAAGACCCCCAGGGACCGGCCGTCCTGCTGCTCCGCGTTATGGCCCACCAGGCGGTGGGCCATCCACTGGGGATGATAGCGGAGGAAGTCGAAAAGCACGGGGCACTTTCCGGTGACGGCGAAAGGAGCTGGCAGGAAGAGCTCCTGCACCTGCTCCACCTTGGCGCCGAGGTGAAATTCCAGGCATTGAACGACGAAGTGGACGCGATGCGGAAGCGCCACCCGGCAGAAGCCGGAGAACCGCTCCGCGCCGTGGCTGAGGGGCTCCTGGCCCACGCCCTCGCGTCGGCGGGACGCCCCGTCCGGGGTTTGGAGGCCGCGCTGCTGGCGGCATCGGAACTTCCCCCGCTCGAAGGCAGCCTGTTCTTCTTCCCTGAGCTCGTGCTCGGAAGGCTCGTCTCCGACTACCTGGCGATGGGTGAGTGGGAGTCCGCAGAGCAGGAGATCAACCATTACGCCGCCGGACATGCGCCTGGTGCCGCCACCTTCAACGGGAGCCTCCAGTTGCTGCGGGGCTACTCGCTGCTCCGGCAGGGGCGGATGGAACGCGCTTATCAGGTCCTGCTGCCCGCCGTCGAAGCGCTGCGGCTCAACGACCCCTTGCAGCTGTACCGTTTCGGGGCGGCGCTTGGCTTCTACGCGGCGGCCCGGCTTGGGGACACCGAACAGGCACAGCGGCTGGAACAGGATCACAAGGATGCCGACGCCGGGTGGCCCGCGCACGATCTCCTCGCCGAAGCCTACGTGGCGGCGGCCGCCGAATACCTGGTCCGTGACGGCAAGGGCCTGGCCGCGCTGCAGACGCTGATGACAACCACCGAGGCCTCCGCCCGGACCGGGAACTTCCTTGAGATCCTCGCCGTGTGCTGGGACCTCGGGGACCCCTCGGTGATCCCCATTGTGCAGGCAACCGCCAAGGACGTGGAAGGCCGCTGGGCAGAGGCGCTGCTGACCCTGGCCACGGAATGGGAAAACGCCGACGGCGACGCCCTGATGGCAACGGCTGCCTCGCTGGAGGAGGCAGGCTTCGTCAACCTGGCCCGTGAAGCCTACGCCCGCGCCAGCACCGTACTGGATCAGGCGGGGGAACGCCGCAGGTCCCGGCAGGCGGTTGCCCAGCGCGAAAAGTGCGACCACGAACTGGGTGAGCGGTTCCG
The DNA here is from genome assembly GCF_031844305.1 of Pseudarthrobacter sp. BRE9. Classification (NCBI taxonomy): domain Bacteria; kingdom Bacillati; phylum Actinomycetota; class Actinomycetes; order Micrococcales; family Micrococcaceae; genus Pseudarthrobacter; species Pseudarthrobacter sp. BRE9. The sequence continues at coordinate 191,254 of NZ_JAUZUY010000006.1, read as the reverse complement.
CGAAGGACGCTTCATCGCTGCGGCGCCCACCGTGCGCCTCACCAGGCGGGAGCAGGACATCGTCGAACTGGCTGTGCAGGGCCTGACGGACCGCGAGATCGCGCAGCGGCTCATGGTCTCCGTCCGGACTGTGGAAGGCCACCTGTACCGCACCTACGTCAAGCTCGGGGTCCGCAGCCGCGATGAGCTGGAAGCGGCCCTGCCTAAGTAGCCCCTGGCCTTCACGCCTTTGCCGCACCGCTGCCCCGACGCTGTGCTTCCGTCCGCCGTCGGGCTGCCCAGCGGGCCCCTCCCAGCGCGTCCTGCCCCGGGAGACGGCCCCGAAACGGCCCCCGGAAACCCGCTGCGGGCCGCCGTCGCGCTCCTGTGCGCAACTCACCCCGGACCGGATGGTGCGCTCGAGTGCCGTCCCGGTAGTGCGCCCGCCGGGATTCGAGTACACCCTACTCGTGTACGGAAGGGCCCCACGGGATTTACTTAAGGAGGCAAAGCAAAGCGGAGGCCCGAAGCCGCTGAGCAGCCGATCAGGACATTGAGCCCCTCTCAACTTCCGGTCCCCAGGGGCCGGGTCAAGACGGGGCCGGCGACGTCAGAGTCTTCTGAGACCGAGACTCTCCCCCCAGCCGTCGCCGGCCCTCTGCTCCCTCGGCTGAAGCCCGGGGCAGCGGTGGCGGCCGCCCCTCCCGGGCGGCCGCCACAGCCGTGTGTGGGACAATTGGGTGTCAGACATTGGCAGCCCAAGGAGTTCGTTTTGGCCGTAGTATCAACGCCAGCCACACTGGAACGTGCTGTACCTGTCATGGACAACGCCGAGGTGCTGCGCATCCGCAATGACTTCCCGGTCCTCAACCAGCTGGTGAACGGACAGCCGCTGGTCTATCTTGACTCCGGGGCCACGTCCCAGAACCCCGTGAGCGTCATCGAAGCGGAGCAGGAATTCTACGAGCAGCGCAACGCCGCCGTGCACCGGGGCGCCCACCACCTTGCCGTGGAGGCCACCGAAGTCTTTGAAGATGCCCGGCAAACCATCGCCGACTTCATTGGTGCCCACTACGAGGAAACCATCTGGACGTCGAACGCAACGGAGGGACTGAACCTCCTCTCCTACGCGCTGTCCAATGCCGGGCTGTGGGCCGCCCAAGGTCGTGGCGACCAGCGGCTCGGGGAACTGGCCCCGGGCCCGGGGGACGACATCGTGGTGACCGAGATGGAGCACCATGCCAACCTGATTCCATGGCAGGAGCTGGCCTTCAGGACCGGGGCCACGCTCCGGTACATCCCGATCGGGGACGACGGCAACCTTCGGATGGACCAGGCTGCGGGGATCATCGGCCCACGCACCAAGGTCCTTGCCTTCACCCACGCTTCCAATGTCCTGGGAATCATCAACCCGGTGAAGGAACTGGCAGCCCTTGGCCATGCAGCCGGTGCCCTGGTTGTTTTGGATGCCTGCCAGTCCGCTCCGCACCTGCCCTTGAACGTCAAGGAACTCGACGTGGACGTCGCGGTCTTCTCCGGCCACAAGATGCTCGCGCCCACGGGGATTGGCGTCCTTTACGGGCGGCAGGAGCTCCTGGATATCCTCCCGCCGTTCCTGACCGGCGGGTCGATGATCACCACCGTCACGATGGAACGGGCCGAGTACCTGCCCGCGCCCCAGCGTTTCGAGGCAGGCACCCAGCGCATCTCCCAGGCAGTGGCCATGGCGGCTGCCGCGAATTACCTGACGGAAACCGGGCTGGCCCGCATCCATGCATGGGAGGCGGCACTGGGCCAGCGCATGGTGGCGGGGCTGGAATCCATCCCCGGCGTCCGGGTCCTGGGCCCGGCAGCCGGAAAAGAACGGATCGGCCTTGCCGCATTCGACGTCGAAGGTGTCCACGCCCACGACGTGGGGCAGTTCCTGGACTCCCGGGGAATCGCCGTCCGCGTGGGACACCACTGCGCCCAGCCGCTGCACCGCCGGCTGGGACTGACCGCCACGACCCGGGCGAGCGCCTACCTCTACAACACCACGGACGACGTGGACCGCTTCCTCGAAGCCGTAGCCGGCGTCCGGGCCTATTTCCGCGCATAGCGGAGAAGACGAAAGTTGACATCATGAGCCTTGACCAGCTGTACCAGCAGATCATCCTGGACCATTCCAAGGCCCGCCACGGCAGCGGGCTCGCCGCTACTGAAGCACCCCAGGGCACCTCCACCGGGCAGTCGCACCAGCTCAACCCGGTATGTGGGGACGAAGTCACCCTCCGGCTTGCCGTCCAGGACGGGAAAGTGGCGCAGGTTGCCTGGGACGGCGCCGGCTGCTCCATCTCCATGGCCTCGGCGTCCGTCCTCAGCGACCTCGCTGAAGGCATGACCGTGGCCGAACTGCATGAAGTCATCGACAGCTTCCGGGAGGTGCTGCGTTCACGCGGCAAGGTTCATGCTGATCCTGAGCTGCTGGGCGATGCCGCAGCGTTCGAGGGGGTGGCCCGTTACGCAGCCCGGGTCAAATGCGCCATGATTTCCTGGGTGGCCGCCGAGGATGCGCTCAACCAGGCAGCCTAAGAACGCAAAAACCAAGACAGCAAAACGTCCGGCCCTCCTCCCCAACGGGATGAGGGCCGGACGGATTTAATGCCTGGCGGGGCCTGGTTTGATGCCTGGCGGTGCCTAGCTGAACAGCCCCAGAATTCCAATCAGGGCCGTAGCCGCACCCAGCACCATGGAGATGCTCACCAGCACCACATGAACGGTCAGGAACCTGGTGGCCTTGCCTGCCGCATCGCGGGCCCGGGGATCCTTCATCACGCGGCGCAGGAACTGGGGCCAGACCGCCAGCGACCAGACGCCGGCGACGATCAGGACCACCGCGGCGAAGACGGGGAGCTGCATGGGTTAGTGGCTTTCGAGCCAGGCCTGAGCCTGGGCGGCCTGCAGGTTCAGCGCCTTGGCCACCATGGGTTCGGCGGCCTCGGCGATCTTGCCGCCCAGGAACGGAACGGAGGACTTTACCGCACCCTCAAGCTCCACCCGGGTTCCGCCGGCGTCCGCCACCAGGCGCTGGACGGCCGTGACGTCCACCGGAGCGCCCGCGATCTTCAGCGTGATGTTGCTCTGGCGGGAGCCGTCCGCCGCGGGGGCTTCCCAGTTTTCAACCTGGGTCACCTTGAGGTGCTCACCCACGAACTTCCGGGCGATTTCGGGCAGGCGCGTGGTGGGCAGGGTACGCACGGAGGTGGTGTTGAAGGCCCCCGCGATGTCACCGTCCACGCTGAAGGACTCCAGGTTGCCGCCCACCAGCTGGCTGATGTGGCGCTGGAAATCCTCATTCACCAGCACAGCGGTAACGCTGTCAACGGAGTGCGGAAGGGTAGTGGTTGCGCTCAGCGCCATGGGTCCTCCTGGGACGTGGGGAACGGATTAAGCCTCCAACATCCTACGGGGTGGCAGCCGCGGGCTCCGCATCCGACAGTTTCTGCGCGGCCGTAGTGATGTTGCGGGCCATGGCCGGGAAGATCAGGCTGTGGAACGGCAAAACGGCGAGCCAATACAGCAGTCCGCTCAACCCTTTAGGGAAGAAAATGGCGCGCTGCCGGTAGCGGCTGCCTGCGCCGTCGGGTTCCACGGAAAGCTCCAGCCAGGCCCTTCCCGGCGCCCGCATCTCGGCCCGCAGCCGCAGCAGGCTGCCGCGGTCGATCCGTTCCACCCGCCACCAGTCCACCACCTCGCCGGCGGCCAGGGTGTGGGGGTGCCGGCGGCCGCGCAGCAGTCCTGCCCCGCCGGTGAGTTTGTCCAGCCACCCCCGGACCTGCCAGGCCAGCGGCAGCGAATACCAGCCGTTGCGCCCGCCGATGCCCTCGATGATGGTCCACACATGGGCCGGGCCCACATCGCCGTGGAAGGTCCTTTCATCGATGAACACCTTGTGCCCGGCCCAGTCGGGGTCGCTGGGCAGGGGATCGGAGTCCGCGCCGGCGTTGGCCCAGGTGGTCTCCACCTGGCCGTCCCGCTCCTTGCCCAGCGCCAGGGCCACCGCCGTCCGGTAGGGGGTCAGGCCGCCGTCGGGCTGCGGGATGTACTGGTCGATGTCGTGCTCGTTGGATACCGCGTCATGCTGCAGCGACTGGACCAGCGGCACGGCCATGGAAAGCGGGATGGGTGTTGTCAGGGCCACCCACATGCCTGCCAGCTTGGGCGCCGGAACCGGCAGCGCCAGCACCACCCGGTAGGGCAGGCCCGCTTCCGCGGCGTATTCCTTCATCATCCCCGCGTATGTCAGCACCTGCCGGCAGCCGACGTCGAAGGTGCGGTTGATGGCACCCTCCAGCGACGCCGCGGAGACCAGGTAGTAGAGGACGTCACGCACCGCGATGGCTTCGATTCTGTTGCGCACCCAGCTGGGCGCCGGCATCAGGGGCAGCGTTTCGGAGAGGTGGCGGATCATCTCGAAGGAGGCGGAGCCGGAGCCGATCACCACCCCCGCCTGGAAGACGACGGCGTCCACCGGACTGTCCAGGAAGACCTTGCCCACTGCCTCCCGTGACCGCATGTGGGTGGAGAGCTCCACGCCCTGGGGGTGCAGGCCGCCAAGGTAGACGATCCGGCGTACCCCCGCAGCCGCTGCAGCGTCCGCGGCCGTGGCGGCCATCGCTTTTTCCTTCGCTTCGAATCCTGCACCGGCGGCCATCGAGTGCACCAGGTAGTAGAAGACCTCGACGCCGGCCAGGGCTTCGCGGAGCGCGTCGCCGTCGTCCAGGCTGCTTTCCACCACGTCCACTTTGTCCCGCCAGGGCACGCCGGCAATCTTGTCCGGCGAGCGGACCAGCACCTTGACGGTGTGGCCTGCTTCCAGGAGCCTGGGCACCAGGCGGCCGCCGATGTAGCCGGTGGCCCCGGTGACGAGGACAGTCTTTGGTGTTGGCTGGGCGCTCATTGCAGTCATGCTGGCTCCTGTTCGTCCTGGCCCCTGATTTCGTCCAGGTCCTGATTTCGTCCTGGCCCTGTTCGTCCCGAGGAGCGTTATCCCAAGCGGTTCGGAGCCGCGGCCGGTCCGGACGGCTGCTCCGGTCGAGTTCCGCCCGGCCCTGCCAGCCTAGGCCCGTTGGCACCGCGCTGCCATGTCGTTCCTGCGCGGTAGGCTGGGAGTACCCGGGATTCGCAGCGAATTTCGGGTTTTCGCGTTGCCTGCTTGTCTTCGATGAACACCACAGGAGCTTCTGCCATGAGTCTTCCCGGCCAGTCCGCCGCCGGCACAGCCAGCACAGGCACGTCCCGCGCCGGAACGGGCCGCACCGGCACATCCCGTGCCGGCAAAACCAGCGCGGCAATGTCCGGTGCAGCCCCGTCCCTGGATGGACTGCGCCGCGCCTTGGCGCCGGACCAGACGTTCGCCCGGGTCCGTGCCGAGACCGCCCGGGGGTTCGCCGTCCGCGGACAGGACTACCAGATCAGCGCTCCCGCGGGGCTTCGTCCGGTACTTCTTGCGGAAATGGCGGACGGGCTCGCCGCCATGGCAGAACAGGCCGACGGCCTGGCGCCTGGCGTGGTGCTGGCCGTTACCGCCACCGGCAGGGAGGCGGAGGATCTCACGGCAGCCCTGCGCGCCTACCTGCCCGCGGATTCAGTGGCAGAGTTCCCCAGCTGGGAGACCCTCCCGCACGAGCGGCTTTCGCCACGCTCGGACACCGTGGGCCGCCGGCTGTCCGTCTTGCGCCGCCTTGCGCACCCGGAAAGTTCGACGGCGGGACAGCTCCGGGTGGTGGTGGCGCCCGTCCGCGCAGTGGTCCAGCCCGTTGTGGCCGGCCTGGGCGACCTGGTTCCCGTCACGCTGAAGGTGGGCCAGGAGAAGCCGTTCACCGGCGTGGTGAAGAGCCTGGCCGACGCCGCGTACGCCCGGGTGGACATGGTGACGCACCGCGGCGAGTTCGCCGTCCGCGGCGGCATCATCGACGTGTTCCCGCCCACGGAGGACCACCCCATCAGGGTGGAGTTCTTCGGGGACGAAGTGGACCAGATGCGCTGGTTCGCCGTGGCCGACCAGCGCTCGCTGTCCGCTCCGGGCATCCACCACCCCACCGAACTGCACGCCCCGCCGTGCCGTGAAATCCTCATCACCCCGTCCGTCATGTCCCGCGCCGCCACGCTGAAGTCCCAGCTTCCGGCCGCGGCGGACATGCTGGAAAAGATCGCCGGCGGCATTGCCGTGGAGGGCATGGAGTCCCTGGCACCGGTGCTGGTGGATGCAATGGTCCCGTTCGTGGACCAGTTGCCCGCCGAGTCCATCGCCGTGGTGATCGAACCGGAAAAGGTGCGCACCCGCGCCCACGACCTTGCCGCCACCAACGAGGAGTTCCTCGAGGCGGCCTGGTCCACGGCGTCCGACGGCGGGGCGGCACCTTTGGACCTCAGCTCACAGGCGAGTGCGGCGCTTCATTCGGCGAGCTTCCGCTCGCTGGCCGAAACGCGGGGGTCCGCCCTGGAGCACGCGGTGTCCTGGTGGTCCATCACGTCGTTGGCGCAGGACGCGGAACTGCTCCCCGAAATCGACGTCCTGAACCTGCATGCCCGGGAGCCGCGCGGCTACCAGGGCGACGTGGCGGAAATGATGGACTTCATCGGCTCCCACGTCCGGGACCAGTGGCGGATCGTGGTGGCCACCGAAGGTCCCGGCCCGGCCCAGCGCCTGGCCGAGCTGTTCCATGAGAACGACATCCCCTGTGCCCGGGTGGACAGCCTGGACCACGAACCCCAGGCGGGCATCATCGAGGTGACCACTGCCGCCGTCGGCCGTGGTTTTGTCCTGGACGGCCTCAAACTGGGCCTGCTCACCGAAGCCGACCTGCTGGGCCGGACCTCGGCCGGGTCCACCAAGGACATGCGCCGCATGCCCTCCAAGCGGCGCAACGCCGTGGACCCCCTGCAGCTGGTGGCGGGGGACCACGTGGTCCATGAACAGCACGGCATCGGAAAGTTCGTCGAGCTGATCCAGCGAAAAGTCACCGGCGGTGGCGACGGCGTGCGCGAGTACCTGGTGCTGGAATACGCACCCTCAAAGCGCGGTGCCCCGGGCGACCGGCTGTTTGTCCCCACGGACCAGCTGGACCAGGTGACCCGCTACGTGGGCGGCGATACGCCCGTGCTGAGCAAGATGGGCGGCGCGGACTGGGCCAGCACCAAGTCCAAGGCCCGCAAGGCCGTCAAGGAAATCGCCGGCGAACTGATCCGGCTCTACTCGGCCCGGATGGCCTCCCGAGGGCACGCCTTCGCCCCGGACACTCCCTGGCAGCGCGAGCTCGAGGAAGCCTTCCCCTACGTGGAGACGCCGGACCAGCTGACCACCATCAACGAGGTCAAGGCGGACATGGAACGCGAGATCCCCATGGACCGCCTGGTCTCCGGCGATGTGGGCTACGGCAAGACGGAAATCGCGGTGCGGGCGGCCTTCAAAGCCGTCCAGGACGGCAAGCAGGTGGCCGTGCTGGTGCCCACCACCCTGCTGGCCCAGCAGCACTACGAAACGTTCACCGAGCGGTTCTCCGGGTTCCCGCTGCGGGTCAAGGCCCTGTCCCGGTTTCAGGGGACAAAGGAAACCAAGGAAACGGTGGAAGGCGTCAAGAGCGGGTCTGTGGACGTGGTGATCGGCACGCACCGCCTGCTGTCCAAGGACTTCGAGTTCAAAGACCTGGGCCTGGTGATCGTGGATGAGGAACAGCGCTTCGGCGTGGAGCACAAGGAAGCGCTCAAGAAAATGCGCACCAACGTGGACGTGCTGGCCATGAGCGCCACCCCCATCCCGCGCACCCTGGAGATGTCCCTCACCGGCATCCGGGAAACCTCCACCCTGGCCACCCCTCCGGAGGAACGGCACCCTGTCCTGACCTATGTGGGCCCCTACACGGACAAGCAGACCTCCGCCGCCATCCGCCGCGAGCTGATGCGCGAAGGCCAGGTGTTCCTGGTCCACAACCGGGTGTCCACCATCGAACGCACCGCAGCGAAGATCCGCGAACTGGTGCCCGAGGCACGGGTGGAGGTGGCGCACGGCAAGATGTCCGAGAGCCGCCTGGAACAGATCATCGTCGACTTTTGGGAGAAGCGCTTCGACGTGCTGGTGTGCACCACCATCATCGAAACCGGCCTGGACATCTCCAACGCCAACACCCTGATCGTGGACGGCGCGGACAAGTACGGCCTGTCCCAGCTGCACCAGCTCCGCGGCCGCGTGGGCCGCGGCCGGGAACGCGCCTACGCCTACTTCCTCTACCCGTCGGAGAAACCGCTGGGCGAAGTGGCACTGGAGCGGCTCAAGGCGGTGGCCACGCACAACGAGCTCGGCGCCGGTATGCAGCTGGCCATGAAGGACCTGGAAATCCGCGGCGCCGGCAACCTGCTGGGCGGCGAACAGTCCGGCCACATCCAGGGGGTGGGCTTCGACCTGTACATCCGTTTGGTGGGCGAGGCCGTGGCGGACTTCCGGGGCGAAGCCGAAGAAAAGGCCGCGGAGATGAAGATTGAGCTGCCGGTCAACGCCCACCTGCCGCACGACTACGTTCCCGGCGAACGGCTGCGCCTGGAGGCCTACCGGAAGCTCGCGGCGGCCCTCACCAATGAGGCCATCGACGAGGTCCAGGCCGAACTCGTGGACCGCTATGGAGAACTGCCGCTGCCCGCGCAGAACCTGGTGGCAGTGGCACGCTTCCGTGTTGGTGCCCGCGAAGCCGGCCTGTCCGACGTCGCACTGCAGGGCAACTTCATCAAGTTCTCCCCGGCCACGCTCCCGGAATCCAAGATCATGCGCCTGAACCGGATGTACCCGGGCTCGCAGTCCAAGCCTGCCCTGGACGCCGTGCTCATCCCCAAGCCCAAGACAGCGAAAATCGGCGGCCGGGACCTGCAGGACGCCGAGATCCTGGAATGGGCCAACGGCGTGATCCGGAACATCTTCTCCGACGCCCCATTGGCGGTGGGTTAAGACGTGATGGGAGGACACCACGCCGCGTCGGGAGCCGCGGCGTGGGTAGCTGTTGCGTCCACCGGCCCATACACCCTGGGCTGGTACCCGCTGGATCCCACCGGCATCCTCATCGGCGGCATGGCCACCGCGGGCACGGCCCTGGTGTGCGACTGGGACCACCGGGCGAGCACAGTGGCCCATTCGCTGCCGCCGCTGTCCAACGTGATCGCGCGCGGCATTGAGAATGCCAGCGGCGGCCACCGGCAGGGCACGCACTCCGTCCTGGGCGCCGCGGGTTTCGTTTTCCTGGCCGGGCTGGCATCGCAGGTGCACATGGACACCGGCTGGGGCCGCCTGTCCGTGGGCGCCGGGCTGCTGTGCATGTTCCTGATCAACATTGCGGCCAAGGCACTGAAGCTCTTTCCCAAGAGCGGATTCATTTCCAACTGGATCTTCGCGCTGGTCATGGCCGGGCTGGTCACCTGGTTCGCGCCGGATCAGTGGACCTGGCTGCCCACGTCGATGCTGATCGGGGTGGTGGTGCACATCGTGGGCGACCTCATCACCACCGGGGGAGTGCCGCTGCTGTGGCCGCTGGTGGTCCGGCCGCCCAAGGTGCTGCGGCGGCTGCCCCTGCTGCGGAACGTATGGCGGGCCAACGGCGCCCTGTCCCTGCCCCTGCTGGGGCGCGCCGGTTCTAAGCGGGAATGGCTGGTGCTGATCCCGGTCAGCGCGTACGCCATGGTGGGCATGTCCATGGCCGGGTGGGCCATCGCCCAACAGCACGGGGGGCGTGTGGCGGCTGCCGCGGGAGCCTGGATCAGGCTCTGGTTTTAGCAGGCAGCACCCTTTCACCGGCAGGCACCAGTGCCGGCAACCAACAGCAAACGGACCGGCGGAAAAGAGCAGCGTCCAGCAGAAAACAGCAACGGACCGGCGGAAAAGTCCGCCGGTCCGTTTTGCTTTACCGCTGTTTGGCTTCGGGTTTAGTGCTCGCCCGCAGAGTCGGAACGTCCCAGGATGGTCTGCGGGATCCAGAACGCCAGCGCAAACAGGACCAGGCAGACGGCCATCGGCCACGGGTTGCCCAGGCTGAGGAAGGACAGCGAGTAGATGGCGCCAAGGAACAGTGCGAAGCAGACCACGAAAAGGATGGCGCTGGTGGCGAGGTTGTTTTCGTTCTGCGGGGTCCGGACATGGTCCGGGTTCGACGCCGTGTCCCGGTTCGAACCGTTGATCTGGCTGGACATGTGTTCCTCCTCGGCCCCGCGGGGCTTAATCTGCGGCCGCCTCCGGGTCCGGTCAGTAAGCGGCTGAACCCTGTTCACCCTTGACGATGGCAATTCCGGAGCTGGCACCAATTCGTGTTGCACCTGCTGCAATCATAGCCTGAGCGTCGGCCAGGGACCGTACGCCGCCGGAGGCCTTGACGCCCAGGCCGGGGCCCACCGTGCTGCGCATCAGGGCCACGTCTTCGGCCGTGGCGCCGCCGCCGTTGAAACCCGTGGAGGTCTTCACGAAGTCCGCCCCGGCCTCCACGGCCGCCTGGCACGCCAGTACTTTCTGCTCATCCGTGAGGAGGGCTGTTTCGATGATGACTTTGAGGATGGCCCCGCCCGCGTGCACGGTTTCGGCCACCGCGGCAATGTCATCCGTCAGGGCACCCTTGTCGCCGGCCCTCGCGGCGGCAATGTTGATCACCATGTCCACCTCGTCCGCGCCGTCCAGGACGGCGCCGCGGGCTTCGAACGATTTCACATCCGTGGGGGTGGCTCCCAGCGGGAAGCCCACCACGGAGCAGGTGAGGACGCCGGAGCCCTTGAGCGCGGTGGTGACGGTCTTGACCCAGATGGGGTTGACGCAAACCGACTTGAACCCGTACTCGGCCGCCTCTGCACAGACCTTCAGCACGTCAGCTTCCGAGGCTTCGGGCTTGAGCAGGGTGTGGTCGATGTAGGAGGCGATGTTCGCGGTCCCGGCCGTATCAGCGGTCCCGGCGTGAACGGTGGCTTCGTTGCTCATGATGGTCCTCTCGAAGGGCCTTGTGGGCCCGGCGTTGACTCGGTTTCGGGAACCATCTTGTCACAGCGCACGGCGCCCGTGGCGGCCCCCTCAGGCAGCCACCTGCAGGACGGGGGCTGCCGATGCCGCGGTCAGCAACTCGGTGGCGCAGGCACCTGCCGCGGAGGCGGCCGCCACCAGCAGCCCCAGCCGGACGCCGTCGAACGCTGCTGCGTCACCAATGGCCCAGATTCCGGGCACGGACGTGCGGAAGTCGCGGCTGATCGCGATGCCGCCGCCGGCTGCCGTCCGAAGGCCGGCGCTGGCGGCGAGGCCGTCCCGGGAAACCCGTTCCTCGGCCAGGACCACCAGGTCGCCGGTCATGCTGCTGCCGTCCTCGAACACGACGGCGGAGGCCGCGAGAGGGGTACCGGACCCGGCGGAAAGAACGCCGGAAACGACGCCGGAAACGACGGCGGGGACGACGGCGGCGGGCCTCGCGCTGGTGCGGATGGGCCGGACCCCCTTGGCCCGGAGCACCGCTTCGGCCTGCCCTGCCGCTGCCCCCGTGCCCACCAGGATTCCCACCGGGCGCCGGCCCAGCTCCCGGGCGACTTCCTGCACTCCGTCGGCAATGCGCTGGGCGTCATCGATGGTGGAGTAGCTGAGGCACTGCGCTGCGCCGTCCACGGGGTTGGCCACGGGAGCTGAACCGGTGGCAATCACCAGCTGGTCGTAGCCGAATTCCATGCCGTCGGCAGTTGCCACCGTGCGGTTGGCGGCATCGATGTGGCTGGCCGGCTGGCCAAAGCGCACGGAGACCTGGGGCAGCAAGGCCAGCTCCAGCAGCTCCTCCGGTGTGTCATCGCGGTTGCTCAGCACCGTGATGGTGCCGGCGAACCGGGCCCGGTCCAGCTGTGCCACCAGGGCCTGGGCAGCGGGGCCGGCACCGGCGATGACAATTCGGGTTGCGGTGGAGGTGGACGTTGAGGGTGCCGGAGCGGACATGTGCTGGCCCTTTCGCTGGCGGCCGGAAACCGGCCGGAACTTCGTGATGGAACCCAGCGTAGGGGCATGCTTTTTCGGTTGTGTTACCCGTCCATTGCTGTTTCCCGGGCCTGTGTTCGCCAGTTTTTACCGGCCGGTAACAGAACTGGTGACGCACCTCTCATTCATCCGCCGGCGGACACAATCCAGCCGGCGGCGCGCCCTGGGAGGCCGGGCCTGGCGCCCTTAGACGCGGATCCGGTATCCGCGCTTGACCACAGTTTCAATGAGCTTGCCGTCCGGCAGTGATGAACGCAGCCTGCTCACGGTCATGTCCAGCGCGTGTACGGACCCCCGGAGTTCCAGCAGGTCGGAGAGCGATTCCCGGGACAGGACAGCGCCGCCGGCACCGAGCAGGGCGCGCAGGAGCAGCAGGGGAGCGGGGGCCAGTTCCACTGCCTGGCCGTTTATCCGCAGGCTGCGGCCGCGAAGTTCGATGTTGCCGGAGCGGGTGTCCAGCCGCCGGACATGGTTCAGCGCCAGGTGCTCGCACACCAGCCGGATCAGGGCGCCCATCCGGAAGCGCTCGGGGATCAGCGGGGTCACGCCCGCGTCCAGGAGGGGCTGTGCCGTGACGGGACCCACCACTGCGGTGGTGACGTTCAGTTTCAGGCTCTCCACCAGCTGCTTGTAGAGGCCCATCTCATGGGCGGTGCTCCACATTGCGTCCACCGCGGGGGCGCTGGTGAAGGTCAGGACGTCCAGGTTCCCGCTGCAGGCGGCCTCGATCAGCCGCGGCAGCTTGTCCTCGCCGTCCGGCTTCACCCAGCGGTAGGGCGTCACGGTCAGGACCGTGGCGCCGGACATCCGCAGGCGCTCGATCTGGCGGACGTCGGTGTAGCCGTGCAGCTGCATGGCGACGGTCTTGCCCCGGACGCCTTCGGTGAGCAGCATGTCCACCAGCGTGGAGGTGGTTTCATCGCTGCTGATGCCGACGTCGGCAAGGCCGGCCGCACGCACGGCACCGCGGGCTTTGGGCCCCCGGACGAACATGCGGGTGCTTCCGAGCGTTTCCAGGAGTTCGTCCCCGATCCCGAAGGAGTCCGCGGCCTCGCACCACCGGCGCATGCCGTAGGCGGTGGTGGCGATGCACAGGTCCGGCTTGGCGGCGATGATGGCCTTGGTGTCCTCGATGAGCCGGATGTCCTCCTGGACGGGCGCGATTTTCAGCGCCGGCGCATGCAGCACTTCGGCACCCCGGCGCTCCAGGGCCTCGATCAGGTCACGTGAGCGCCGGTCGGAGGTAACGCCGATACGGAACCCTTCCAGCGGCGACTCCGCGGCGTCGGTGGCTTCTTCGGCCTGCGCCGTCGGTTCGGCCTGCGCCGTCGGTTCGGCCTGCGCCGTCGGTTCGGCCTGCGTTGGTTGAGCCTGTGCCAGTTCAGCCTGGGCCGGTTCAGCCTGGGCCGGTTCAGCCGGTGCAAGTGCAGTCATGGGGGTCAATCCTTTCATGATCCCAGCAGCGAGGCCGCCAGCCTGTCCAGGTCTGCGGCGGCACCGGCGTGGTCCCGGTTCGCTTCAGCAACCCGCACCACCTCGCCGATGACCAGCACTGCCGGGTTGCTGCAGCCGGCAGCGGCGGAGGTGATGGTGCCGAGGTCTGCGATGGTGGTGCGCTGGCCGGGCCGGTAGCCGCGCTCCACCACGGCCATGGGCATGTCGGTGCGCATCCCGGCGCGGCGCAGGCCCGCCGCCAGCTGGTGCAGGGTGCCGATGCCCATGAGCACCACGATGGTGCCGCCCAGGCCGGCCAGGTGGTAGTGCTCCTTCTCAGTCAGCGGCGCGTGCCCCGAAACCACGGTGAACATGTGGCTGACTTCGCGGTGGGTCACCGGGATACCGGCGGCGGCCGGGACTGAAATGGCGCTGGTGACACCGGAGATGACGTGCACTTTGACGGCGGCTGCCAGACACGCGGCAACTTCCTCGCCGCCGCGGCCAAAGACATAGGGGTCGCCGCCCTTGAGGCGGACCACGTTGTTGCCGGCGAGGGCGCTTTCCACCATCAGCTTTTCGATGTCCGCCTGGCCGACCTTGTGGTGCCCCGGCTTCTTTCCGACGTCCACGAGTTCCGCGGACGTCAGCCGCGGCAGTTCCTGGTACGGTGCCAGGCGGTCATAGAACACGACGTCGGCATCGCGCAGCGCCTTGACGGCCGCAATGGTGAGCAGGTCGCCGGTGCCGGGGCCCCCGCCTACCAGGGTGACGTGTCCAGCGGGGCCGGCCGCAGGCTCTGCCGCGACGGGAATGCCGGTCTTCCGGCAGCTTTCCAGGAAAGCGTCCCAGCCGGGCTGTCCGTCCTCGACGGCGGCAACCAGGAACAGCCGCTCCGGCAGGTGGACGAAGCGGGCCTCGCCGGGGCTGCCAAGGCGGTGCACGACGGCGCCCGCGGCTTCGTACCGCCGCACCGCCTGCCGCGCGGCAGCGGGGCTGCCGGCCACCAGGACGTTCCGGCCGGTGAGGTCGATGCTGAGCTGCATGGCTATGCCTCGCTTCCGATGGTTTCCGGTGTGGCGGCACGGACCGGGATGGAAGCGCCGATCAGGACCTTGCCTTTTTCCTCGGGTGTGGCGGGGCGCATCTGGCCGCGCTCGTCCGGGACGAAGGTGATGGAGTCGTCCTTCTGGTCGGGGGCGTTGACGAACGAGCGGAACCGGCGCAGGCGCTCGGGGTCCTTGAGGGTGTCTGCCCATTCATCGACGTAGGTGTCCACGTGCTTGGCCATGGCGGCTTCAAGGTCCGCGGCGATGCCCAGGGTGTCTTTGACCACCACGTCCTCAACGTGCTTGATGCCGCCGTCGAGCTCCTCCTGCCAGCGGGCCGTGCGCTGCAGGCGGTCCGCGGTGCGGATGTAGTACATGAAGTAGCGGTCGATGTACTTGATGAGGGTTTCGTCGTCGAGGTCCTTGGCGAGGAGCTGGGCGTGGGCCGGGGTGGCTCCGCCGTTGCCGCCCACGTACAGGTTCCAGCCGTCGGCGGTGGCAATGACGCCTACGTCCTTGCCGCGCGCTTCCGCGCATTCACGGGCGCAGCCGGAAACTCCCATCTTGAGCTTGTGCGGGCTGCGCAGGCCGCGGTAGCGCAGTTCCAGCTGGATGGCCATGGCCACCGAGTCCTGGACGCCGAAGCGGCACCAGGTGGAACCGACGCAGGACTTCACGGTGCGCAGGCTCTTGCCGTAGGCCTGGCCGGACTCGAAGCCGGCGTCCACCAGTTCCTTCCAGATCTCCGGGAGCTGTTCCAGCCGGGCACCGAACATGTCAATGCGCTGGCCGCCGGTGATCTTGGTGTACAGCCCGTACTTCTCGGCCACGGCAGCGATGACGCCGAGCTTCTTGGGGGTGATTTCGCCGCCGGCGATGCGGGGGACCACCGAATAGGTGCCGTCCTTCTGCATGTTGGCCAGGGCGCGGTCGTTGGTGTCCTGGAGGGTGCCGCGGCCGGCGTCGAGCACGTAGGCGCTGTTCTGGCTGGCCAGGATGTTGGCGATGGTGGGCTTGCAGATGTCGCAGCCGGCACCGGTGCCGTACTTGGCCATGATCTCTTCGAAGGAGGTCAGTTCCAGGACACGGATGGCGTCGAACAGTTCCTGGCGGGACAGTTCGATGTGCTCGCAGAGGGCCTTGGAAACCTCGACGCCGGACTTGGTCAGCTCGGTTTCCAGCAGCTTCTTCAGCATGGGGACACAGGAACCGCACTGGGTGCCGGCCCGGGTGCAGCCCTTCAGCTCGCCCAGTTCCTGGACGGGAGCGTTGCCTTCGCAGGCACCGCAGCCGTTGATGGCGTCGCGGATGCTGCCGGCGGTGACGTTGTTGCAGGAGCAGAGGGTGGCGTCGTCCGGCAGTTCGGTCTCGGGGGCCTCGCCGCCGCCGGCCGCGCTGAGGAATGCACCCGGCTCGGCCGGGAGTTCACGGCCCAGCAGGGGGCGCAGGCTCATGTAGGGGGAGGCGTCACCGACGAAGATGCCGCCCAGGAGGGTCTTGGCGTCGTCCGTCGTCACGATCTTCTGGTAGACGCCGCGGGCGGGGTCGGCGTAGACGATCTCCAGGGCGTGTTCGGTCCTGGCGAACGCGTCGCCGAAGCTTGCAACATCCACTCCGGACAGCTTGAGCTTGGTGGCGGTGTCGAAACCGGGGAAGGTGGCGTCGCCGCCGTGCAGCCGGTCGGCAACGATTTCAGCCATGGTGTTGGCAGGCGCCACGAGGCCCAGGCACATTCCGCCGAAGTTGGCCACTTCACCGATGGCCCAGATGCCATCCACCTCGGTGGCGCAGTAGTCGTTGATGACCACGCCGCCGCGCTGGCCCAGGCTGAAGAGCTGGTCTTCGCCTTCAGCAGCGCGGAAGAGCTCGTCGCGGGGCTTGACGCCGACGGCGACGATCACCAGGTCGGCCGGGATGATGCGCCCGTCCGCCATCAGCACCCCGGTGACCTGGCCGTCGTCGTCCGCCAAAATTTCGGAGGGGAACACGCCGCCGTGCACTTCGAAGCCTTTGGCCTCGATGAGGCGGCCCAGGGCCTGGCCGGCGCCCTCGTCCAGCTGGGTGTTCATCAGCCAGGGAGCCCCGTTGATGACAACGGGGGTGGCGCCCAGCTGCTCGGTGCCGGCGGCCGATTCGAGTCCTAGGAGACCGCCGCCGATGGTGACGGCGTTGACCTTGCGGCCGAGCTTGGCGGTGAGTTCCGCGATGGCCTTGTTGATGGCCCACACGTCCTCAAGGGTGCGGTACACGTGGGCGTGTTCGGCGCCGGGGATGGGCAGGCGCACGGCGTCCGAGCCAGTGGCCACCACCAGTTCGTCATATTCGTAGGCGTTCCCGGCAGCCGTCAGCACCGTCTTTGCGCCTGCGTCGATTTTCACCACGCGCTCACCGGTCTTCAGGATCAGGGAACCGTGGTCCCACATCGAAGCTGTTCCCAGGGTGAGGTCCACCCCGGTATCGGTGAGAGCCTTGGAGAGTGCCACGCGGTCGTAGGGGAGGTGGGCTTCTTCGGTGAGGACCGTGACATGCCAGCCGTCGAGGCCCCGGGCATGCATGGCGTCCGCAAAACGGTGGGCCGCGGGGCCGCCGCCGGCGACGACGATGCGGCGCGGCGTCTCTGTGCTTGAAGTCTGTTCGGTCACTGTGGGCCTTTCGCATGGGCCGCAGACGGTGCTCTGCAGCTTGTGCCTCCAGCCTAGGGAGGGGCAGTTTCGCCTCAGTTTCCCAATTGTTTCGCCAACTTAACTTCTGCATCACGAACGCGTTTCCGGCCGGGTTAGGTCTCTTTTACCCGCCGGACACATTCACCGCACCCCGTTGAAACACCTGGACCCTAGCGTGGGACACGGCAGCAAAAGCAGCCACTGCAACGACAACAGGCACAGGGAAAGGGGCCGGACATGACGGCAACACTGGAACTTGGGGCGCTCGCCGCCGAATCAGACCTCGCTGGATTCCATACCGGCTGGCACCGTGTCTGCGCGGTGGAGGACCTCGAACCGGCCTGGGGCGAGGCCGCACTGGTGGCAGGCCGCCAGGTGGCGCTTTTCCGCACCGGACCGGCCGAAGTCTTTGCCGTGGCACATGAGGACCCGGCCACCGGAGCCCATGTCATGGCGCGCGGCATCCTCGGTTCCAAGGGGGCCAGGCCCACCATCGCCTCCCCGCTGCACAAGGAGGTCTACGACCTCGAAACCGGCGAATGCTTCACCAGCCCGGGCTTGAGGCTGGCAGCGTTCAGCACCCGCGTCACCGACGGCTTCGTCGAGGTGCGGCTGTAGCACGCACACCCCCCAAGGGGCGCAGGGCCTTTACCGGCCCCGGCGCCCCTTTGGTCGTTAAGCCCGGCTTGGTCTTTAACCCAAGGTGGTCTTTAACCCAGGGGTGCTAAAGACCCAGTGCCTCGCTGACGTCGTGCAGGACCTCATCCAGCGAAGCGCGCGCGGCCTGCCGCGCTGCCGGAAGCTCCGCGGCGGAGCCCACCTGGTGGATGACCTCCAGGTAGCACTTGAGCTTGGGCTCGGTGCCGCTGGGCCGGATGATCACGCGGGTCAGGTTGCGGGTGATGTAGAGCAGCCCTTCCGTGGGCGGCAAGTGGGCGCTGCCTTGGGCCAGGTCCGTGAAGACCTCCACTGCTGACTGTCCGAATGATTCCGGCGGCGATACCCGCAGGCGGTTCATCATGGCGTCCAGGAGCCCCAGGTCCGCAACCCTGATGCTCAGCTGGTCGCTGGCGTGCAGGCCGTGCTGGAGGTACAGCTCATCCAGGGTGTCGAAGACGGTCTTGCCGGCGGCTTTGGCGGCTGCCGCCATCTCGGCAATCAGGACGGCGGCGGAAATGCCGTCCTTATCCTTAACCAGATCCGGGGCCACGCAGTACCCCAGCGCCTCCTCATAGCCGTAGACCAGCCCGGGTACCCGGGAGATCCACTTGAAGCCGGTCAGTGTTTCCTCGTGGGCGAAGCCGGCCGCGGCGGCGATGCGGGCCAGCAGCCGTGAGGAAACGATCGAATTGGCGAAGACGCTCCGGCCGTCAGCCTCCACTCCGGCGGCGCCGTCTGCGAGCCGGGCCACCATGTGGGCGCCCAGCAGGGAACCCACTTCGTCGCCGCGGAGCATCCGCCAGGCTCCGGTATCGGGGTCTTTCGCTGCCACGGCTGCCCTGTCGGCGTCGGGGTCGTTGGCGATGACGAGGTCGGCATCCAGCTGCGCGGCCGCTTCGAGGGCAAGGTCCAGCGCCCCGGGTTCCTCCGGGTTGGGGAAGCTTACGGTGGGGAAATCGGGGTCGGGTTCGGCCTGTTCGGCCACCACGGTGACATCTTTGAAACCTGCCGCTTCCAGGACATCCAGTGCGGTCCCGCCGCCGACGCCGTGCAGCGGAGTGAGGACCACCCGCAGGTCGCGGGCGGGGAAGCGGTCCGGCATGGCGAGCGCCGCCGTCGCCTGTTCATACTCCGCTGCCAGCGAGCCGTCCAGGACGGTCCAGCCGCCCTCTGCCAGCGTGATGGATTCCAGTGGTCCCACGGCGCTGATCCGCGCGGCGATTGCCGCATCGTAAGGCGCCACGATCTGGGCGCCGCCGCCGTCCGCCGCCATGGCATGCCTGCCCAGGTACACCTTGTACCCGTTGTCCTGGGGCGGGTTATGGCTGGCGGTGACCATGACGCCGCCGTCGCAGTCCAGGGCGCGGACGGCGTACGCCAGCAGGGGAGTGGGGAGGGGTGCCGGGAGCAGGAAGGTTTCGATGCCGGCCGCGGTGAAGATCGCCGCCGTTTCGGCGGCGAAGGCATCGGAGTTATGCCGGGCGTCATACCCGACGACGGCGCGCGGCCGGGTGCCCGGCGCAGACTTGGCTACGGCGTCGAGGAGGAAGGCGGCGAGACCAGCTGCGGCGCGGCGCACCACCACCCGGTTCATCCGGTTCGGGCCCGGGCCCAGTGCAGCGCGCAGCCCGGCCGTGCCGAACTGCAGCGTGCCGCGGAAGCTGTCTTCCAGTTCCTGCCGTGCCGCGGGATCGCCGTCCTCAACCAGGCGGACAAGCTCCAGGAGCGACGTCCTGGTGGCGGGATCCGGGTCTTGGGCAGCCCATTCGCGGGCTTCGGTGAGCAGGCGAAGTTCGGCATCGGAAGACGTCATGGGCACAACGCTATCGTCATTGCCGGTCCACGTGACGCACCCGGGCGCCTGATGCGTCAGAGCCGGGCGATGATATCGGCCAGCAGCCTGGAGATGCGCGGTCCCGCTGCATGGCCGGATTCAAGCACTTCCTGGTGGCTGAGCGGCTGCGGGCTGATCCCGGCTGCCAGGTTGGTGACCAGTGAAATGCCGAACACTTCCATGC
The DNA here is from genome assembly GCF_031844305.1 of Pseudarthrobacter sp. BRE9. Classification (NCBI taxonomy): domain Bacteria; kingdom Bacillati; phylum Actinomycetota; class Actinomycetes; order Micrococcales; family Micrococcaceae; genus Pseudarthrobacter; species Pseudarthrobacter sp. BRE9. Next base: position 171,444 of record NZ_JAUZUY010000006.1, on the reverse strand, counting down.
CGGCGTGCCGCCCGGCGATGGCTTCCAGCGCGGTGGACATGCCGATGAGGTCGGCACCGATCCGCTTGGCGTACTGAACTTCGGCCGGCGTCTCGTAGTGGGGGCCGGGGAACTGTGCATACACGCCCTCGGCCAGGCTGGGGTCCACATCGCGGGCCAGCCTGCGGATCCGGGGCGAGTACAGGTCTGTCAGGTCCACGAAGGTGGCACCCTCCAGGGGGGAGGCCGCGGTGAGGTTGATGTGGTCCTTGATCAGTACGGGCGTTCCCGGGGCCCAGTCCTCGTTGAGTCCGCCGCAGCCGTTGGTGAGGACCAGCGTGCCGCACCCGGCGGCCGCCGCGGTCCGGATTCCATGGACCACTGCCCGGACGCCCCTGCCCTCGTAGTAGTGCGTGCGGGCGCCCAGGACCAGGGCCCGCTTTCCCGACGGGGCGAGGATGGAACGGATGGTGCCCACGTGGCCCTCCACGGCGGGGGCATGGAAGCCGGGAACTTCTTCGGCGGACAGGGTGGCGGTGGTCTCGCCGATGAGGTCTGCGGCCTCGCCCCACCCGGAGCCGAGGACCAGGGCGGTGTCGTGCCGGTCCACGCCGGTCTCCTCGGCGATGTAGTCCGCTGCGGCGCGGGCAGCGGCAAACGGGTCCGTGTTCAGGAAGTCTGTTGTACTCACCCGTACAAGTTATCGTGCCGCCCGTGTTGGCCCGGTCACGCCTGGCCCGGAAACCGCCCTGTTTTCTTGGTGGTGGGCGGCAAATGGGCGAGAATGGATGACTGTGACTACGCATCCAGATTTCAGTTCCCCCAGGTTCGCGATCCTGGGAGGTGGCCCGGGCGGATACGAAGCCGCCATGGTGGCTGCCTCCCTCGGGGCGACGGTCACCATCATCGAACGCGCGGGCCTCGGTGGCTCCGCCGTGCTGACCGATGTGGTTCCCTCCAAGACCCTCATTGCCACGGCTGACCTGATGACCCGCGTGGCCGAGGCCGGGGAACTGGGTGTGAAGTTCGACGTCGACGGCGGCGACTTTGTGCCGGTGATGCGCGCCGACCTCAAGCACATTAACGACCGCCTCCTCAACCTGGCCCGCAACCAGTCCAACGACATCCGCGACGGCTTGGAAAAGCTGGGAGTACGGATCATCGCCGGTTCAGGCCGGCTCCTGGACAGCCACACCATCGAGGTCCTGACGGTGGACGGCACCGAAACTGTTGAAGCGGATACCATCCTGCTGGCCGTGGGCGCACACCCCCGCGAGCTGGAGACGGCCCGCCCCGACGGCGAGCGGATCCTGAACTGGACCCAGATCTACAACCTGGACGAGCTGCCTAAGGAACTCATCGTGGTGGGATCCGGCGTCACCGGCGCGGAGTTCGCCTCCGCCTACAACGGCCTGGGGTCCAAGGTCACCCTGGTGTCCAGCCGCGACCGCGTGCTGCCCGGCTCCGACGTTGACGCCGCCGTCGTCCTGGAGGAAGTCTTCGAACGCCGCGGCGTCCGGGTCCTGTCCCGGTCCCGCGCCCAGAGCGTGGAACGCACGGACGACGGCGTGGTGGTAACCCTTTCGGACGGCTCCACGGTAACCGGCAGCCACTGCCTGCTCTGCCTCGGGTCCATCCCCAACACGGCAGGCCTGGGCCTCGACGAGGCCGGCGTGGCCGTCAGCGACAGCGGTCACATCAAGGTGGACGGCGTTTCCCGCACCACCGCACCGAACATCTACGCCGCCGGTGACTGCACGGGCGTCCTGCCGCTGGCCTCCGTGGCCGCCATGCAGGGCCGCATCGCCGTAGCGCACTTCATGGGCGACGGCGTGACCCCGCTCAAGCTCCACCAGGTGGCGTCCAACATCTTCACCTCGCCCGAAATCGCGAACGTTGGCGTCGCCGAAGCCGACATCGAGTCCGGCAAGTACCAGGCCGACGTCGTCAAGCTCTCCCTGCGCAGCAACGCCCGCGCCAAGATGCGCAACGCCAAGGACGGGTTCGTCAAAATCTTCGCCCGGAAGGGTTCCGGCACGGTGATCGGCGGCGTGGTGGTGGGGCCCAACGCGTCCGAGCTGATCTTCCCGATTTCCATCGCGGTCAAGCAGAAGCTGCACGTTGACGACGTCGCCAGCACCTTCACTGTCTACCCGTCCCTGACCGGATCCATTTCCGAAGCCGCACGCCGCCTGCACGTCCACATGTAAGGCACACGCACATAAGGGCCAAAGGGCCCGCTTTCCATGGGCAACCCGTTGTTACACTCTGCTCATGATCGGGCTTCCCTTTGCGGGAAACGGGTTGGTGCACGCCAGCCTGTTAGGGCTGGGAATCCTCGCAGCCTTGCTGTTCTACGCGTATGAAAAGCGCCGCCGCGGCCTGTCCGACCCACGATTGTGGCCCATTGCCGGTTTTGCTCTCGCCTTCGGGGCCATCGGCTCAAGGGTCCTTACCTGGGATGTTTCGCGGCAGGTCTCATTGGCGGACTGGTGGGGCAACGGCGACCGCAGCATCCTCGCGGGCCTTGTGGGCGCGTGGCTCGGCGTCCATGTCGGTAAGCGGCTGACAGGTTACCGTGAATCCACGGGGGACTTACTTGCGCCCGCCGTCGCCTTGGCGCTGGTCATTGGCCGCGTGGGCTGCCTCCTCACGGAACTGCCCGGCATCCCGACCGGGGGAGCGTGGGGTATATCGCTGACGCCCGGGCAGGCCGCAGTGCTGGGTGGACCCGCAGGGGTAGGGCTTCACCCGTCCTTTGCTTATGAAATCGTGTTCCATGCGGCCGCATTCGCGCTCATGTGGCGTTATCGGGACCGTCTGCCTCGTCCTGGCGACCTCTTCATCTGCTACGTGACTTCCTACGCGTTGTTCCGGTTCGGAGTCGAATTCGTCCGCGGCAACGAGGTGCTCTGGCTGGGAATGAGCCGCCCACAGTGGTTCCTGCTGGCGGTTCTGCCCCTGCTGGCCTGGCGGATGCTGCGGGTCTTTGGGGAACCACTCCGCCCGGAATTGGAAGGAACGGCGGCATGAGCAAGGACAAGCCGCCCCAAGAAGACGAGGAACTCCGTGAACCAGCGCTCGGCCCCATGGGCTTCGGAATCCTGTTGGGGACTATTGCCCTTTATGCCGTCTATGTAGGGGTACCGATTGCTTTCGGCGGACCCTCGTCGATGCGTTTCCTGACCGGGCTGTCCGCCTTCATTCCCATCGCCGTCTACCTGGCGGTAGCCGTTGTGCTGGCGGTCCGGCCACGCACGTCCAGGTGGGGTGCGGGCTTGCTGATTGGCCTGGGAATCTTCACCCTGCTCGGCGGCGGGATCTGCGTTGGAACTCTCGCAGCGCAAATGAGAGCTTGAGATGAATCCTTCACCACTCCGCCCAAATTGAGGAAAGAGCAGCATGAGCGAGGATAACCCTGAAGAAGCCTGGAGCCCGCTGCCACCGCCCCGGGAAGAGGAGCCGCCGCCTGTACCAAGACGGGGTTCCATGGTGCTCGGAATCCTGCTCGGAGCTGTTGCCCTTTACGCCCTCTATTTCGGGACAACAGCTGGTATTGCTCCGGACGAAGGGTACAAGACCTTCCTCGCCGGGCCTGCAGCTTTAATACCAATCGCCGTCTATCTGGCGATAGCCGGTGCCCTGGCGATCTGGCCACGCACCTCCCGCTGGGGCGCGGGGCTGTTGTTTGGCCTCGGGATCTTCATCTTGCTCGGCGGTGGGATCTGCGTCATGGCCCTCTCCCAGATGAGTAGCCGGATATGAATCCCGCCCCATTTACTTCCCGGCAGGCGCTGCCCGGTCCCGGCCAGCCGCTGCGCGGAGACCGCATCCACAGGTACGTAACAGCCTTCTGTCCCCTCTGCCACGAGATAAATCCTCCGCTCGCGCAGGTGCGGCGCCTGTCCGGTGCGCTGCTGATCCGCGATGGTCGGGTCTGGCTCGAACGCGGCTGCCCCGATCACGGACTTGTCAGCACCTTGTACGACGAGTCTCCGGAAATCCTTCGCTACCTGGAGAAGTGGCAGGCGCCGACCAAGCAGCACATCCCGGACCAGGCCGGAAATTACCGCCAGGTCCCGGAGGCTTATGCCTACGGGCTGCCCGCCATGCAGACGCAGCACACGTGCATCCTCCTGCAGGACATCATCGAACACTGCAACCTGCGCTGCCCCACTTGCTTCACGGCCTCCGGTCCCCAGCTGCAGGGAGTGGCGCCGCTCAGCGAGGTGCTCGCGAGCATCGACACCCGGCTTGACCGCGAAAATGGCCGCCTGGACGTTCTGATGCTCTCCGGCGGCGAGCCCACGCTTTATCCCCATCTGGCTGACCTTCTTGATGAGCTCGTCGCCCGGCCAATCGTCCGGATCATGGTGAACAGCAACGGCATGTTGATAGCAACCGACGACGAACTGCTCGCACTCCTGGCCAGGCACAGGGACCGCGTAGAGGTGTACCTCCAATACGACGGCCCGTCCAAAGAAGCATCCATCCACCACCGCGGGGGAGACCTCACCCGCTTTAAAGACGCCGCCATCGCGCGTCTGTCCGAGGCAGGTATTTTCACCACCCTGACGATGACGGCGGCCCTGGGTGTCAACGATGGAGAGGTCGGCGCCGTCGTCATGAGGGCTTTGGAAACCCCGTTCGTGGGTGGGGTGGCTCTTCAACCGGTGTTCGGCTCAGGGCGAGGGCACGGCATCGACCCCACAAACAGGCTCACCCATACGGGCGTGCTGGAGCGGCTCGGGGCACAAACCGGAGGGGTGGTCTCATGGCACGACCTGACAGCACTGCCCTGCTCCCATCCGCATTGCGCCTCGGTGGGCTACATGCTCAAAGACGACGCGGGAGTCTGGAGGTCCCTGACATCATTGATCGGGCACGATCAGTTGCTCACGTGGCTGGAACTCAATCCTGACAGCATCGCCAACCGGATCGCCGACAGCGCCATCCCGCTCGAGCTGCGCAGCCTGATGAAGTCCTCGCTGCTGGACCTGCTCAGCGAGCAGTCGTCACTGTCCCATCCGCGCACCGTGGACCTTTGGAAGAACATCTGCACCCAGTGCGACCTCGGCATCGGAACGCTCACCACACTGGCCGCCGGCAAGATCCCCGGCCAGCAACAACGGCTGCGCCGGCTGCTCGCTGAACGAATTACCCGGATCATGGTGAAGCCCTTCATGGACATCTCGACCATGATCGAGGAGCGGCTCACGCAATGCTGCGTCCATGTGGGCACCAAGAGCGACGCCGGCGATCATCAGTGCGCTCCCTTCTGCGCGGTCCAGGCCTGGCCGGCCCTGGCACGGCAACGCATGAGCACCGCAACGGGCCGCGAACTCCTCCCGGTCCGCCGGATCTAAGGAGTACTGGTGAGTGCTTCAGATGCGCGGCGCATTGCAAACGGAGCCCTGCCGTCGGAGCTCATCGCCGCCACCAAGGCCGGGAACCCCTCCCAGGAAGGTCCTGGCCCGGATGGCCATGCGGCTGCACCATTCGATCCGCTGCGCTTGTGCATCTTCGCCACGATTGCCCTCTTGGGCTGGCTTGCAGGCCCCCTGGCGCTGTCTGTCTTTGCAGCCATAGGACTCATCGGATACTGGAAAGCGCGCCGGCGTGGCCTCAAGAAGTCCAAGTGCTATCTCCGGGACACGCGGCTGGTGCTGGCTTACCTGGCCGCCCTGTTGGCGGGTGGAATTTACGGGGTTTTGAGGCTGGCCGGCGAACTCCTGAGCCTTTAAGCCTGCGCCCGTATTCCCTGTGTCGGCGTCCGAAAGCGGCTGCCGGGACGGTCCTGTGCAGGGTGAGGTCAGGCCGCGGGCACCGCCTGGAAGTGCCGTTCGATCAGGCCCTTGATGTCCTCGTGGCAGCCGCCGCATCCGGTTCCCGCGCGGGTGGCCTTGGAGACGTCCGCCACGGTGGAGCAGCCGTCGGCCACGGCAGCCGTGATGGTGGACCCGCTGACTCCGGCACACCGGCACACGGTGCCGGCCGGGTCTGCCGCGGCGGTGCCGGGCAGCTGGTCCGGCCCGTCCAGGCGAAGGAGGAGCGACCGGTCCGCGGGCAGTTCCGCGCCCCGTTCAAAGAGTCCTACCAGTTCTGCAGCGGTGCGGGGCATGCCCACCGCCACCAGGCCTTCGAGCACCCCGCCGCGCGTGGTCATCTTGACGTACCGGCCATGCTCGGGATCGGCCCACTGGGCCACCTGCAGGCGCGGCCTGCCGTTGGCCGCCCCCGCCGTCAGCGCTTCCTCGTCCCACGGCTCGGCAGCGTTGTTCCCGGCCACGGCCATGTTCATGCCGCGGGCCTTCAGGACCACGACGCCGGGCTGTTCCGGCGGCAGGGCGGGCAGCAGTTCCGCCTCGTCCGCCTCGCCGGAGGCCAGCAGGGTGAGATAGCCCGCCAGCCACTCGGCCTGCCGCCAGCCCGGACCCACCAGGCCGGAGGGTCCGGCGGTGTTCCGGCACGCGGCGCAGCCCGGATCCGGGCACCGGACCTCGGCGCAGTCGCCGATGGCGAAGATGTGCGGTTCGTGGTGCGCCCGCAGCCGGTGGTCCACCAGGATTCCGGTGCCGGTGGAGAGCCCGCAGCCGTCGGCCAGCTCCGTCCGGGGACGGACGCCGCAGGAGATGACTAGGAGGTCCCCGTCGATCGCCGAACCGTCGTCAAGCAGCAAAGCCGAGAAGCCGCCGTCGGGCGCGTTGTGCTCAAGGCCGGTGGAACGTGCGTTGCCGGCCACCCGGACCCCGCAGTGGCGGAGTCCCGCAGCCAGGACGGCCCCGCCGCCGCGGTCGATGCTGCGGCCCAGTGGGTGCGGCCCGTTGTGGACCACCGTGACGGTGGCGCCTTCCTCGGCGGCGGCCAGCGCCGTTTCCAGGCCCAGGACGCCGCCGCCCAGGACGACTACCCGCTTGCCGCCGTCCACCGCCTGCCGCAGGACAGCGGCATCACGAAGGTCCCGCAAGGCAGTGACGCCCGCCGGCAGCACGGGGGAGGACGGATCCGGGTTGATGCCGGTCAGGTTCGGGATGACGGGCCGTGACCCGGTGGCAAACACCAGCCGGTCGTAATGCACCGGCGCTCCCTCATCGAGCAGGACCTGCTGCCGGGCACGGTCCACGCGCTTGACCCGCACGCCCAGGCGGACCTCGACGCCGGCCGCGGCCAGTTCGGCCGCATCAGCAAGGGCCAGTGCGTCAGCGGTGGTGCGGCCGACGCCGAGGTCGGCCACGAGGACGCGGTTGTAGGCGGCCTCGGCCTCCTCACCGAGCACGGTGAGCCTGACCTGCCCCGCGCGCACGGCGGGGAGGAGGTCGTCCACCAGCCTGGCGGCCACGGGGCCGAATCCCACGATGACAATCTGCTCGGTCATGAGGCCTCCGTCGTTTGCAGCATGCGGGCGGAATCGGGTGCGGCCACGGGCCGGACCCATACGGTGTTGAATTTGAATTCGGGCATCCCGGAGATGGGATCAGTGGCGGCTCCGGTGAGGCGGTTGGCACTTTCCGAGCCGGGGAAGTGGAAGGGCAGGAAGATCGTCTCGGGGCGGATTGCCGTGCTCAGCTCCGCCGGGCAGACCACCTCGCCGCGCGCGTTGGCCACGGAAACCAGTGAACCGGCGGTGATGCCCATGGCCTCTGCCGCAGAGGGGTGGATCTGCACCCCGGCCTCGGGCCGGGCGGCGAGAAGTTCGGCGACCCGACGGGTCTGGGCTCCGGACTGGTAGTGCTCCAGGAGCCGGCCGGTGATGAGGGTCATGGCTTTGGCGTCGGGCTCCACGAAGGCCCCGCCATCACCGGCAGGAGTACGACGGCGGCGCGGCACCACCGGGACCATCACCGCCTTTCCGTCGGGGTGCGCGAAGCCGTCTCCGAACAGCCGCGGCGTTCCGCTGCTGCCGGCCGGGTAGGGCCAGTAGGCGGCCTCGCCGCGGTCCAGCATGGCGTAGTCGATGCCCGAGTAGTCGGCCAGGCCGCCCGCGGAGGCACGCCGCAGTTCCTCGAAGACTGTTTCCGGATCCTCGCTGTAGCTGGACGGGGCATCGAGCCGTTCCGCCAGGCGTGCCATGATCCACAGCTCGCTGCGGGCGCCGGCGGGAGGGGAGATGGCGCGGCGCCGGCGCAGGACACGTCCCTCCAGGTTGGTCAACGTCCCTTCCTCTTCCGCCCATTGCAGCACGGGAAGGATCAGGTCCGCCTCTGCGGCGGTTTCGGACATGAAGAAGTCGCAGACCACCAGGAAGTCCAGGCTCCGCAACCCCTCGATGACCGCGTTCGCGTCAGGTGCTGCCACCGCGATATTGGAGGCATGAACGAAAAGGCACCGGACGCCGTCGGGCTTTCCCAATGACTTCAGCAGCTGGACGGCGGGCAGGCCGGGTCCGGGAATGGTCTCCTCCGGGACGCCCCAGACGGCGGCGACGTGGGCGCGGGCGGCGGGGTCGGTGATCTTGCGGTAGCCCGGGAGTTGGTCGGCCTTCTGGCCGTGTTCGCGGCCGCCCTGGCCGTTGCCCTGGCCGGTGAGGGTGCCGTAGCCGCTGCGGGCCGAACCCGGCAGGCCCAGCAGGAGGCTGAGGTTGATCGCGGCGGTGGCGGTGTCGGTGCCGTCCACGTGCTGTTCCACGCCGCGGCCGGTGAGGATGTAGCTGCCGCCTTCGCGTGCGCCGGCGGCGAGCATGCGGGCGGTTTGCCGGATCAGCTCGGCGGGCACACCGGTGATGGACTGGACGCGTTCGGGCCAGAAGGCGTTGACGCTGCGGACCACGGCGCTGTAGCCCGAGGTGCGCTCCTGGAGGTAGGCGGTGTCCACCAGGTTCTCGTGGATGACCACGTGGGAGATGCCCAGCAGCAGGGTGAGGTCGGTGCCCGGCAGCGGCTGGAGGTGGAGGCCGCCGCCGTCGGCCGTGAAATCTGCGGTGGCGGAACGGCGCGGGTCCACCACAATCAGCCCGCCGGCGTCGCGGGTTCCGCGCAGGTGCTGCACGAACGGCGGCATGGTTTCGGCAACGTTTGAGCCGAGCATCAGGATGGTGCCGGCGGTGTCCAGGGCCTCGAGCGGGAAGGGCAGGCCGCGGTCCACACCGAACGCCCGCATCCCTGCTGCGGCGGCGGATGACATGCAGAACCTGCCGTTGTAGTCGATGCGTGAGGTGCCCAGGGCCAGCCGGGCGAACTTGCCCAGCATGTAGGCCTTTTCATTGGTGAGTCCGCCGCCGCCGAAGACCCCGACGGCGTCCGCACCGTGGCGGGCCTGTGCATCCTTGACCGCAGCGGCGGCCAGGTCCAAAGCCCGGTCCCAGCTGATGGGCCGGTGCACGCCGTCGGGACCTTTCAGCAGCGGTTCGGTGATCCGGCCCGCGTGGTTCAGGAGTGTGGGGGAGGTCCAGCCCTTGCGGCACAGGCCGCCCCGGTTGGTGGGGAAGTCCCGGCCTGCGACCTCCAGTGCAGGTACGGGCGCTACAGGTGCAGGTGCAGGCGCGGTGCCTGGCCCCGGCTGGGCAGCCGGGGCCAGGTCCGCAGGGGACGTGAGCGTCATGGCGCACTGCAGGGCGCAGTAGGGGCAGTGCGTGTCGGCGCTTTTGGTCATGTTAGACGTGTCCCATCGCGTTCCGGCCGGCGTTGCGGATGTAGCAGGTCCAGCAGACCAGCAGCATCAGGACGTAGGCACCAACGAATCCGTAGAAGGCCGGGGTGTAGGAGCCGCTGGCGGTGCTGGAGGCGTTCAGGACCTGGGGGATGACGAAGCCGCCGTAGGCGCCGATCGCGGAGATCAATCCAAGTGCCGAGGATGCCAGGCGCTGGGTGGCCACGGAGCTTGCCCCCTTGCGTGCGGCCCGGCTGGAGGTGGCGAAGATGACGGGGATCATCCGGTAGGTGGCGCCGTTGCCGAAGCCGCTGGCGGTGAACAGCATCAGGAAGAGGACCAGGAAGAGCCAGAAGTTCTTCAGCGGCAGCGTCCAGATCATGGTGAGGGTGATGACGGCCATGGAAGCGAAGGCGGTCACGGTCATCCGGGCCCCACCCATCCGGTCCGCCATGCGTCCGCCGTAGGGGCGGGCGAGCGAGCCCACCAGGGGACCCAGGAACGCAAGGGACAGGGCTACGGTGCCTACTCCGATGGAGGAGAACGCGGGGAAGTAGTCCTTGATGAGCTTGGGGAACACGCCGGCGAAGCCGATGAAGGAGCCGAAGGTGCCGATGTACAGCAGCGCCATGATCCACAGGTGCGGTTCCTTGAGCGCCGCGACGGAGCCGGCCACGTCACCCTTGGCGCTGGTGAGGTTGTTCATGTACTTGAACGCGCCGAACGCGGCGAGAAGGATGAAGGGCACCCACATCCAGCCGGCCATGGGAAGGTTGACGGTGCCGGCGGCCAGCAGGGTGATCACGATGGGAACGGCCAGCTGTGCGACGGCGGCGCCCAGGTTGCCGCCGGCGGCGTTCAGGCCCAGCGCCCAGCCCTTTTCCCGGGCCGGGTAGAAGAACGTGATGTTCGCCATGGAGCTGGCGAAGTTGCCGCCGCCGAAGCCGGCGAGGGCTGCGACGAGCAGCATGACACCGAACGGCGTGTCCGGGTTGGAGACACACAGGGCCAGCCCGGTGGAGGGGATCAGGAGCAGCAGGGCGGACACGATGGTCCAGTTGCGGCCGCCGAAGCGGGGGACCATGAAGGTGTAGGGGATGCGGAGGGTGGCGCCCACCAGGCTGGGCATGGAGATCAGCCAGAAGATTTCCGAGGTGGAGAAAGTGAAGCCGGCGGAAGGAAGCTGGACCACCACGATGGACCACAGCTGCCAGACGACGAAGCCGAGGAATTCGGCGAAGATGGACCAGTTCAGGTTGCGGCGGGCGATGGCGCGGCCGGCGGTTTCCCATTGTTCCTTGTTCTCGGCATCCCAGTTGGCGATCCAGCGGCCGGGGCGGAACTCAAGGGCAAGGGTGTCTGTGGTGCTGGCAGTGCCGGGCTGTACGCCGGCATCGACGGTGCGGTCAACAGTCACGGGTTACCTCCTTCAAGGGGATGTTGTTCCTCCAAGGTAGGGACGGCGCGTTTCGCGGACGGTCGATGTTTGTTAACGCGCTGTGACTTTTGCCTATCCGGTCCGCCGGGGTGGCGTGAGGCGGCCTGCCGGGCCCGGAATGTGGGACGGGCAACAGGGGTCCGTATGGTGGACGTTTCGTCCATTGACTGGACGTGACGAAGTAAGATCAGACTCTAACTATTCGAGCCGGGAGGCAGCCCTGCCTGCGCCCGGCCGGTCTCACGAAAGCGTTTACCTATGTCATCCACCGATACCACCACGGTGCCTGGTCCGCACCAGCCGGTGAACTCCCGCGGCCGCGTCATCGTGGCCAGCCTGATCGGCACCACCGTGGAGTTCTACGACTTCTACGTCTACGCCACGGCCGCCGTGCTCGTCTTCCCGAAGCTCTTCTTCCCGGGCGCGAATGAAACCACCCAGCTGCTGAGTTCCTTCGCCGTGTTTGGCGTGGCCTTCATCGCCCGCCCGCTCGGCTCCATCGTCTTCGGGCACTTCGGCGACAAATTCGGCCGCAAGGGCACGCTGGTGGCTTCGCTGCTGACCATGGGTATCGCCACGTTCCTCATCGGCTGCCTCCCCACCGCGCTGGTCCCGGGCTGGGAATTCTGGGCGCCGGCCCTGCTGGTGGTCATGCGCTTCGCCCAGGGCCTTGCGCTCGGCGGTGAGTGGAGCGGGGCCGCGCTGCTGGCCACCGAGAACGCCCCAGCCAACAAGCGCGCCATTTACGGCACCTTCCCGCAGCTGGGCGCCCCGATCGGCTTCATCATCGCCAACGTCATCTTCCTGGTGGCGAGCTACACCCTGGCGCCGGAGGCTTTCCAGGCGTGGGGCTGGCGCGTGCCGTTCCTGCTCAGCGCCGTCATGGTGATCCTTGGCCTCTACGTCCGGCTCAAGCTGATCGAAACCCCCGCCTTCACCAAGGTGGTGGAATCCAAGGAGGTCGCCAAGCTGCCGCTGGGCCGCGTCTTCAAGAACAGCTGGCGCCAGCTGATCCTGGGCACGTTCATCATGCTGGCCACGTACGTGCTCTTCTACCTGATGACCACGTTCACGCTGACCTACGGCACCAAGCCGACCCTCGAGGGTGCCAAGGCCGCTGCCGAAAAGGCCGGCAAGCCGATGACCGAAGCCGCTGCTGCCGCCTTTGTTCCCGGCCTTGGCTACACCCGCAACGACTTCCTCTGGATGCTGATTGCCGGCGTCGTCTTCTTCGGCATCTTCACCCTGGTCTCCGGACCCCTGGCCGAGAAGTACGGCCGCCGCAAGATGCTCCTGGCCGTCACCGCGGGCATCTTCGTGTTCGGCCTGCTGTTCGTTCCGTTGTTCAGCGGCGGCTTCGTGGGCACCATGGGCCTGCTGATCATCGGCTTCTCGCTGATGGGCCTCACTTTCGGGCCCATGGGAGCGCTGCTGCCGGAGCTGTTCCCCACCAACGTCCGGTACACCGGCTCGGCCATCAGCTACAACTTCTCCAGCATCCTGGGCGCGGCCGTGGCACCGTTCATCGCCGTGGCCCTGTGGGAAGCGGCCAAGGGCAGCCCCGTCCTGGTGGGCGTCTACCTGACGGCAATGGCCGTGCTCACCCTGATTGCGCTGTTCCTCACCCGGGAAACCCGCGACCTGGACTACGAGAACAACGTGGCCTGACTCTTTGAGCACAATGCCCGGCGCGCCCTTCCGGCCCGCCGGGCATTTTCATGCTCAGCGGGCGTAGCGCGCCACGAAGTTCTTCAGCACCCTCATGGGCTCGGTGACTGTGACCTTGCGGGCCGCCGCCATCAGCTCTTCTGCGGATTCGGGCGGAAAGTAGCCGGCGTGCCGGTAGATATCGATCCGCGTCACCAGGCCGTCGGGGTCCAGTTCGGGATGGAACTGGGTGGCGTAAAGATTGGTCTTGATGCGGAACATGTGGACCGGGCAGGTGGCGGCCCGCGCCAGCAGCACCGCATGCGCGGGCAACGAACTGACGGCCTCCTTGTGGCCGGTCAGGGCCGTGAACGTGCGGGGCATGCCCTGCAGCAGCGGGTCCTGCAGCCCGGCCTCGGTCAGCTCGATCTCCACGGCGCCCAAGGGCTCGCCATAGGTCCGGTCGATGACCGCGCCCTGGTGCCTGCCCAGCGTCCCCACCCCGTAGCACGCACCCAGGAACGGGAAGTCGCGGGCCACCAGCTGGTCCAGGAGGGCGGACAATTCCCGCTCCACCCGGTGCTGCACCAGGCTCTTGTGCTCCGGCGGGTCGCTGGAGGTGAACGGGCTGCCGCCCACGATGACGCCGGAGAACTCCGAAAGATCCAGCGCGGGCAGGGGAGCGGCCTCAAGCCTGACCCTGCGCAGATCCCGTTCCTCAAGGCCGCCGAACCTCAGGTAGGCGGCGTATTCGTCCTCCGCGGCGGCGTTTTCCGCGCGGGAGGCGAGGAGCAGGAAAGGCAGCATGAGCTAAGTCTGCATCCTGCCGGCGCCGCCTGCCAGCACCGGCTCAGCCTGCGGGCTGGGTCAGTGACCGGCGCGACTGCGGCCGGGCTGCGGGGTCGGCGTGGCGGTGCACCAGCTTCCAGTAGCCTTCCTCGCGGCGGAAGATGCTGGTCACGCGCAGCGCGAACTCCTCGGTGGCGGCCGCCCCGTCCAGCCGAGCGCGGAAGTGCTCGGTCTCCAGCAGGTAGGCGGTGTCGCGGGCGGTGTAGGAGGTGACGGTGTCGAAGCCCAGCATCTCGCCGTCGCGGAACTGCCGTGCGGCCTGGTCCAGCCGGGCCTCCACCTGCGCCCAGCCGCGGGCTATGCCGCCGAACGGGTTGGCCAGGGTGACGTCGTCAAGGCGGGAGTAGAGCTCCTTGATCGCGGCAGGGTTTCCCCGGGTGATCTCGGGAACCGCCTGGTGGTAGCGGTCCACTTCTTCCTGGAAGCTTGGTGCGAGCATGGCTGCCTGGACCGCCTTCTAGTCTTCGATGGTGGCGATGATGGCGCCCGCGGACACCGTTTCGCCCGCCGTAGCCGTCAAACCGGTGATGGTGCCGGACCGGTGGGCGGTGAGGGGCTGCTCCATCTTCATGGCCTCGAGGACCACCACCAGGTCACCTTCGGACACAACGTCCCCGTGTGATACGGCCACCTTCACGATGGTGCCCTGCATGGGGGAGGTGAGGGCGTTGCCGGTGGCAGCCGCGGGACCGGCGGAGCGGGACCGCTTCTTGGACTTGCCCGGCTTGCCGGCGGCGGCTGCTGCGGTGCCCGGCGTGCCCAGGGATGCGGGGAGGACCACCTCGAGCCGCTTGCCGCCCACCTCGACCACCACGCGCTGGCGGTCCTCGGCGGTGCCGTCCGTGTCGGCCGCTGCGTCCGGGGTCCACGCGGGAAGGTTGTTGGTGAATTCGGTTTCGATCCAGCGCGTGTGGACCGTGAACGGGCCCTCGGCGGGTGCGAAAGCAGGGTCGGACACTACTGCGAGGTCAAACGGGATGACCGTGGGGATGCCCTCAACCACCATCTCCTCCAGGGCACGGCGGGCACGCTGCAGGGCCTGCGGCCGGCTGGCCCCGGTGATGATCAGCTTGGACAGCATGGAGTCGAAGTTCCCGCTGATGATGTCGCCCTGTTCCACCCCGGAATCCACGCGCACACCCGGGCCGGTGGGGTTCTTCAGGACGCGGAGTGTGCCCGGGGCGGGCAGGAAGTTGCGTCCCGGGTCCTCGCCGGTGATGCGGAATTCGATGGAGTGCCCGCGCACTTCGGGATCGCCGTAGCCCAGTTCCTCGCCCCGGGCCAGCCGGAACTGCTCGCGGACCAGGTCGATGCCGGTGACTTCCTCGGAGACGCAGTGCTCCACCTGCAGGCGGGTGTTGACTTCCAGGAAGGAGATGGTGCCGTCCTGGCCCACCAGGAACTCGCAGGTTCCGGCGCCGAGGTAGCCGGCCTCCTTCAGGATGGCCTTGGAGGATTCGTACAGGCGCCGGTTCTGGTCCTCGGTGAGGAACGGTGCCGGGGCTTCCTCCACGAGTTTCTGGTTGCGCCGCTGGAGGGAGCAATCGCGGGTGGACACCACGACGACGTTGCCGTGCGCGTCGGCCAGGCACTGGGTTTCCACGTGCCGCGGGGCGTCCAGGAAGCGTTCGATGAAGCATTCGCCCCGGCCGAACGCGGCCGTGGCCTCACGGACGGCGGATTCGTAGAGTTCGGGGATTTCTTCCCGGGTGCGGGCCACCTTGATGCCGCGTCCGCCGCCGCCGAAGGCGGCCTTGATGGCAACGGGCAGGCCGTGCCGGTCCACGAAGTCCAGGACTTCGTCCGCGGATTCGACGGGGTCAGCGGTGCCGGGGACCAGGGGGGCGCCGACTTTTTCGGCGATGTGCCGGGCCTGGACCTTGTCGCCCAAGGCGGAGATCGCCTCGGGGGAGGGGCCGATCCAGGTGATGCCGGCTTCGATCACGCGGGCGGCGAACTGGGCATTTTCGGCCAGGAAGCCGTAGCCGGGGTGGATGGCGTCGGCGCCGGACTGGCGGGCGGCGTCGATGATCTTGTCCATGACCAGGTAGGACTCTGCGGCGGTGGTGCCGCCCAGGGCATACGCCTCGTCAGCCAGCCGGACGTGAAGGGCGTCCCGGTCCGGATCTGCGTAGACGGCCACGGAGGCAATGCCCTCGTCCCGGGCCGCCCGGATGATGCGCACGGCGATTTCGCCGCGGTTGGCGATCAGCACCTTTGTGAGGCTCGGCTGCGTGGTACCTGCGGACTGCTCCAAATTTGCTGACAAGGCGTCTCCTTCTTTCCTTCAGGGAGCCTAGCGCGGTTTTGGAGGTTCCGCCGATATTACTTGCGGAATCCGCGTGTAAACCGGCCTTCCTTTGTAGGGAAGCTACAAGCAGTGCGGAAAGGGAGCGTTTTACCGCGGCGGCCAGAGGTCCGTGATGCGCACGTTGGCGGACGCGAGCAGGCCGCGCAGGGTGGAGATGGAAAGGCCGACGACGGCGTGCGGGTCGCCGTCGACCTTCCGGATGAAGGCCCCGCCCAGGCCGTCGATAGTGAAGGATCCGGCGCAGTGGAGGGGTTCACCGGTGGCAATGTAGGCGTCGATCTCTGCCGGGTCCATCTCGAGGAAGGAAACCTCGGCTGAGGCGACCGCCCCCACCGTGGCGCCCGAGCCGCGGCCGCCGCTGCCGTCGTCGTCCGTGTCCCTGCAGTCCACCAGCCAGTGCCCCGTGTGCAGCACGCCGGCGCTGCCGCTCATCCGGAGCATCCGCCCGCGGGCGACATCGGCGGTGTATGGCTTGCCGTGCGCCTCGCCGTCGAACTCGAAGACCGAGTCGCAGCCCAGCACCAGGGCGCCGTCCGCCTCGGGCAGCGCCGCCACGGCCTCGGCCTTGGCGCGGGCCAGCAGCAGCGCGGTGTCGTGCGGGTCCGTGACGCCGTAGTGCGCCTGCACCGCCGCCTCGTCGACGTCCGAGACCAGCACGGTGTGCCGGATGCCGGCCTCGGCCAGGAGCTTGGTGCGGGCGGGGGACTGGGAGGCGAGAATCAGATGGAGCACCGCTTCAGCCTAATGGACCAGCTCGCCGGAGACGGGTGCTGCCTGGCCGCGGTTGAGCTTGGCGCCCTCGACGTCCACATCCGGCAGGATCCGGTCCAGCCACCGCGGCAGCCACCAGGACTTCTCGCCCAGCAGGTACATCACGGCCGGGACGATGGTCATGCGGACCACGAAGGCGTCGAACAGCACACCGAACGCCATCGCAAAGCCGAGCGGCCGGACCATGGTGAGGTGGCTGAAGATGAAGCCGGAGAACACGCTGACCATGATGATCGCGGCGGCGGTGACCACGGCGGCGGCGTGACGGAAGCCGACCCTGACCGCCTCCTTCGCGGACGATCCGTGCATGTACGCCTCACGCATGCCGGAGGCGATGAACACCTGGTAGTCCATGGCCAGGCCGAACAGCACGCCGATCAGGATGATGGGCAGGAAGCTGAGCACGGCGCCGGGGTTGGCCACGTCGAAGATGTTCCCCAGCCAGCCCCACTGGTACACGGCAACCACGGCACCGAAGGCGGCAGACAGGGACAGCAGGAAGCCGCCCGTGGCCAGCAGCGGAACCACGATGGAACGGAACACCAGCAGCAGGAGGACCAGGGAAAGTCCGACGACGATCGCCAGGTAGGGCGGCAGGGCGGCACCGAGCTTGGTGGAGACGTCCACGTTGCCGGCGGTCTGCCCGGTCAGGCCCATGGCCACGCCATAGTCCGACCGGATGTCACCGTTCAACCCGCGCAGTTGGGACACGACCTGCACGGTGCTGGCGCTGGCCGGGCCTTCCTTGGGGATGACCTGGAACACGGCGGTCCGCCGGTCCTCGCTGAGCGCCACGGGCACGGCAGCCACCACGTTGTCCACGGCGCGGAGCTTGTCCGCGATGTCGTACTGCAGCTTCTGCGCCTGGGCCTCGTCCAGGTTCGCAGGGAATTCGCCAACGGCCACGATGGGTCCCGTCACGCCTTCCCCGAAGCTGCGGGCGGTCAGGTCGTAGGCCTGGTAGGCCTCGGACTCCACGGGCTCGGAGCCGCCGTCGGGAAGGGCCAACTGCAGCTGGGTGGCGGGAAGGGCCAGGGTGCCGAGCAGGAGGACACCGGCAATCAAGGCCACCCAGGGGTGCCGCGTGACCAGGCCGCCCCACCCGCGGGTGCTGCGCTCGCGGTCGGTGGCGATGTCGGCCGCTTCATGTCCCGGTTCGGCGTTGTGCGCTTCCGACCTGGCCCAGGCACGCCTGGAGATGATGCGCCGGCCGATCAGGGACAGCATGGCGGGAGTCAGGGTGATGGCCACGAGGACCGCCACTGCCACGGTTCCCGCTGCCGCAAGGCCCATGACGGTGAGGAACGGCAGCCCGGGAACCACCAGGGCGGCAAGGGCGATGATCACGGTCAGGCCGGCGAAAACCACCGCGTTGCCGGACGTGCCGTTGGCCCGGGCAACGGACTCTTCCGCGTCCATGCCGGCAAGGAGCTGGGTGCGGTGCCGGTTGACGATGAACAGGGAGTAGTCGATGCCGACGGCGAGGCCAAGCATGAGGGCCAGCATGGGGGAGATGGAGCTCATGTCGAACAGGCCGGAGAGTGCGAAGGTGATGCCAACGCCCACGCCGACGCCGATGACGGCCATCAGCAGCGGCAGCCCGGCGGCGATCAGCGTGCCCAGCATAAGGATGAGCACCAGCGCCGCAACGGCGATGCCCACGATTTCCGCGGTGCCGAACAGGGCTGAGATGTCCTCGGTAATCTCTTTACTCGCCAGCGCCGTGACGCCGGCAGCGGAGGTTTCGTGGGCGATCTCCTGCACCTGCTTGCGCACGGCCGGGGACAGCCCGTTGATGGAGGTCTTGAACTGCACCTGTGCCACCGCTGCCTTGTTGTCTTCCGACACGAAGCGGATGGCCGAGGCTGCCTGGGCCTGGCGTTTGCCCTGGTCCAGCTTGGCCTTGCTGGCCGCCAGTTCCCGGGTGCCGGCGTCGAGCGTGGCCTGGCCCTGGGCCAGCGCCGCCTTCTGCTGGCCCAGCTGCGCTTCAATCAGTGCTGCCGGCGCCCCGGCTGCGGTCAGCTGCTGCTCAGCTGCCGCCAGCTGTGCCTTGCCGGCGTCAAGCTGTGCCCGGGACGCGTCGAGCTGCGCCTGGCCGGCCGCCAGCTGCTGTTCGCCGTCGGTGATGGCCTTGCCGGCCTGCTCCACCTGCGCCTGGGTGGCGAAAGGGTCCACCGTGCCACGGACCTCGGGGAGCGTCTGAAGCTTCTTCAGCGCATCCGTCACGGCCGCCCGGCTCCCGGCCGTGAAACCGCCGTCCGGAGCTTCGAAAACGATCGTTGCACTGCCGCCGGAGGCCGAGGGCAGCTCCTGCTTGAGCTTGTCCGCGATCCGCTGGGTTTCGGTGCCGGGAATCTGGAAGTTGTTGGACAGGGTGCCGTGGAATGCTGCAGCGGAGCCGCCCACGGCCACCAGCACGGCCAGCCACAGCGAGATGACCAGCCAGCGCCGGCGGTAGGAGAACGTGCCGAGGCGGTAGAGGAGGAGTGCCATGCGGGTGAACCGATCTGATCAGGAGGAACGGGTGGCGGATGGTGGGGCAGGGGTGTTGAAGCCGGTGGCCAGCAGGGCCATGGCGTCGATGAGCAGCTGGCGGAGCTCGGCCAGGGAAGCGGGTGTCAGGTCCGGGCCGCGGCGGTTGAACCAGACCTCCATGGCGGCTTTTCCGCAGGAGATGATGGAGCCGGCCAGGGCGTGGACGTACAGCTCGTCCTGCCCGCCGGGCGTGCCGGCGAGGCGTTCGCGGGCGACCGTGAAGACCTGCGCCCGGCAGTGGTCCCACGCCTCGAGTTCGGTGTGCGACATCAGCGGGCTTTGCTGGGTCAGCGTGAACAGTTCCGCCAGCGGGGCCACGGCTTTGGGATCGGCAAGGGCCACCAACGCGGCCTGGGCGGACTCCAGCATGGGCTCGTCCGCCGGCCGGAGGCGCAGCTGGATGATCGCTTTGTCCAGGAAGCCGTGGACGATGGACGCCAGGGCGGCGTCCGTGCTGCTGAAGTAGTTGAAGAAGGTACGCCGCGAGATTCCTGCGGCGTCGGCGATGTCCTCCACCGTGAAGTTGCCGGGGCCCTTGGAGCGCAGGAGTTCCAGTGCGGCGTCGGTGATCGCCTGGCGCGTGGCGGCCTTGTTGAGCTCGCGCCGGGAAGGAGGCGCCGGCTCGTCGTCATGCTGCGGGAGGAGATCTGTCACATGCTTACACTATGTGCAAGTTTGCACTCTATGCAACTTATTTTCACAGGAGAACGAAAGGTTCCCGACAGCCTTTCCTGAAGCTGTGCCCCGAAGCTTGGTATGTGCCGCTAAGAGGCACATCAACCGCAGCCGTCAGGCGACGGCGAATCAGGAGACAAGAGATGACACGCACGAAGAAGATGACCCTGGGCCTGTCAGCCGCCGCGCTGGCGCTTGGTGCCGGAATCGGCGTTGCCGGCATGGCCTCAGCGACCACCACCACGCCCACCCCCACACCCAGCGCAAGCTCCAGCGCCCCCGCTGACGGAAGCACAGGCACCGCCCCGGACGGCATGGGCCGGCACGGCGGCCGCGGGGGCCACGGCATGGTGCAGGCTTCCGCCCTCGCTGCCAAACTTGGCGTGGACGAAACCAAAGTGAGCGACGCGCTGAAGGCCATCCGTGACGCCAATAAGCCCGCCACTCCGCCCGCCGACGGCCAGAAGCCGGACCCTGCCGCCCGGGAGGCAGCACTGGCCAAGTCCCTCGCCGAATCATTGGGCATTGATGAAGCGAAGGTGACCGCGGCGCTCCAGGAGATTCGCAGCGACGAACAGTCCGAACATGCGGCCGAGCTCAAGTCCCGCCTGGACAAGGCTGTAGCGGATGGAAAACTGACCCAGGCCGAAGCTGACGCCGTGACCAAGGCCGTCCAGAACGGCGTGATTGGCGGCGGCAGGCGCTGACCAGGCGCCGGGACAGAAGGACCTGCACCCAAAAATAAAGGAAGTCTCCAGGACGGGTTCCTGGAGACTTCCTTTTTGTCTTTTGGACGAGGCTTTTACGCCTTGGCATCCTGCAGTTCGCGGGGTGCGGTGTCTGCGGTGATGCCGTCGGTGGCGGTTTCGCCGGCGGCAGCATCGGCGTCGCTGTCATCCACGAACGGGGTGCCGTTGCGGGGAGCGTTGTACAGCGACTCATCCAGGATGCCCTGGCGCTTGGCCACGATGGTGGGGACCAGGGCCTGGCCGGCCACGTTCACGGCGGTGCGGCCCATGTCCAGGATGGGGTCGATGGCCAACAGGAGTCCGACGCCGGCCAGCGGCAGCCCCAGCGTGGAGAGCGTCAGGGTGAGCATCACCACGGCACCGGTGGTGCCCGCGGTTGCCGCGGAGCCGAGGACGGAGACCAGGGCGATCAGCAGGTACTGGCTGAAGTCCAGGTGGATGCCGAAGAACTGGGCTACGAAGATTGCCGAGATTGCCGGGTAGATCGCGGCGCAGCCGTCCATCTTGGTGGTGGCGCCCAGCGGCACGGCGAACGAGGCGTAGGCGCGGGGGACACCCAGGCTGCGTTCGGTCACGCGCTGGGTCAGCGGCAGGGTTCCCACGGAGGAGCGGGACACGAAGGCCAGCTGGACGGCCGGCCATACACCGGAGAAGTACTGCTTGACGGACAGGCCGTGGCTGCGGACCAGGACGGGGTAGACCACGAACAGCACCAGGACCAGGCCTGCGTAGATGGCCACCGTGAACTTGCCGAGCGAGCCGATGGTGTCCCAGCCGTAGACGGCGACGGCGTTGCCGATCAGGCCGACAGTGCCCAGCGGTGCGATGCGGATGATCCACCAGAGGACCTTCTGGATCACGGCAAGGGCAGAGGCGTTGAGGTTCAGGAAGGGTTCCGCGGCCTTGCCGACCTTGAGCGCGGCGACGCCCACGGCGATGGCGATCACGAGGATCTGCAGGACGTTGAAGCTGATCGAGGTGGTGACGGCTCCGGAATCACCGACGGTGGAGCTGGCACCCAGGCCCAGGAAGTTCTTGGGGAAGAGGCCCACGAGGAAGGCCCACCAGTCACCGGACTTGCCGGTGTACTTGGCATCCCCGCTGATGCCGGTGTTGGCGCCCGGCTGCAGCAGCACGCCCAGGCCGATGCCGATCAGCACGGCGATCAGGGACGTGATGGCGAACCACAGCAGCGTGTTCCATGCCAGCCTGGCGGCGTTGGACACCTGGCGCAGGTTGGAGATGGAGCTGACGACGGCGGTGAAGATCAGCGGGACCACGGCGGTCTGCAGCAGGGACACATAGCTTGAGCCGATGGTCTGCAGCGTGGCGCCGAGGGCGTTGGGGTTGGTCTTGGTGCTGCCGGTGTATTTTGCCAGCAGGCCGAGGCCCAGGCCGACGATGAGGGCGGCGATGATCTGGAAGCCGAACGAGCCCGCCCACTTGGGCAGCTGGAATCCGGTCTTCCCTGCGGGGGAGGGGGTGCTTGTCTGAGTGCTCACCAGAACAAGCTAGACCCACGCCCCATATCACGTCGAAAGAATATTGAGAAATATTACGCCGCTTCCGAAGAGGCCGGAGCGTGAAATCCCGAGAAATAAAGGCGGGCGGCGGTGTTTGTTACTTATTCCCGGCCGGGGTGTGGTTAATGTCTCGCGCCGCGTGGTACTTCCGCACCGTCAGGTAGAGGCGGTGCGCGGTAATCACGACCGCCAGCCAGGCGGCACCCAGGGCCCAGGCGGCCAGGACATCGGTGAGCCAATGGTGGCCCAGGAAGACCCTGCTGAGGCCAATCGCAACAGCGAAGAGGGCCGCGGCTGCCCCTGCGAGGATGCGGGCCCGATTCGAGTGAAGCCGCAGGATGATGAGATAGGCGACGATCCCTGCAATCACCACCGCGTTCAGCGAATGTCCGCTGGGGAAAGACGCGGAGTGCTCGTAGGGTGGCACGGCGTCGCTGAGGTCCGGGCGGGTGCGTCCCACCAGGCGCTTCCCGGCGATGGTCATCAGCAGCGATCCCAGGCCCGCCGTGATGATCAGGATGACGGGAGTCCAGGAGCGGCGCCGGAGGGCGAGGACCGCCATGATGATGATGGCCAGGACCGGCATGCCGACGGTCCCGCCGACATCCGTAAAGGCGGTGACGGCCACATCCAGCGCGGGGGTGCGGAGGTCCTTGCTGGCTGCCAAAACCGGATGGTCGAGTCCGGCCACCCCATCGGCTGCCACCACCGCTTCATAGACCTCACTGAAGGCCGCGGTCAAGGCAGCGGAAATCACTGCGCCCACCAGCAGGGTCAGGATCAGTGCACCGTGCGGGCCCAGTACTTGGCTGATGCGGCGGACCGCACCAACCAGGCTCCGGCCTGCCCGGCTGTCCCAACGGGTGAGGTCCTTGCCCCCAACGGACGTGTCCTGGCGCAGTTCACCCCGCACTCCGGTCCCGGCCGGTGACCCTTGGAAGTCATTCAATGCGGTCTCCCCGTTCCTTTGGCAATACGCACCACGGCTGGCTCTACGCGGCGCAGCACAATTAGTAAGCAAGCTTATTGATTGCTGTGCGCCCTGTCCACCAAAGGGGGCAGGAGCCGGCCGGAGAGTATGCGGGCTAGGTGAGAAGTGCCCTGCGAAGGGTATCGAGTCCAACGGAGCCGATGTTGAGGGCCTTGGTGTGGAACTTTTTGAGGTCGAATCCGGGCCGGGCTTCGAGTTCGGCGCGGATCTGTTCCCAGAGGCGCTGGCCTACTTTGTAGGAGGGGGCCTGGCCGGGCCAGCCGAGGTAGCGGGTGAACTCGAAGTTGAGCTGCCCTTCGCTGATGGGCAGGTTTTCCTTGAGGAAGCCGTAGCCCTTGTCGGCGGTCCAGGTCCCGGACCCCCAGCGTTGGGGCATCTCGAGTTCGAGGTGCACGCCGATGTCGAAGACCACGCGGGCGGCACGCATGCGCTGCATGTCCAGCATGCCCAGGTGGTCGCCGGGATCGTTGAGGTAGCCCAGTTCCTGCATGAGCTTCTCCGCATAGAGCGCCCAGCCTTCACCGTGGCCGGAGGTCCAGCAGACGTTCCGGCGCCACTTGTTCAGAAGTTCGCGGCGGTAGGTTGCGGTGGCCACTTGGAGGTGGTGGCCGGGAACGCCCTCGTGGTACACGGTGGTGGTTTCGGCCCAGGTAGTAAAGGTGTCCTCGCCGGCGGGGACGGACCACCACATGCGGCCGGGGCGGCTGAAGTCGTCGGACGGACCGGTGTAGTAGATGCCGCCTTCATCGGTGGGGGCGATCCGGCATTCGAGTTTCTTCATGACGTCCGGGATGTCGAAATGGACCCCGGCGAGTTCGGCAACGGCTTTGTCGGAAAGGTCCTGCATCCATGCGCGGAGCGCCTCGGTGCCTTTGAGCTGGCGTGCGGGGTCGTTGTTGAGGATGTCCTTGGCCTCGGCGACGGTGGCGCCTGCTTTGATGCTGCCCGCAACGCGTTCCTGCTCCGCGATGAGGCGGTCGAGTTCCCCGACGCCCCACGCGTACGTTTCCTCCAGGTCCACTTCCGCCCCCAGGAAGGAGCGGGAAGCCAGGGCATAGCGTGCCCTGCCCACTGCGTCTTTCTCGGGCGCGGCCGGGAGCAGTTCGGTGCGCAGGAACTCTGCCAGCCGGGTGTAGGCACCCCGGGCGGCGTCAGCGCCGGCGTCGAGCCTCTCCTGCGGCGCAGCGGGCAGTGGCCCGCCGGTGGTGGCGGCTCCGGCTGCCAGCTTGGCGAAGAAACCGTCCGGGGCGGCGTATTTGGCCACCTGTTCGATGACGATCCGCACCTGGCGGGCCGCGGCCACCCTGCCGGAGTCCCTGGCCATGCGGAGGGACTCGATGTAGCCGCTGATGGCGCCCGGCACGTTGTGGGCGCGCCCCGCGATGTGCTCCCAGTCCTGTTCGGTGTCGGTGGGCATGAGGTCGAAGATGGCCCTGATGTCCTGGGCCGGGGAGGCGATGTTGTTCAAGTCCGCGTATTCCCAACCGGAGGCGTGGATCAGCAGTTGCAGGCCCAGCCGTTCCCGCATGGCGTCCAGGGTGACGGCGTCCACGTCGTCTTCCGGCTCCAGGTCCTCCAGGGCAACCAGGGCTTCCCGTGCCGCCTCTGCGAATCCGGCAATGCCGGCAGGTGAGAAATCCTGGTACTCCGTTTCATGCCCGGGCAGGCCAAGGGTGGTGGCGAACGTCGGGTTGAGCCTGATCAGAGTGTCCGTGTAGTTGTCCGCGACGGCGTCGATCCGGGTATGCGGGCGCGCGGCGGGTGCAGTGTCTGTAGTCACATCACGAGACTAGTGGCCCGGACCGTGTGAAAGCTTGGGCCCACGCCGCCGAGGGACCCAAGTCGAGCGAAGCGAGATTTGGGAGGCGGTGGGGATCAGCCGCGGCTTCGTTTCCAGGCGCCGGGACCGGGCGTGGGGTCCAGCTTGAGCTGCTGCCGGCGCACCCAGTGCCGCACGGACGGTTTGTCTGCGCGTGCAGGTTCGGCGCTGCCGAGGGAAAGGACGACGGCGGTCAGCGCAGCCAGCTCCTCGGCCGTCGGCTGGCCCTTAACAACAGACAGCAGCGGTGCGGCGGGTGCCTCGGCGGCCTCAACCATCGGATCAGGGCCTACGCCCGCAGGGTTCCCTGGCTGAGCTTGCGAAGTTAGGGGGCGGGTGGGGATCACAGCGGGATGTTCCCATGCTTCTTGGCGGGGAGGCTGGCGCGCTTGTCGCGCAGGGCCCGCAGTCCCTTGATGATCTGGATGCGGGTGTCCGAGGGGGCGATGACAGCATCCACGTAGCCCAGCTCGGCTGCCTGGTAGGGGTTGAGGAGTTCTTCCTCGTACTGGCGGATCACCTCGGCGCGGCGCGCCTCAACGTCGCCGCCGTCCTGGGCGACGGCGGCGAGATCGCGCCGGTAGAGGATGTTCACCGCGCCCTGCGCGCCCATGACACCGATCTGGGCCGTGGGCCAGGCCAGGTTCAGGTCGGCGCCAAGCTTCTTGGAGCCCATCACGATGTACGCGCCGCCGTAGGCCTTGCGGGTGATGACGGTGAGCTTGGGGACGGTGGCCTCGGCGTAGGCGTAGAGGAGCTTGGCGCCGCGGCGGATGATGCCCTGGAACTCCTGGTCCTTGCCGGGGAGGAACCCGGGGACGTCCACCAGGGTGATGATGGGAATGTTGAAGGCGTCGCAGTGCCGCACGAACCGGGCGGCCTTCTCCGAGGCGGCGATGTCCAGGGTGCCGGCGAACTGGAGGGGCTGGTTGGCCACGATGCCCACCGTGTGGCCCTCCACCCGGCCGTAGCCGATCATGACGTTGGGGGCGTACAGCGCCTGCATCTCCAGGAAGTGCCCGTCGTCCACGACCTGTTCGACGACGGCACGCATGTCGTAGGGCTGGTTGGCCGAATCCGGGACCAGCGTGTCCAGGGCAAGGTCGTCGTCGTCGATCTCCAACTCCTGCTGGTGCCCCAGCACCGGTGCTTCGGAGAGGTTGTTGGAGGGCAGGAAGTCCAGCAGTTCCCGCACGAACTCGATGGCATCTGTTTCATCCGAGGCCAGGTAGGCGGAGGTTCCGGTGGTGGCGTTGTGCTGCCGGGCGCCGCCCAGGGTCTCCATGTCCACGTCCTCGCCCGTGACGGTCTTGATGACGTCGGGGCCGGTGATGAACATGTGCGAAGTCTTGTCCACCATCACCACGTAGTCGGTGAGGGCGGGGGAGTAGGCGGCACCGCCGGCGGACGGGCCCATGATCAGGGAGATCTGCGGCACCACGCCGCTGGCGTGGACGTTGTTGCGGAAGATGTCCGCGAACATTGCCAGTGAGGCCACGCCTTCCTGGATGCGGGCGCCGCCGCCGTCCAGGATGCCGACGACGGGGCAGCCGTTGCGGAGCGCGAATTCCTGGACCTTGACGATTTTTTCGCCGTTGACCTGGCTCAGCGATCCGCCGTAGACGGTGAAGTCCTGGCTATACACCGCCACCAGCCGGCCGTCCACGGTGCCGTAGCCGGAGACCAGGCCGTCGCCCAGGGGCTTCTTCTTCTCCATGCCGAAGGCGGTGGAGCGGTGCACCGCCAGGGCATCGAATTCAACAAACGAGTCTTCGTCCAGCAGCAGGGCAATGCGCTCGCGGGCCGTGTTCTTGCCGCGGGCATGCTGCTTTTCGATGGCTTCGGGGCCGGAGGGCTGTTCGGCGCGCGCCTGGCGGTCGCGGAAATCGGCAATCTTTCCCGCTGTCGTTGTCAGATCGTGGCTCATCAAGTGTCTCCGGCTCTGTAGCAGGTCAGTTCTGTTGGCTGGCGGGGCCGTGCTGTCCGGAGCTTTAAGTAGCATCCACACAAAAGACGAACCCTGCTGGCAAGTCTAATGACGCTGTGGACGCCCGCAGCTGTAGGGAACCTACAATTTTCTGCCGTTCCAGCAACCTCTCCACAATGTTACTCACCGGTAACTTACTTGGGTTACAGTGTTCCCATGACTTCAAGCGACGATGCTTTGCACGTTCCCGAAAGCCCCTACCGGGCGGCAGGTTCCCTGGCGGGCAAGACCATCCTGATCTCCGGCGGCAGCCGCGGAATCGGGCTGGCCATTGCCACGAGGGCGGCCCGGGATGGCGCCAATATCGTGCTCCTGGCCAAGACGGGGGAGCCGCATCCCAAACTGGCGGGCACCGTGTTCACCGCGGCCGGGGAGCTCGTGAAGGCCGGCGGCCAGGCGCTGCCGCTGGTGGGCGACGTGCGCCGGGACGAAGACGTGGCTGGCGCCGTGGCCGCAGCCGTTGAGCGGTTCGGCGGTATCGATATCGTCATCAACAACGCCTCCGCCATCGACCTCTCCACCACGGACGCCGTGGACATGAAAAAGTACGACCTGATGCAGGACATCAACGTCCGCGGCTCCTTCCTGTTGTCCAAGCTGGCGCTCCCGGCGCTCCGGAAATCGGAACAGGGGCACATCCTCACGCTCTCACCACCGCTGAACCTCGACCCCTTCTGGGCCGGAAAGCACCTTGCGTACACCATGGCCAAATACGGGATGAGCCTGACCACGCTGGGGCTGGCGGAGGAACTGAAGGCTGACGGCATCAGGGTCAACTCACTGTGGCCGTGCACCCTGATTGACACTGCTGCCATCCGGAACATGCCCCACGGCGAAACCATGGTGCTGGCCGCGCGTGGCCCGCAAATCATGGCGGACGCAGCCCATGCCATCCTGACCGGCAGCAACCTTGCCGCCGGCGGGCCGCCGTCGGGCAATTTCTATACGGACGAGCAGGTGCTGGCGGCAGCGGGGGTAACCGATTTCCGCCCGTACAGCCTCGGAGCGCCGGAGGACCGCCTCGTAGCGGACATCTTCCTGTAGGGCGGGAACGGGCGCGGGCTGGCACAGGTTGGCTCTGTAGGATTTAGCTATGGATGACGCACACACCCCCGGTACGCCCCTGAACCGGAGGGACCTGGCGGATGAGCGCTTCCTGTCCGCCACCGGCATCCCCCGGCTTGACGTGGTGGACTCCACCGGCTCCACCAACGCGGACCTCCTGCGCGGCGTCACCCTGGAACCGTCAGCGTGGCCGGACCTCTCCGTGCTGACCGCCGAGTACCAGACTGCCGCCAGGGGACGGCTGGACAGGCGCTGGGAAGCGCCGCCGCTGAGCTCGGTCTCCGTGTCCGTGGTGCTCCGCCCGGTCAACGCGGAGGGCAGGCCCTTGCCCACCCAGAGCTACTCCTGGTTGTCCCTCATCGCGGCCCTCGCGCTGCGTGAAACCCTGCTGGAAACGGCCGGCATTCCGGCCGAACTCAAGTGGCCCAACGACGTCCTGGTGCGCGGCAGGAAGATCGCCGGCATCCTGGCCCAGCTGGGCCCGATGGTTGACGGCAACGTGCCTCCCGTCATCCTGGGGACCGGCCTGAACGTTACGTTGCGCGAAACCGAACTTCCGGTTCCCACAGCCACCTCCGTGGCCCTGGAGGATGCCCGCACTACCGACCGCACCGCACTGCTGAAGAGCTACCTGACCAACTTTGCGGTCCTGTACCGCAGTTTCTGCAACGCCGACGGCGACCCCGCGGCCGGGATGGCGGGCGGGCCATCCCTGCACAAGAGGGTGGAAGCCGTGATGGTCACCTTGGGCAAGCAGGTGCGGGCGCAGCTGCCCGGTGACCACGAAATCATTGGACACGCCTCCCGCCTGGATGACTACGGCTCCCTATTAGTGGTTGATCGTGACTCGCGGGAGCACGTGGTCACCGCCGGAGACGTCGTGCACCTGCGGCCCTGGACGGCACCGGATGCACCCAGCCAAGGCGGTTATGCGTAAAACCCTCTTTCCCGGGGAGCAGGTCATCGTCACTACCCGTCCCCAGCCCAGGAAGCTGGCCGGGGCCGCCGTGGCCTTCGTGCTGGCGCCGGCGTTGGCGGCCTACGCCAGCGCCTGGATTATCCGCGGCGGGGCGGCCCGCATGGCGCCCGCCCTTGGCCGCCAGTGGACGCCGTGGCTCGTCACCGCCTGCGTCGTCGCGGCTGCGGCTGTATGGCTGGGCTACTGCCTGCCCCGCCTGCTCCGCTGGCAGGGCACCCGCTACACGCTCACCAGCCAGCGGATGGTGGCCCGCTACGGGCTGCTGAACCGGCGGGACCAGCAGGTGAACCTGGCATCGGTGCGTAACCTGACGGTCCACGAATCCTTGCTGCAGCGTTTGGTGCGTTCGGGGAATATATCCTTGGAAACCGGGTACCAGGGCGTGGTGACCTTTCGCGACGTGCCTGAGGTGGCCAGGTTCCGCGACTTTATCCTCGACGCCATCGGGGAACTGCCGGATGAAGGCCCGGATGACCGCGCGGCCCAGCCGGGCACAACGCATTACCCCGCCGGTGCTTTTCCGGAGGACATGAGAGAAGGTGGACGGGATGACCGATGAGGACCAGCAGGAACGCGTCGACAGCATCGCCCCTGCCACCGCCGCCTTTGAACCTGCTGCTGCAGCCGCCGGGGTGAACGCTGCAGGCGACGCCGCGCCCGAACGGGAGCCGGCCGATCCTGGGCCGTCCGTGGACCGGCATCCGCCCACCGGTGCAATGTCCGCCGAACGGCTGGCCATGAAGGCCCTCGAGGCACGCCTCCTGGGCGGGGAACGCAAGCTCCGACGTCGTGAAGTTGCCGCCGGTGCGGGACTCTCCCTGCTCTCTGCCCGCAAGCTCTGGCGTGCCCTTGGGTTCCCGAATTTCGGTGACGAGGACGTCGCCTTCACCGAACGCGACCAGGCTGCCCTGTCCACCGTGGTGGACCTGGTCCGCGCCGGAAAGCTCACGGAAGAAGCAGCCATCTCGGTGACCCGCTCCATCGGGCAGATGACCGACCGCATGGTGGTCTGGCAGATCGAAGCCCTGGTGGAGGACATGGTGCACGAGCAGGGCGTCACCGATGCCGTGGCCCGCAAACGCCTGGTCAACGAACTTCCCGCACTGGTGGACGCCCTCGAAGAGGTGCTGGTGTATTCCTGGCGGCGCCAGCTCAACGCAGGCGTCCAGCGTCTGGCGGTGCGCGCCGAGGCCGGGCTGCAGGCCAGCGAGGAAGGCCGGGAAGGCGATGAGGACGACGCTCCGCTGCCCCTGGCCCGCGCCGTGGGCTTTGCGGACCTGGTCTCCTACACCAGCCTGTCCCGCCGGATGAACGAAAAGACGCTCGCCCGGCTGGTCCAGCGCTTCGAAAACAAGTGCGCCGAAATCATCTCCGTGGGCGGTGGCCGGTTGGTCAAGACCGTGGGCGACGAAGTCCTCTACATCGCCGAAACCCCGGCGGCCGGTGCTGAGATTTCCTTGGCGCTGGCCGAGGCCTTCACCGAGGACGAGATCCTTCCCGAAGCGCGTGTGGCGATGGTGTGGGGAAGGATCCTCTCCCGCCTTGGCGACATCTATGGCCCCACTGTTAACCTGGCAGCCCGCCTGACCACCCTTGCGGACCCCGGTACGGTGCTGGTGGACTCCATGACCGCCTCGGCGCTGGAGCATGACGAGCGCTTCGTCATGATTCCCCAGGCCCCGGAAAACGTCCGCGGCTTCGGTGAAATCAACCCGGTCCGCCTCACCCGTGGCCGCGGCAAGGGCCTGGTCCTGGACTAGGGACTCCTGGCACCCGCGCCGCCCCAGGGCGGCGGCCGCACTCGGCGCGGTGGTTTATCCACTTGTTGGTGAATTGACGGTACTCTTGTGGTGCCCGGCTTCTGCGCATGCTGTGGTGACGGGAACGGGATGGGATCCGGGGAGCCCAGCATCCGGGTACGCGGGAAGTTCTCCCCATCGCGGCAGTCTCCGCCACTCGGTAGGCTTGCGCCGGGGAAAAGAGAGCCTTGCAGCGGTCTCTGCAACGGCTGCCTTACGGCTACACAATCTGAGGGAAAAATAACGCTGTGACAACTCTGCTGGGGAAGCTTGGGCTGGATAGGCGACGCAGGAAACTCGCGTCCGGTACTGCGTTTGGTGCTGTGGTGGCTGTAGTGGTGACGGGTGCTGTGTTGTATCCGGGGTTTAAGACCACCGAGGTGGAGTTGAACGACGGTGGCGTGTGGGTGGTGTCCAAGTCGAAGAACGCGGTGGGCCGGTTGAATTATCCGTCGCGGGTTTTGGATGGTGCGGTGACGCCGGCGTCCACCACGTTCGATGTGTTGCAGCATGCCGGTGAGGTGTTTGTTGATGATGAGACTGGTTCGACGTTGAACCAGGTGTCTCCGGCGAATATGCGTTTGGGTGGGGATAAGCAGTTGCCCGGCGCCGCTGATGTGAGTTTTGGTGCGCGCACCATTTCGGTGACTGACCCTGCGTCGGGAAAGGTGTGGGCGGTGTCGCCGTCCACCGTGAATGGTTTTGACAAGGAAGCCTCGGAACCGGTGCTGGTGGGTTCTGCCGGCATTGTCTCGGCGGTGGGCTCCGATGACCGGATCTATTCGGCGGACCCGAAGACCGGTGTGGTGTCCGTGACCGGGGTGGATGCGAACGGTGCGGTGGCGTCCTCGGAGTCCGAGACGTGGGACGGGCTGAAGGGCGCCGGGGATCTGCAGATGACCGTAGTGGGGGACCGGCCGGTGGTCCTGGACCCCGCGGCGGGAAACCTGTTCCTTCCGGGCGGCAAGCGGTTGGCGCTGGAGAACGCGCGGGATGCGAAGCTGCAGCAGGCCGGGCCGGGCAGTGATGTTGTTGCCGTGGCCACGCGGAAGGCGTTGTTGAAGCAGCCCCTTGACGGTTCCACCGCGAAGACGGTTTCGTTCGACGGCGAGGGTGTTCCGGCTGCCCCGGTGCAGTTGGGTGGGTGTGTGCACGCGGCATGGTCCGGGGCGAACAAGTACGTCCGGGATTGCGTCAATGACGGGGACGATAAGAAGGTGGACGTACCCAAGGCGAGTGCGTCGCCGTCGTATGTTTTCCGGGTGAACCGGGACCTGGTGGTCCTCAACGATGTGAACTCCGGGAACGTGTGGCTGGTGAACCAGAACATGCAGCTGGTCAACAACTGGGACGACGTCATCCCACCTAAAAACCAATCCGATGACCAGGACCAGGAATCGGCGGACAACAACACCATCAACATCCTCCCGGACCGGACCAAGCCCAACCGGCCGCCGGAAACCAAGCCCGACGCCGTCGGGGTCCGCCCCGGCCGCACCACCATCCTCAGCGTCCTGGACAACGACTCGGACCCCGACGGCGACGTGCTCACCGCAGCGGTGGGGGACTCCGGACCCAAGTCCGGCAGCCTGGAAAGCATCTACGGCGGCACGGCGTTCCAGGTCACCGTCCCGGCCGAGGCCAAACCCGGCACTGAGACCTTCAACTACAGCGCCTCCGACGGCCGCGGCCTGTCCGCCACCGGCCAGGTCACGCTCAGCGTGGTGGGACCTGACGAAAACAAACCGCCAAAGTTCAAGCGCGGCGAAGACACCACCATGCTGGTGGAACAGGGCAAGGCCGTCAGCCAGAACATCCTCACCGACTGGATCGACCCCGACGGCGACGACCTGGTCCTGCTGGACGCGAAAGCCGACAACGACCAGGACCAGGTCAAGGTCCGGCGCGACGGCCTGCTCACCTTCCAGGACTCCGGCGCAACCGCCGGCAAGAAAAACGTCCAGGTCACCATCTGGGACGGCCGTGCGACCGTCACCGGCAAGGTGGTGGTCAACGTGCAGCCGCCCGGCGCCCTGGCGCCCGTGGTCAACGCCGACCACGTCACCGCCGTCGTGGGCCAGGACCTGGTCATCTCCCCGCTGAAGAACGACGTCGATCCCAACGGAGGCGCCCTCCGCCTGGCCCAGGTGGAAGCCAACGGCCCCGCCGAACTCGGCCCGGTTACCGACGGTGGAACCTTTACCTTCCGCAGCACCACCCCCGGGCCGGTCTACCTGACGTACATTGCCAGCAACGGGCCGCAGAGTAGCCAGGGCCTCATCCGCGTGGACGTCGAATCCGGCAACGACGGCGGGGATCCCGTGGCAGTGCATGACGTGGCCCTGATGCCCACCGGCGGAAGCGTCCTGCTGGACCCCCTGGCCAACGACTCCGACCCCTCCGGCGGCGTCCTGGTACTCCAGTCCGTCAAACTCCCTGACAACGCCACCGTATCCGTCAGCGTGATCAACCACAGCGTCCTGCGGATCAGCGACATCCTGGGGACCAAGGACCCCATCCTGTTCGAATACACCATGTCCAACGGCAGGAAGTCGGCCACCGGCAGCGTATCCGTGGTCCCCGTCCCCGCCCCGGCGGTGGTGGAAGCCCCGCAGCCCAAACCCGACGAAGTCAATGTCCGCGTCAACGACGTTGTCACCATCCCGGTCCTGGACAACGACACCCATCCCCAGGGGCAGGAACTGACCGTGGACCCCGTCCTGCCGCAGGCCGTGGATCCTGCCGACGGCAAGAGCTTCGTCTCCGAGAACACGCTCCGCTTCATCGCAGGCGCCCAGCCCAAGACCGTGCGCGCCATCTACAACGCGGTGGATCCACAGGGCCAGAAAAGCGCGGCCGCCGTCACCATCCACATTCTTCCGCTGGAGGGCGCGGAGAATTCCCGGCCCCAGCCGCGCAACCTGACCGCCCGGGTGGTGGCCGCCGGCACCGTCCGGATTCCCGTGCCCCTCGACGGCATCGATCCCGACGGCGACTCCGTGCAGCTGACCGGCATCGACAGCACCCCTGCGATGGGAACGGCCACGGTGGGCAGCAACTTCATCGACTTCACCGCCGCTGGGGATGGTACCGGTACGGACACGTTCCGCTACAAAGTGGTGGACCGCCAGGGTGCCATCAACACGGGCACCGTGACGGTGGGCATCGCACCGCGCGGCGAGACCAACCAGAAGCCCACCCCGGTGGATGACGAGGTCCGGGTGCGTCCCGGCCGGCAGATCGCCGTCGACGCGACCGCCAACGATACCGATCCCGACGGCGACCGCATCCGGATCCTCACCGACGGCATCGAGGCCGACCCTGCACTGCAGGCCACCGTCAGCAGGAACAGCGGCCGCGTCATCCTCCTGGCCCCCAACGAGGCCGGAACCGTCAACGTCCGCTACACCGTCGTCGACGACCGGGACGCCGCCGCCCAGGCCACCATCCGCCTGGTGGTGGACAATGACGTGCCCCTCAAGGCGCCGGTTGCCCGCGACGACAGGGTGACGTCAGCGCAGGCCATGGGAAAGACGGCCGTGGATGTTCCCGTCCTCAAGAACGACGAGGACCCGGACGGCGTGGGCGAGAACCTGAAGATCAGCACCGAAACCCCCACGGCGCGGCCCGGCGGCAACGGGAACATGCTGGTTGACCTGGCCGAACAGCCCCAGCTCATCCCCTACACTGTGGAAGACGTGGACGGCCAGCAGTCCACCGCCATCATCTGGGTGCCTGGCCTGGGGCAGCAGGTTCCCACCCTCGCCAAGGACGAGGTCCTTGAAGTGGTGGCTGGCCAGTCCGTCGACGTCGACCTGAAAGAGTGGGTCGAGGTGCGGGAAGGCAGGTCGCCGCGGCTCACCCAGGTGGACCGGATCAAGCTCATTGGTGCCGACGGCGGCGACCCGGTCACGCGCGACGGCGCCGGCCTGAAATACACGGCAGGTGCCGGCTACGTGGGGCCGGGATCGCTGACGTTCGAGGTGACCGACGGCACCGGCCCGGACGATCCCGCCGGCCTGAAGTCCACACTCAGCATCCGCACCAAGGTGCTCCCGGACCCCAACAAGAACAACGCGCCTGAGCTGCTGGGCGCCGCCGTGGACGTTCCCAAAGGTGACTCGGCAAGTACTGACCTGGGCAAGCTGACCTCGGATCCCGACCAGGACGACGTCGGGAAAATGAAGTACCAACTGGTGGGCGACCCGCCCGGCGGCTTCAGCGCACGGATCGAAGGCAAGACCCTGAAGGTTTCCGCGGCGGATTCCACGGCCACCGGAACCAGGACCGCCGTGCAGGTCAAGGCCACAGACCCCCGCGGCCTCGAAGCCACCGCCACCTACCAGCTCACGGTGACCGCCTCGAACCGGCCCAAGCCGGTGGCCAACGACGACCTGGAACCCAACGCCGCCGCCGGCAAGCCTCTGACCATCAACGTATTGGCAAACGACGCCAACCCGTTCCCGGAAACACCGCTGAAGATCATTGCGGCCAACACCGAAACGGGCAGCGGCAATGTGGGCGTCAACGGCGACTCGGTAACGGTTACGCCTGCTCCCGGCTTCACCGGGACCATGGTGGTGGCCTACACGGTGGAGGACAAGACAGGTGATCCCTCCCGCCACGCGACAGCACGGCTACGGCTGACC
The DNA here is from genome assembly GCF_031844305.1 of Pseudarthrobacter sp. BRE9. NCBI lineage: Bacteria > Bacillati > Actinomycetota > Actinomycetes > Micrococcales > Micrococcaceae > Pseudarthrobacter > Pseudarthrobacter sp. BRE9. The sequence goes on along the minus strand of NZ_JAUZUY010000006.1, from coordinate 136,093 downwards.
GTCAAGGACGAACCTGCAGCACCCACCACGCCGCAGGCACAAAGTGTGGGTGATCAAACCGCTTTGCTCAATTGGTCCGCACCGGCAGACCGCGGCTCGCCCATCACCAAATACACGGTGTACGGGGAGGGCGGCTTCCGGCAGGACTGCCCCGCCAACACCTGCACGTTGAACGGCCTGACCAACAACACCACGTACCACTTCCAGGTGACGGCCACCAACGAGTTCGGTGAGTCGGACCGGTCGCCGGCGTCTGCCGACATCCGGCCTGACGTGAAGCCGGATACTCCGCTGGCGCCGTCGCTGAAGTTCGGCGACAAGCAACTGGCCGTCAACTGGACCGCTCCGGCCAGCAAGGGCTCCCCGGTGAAGTCCTACGACCTCGAGATCTCCCCGGCGCCCGCCGGCCAGAACGCCCAGATCCAGGGACTGACGGCCGTCAGTTACGTCTGGAAGGGCCTCCAGAACGGCGTCTCCTACAAGGTCCGGGTCCTGGCCCGTAACGACGCCAAGGACCCGTCCGAGTGGAGCCCGTATTCGGCGGCGGAAGTACCGGCCGGCGTCCCCGCGACTCCTGCCGCGCCCAGCGTGGCCCAGGCAACCCCGGTGGGTTCGCAGAGCCAGTTGCGTGTGGTGTGGACCGCGCCCAACAACAACGGTGATGCCGTGTCGTCGTACACGCTCACTACGCTGCGCGGCGGGGCGCCGGTCGCCAGCCAGCAGGTTGCGGCCACCTCGCAGAACGTGACGGTGGACAACTCCGAGTCGAGCTACACCTTCACGGTGTCAGCCACGAACAAGGCTGGTACGAGCGCAACCAGTGCACCGTCGGCTGCAACCCGGGCGGTGGGTAAACCTGGAACCGTTGGACAGCCAAGCGCAACCCTGGTGGATACCAACGCCAACGGCGGCAAGATCGACGTGCGGTTCCCGGTTTTGACGGACGCCCAGCGGAACGGCTCAGCGCCCACTGAGATCACCTACCGTTACAGCCTCACGTCAGGAGATGGCTCGGGCAGCATCCCTGCCGGCGGCGGCGTGGTTGCGGCGCCCAACGGTACCCAGACATCAGTCGTGGTGTGGGCTGTATCGTCCCGCAGCACTACCGCCGGCGACGCAAGCACACCTTCCAACGCCGTCAACCCTTACGGCCTCGCTTTTGCTCCGACAGTCACCGGCAGCAGCAGCAGCGGTGTTGGCGACAAGACGGTGTCGTGGACGTGGAACCAGCCAAGCGGCAACGGCCGGGCGGTGACTGGGTACCAGTACAGCCTGGACAACGGTCCGTGGCAGGACACCCAGCAGCGGAGCTTCTCGAAGAGTGTTGGCTACAGCGAAACCCACAAGCTTGAGGTGCGTGCCATCAGTGCCGGGCAGCCGGGCCGGATTGGCAGCGACACCTCCCGCAGCGGCGCGGAGCCGCCGCCCCCGGTACCAACGTCCTGGAGTATCACGGCGACCCCGGTTCGAAGCTGCACGGAACCGGGCTACGGAACCGACAGCTTCCGTGCCGGCAATCCGTCCGATTGCGTGGGCGGCGGCAAATGGATGCCGGCGAACCAGCCCGCCAATTCGGACTTCTACGTGGTCTGGTACAAGACGAACGAGAACCCCTCAGGCATTTGGTACCACCTCACCAGTGGCGCTGCCGCCGGGAACTACGTCCGAAGCGACACAACCAACCATCCCGGGAACCCGCCTGCCGGGATGCCCAAGCGCTAATCCACCCGGAACGCCTCTACTACCTTCGAAAAGGACCCCTTCATGACCATGACCATCGAGCAGGCCGAGTGGTTTGCCGACACATTCGAAAAGCTGGTTGCCAACGTGGGGCAGGCGGTGCTGGGCAAGGAACACGTCATCCGGCTGACCTTCACTGCCATGCTGGCCGAGGGACACGTCCTGTTCGAGGACGCACCCGGGACGGGTAAGACTTCCCTTGCCCGGGCCCTCGCCGCCACGGTGCAGGGCTCCAACAACCGCATTCAGTTCACCCCGGACTTGCTTCCCTCCGACGTGACCGGTGTGACGATCTACGACCAGAAGACGCAGAAGTTCGAGTTCCACAAGGGCCCGATCTTCAACAACATTGTCCTGGCCGACGAGATCAACCGTGCGTCGCCGAAGACCCAGTCGGCGCTGCTGGAGGTCATGGAGGAATCCCGGGTTACCGTGGACGGCGTCACGTACCAGGCAGGCCGCCCTTTCATGGTCATGGCCACCCAGAACCCGATCGAGCAGGCAGGTACGTACCGCCTGCCCGAGGCCCAGTTGGACCGGTTCCTGATCAAGACCTCCATTGGATACCCGGACCACGCCTCCACCGTCCGGCTCCTGGGCGGAAACAACCTGAAGGACCGGTCCAAGGATCTGTCCGCCGTGATCACCACCCAGGCCGTCGCGGACATGGCCGATCTCGCCGCAACGGCGCACGTTGACACCGCCGTGCTTGAGTACATCTCCCGGCTGTGCGAGGAGACGCGCAGCGCCCCGGAGACCCGGCTCGGCGTCTCCGTCCGCGGCGCCCTGGCCATGGTCCGCGCGGCCAAGGTCTGGGCCGCCGCGCAGGGACGGAACTTCGTGCTGCCGGATGACATCAAGGAACTGGCACCCGTGGTGTGGACCCACCGGTTCGTCATGGACCCCGAAGCGGAGTTCTCCGGCGCCACCGCCGAAGCCGTGCTCACCAGGATCCTGGCCGACGTCGCCGCCCCGCAGCAGCGCACCAACGCCTGAACCGCCCGGCCCGCAGTCCCAGGCCGCAGCCCCAACCACCGCCATCCCCGCGCAACAACGAAGGCACACCCTTATGTCCGACGGCACGTCCAGCGGCAGCCGGTTGACCCGGCTCGCAGAGCGTCTCCAGCAGCCCTTCCACCGGAACGGCCGCCCCGCCCGGCTGCATCCTGCAGCGGTATGGTCCGAAGCCAGCAGCACCGCCCTGCTCGCCCTCGCGCCCGCCTGGCGGGCCGTCCGGGACAACTGGCTGAAGTACGCGTGGCCCGTGCTGTCCGTTGTCAGCATCCTGGGCTGGTCCGTGCTGGCTGCCGCCATCCTGCTGTGGACCACCGGCCAGGCATTCGGCTGGCAGGAAGCCACGGCCGCGTCCATCGCCGCCTTCGTGATGTTCGTGATCGCCGTTGCCTTCATCCTCGGCCGGTCCTCCTACGGGGTGGTCCTGGACCTCGCCCGCACGCGGGTGGCGGTGGGGGACAGCGCTGTGGGCAGCATCGCCGTCTCCAACACCTCCGCCCGTCCGTTGCTGCCGGCCGCGCTGGAACTCCCGGTGGGCAGCACCACGGCCGTCTTCCATCTGCCGCGGATGAAGCCCGGCCAGATCCACGAGGACCTGTTCACCATCCCCACCGCCAGGCGAGCCGTGATCGTGGTGGGACCGGTCCGTTCCGTCCGGGCCGACCCGCTGCACCTGCTGCGCCGCCAGGTCCTCTGGACCGGGCCCGAGGACCTCTTTGTCCACCCGCGCACTGTTGCCTTGGCTGGCTCTGCCGCAGGCTTCATCCGTGACCTTGAAGGTATGCCCACCACGGACCTCTCCAGCGCGGACGTCTCCTTCCACGCCCTGCGGGACTACGTGCCGGGCGATGACCGCAGGCACATCCACTGGAAGACCACGGCCCGCACCAACAAACTGATGGTGCGCCAATTCGAGGAAACCCGCCGCGCCCACCTCGCCATTTCGCTGTCCGTCAACACGGACGAATATGGCTCCGAGAACGAATTCGAGATGGCTGTCTCCGTGGCTGCCTCCATTGGCCGGCAGGCAATCCGTGAACAGCGCGAACTCGATGTGCTCACGCAAAAGGGGCCGCTGCGCTGCGAAACCGGCCGCACCATGCTCGATGACATGACCCGGATCGTCGGCACCCCGATGCGCCGCACCGCCGTCGACCTCGCCAGGACCCTGGCCGACACCGTGCCCAACGCCTCCGTGGTGTTCTTCGTGGTGGGCAGCAATGTGACCGCAACCCAGCTTCGTACCGCCGCCGCGTCCGTCCCGCCCGGCGTCCGCAGCCTGGCGGTACGGGTGGAAGCCGGCGCGCCGCCCACCAGGGCCAACATCGCAGACCTCACTGTCCTGACGCTCGGCGACCTGGCCGACCTTGCCATCGTGCTGAGAAAGGCTGCCGCATGAGCGCCGCACCGGGCCAGCCCCCGTACACGCGACCCCCACACACGCGGTCCCCGCAAACCCGTATCCGCCGCAAGGCCGCCAACCCGGACTCAGCCTTCGCCAATGGCCAGCCCACCTGGCATTTCCTGCTCGACTCCGGAGCCCTGGTGGTCCTGCTGGGCCTGGGCCTGCTCGGCTTCGGCCTGAGCTTCGGCGGTGACCCCTACTACCTCCTGTCCGGGTTCGGCGGTATCATCCTGGGCCTGGCCATCGGCGCGGCCAACGCCCACCTGCGCCTGGGGCTGCTGATCACCACCGCCCTGGCCCTTGCCGGCTACCTGGTGTTCGGGACCTGGCTGGCCGTGCCGGACTCCGCCATCGCCGGATTCGTCCCCACCCTGGATTCGCTGCGGACCCTGCTCCTGGGCGTCGTCTTCGCCTGGAAGGACATGCTCACGGTGGGCGTGCCGGTGGGAACCGCCGGCGGCGTGCTCATCGTCCCCTTCCTGAGTTCCCTGGTCACGGCACTTGTGGCCGCGCTCCTGACCTGGCGGGCAAAGAGCCCCTACCTGCCCCTTCTCCCGGTACTGGTCCTGTTCGTCACGGGCATCGCCTTCAGCACCAACGCCGCCTTCCTGACCCTGGAACGCGGCATCGGACTGACCGTGCTCGGCATCGCGTGGGCAACTTTCCGCAGGGACGCCCTGCGCCGCAACAGCACGCGCAGGGTGGCGGTGAACAATCCGCAGACGGACAGCGCCACCGCACGCCGGGCCCGGGTCCGCCGACTGGGCATGGCCGCGGGAGTGATCGCCCTGAGCGTGGGAATCACCGCGGTGGCCGCACCCCTGGTCAGTGCCGGCGGGGACCGCAAGGTCCTCCGCAACGTGGTGGTCCCGCCGTTCGATCCCAAGGACTACATCACGCCCCTGGCCAGTTTCCGGACCTACGTCAAGGACAAGAAGGACGACACCCTGTTCGTGGTCAACGGGCTTCCGCGTGACGGCCGGGTGCGCCTTGGAGCCCTGGACGCCTTCAACGGCACCAACTACAACATGGACCCCAACGGCTCCGGCAACTTCAGCAAGGTGGGCGACGCCAAGTCCATCAACACCCTCGCAGACACATTCGGGGTGGTGCCCACGAAGGATTACTCGATCAGCATCACCGTGGAGGATTACCAGGGCTTCTTCGTCCCCGGCGGCCGGAAAACCACGGGCATCAGCTTTGACCAGGCCGGCACCGCCGCGGCTGCCGGCCTCTACTTCAACGCCGGAACGGACACCGCCGTCACCACCAACGGCCTGACCCGCGGCGACTCGTACAGGGTGCAGGTGTCCGACCCCGTAAAGCTCGAGCACGGGCAGCTGACGCAGTACGACTTCGCCAAGGTCTCCCTTCCCGACCCGCTGGAAGTTCCGCCGGTGGTGGGTTCCCAGGCCAATGACCTGTCCGCCGACGCTCCCACCGCCATCGACCGGGTGCGCCAGATCGAGGCGCACTTCCAAAAGACGGGGGCCTTCAGCAACGGCCTGGTGAGCGAGGGGCAGCTGCCCAGCGTCTCCGGCCACGGTGCCGCCCGGATCCGCAACCTGCTGACGGCCAAGCAGATGCTCGGTGACGATGAACAGTACGCGGTCGCCATGTCCCTGATGCTCCGGCACCTGGGCATCCCGTCCCGCGTGGTGATGGGTTTCTACCCGGAGCCCACCAGCCCGGAAAACGGCGCAGGCGAGGTGAAGATCACCGGGCAGGACGTCCACGCCTGGGTGGAGGTCGCGTTTGAGCGGGTGGGCTGGGTCAGTTTCGATCCCACCCCGCCCAAGGACAACATCCCCATCCCGCCGGATCCCGAGAATAAGTCCAAGCCCAAGCCGCAGGTGCTGCAGCCGCCGCCCCCGCCGCAGGAGCCCGCGGATCTGCCGCCGGACTCCTCACCGGACGCCCTGGACGCGGACCAGAAGAAGAACAACCCCTGGCTGTTCTGGGGCGCACTCCTGGGCGCGCTTGGAGTCGCCGCCATTCCGCTGGTGGTCCTGGCCCTGCCGCTGTTGCTGATCGCGTTGTTGAAGGCACGACGGCGGAAGTCGCGTTTCCGCGACGGCCACCCCGCCCAGCGTGTGGGCGGAGGCTGGAACGAGGTGGTGAGCCTGGCCACCGACCTGGGGGCCGCCGTCGACACCCGCTCGACGCGGCGCGAGAGCGCAGCGGTCCTGGCCGATGCCTTCCCGGCGGCCCAGGGGACCACCACCCTGCTGGCGCGCCGGGCCGACGCGTCGATCTTCGGTGCTGGGGAACCCACCGAGGAGGACGTCCGCGAGTACTGGACCCTCGTTGACGGTTCCCTCAAGGAGATGACCTCGGGCATGGGGTTCTGGCGCCGTCAGCAGGCACGGTTCTCGCCGCGCTCGCTGCTTGCCGACGCCCGGACCGCCATGAACTCCGGCAAGGGCACCAGCCTGCGCGGCGGCCGGCTGGTGCTGCCGGCGGTGTCCGGCTTCATTGCCGCCCGCCGCCGTCGTGCTTCCGGCAGTGCCGGTGCGCCGGACCGGCAAGGAGCCAGCCAACAGGGAGCCGCCCAGCAGGGAGCCGGCCAGGAAGGACGCGGCGGGCAATGAGCTTCGACGCCGAACGCTGCCCGCGCTGCCAACAGCACCTCCGGGCGGGGGCCACCTTTTGCACCGCCTGCGGAGCGCCGCTGCCCAACCGTGCGGCGCGGCGCCCCCGCACCACTGACCTGCCGGTGGAGCACGACGGGAGCCGTGCCGGGGAGGCGCGCCACGCGCACCCGCCCGGGATTCCCGGTACTATCCCGGTAGTAGAAAGGCCCCCGGCAGGTCAGCCGGCGGGCACGGCATTGAGGGGCACCGCCTACGCGGGCACCTTGAACACTGGCACCGCGCCGGGCAGGGCCGGCGGTTCCACAAGGGTGGAGGCCGCTCCAGGGGGAGGAACGGGAATGGCAGTGAACCTTGAGCTTGTTCCGGCTGCGGCGGGCAAGCGGCTTGGCGCTGCCGTGATCGACTGGCTGCCGGGGGTGGCGGTCCTGGTGGTGACGTTTGCCATCGGATTCGCCGGGATCACCCGGACCAGAAGCGGCGGCTTCATTGTCTACGACACCTCCTCCCTGGTGCTCTTTGGCGGCATCGGCCTCGGCCTGACCCTGGCCTACCTGTCCGTGGTGCTCGGCATGGAGGCCCGCACCGGCAAAACGCCGGGCAACCTGCTCATGGGGATCCGCAGCGCGGACCAGGACGGCTATGCCCCCGGCGCCGGTCCCGTGTTCCTGCGGGGCCTCATCACCGGGGCAGGCGTCCTGCTGGCCGTGCTGGCCGCGGTGCTGGTGGTGGTCTTTAAATGGTTTGACGCCGCCCTGTTCATCCTTGGCCCATTGCTCCTGGTCGGTGCCGTCTGGGCCGTGCTGGTGGTTGTTTCCAACCGGTGGGACAAGAACGGCGGCCTACGCGGCTGGAATGACAGCGCCGCGAGAACCCTGGTGTTCGACGTCAAGGCCGGCCGCGACCCCCTCACTACCGGCGGCATTCAGGGGCCCTACAGCTTCGCGCCGCTGGACCTGCCGCCCGTGCAGCCGGTGCTGTCCCCGGTGGCCGGCGCCACTGCAGGCCAAACGCCACCTCCGCAACCTCCAGCACCGCAACCTCCGGCACCCCAAGCACCTTCGCCGTCGAACACCATGCCGTACACCTCGCCGCCCTCCTTCGCGCCGGGTTTTGCACCGACGGGTTCCGGAGCCGGCCACCGGCTACCCCCGCAGCACGTGGACGACGACATCGAACGCACCCAGGTGCGCCCCGGAACCGGCGGCCCGGCCCCTGTGGCGGTCCTCCGGATCCGCCTGGACGACGGCCGCGACTTCCAGCTGGACCGCAGCGTCCTGGTGGGCCGCAACCCGGTGGGGAAAACCGGGGAGCAGAACGCACAGCTGCTGGCCGTGGACGATCCCGGGCGTTCCATCTCCAAGACCCACCTGCACCTGCTCACCGACGGCGCAGGCATTTGGGTGACGGACCGGCAGTCCACCAACGGAAGCGCCGTCACCACCCCGGACGGCCTGCGCACCCCCTTGGCGCCGGGCGTCCCCACCTTTGTTACCCCGGGATCCAGCGTGCATTTCGGAGACCGTACCTTTTACCTAGGACAGGCATGAACCAGCACCCCGCCAGTGTTTCCTCCACCATCCAGCCGGGGCCGGGACTCAGCCTCAGCTACGGCTACGGGACGGACAGGGGACTCCGCCGGGAGCTGAACGAGGATTCGTACATCGCGGCCGACCCCGTCTTCGCCGTCGCCGATGGCATGGGTGGCCATGAAGCCGGCGAAATTGCCAGCGGCCTGTGCGTGCGGGCCCTCGCGGAAATGCCCCAGGTCAGCACGGGGGAGCGGAGCATCACCGCTGCCGTCCTCCAGCAGTACCTGGTGCGCGCGGACAATTCGATCCGTGAGGCCACCGGAGCCCGTGCCGGCACTACCCTTACCGGTGCCGTCGTCGTGGAACAGATGGGCATGCCGTACTGGCTGGTCCTGAACATCGGCGATTCGCGCACGTACCGGCTCAGCCAGGGACGCTTCGAGCAGATCAGTGTTGACCACTCGGAGGTCCAGGAACTCGTGGACGCGGGCGAAATCACCGCCCAGGAAGCAACGGTCCACCCGCGGCGGCACGTGGTGACCCGGGCTTTGGGCACAGGGGATGAGACGGAGGCGGACTACTGGCTCATCCCCGTGGAGGAAGGCGACCGTGTCCTGGTCTGCTCGGACGGCCTGACCGGGGAACTGGCAGACGAGGAAATCCTCGGGATCCTCAGTACCATGGCGGACCCGCAGGACGCAGTGGACGCCCTGATCCAGGCCGCGCTGCGCAGCGGCGGGCGGGACAACGTGACGGCCATCGTGGTGGACGCCAGGAACGTTGCGGACGACGACGGCGCGGGCACCACAGCGCCCCGCCTCACCTCCGCTGACGGGGACGAAGTGACCCTGCCGCGCCCGCAGGCAACCGAAGCCGTGACGGAGCCCCTGCCCGCGCCGGTTGAGGAGAGCGCGGACCACAACAGCACTGCCCGGCACGGGGAGCAGGGCAATGACCGGCGCTAGCTACATCCCCGGCTCCTGGTTGGGCATCGTCCGGTCCCGCACCGCAGTCCTTCTGGGCCCCGGGTCACCCGCCGAACTCGCAGGTGCGCTGTGGGAACTCCTGGCCGGCCGCCCCGAGCCGCATGAGGTCCTCGCCGCCGTGACCAGCACTTCCGGCGGGTTCCTCACCCGCATCCCGTCTTTCGGCATCCTGGACTTCAACGGGTCCCTGCGGATCTTCCTGCGCGGCGACATCGACCTCACCGTCGACCAGCCCGGGGGAGCCGTGGACCTTGACGGCCGGGACGTGACCACCTGGAACGAACGCAGGTTCGTGGTCCCCGGGACCTGCAGGGTGGTGATCGCGGGCGGCGGCGCCGGCACCCCCGGGCACGCTGCCGAACATCCCGAACTGCCGCTTAGCGAGGGCGTGGTGCTGCTGCAGTCCCTGACCCTGGGCGCACCGTCCGGCCCCGCTGCCGTGGGTGGCCCGCCCGCGGCGGAGGGCATGCCCGAAACCGCACTTCTTTCCGAAGCCACGCTCCTTCCCGCAGCCACGTTCCGTCCCGAACACGGGGCCCCGGCCGAAACAGTACTGGGAGTCATTGACGAGGACCCGGCCGATGGACACCCGGCTGGCGGGGTTGCCGATGCACCGGCCGCGGAAGGCCTTGACCCGGACCGTGTTGACCCGGACGCCACGATTGCCCCGGACGGCATTATTGGGGTCGACGGAGAGACCGGCACTGGCGGGGAGCTGCTTGGGGAGGCCGACGCAGAGCCGGAACTCCCCGAAACAGCGGGTGGAGATGATACGAGCGGCGCGCCTGCCGGGACCGGCGCGGGTCCCGCGGAGGAGATGACGTCGTCTTATGACCACCTTTGGGACCGAACGGTGATGCGGCACATCGAAGACGCTGCCGTGCGCGAGGACATCGACGCCGATTCGGGCCACGTTTCCCGGCAGCAACCACCGGCCCTGGCCGCCGCCGAACCGATGCCCGCCCTCGGTGCCGCGGAGGACCCGGCCCCCGAAATTCCGCCGGCCAGTTCCGGTACCGGGCCCGGTCCCGCCTCCAGCGGCGTCCTCATCGATTCCGTCCCGTGGCGCATTGGGGGAGCCACGCCTGCCGCCCCGGCACCCTCCACGCCGCCGACCCCGGGCACCCCGGCCGCTCCGCAGGCAACCCCCTTTCCGGCCCCATCCACGCCAACGCCAACAGCATCCCGTGTTGGCCCCGCCGGCCCAGCATCTGTCTCCGTTCCAGTGCCCGGATCCGCCGCCGGCCAGGAACCCGTTGCGGCACAGGAATCCGGCGCCGGGTCCGGCGCGGGATTCGATGCCGGCTTCGACCCCGACCACGATGGCCAGACGGTCATGAAGGGCAGCTTGCGGGGGACCGCATCCGGTCCGGCATTGAACGCATCGGACGGACAGCAGGGCGCCGGACAGCAGGGCGCCCGTCAGCAGGGCGCCGGTCAGCAGGGTACTGGTCGGCCGGACGCAGGCGGCGGCCCGCTGGTGCTGGCGCGCGTCTGTGCGCAGGGCCACGCCAATCCACCCACCCGTGCCCAGTGCAGCGCGTGCGGGGCCGCCCTGTTGCCTGATGCCGTGCAGGTGGCGCGTCCCCGGCTTGGCCGGATGCGCCTGTCCACCGGCGAACTGCTGGACCTCGACCAGTCGATGGTCATCGGCCGGCAGCCGTCCGTGTCCCGGGTCCAGGGCGGCGTCATGCCGCGGCTGGTCCAGGTGGCAAGCCCCGGCGGCGACATTTCCAGGTCCCACCTCGAGGTGCGGCTCGAGGGCTGGCACGTGATGCTCTGCGACCTCAAGGCCACCAACGGCACGGTCCTGGTCCGGGAAGGCCAGCCGCCGCGGCGCCTCGCCCAGAACGAGATGGCCATCCTGCTCGACGGCGACATCGCGGAACTGGGCGACAACATCTCACTGCGTTTTGAGGAGATTCCTTGAGTTCCAAACGGCCTGTTGCGCCGCCGCCCCGCATTCCGGGGTTCACCTATATCAGCCTTCTGGGTTCCGGCGGGTTTTCCGACGTCTACCTGTATGAGCAGGACAGGCCGCGCCGGAAAGTCGCCGTCAAGGTGCTGCTCTCGGACCTCAAGACCGAGGGCGCGCGCCGTCGGTTCGAGTCCGAAGCCAACCTCATGGCCCAGCTGTCCTCGCACCCGTACATCGTCACGATTTTCGAAGCGGAAGTAACGGACGACGGGCATTCCTACCTGGCCATGGAGTACTGCTCCCGGCCCAGCCTGGACGTGCGGTACCGGCGCCAGCGCTTCAGTGTGGACGAGGTCCTGGCGGTGGGCATCCAGGTGGCGTCCGCCGTCGAAACCGCCCACCGGGCCGGCATCGCCCACCGCGACATCAAGCCCGCCAACATCCTGGTGACGGACTACAACCGCCCGGCCCTCACTGACTTCGGCATTTCCGGCACCCTGGCCGGGGACTCGGACGACGATTCGGGCATGTCCATTCCCTGGTCCCCGCCCGAGCAGTTCCGGGACGGCAGCGTCGACGGTGTCATGGTGGACGTCTGGGCCCTCGGCGCCACGCTGTACACCCTGCTGGCGGGCCGCTCACCCTTCGTGATGCCCGGTGCGGACAACTCGCAGCGCGAACTGATCAACCGGATCAGCAATATGGCGCTGCCGCGGCTGGGCCGCGCCGACGTACCGGAGTCACTGGAACTCGCCCTGGCCACGGCCATGGCCAAATCGCCCCAATCCCGGTACTCCTCCGCGCACGCCTTCGCGCTCGCCCTGCAGCGCATCCAGGCGGAGCTCAACCTTTCCGTCACGCCCTTCGAGGTGCTGGAGGAGCCCCCGCAGGAAGAGAGCCACCCGGACGACGGCACCGAGGAGACGCGCGTCCGCAGCATTGCTGCCATCGATCCGGAAGGGACCGGCAGTGCACCCACCTTCCCGGCCCGTACCCGCCCCAACCCTCCAGGCGCCGGGACTGACGCCGCGGGGCGCAGGGGTACCCTCCCGCCGTCGCACTTTGCCCCCGCCACGCCCGGCCAAGGGAAGCCGGCCCCGGCAGTGCCCTCCATTCCGGCCCGAACCACCTGGGCTGCAGCCGCCGGAGCGGCGTCCACCGGAGCAGCTGCTCCTGCAGCAGGAACGGACGACGGCGCCGGCCAGGGGGAGTGGGCCCAGTCCACCGTCCTGCGTGGCAGCGCAGGGGCGGCACACTACGGCGCACCGGTAACGGATGCCGCGGGAGCCGGGCAGGACACGTCCTACACCGCCGACGCAACCGTCCAGCGGGCCGTCTCAGTGGACGAGCCGCGGGAGGCACCGGACGCGGACCACGGGAAGCGCAATCTGTGGCTCGCGATTGCCGGCGGCACCCTCCTGGCGCTCGCGGCAGTGGTCGGCATCGTGGCGGCGAACACGGTGACAGGCACCCCCAAGGTTGTGGAAACCCAGCAGGCCAGCAAACCCCCCGCCGATGCCTTGGACAACGGCACCGTGCCCGACGTCGAGGGCCTCAAGGGTGCCATCGGTGCCGACGGCAAAGCCAGCTTCACGTGGACCAATCCGCAGCCGAAGGAGGGCGACACCTACAAGTGGAAGGTGTACAGCATCGGCGGCAACAGCGCGGAATTCCATGCCGTCGCGCAGCCCTCCGTGCAGATCCAGCCCAACCCCACCGGCCAGACCTGCATCCAGGTGATGATCGTCCGCTCAGACGGCGCGTTCTCACCCATGGAGGAGGGCTCCACCGCCTGCACCGGCCAATGACGGTCCCGCTTCAGTCAATCAGCTGCCACCCCTTGGTCGGAGTCCGGCCGCACCGCACCACCAACAACACTGACCTTAACCGCAACAGTTCTGCCTTGAGGAGGCACAGATCATGGGGGATCTAGCAATAGATTTCTGTGGCGAATGGTACGAGCCATCGGATGAGGACATCTTCAATATCGGCCGCGAAGGCGACCTGGAGGTGGACGACAACCCGTACCTGCACCGGCAGTTCCTGCAGGTGGCCCGCTACGACGGCATCTGGTGGCTCAGCAACGTGGGCAGCATGCTTTCCGCCACCGTGGCCGACGCCTCCGGCGGCATGCAAGCTTGGCTGTCACCCGGCGCCCGGATTCCGCTGGTCTTCAGCCACACCAACGTCATCTTCACTGCCGGGCCCACCACCTACGAGTTCGCCGTCCACCTGAAGACGCCGTCCTTCCGGCAGGAAGCCAGGGAAGGCGCCAGCAGCGGGGACACCACCATCGGCCCCGTGGTTTTCACGGACGCGCAGAAGGCACTGATCGTGGCGCTCGCCGAGCCCGTGCTGCGGCGTGAAGGCACCGGCTTCAGCAGCATCCCGTCCTCCGCGGCCGCCGCCAGGACTTTGGGCTGGGCGCTGACCCGCTTCAACCGCAAGCTGGACAACGTCTGCGACAAGCTGGACCGGGTAGGCGTGGCGGGACTGCGGGGCGGCGGCGGCAAGCTTGCAACCAACCGCCGGGCACGCCTGGTTGAGCACGCCGTCACCACCCACCTGGTCACACCCGATGACCTGTACCTGCTGGAAAAGATGAGGGGCGTGGACGAAGGATGAAAATCCGGCTGACACTCCGCCGCGAACCCGCCGACGCCAAGGATCTCGCCGTCACGGTGGATGGCCTGGCCACCGTGGCCGACATCGCCACCGTCCTGTGGACGGCGGACCCTGCCCGCAAGGGTACGCCTGCGCCCGACAACCTCTCGCTGCGGATCGACGAGGCCTTCGTGGGCGCAGGCATCAGCGGGAACATCCTGGCCCGGGAGGACAACCTCCTGGAATCAGGCCTCCGCCCCGGCTCGGTGGTATCGCTGGCCCAGGTCAGCGGGCAGTTCCACGAACCCGGCGCCGGCCGCGGTCCGGCGGCGGCAACATTGCGCGTGCTGTCCGGGCCCGACGCCGGCCGCGAATTTTCGCTGCCCATCGGCACGAGCTACATCGGCCGGGACCGGGACGTGGACATCCGCCTGACGGACCCGCTCACCTCCAAGCGGCACGCCCGGATCACGGTGGGCGACGCCGTCGAGATCGTGGACACCAACTCCGCCAACGGCCTCCTGATGGACGGCCTGCCCGTCACCCGCGCAACCCTTAACTCCTCCGACACGGTGACCCTGGGCGACACCACCGTCACCGTGGTGCCGCTGGGGCACCACCACGCGGCAGCCCCGACGTCGCCCCTGGTGAACTTCAACCGCTCACCGCGGGTGGTGCCCCGTTTCGAGGTCTCCAAGCGGGTCCTGCCTGCCGGGCCCAAGCGACCCGAGGACCAGCCCTTCCCCTACATCATGCTGGTGGCGCCCCTGATGATGGGCGCGGTCATTTTCGCGGTGACGCAGAACGTGCTCTCCATGGTGTTCATGCTGATGATGCCGCTGTTCATTTTGGGCCATTACGTGGACCAGAAGATGCGGACCCGGAAGCAGCAGAAGGAACAGCTCAAGCAGTTCCGCGCCTCCATGGCCGCGTTCCGGCAGGACCTCACCGAACTGCAGCAGGTGGAACGGGCGGTCCGGCTACAGGAAGCGCCCTCCGTCAGCGACACCGTGGACGCCATCTATAAGCTGGGGCCGCTGCTGTGGACGCACCGGCCGGAGCACCCCTCGTTCCTGGGCCTGCGGTTCGGCCTGGGAACCGCGCCGTCCCGCATCCTGCTGGAAGAACCGTCGAACAACGACACGGAAGTCCAGTACAGCCGGGAAATCCAGGACTGCATCAAGCAGTTCAGCGGGATCGAAGGCGTCCCCGTGGTTTCCCAGCTCCGCACCTCCGGAGCCTTGGGGATTGCAGGTTCCCGCGGCTTGGTGGACGACGTGGCCCGTGCCGTGGTGCTTCAGCTGGTGGGACTGCATTCCCCGGCCGAAGTAGTCCTCGCCGCCATCACATCCGCCCAGTCCCGGGAGCGCTGGAACTGGCTGCAGTGGCTGCCGCACGTGGGCTCCGGCCACAGCCCCCTGGGCGGGGACCACCTGGCCGCCGGTTCGGCCGGCGGCTCCTCGCTGCTGGCCCGCCTCGAGGACCTGGTCGACGCGCGGGAGGCAGCGGCCAGGCGGGCCGGCCCGGACCTGCGTCCCGGCATCGACCCGGCGAAGCATGAGCTCGAAGAGCCGGTCCTCCCGTCCGTGCTGGTCATCGTGGAGGACGACGCGCCGGTGGACCGCGGCCGGCTTACCCGGCTGGCCGAACGAGGTCCCGACTCCGGCGTGCACATTCTCTGGGTGGCCACCGACATCCAGTCGCTGCCGGCCGCCTGCCGCGACTTCATGATGGTGGACGGCGACCATGGCACCACCACCGGCCAGGTCCGGCTGGGCCGCCACACCTACCCGGTCAGCTGCGAGAGCGTGGACGCCGAACTCGCAGCCCAGCTGGCCCGGATGCTGGCACCCGTGGTGGACGTGGGCAAGCCCGTCAATGACGATTCCGACCTGCCGCGCGCCGTGTCCTATGCGACCCTGATCGGCAAGGACTTCCTGGACAACCCGCAGGCGGTGGTTGAGCGCTGGACGGAAAACAACTCCCTGCACGCCACCGCCGTGGCCAACCGCAAGGACAACGGCACCCTCAGGGCCCTCGTGGGATCCAAAGGCATCGAGCCCTTGTATCTGGACCTGAAGAACGAAGGGCCGCACGCCCTGGTGGGCGGCACCACCGGCGCCGGTAAATCCGAGTTCCTGCAGTCCTGGGTGATGGGCATGGCCGCGGCCTACAGCCCGGACCGCGTCAGCTTCCTCTTCGTGGACTACAAGGGCGGCGCCGCCTTCGCCGACTGCATCAACCTTCCGCACACGGTGGGCCTGGTCACGGACCTGTCCCCGCACCTGGTGCGCCGGGCACTTACCTCCCTTCGCGCCGAACTGCACTACCGGGAGCAGCTGCTGAACCGGAAGAAGGCCAAGGACCTGCTGGCCCTGCAGCGGGAGGCGGACCCGGAAGCCCCGCCGTACCTGGTGATCATCGTGGACGAGTTCGCCGCCCTGGCCAACGACGTGCCCGAATTCGTGGACGGCGTGGTGGACGTGGCCGCCCGTGGCCGCTCCCTGGGCCTGCACCTCATCCTGGCCACCCAGCGGCCCGCCGGTGTCATCAAGGACAACCTCCGCGCAAACACCAACCTCCGGGTAGCCCTGCGGATGGCCGATGAGGACGATGCCACCGACATCCTGGGGGTTCCGGATGCGGCCTACTTCGACCCCGCCATTCCGGGCCGCGGTGCGGCCAAGACCGGTCCCGGCCGGATCCAGGGCTTCCAGACGGGCTACGCCGGCGGCTGGACCACCGATAAACCGCAGCGTCCCCAGATCGACATCGTGGAGATGGCCTTCGGCTCCGGTCCCAGCTGGGAAGCGCCGGCACCCGCGAATCCTGCGGCCCCGGAACCCGCCGGCCCCAATGACATCGCCAGGATGACCTCCACCATCGTGCACGCCGCGGACACACTGGCCCTCCGGCCGCCGCGGAAGCCGTGGCTCGACGAACTGGCCAAGACCTACGACTTCTCCAAGTTGCCCAATCCCCGCACCGACGAACAGCTGCTGCTGGGCGTCGCCGACGATCCCGTGCACCAGGACCAGCCCACCGTGTTCTACGAACCGGACCGGGACGGCAACATGGCCATCTACGGCACGGGCGGTTCCGGCAAGTCCGCAGCCCTCCGGGGCATCGCGATTGCAGCGGCCGTCACGCCGCGCGGCGGTCCCGTCCACGTCTACGGCATCGACTGCGGCTCTGCCGGGCTGCGGATGCTGGAGGAGCTTCCGCACGTGGGGGAGATCATCAATGGCGACGACGTCGAACGGGTCGGGCGGTTGCTGCGGCTCCTCCGGGACATCGCCGAGCTCCGTTCCGCGCAGTTCGCCGAGGTGCGGGCCTCCACGATCGTGGAGTACCGGAAGCTGGCCAACCGGCCGGACGAGAAGCGGATCTTCGTGCTCGTGGACGGCATGTCCGCCTTCCGTGAGGCATACGAGCACAGCAAGCTGTCCGGGCTCTGGGACATCTTCCTGCAGCTGGCCACCGACGGCCGGACCCTGGGCATCCACCTGGTAGTGACGGGGGACCGGCCCAACGCCGTCCCCGCCTCGCTGCTCGCCTCCATCCAGCGCCGCCTGGTCCTGCGCCTCTCCTCGGAGGACGACTACATTTCCATGGACGTGCCCCGGGACGTCCTCACCGCCACGTCACCCCCCGGCCGCGGTCTGCTGGACGGACTCGAAGTCCAGCTGGCGGTCCTGGGCGGGAACTCGAACCTGGCCCTGCAGGCCCGCGAAGTCCACAAGCTCAGCGAAGCCATGCGGCGGCAGGGCCTGGAAACCGCCCCGGGCATCGAACGGCTCCCCGAGCAGGTGGACCTGGATGTCCTGCCGGCCGGCAGCCCGGACCTGCCCGTCATCGGCGTGGACGACGAAACCCTGCAGCCCGCCGAAATCATGGCCCGCGGCCCGCTGCTGCTGGCCGGCCCGCCAGGGGCGGGGCGCACAGTGGCGCTGGTCACCCTGGCCTACGCGCTGCGCCGCTCCAACCCCGACACAGAGCTGGTCTACCTCGGATCCCGCCGGTCCGCCGTCGCATCCCTGCCCATCTGGAACCGCGCCGTCGTGGGCCCGGACGACCTCGCCGAGGTGGCGGAGGACCTCGTGGAGCACTCCACCGGGAACCCGGGAACTGTGGCCTTCTTCATCGAAGGCCTCACCGAGTTCACCGACACCATCGCCGAGTCCGGGATGGCACAGCTGGTCACCGCGTCCCTCAAGGCAGACCAATGGGTCATTGGCGAGTCCGAGTCCTCCACCTGGTCCTCCGCCTGGCAGCTTGCCCAGCCCTTCAAATCAGGCCGCCGCGGCCTGCTGCTGAACCCGGGGGACATCGAAGGCGACAGCCTGCTCAACACCTCCCTGGGCAGGGTCAGCCCGGACTTCATCCCAGGGCGCGGGTACGTGGTGGGAAGGGGCAAAGCCCGGAAAATCCAGCTGGCACTCCCGCCCGAAAACCGGGACTGAACAGCTCCGATGGACGCGGGCCGCGGTCCAGCGGGATTTGCGGCCCCACAGGGCGTTGTAGAAGACTACCGGGGACACCAGAAAGCCGCGGTGGGGGGACTGCGCGCATCGAAAGGTAGCAATGACCCCGTCCGCACCGGTACTCCACACTGTCTCGACGACGGCATCAGCAGCTCTCCTGGCCCTGTCCCTCGGCTTCCTCACAACCAGCCCGGCACTCGCCGCAACCCCTGAACCCTCGCCCACAGGCACGCAGGCTGCATCAGACTGCGGGCTTGTCTGCGTGCCCATCCTCGCCAACAACCCGGACCCCGGCCGCCCCCGCAAATCCAAGGAACCGGCCCAGCCGCCCGCCCAGCCGGCACCCCCAGCAGAGCCATCCGCCCAGCCGGTCCAGCCCCAGCCGCAGGGTGCCGATACGCCGCGGGCAGGCACGCCGCCGCAGGCAGGCACTCCAGAAACGGCCGCGCCTCCCGTCACGGCAGCGGAAATCCCGGAGGAATCCGTTACCGGTAACCCCTCGGCCGCAGCCGGCTACCGGCCGCCAACCGGCCCCTCCAGTGGTATGGACTGGAACAGCCCCGTCACCAGGACTGCCGGGCCAGCCCAGGTGGCCGCCGCAGGCCCCGCCCGTAGCCCGGGCCCGGACGGACCCGCCCTCCTGCCGATCGCTCTTGGAACGCTGCTCGTGGGCGTTTCCGCCGGCGCCCTCGCCTGGTGGAACCGAAACCGGAACCGGCTCCGCTCGCACTGACGGCCGTTTGACCGCCGTGCCAGGCGGCTGTCCGAGGTGTAAGGCAAGATAGGTCTGTGAGCACAGGACCAGGACCCGCAGAACAGACCGCCACCCGGACCGCGGCACCACACGAGCCCCAGGCCGTCCCCACCGAAGCCATCCGCGAGGAATACGAAAACCTCGCGGACCTGGTGCGGAAGTACCGGTTCGCGTATTACCAGGAGGACGCACCCCTGGTCTCGGACGCAGAATTCGACACGCTTTTCCGGCGCCTCGAGGAGATCGAGGCGCTGCATCCGGAACTGGTGGCCAACGACTCGCCAACCCAGGAAGTGGGCGGCGAGGTGTCCGCCGCGTTCGCGCCCGTGGAACACCTGCAGCGGATGTACAGCCTGGAGGATGTCTTCTCGCTGGAGGAGCTCGAGGCCTGGCTCAACCGGGCCGAGGCCAGCATCGAAAAGATCGGGGACGGGGGAGCCAAGGCCGCCTGGTTGACCGAACTCAAGATTGACGGCCTGGCGGTCAACCTTCTGTACCGTGACGGCAAGCTGGTGCGGGCCGCCACCCGGGGTGACGGAACCACCGGCGAGGACATCACCCATAACCTGCTCACCATCAAGGAAATCCCGCAGGAACTGCACGGCAGCGGTTTTCCCGCCGAAATGGAGGTTCGCGGCGAGGTCTTCATCCCGTCCAAGGCGTTCGCCGAGTTCAACGAAGCGCTGATCGAGGCCGGCAAGGCACCGCTGGCCAATCCCCGCAACGCCGCCGCCGGGTCCCTGCGGCAGAAAGACCCCGCGGACACGGCCAAGCGGCCATTGAAGATGTTCGTCCACGGCATCGGGGCCCGCGAGGGGCTGGAGGCCGGCAGCCAATCGGAAACGTACGGGCTGCTCAAGGCGTGGGGCCTGCCGGTCAGCCCCTACTTCGAGGTGCTGGCGACCCGGGAGGACGTCCTGGGCTTCATCAAACGGTACGGGGACCAGCGCCACAAGCTGCTCCATGAGATCGACGGCATCGTGATCAAGGTGGATGACTTCGCCACGCAGCGCGCCCTGGGCAACACCACCCGCGTTCCCCGCTGGGCCGTCGCGTACAAGTACCCGCCGGAGGAAGTCCACACCAAGCTCCTGGACATCCAGGTCAACGTGGGCCGCACCGGCCGCGTAACCCCCTTCGGCGTCATGGAACCGGTCAAGGTGGCCGGCTCCACGGTGGAAATGGCCACCCTGCACAACCAGGACGTGGTCAAGGCCAAGGGCGTCAAGATCGGCGACATCGTGATCCTGCGGAAAGCAGGTGACGTCATCCCCGAAATCGTGGGCCCGGTCCTGTCCCTCCGCGACCAGCAGGACCCGCCGGTCCGGGACTTCGTGATGCCCACCGAATGCCCCTCCTGCGGGACACCGCTGGCGCCGGCCAAGGAGGGGGACGTGGATGTCCGCTGCCCGAATGCCAGGTCCTGCCCGTCGCAGCTTCGCGAGCGGGTGTTCCATGTGGCGGGCCGGGGCGCCTTCGATATCGAGGCCCTGGGCTGGGAGGCGGCCATTGCGCTGACCCAGCCGGCCGAACCCGAAGTTCCCCCGCTGACCTCCGAAGCCGGGCTGTTCGACCTCACCCCCGAGGACCTGGCCGGCGTCAAGATCCGTCGGGAGAAGAAAGCCAAGGGCGTCCCCACCGGCGAGTACGAGCTGGTGCCGTACTTCTACAGCAAGGGCACGGCCAAGTCCCCGCCCAAGCCCACCGCCACCACCCAGAAACTGTTCAAGGAACTCGAAAAAGCAAAGTCCCAGCCGCTGTGGCGGGTGCTGGTTGCCCTGTCCATCCGGCACGTGGGCCCGCGCGCATCACGGGCCCTGGCACAGGCATTCGGCTCCATGGACCGCATCCGGGCAGCGTCCGAGGACGACTTGGCCCACGTGGACGGGGTGGGTCCCACCATTGCGGCCGCGCTGAAGGAATGGTTCGCGGAGGACTGGCACCTTGACATCATCGACCGCTGGGCCGCCGCCGGGGTGCGCATGGAGGACGAACGGGACGAGTCCATGCCGCGCACGCTCGAAGGGCTGACCGTGGTGGTCACGGGTTCCCTGCCCAACTTCAGCCGCGACGAGGCCAAGGAGGCCATCCTGCTCCGCGGCGGCAAGGCCTCCGGATCCGTGTCGAAGAACACCAGTTACGTGGTGGCGGGTGAAAGCGCCGGCAGCAAGCTGGACAAAGCCGAGCAGCTGGGGATTCCGGTGCTGGACGAGGACGGGTTCCGGCAACTGCTCGACGGCGGCCCGGCAGTCTTCGCGGATCCGGCGGCGTCCCGGACGGACGAGGACGGTAACGAGGAAGCGGCTGTACCGGCCGCAGCAGGGGAAGACACAGTGGAGGAGAACGCATGACATCGGCTTTGGAACTGCTGGAGGTCGCCAAGCAGGCCGCGGCGGCCGGTGCCAGGGTCCTTTCCGGCCGGGACGGCAACGCGTTGGACGCCAGCAACAAGGGGGCGGCCGGGGACTGGGTTACCGCCTTTGACGTTGCCGCCGAAAATGCGGTGCGGGACGTCATTGCCGCCGCCCGCCCCGGAGACAGCATCACCGGCGAGGAACAGGGCACCACCCGCCCTGCCGATCCCACCGGCTACCGTTGGTCCATCGACCCCCTGGACGGCACCACCAACTTCATCCGCAACATCGTCTACTACGCCACCTCCGTGGCTGTTGCCGATGCCGACGGCGCCTGGCTGGCCGGCGTCGTCAACGCCCCTGCCTTGGGCCGGATCTACTACGCCGCTCGCGGCCAGGGTGCGTGGCTGGAGGAACGCGGAACAGCCACCAGGCTCGAGGGACCGGTCTCCGGCCGGACGGGGCAGATCCTGGCCACCGGGTTCAGCTACGAGCCCCACGTCCGTTCCCAGCAGGCTGACGCCTTCGCCACCCTGATGGACGGATTCGCCGACGTCCGCCGGCTGGGCTCCGCGGCCCTGGACCTGTGCATGGTGGCGGACGGAACCCATGACGCGTACGGCGAGCGCGGCCTGAACGAGCACGACTTCTCGGCGGGCGCCCTGATAGCCGAGGAAGCGGGGTGCTGGGTGCGCAGGCCGCGCCTGACCAGTCCGCTCGACGGCGGCCCCACCGACGATGAACGGCTTGAGGCCTGGACCTGCGCGGCCAGCCTGGAGCTGTCCGGCAAATTTCCGCTATAGGTGGGTGCTTGGTACTGATAGTTCGATCACGGAAACCGCGTTTCCACCAGCCCCGGGTCCGGGCCGCCACTACCATTGACGGGTGCAGCAGCAGTTAACAATCCGTCCCGCCGTCGAAGCCGATTTCGCCGCCGTGGCCCGCATCACGGGCGACTCCTACCTCTCCGCAGGCTACTTCGACGACCCCGCCCACCCGTACATGGTCAAGATCATGGACGTTGCGGCACGCGCCCTGCAGGCCACCATCTGGGTGGCTGAACGGGAAGGCACCGTCATCGGCTCCGTGACCCTGGCGCTGGCGGGCGAACCCTATGCGGACATCGCATTGCAGGACGAACTGGAATTCCGCATGCTGGTGGTGGACCCTGCCGTCCAGCGCAGCGGCGCCGGCAAGGCCATGGTGGACGCGATCGTTGGCCACGCCAAGACCCTTCCCGGCATCCGCGGAGTGTCGCTCACCACCGGCAAAGCCTGGGAAAGCGCCCACGGCCTGTACCGCAAAACCGGCTTCGAGCGGGTGCCCGAACGGGACTGGTTCGTCCCCGGAACCGACACAAAACTGCTGGTTTACCGGCGCGACCTGTAGCGGCCCTACAGTGGTGGCGACCCATTCCAGCTTTGAAAGGCCACCCATGCGCAAAACCTTCGGCAGCGGATCCGTCTGGGAACAGACCCTCGGATATTCCCGTGCCGTCCAGGTGGACAACACCCTCTACATCTCTGCCACCGCGGCCAGCGGGGACGACGGAATCGTTGGGGACGACTTCTACACCCAGACCCAGTACATCCTGCAGAAACTCGGCAAGGTCCTGGCCGACGCCGGCTTCGCCTACGAGGACGTGGTGCAGTCCAAGCTGTACCTGACGGACATCAGCAAATGGGAAGAGGCCGGCCGGGCGCACGGCGAGGTGTTCGGGGAGATCCGCCCCACCCTCTCCCTGGTCCACGTGCTGCCGTTCCTGGACCCGAAGATGCTCGTCGAGATCGAACTGGTCGCGCAGAAAGCTGCTTAACGAGATCCACGCATCCTCCGCGTGCTCGCTCGTTCCTCCCCGCCGCCTCCCTTGCCTCGCAAGCTCGGCCAGGGCACCCTGGCGGCGTGGGCCCAGCTCAGACGCACGCTTCTGGATGCCTGGATCACGTATCTTGCTGCTGTGCTACCTACCGGGCCGGCAGGCCGTACCGGTGTTCCGGCCTGCCGGTGGTTCCGTAGCGGAGCTGGATGTCCACCGCGCCGTCGTCGGCCAGGGAGGACAGGTACCGCTGGGCGGTGGCACGGGAGACGCCCACGCGGGAGGCCACTTCCGCGGCGGAGTACTGCTCGCCGGGGACCAGGGATTCCAGCACCGCCGCTTCGGTCGCCGAGCGGGGTTTCGACGACGGCGTAACATCGCCGGGGATCAGCGCACGCTTCGCGCGTTCCACTGCGTCCTGGTCCAGTGCTCCCGGCTGGCCCAGGAGGCGCCGGTACCGGGCGTAGGACCGGAGCTGCTGGGACAGTGATTCGGCGGTGAAGGGTTTGAGCAGGTAGCCCAGGGCGCCGCGGCGGAACGCCACCCGGAGGGACGCGGCATCGGATGCGGCGCTGAGGATGATGCTGTCCACATCCAGTTGCTGCAGCAGATCCAGGCCGGAGGCGTCCGGCAGGTAGACATCCAGCAGCACCAGGTCCGGCCGCAGGCTGTGAATGGCCTGCAGCGCCAGGGACGCCGTACCAACGGGCGCCAGGGCCAGGAATCCGGCCACCGAGTCCACATAGGCTGCATGGAGCTTGGCCACATGGAAGTCGTCGTCCACGATCAGGACCCGAAAATCATCAGCCATTCTCATCCTTTCCGGCTGCCCCCTTGATGGTGGCGGCAGGGCTGCCCGCCGTCGTATGTGGAAGGGTGGCCATGAACACGGCCCCCGGTCCGCCCGTGGTCCCGCGCTCCAGCACTTTTACGTCGCCGCCGCGTCGCCGCGCCAGCTGGCGCGCCAGGGCCAGTCCGAACCCCTGCCCGCCGCCGGCACGTACCGGGCCGGAAGCGGTGGTGAAACCTTCGGCAAACACGCCCTCCGCGTCCGTGCCGTCTGCCAGCCCGTCACCGGAGTCCGCCACCACGATATGCAGCGTGCCGCCGTCGTCGCCTGGCTCATCAAGCACTTCAAGCTCAACCCAGCGGTCCGTCGATGAACCGGCCACGGCGGCGTTGACGGCGTTGTCGATCAGGTTGCCCAACACCGTGGTGACGTCCTGGGCCTCCGTGACCTGGCCCCTGACCAGGGTCTCCGGGCCGATGCGGAGCGCAACGCCGCGCTCGTCCGCCTCCACGCCCTTGGCGCCCACGAAGGCCTGCAGGTACGGGTCCTGCAACAGTTCGGCCTGGTCCACCGGGAACTTCAGCGGACCCGTGGCGGCCAGCCCGGCCAGGTAGTCGCGCGCCTCCTGGTGCTGGCCGATGCCCAGGAAGCCGGCCAGCGTGTGCAGCTGGTTGGCGAACTCGTGCCGCTGGGCCCGCAGCGCTGTGGACATGGTCCCCACGGCGTCCAGCTGGCGGGTCAGCTGCTGCAGCTCGGTGCGGTCCCGCAGCATGATGACCCAGCCCAGGTCCTCCCGCCGGTGCAGCGCCTTGCGCGCGTTGGCCACCAGGACGCGGCCGCCGGCCACGAGCTCCAGCGCATCCACCGGGGAAGCTGCAGTGCCGGGGACATCAGTACCGGTGCCCGGGCGGGTCAGCGCTTTCAGCTGCTCCGGAACCGGGGCATCCTCCCACCGCGTGCCGGACAGGTCGGGCAATTCCAGCAGGCGCTGCGCGGCGGCGTTGAAGACGCTTACCCGGCCGTCGGCATTCACGCCGATGACGCCGTCGTCCACGCCCTGCAGCACCGCCACCTGGTCGTGGACCAGGGTGCTGATCTCTTCCGGCTCCAGGCCAAGCGTGAGCCGCTGCAGGCGGCGGCGCAGCAGGAAGGATCCCAGGATCCCGGCCAGCAGAGCACCGGTGGCCGTCAACGCCACCGGTCCGATGTCGCGGGCCACGCTCTGGGCCACCGTCTCCATGGAGTAGCCCACGCTCACCTCGCCCACCACCGTGCCGGTACCGGGGGCGTAGACGGGAACTTTGGCGCCGGCGGAGGGACCCAGGGTCCCGGTGTTCCGGGTGGTGATTTCCTGGCCAGACAGTGCCTCGGACGGATCCGTGCTCACCTTTTCACCCAGCCGCTGCGGATCCGGGTGGGCCAGCCGGATCCCGGTTTCGTCGGTGATGACCACGAACAGTGCGCCGGTGCGGGTCCGCGCGGCCTCGGCCGCCGCCTGCAGCGGCCCGGCCAGGAGCTCCGCGGGCGGGGGAGTGCCGGGCTGTTCACTGATGGCCAGCACATTGGCCCTGACGTCCGGATCGGAGGCCACGGTCCGGGCCAGCGTCAGCGCGTGGTTTTCGGCCTCGCTGCCTACCCGGTCGTAGGTCAGCCACGCGTGCACGGCAGCACTGAGCAGCACCACCAGCAGCACCACCGCCAGCTGCAGCAGCAGCGTCTGGGTGGAAAACCGCAGCGGCGGCCGGGGCGCCGAACGCTGCATACATCCTCCTTGACGGTGTTGACGGGTTGACGGGTTGACGGTGTTGGCGGTGTTGGCGGTGTTGGCGGTTGGGTTTGGGCCTGCGGTTTCAGCGCATTTGCCCTGTGAGCACAATGAGCAAAATGCTCCCAATAAGCAGTATGCCAATCAATTGAGCCAAAGGCACTGCCGTGACGGGCGCCACCCTACAGTCTGTATCACGCATCACAACGCTGTGGTGCCGTTCACAAGAAGGAGCCGGCTGTGCTGGTAATACTTGGATTCGCCATGATCGCGGTATTCATGGTGCTGATCATGACGAAGAAGTTGACGCCAGTGCTGGCGTTGATCATTGTCCCTACTGTTTTTGGCCTTTTCGCCGGCGCCGGCCTTGGCATCGGCGACATGGTGATGGACTCCATGAAGTCCATGACCTCCACCGCGGCCCTGCTGATGTTCGCCATCATCTACTTCGGCCTGATGATCGACGTCGGGCTCTTTGACCCGCTGGTGAAGTTCATCCTCCGCAAGCTGGGCAACGACCCCGCCAAGGTTGTCCTGGGCACCGCCATCCTGGCGGCCGCCGTGTCGCTGGACGGCGACGGGTCCACCACGTTCATCCTCACCACCGCAGCCATGCTGCCGGTCTACCTGCGCCTCAAGATGAGCCCCGTGGTCCTCACCTGCGTGGCCGGCCTGGCCAACGGCACCATGAACATCCTGCCGTGGGGCGGCCCCACCGCCCGCGCCGCCACCGCCCTGAAGATCGACGTCAACGACGTCTTCGTCCCCATGATCCCGTCCCTGGTGGCCGGCCTGGTTGTCGTCTTCGCCTTCGCCTGGCTGCTGGGCCTGCAGGAGCGCAACCGCCTCCGTGCCACCGCCCCCGAAATCTGGGGCGTTCCGGACACTGCCGAACAGTTTGACGGAACGTCCGACGGCGGCACCTCCGCGGTTGCCTCCGGCACCGGCCGCGGACGCAAGGGTGGAAACCCCGCCCCGTCCGGCGCAGCCCCCGTGGGTGGATCCGTGGCTGTCCTGGAACGCACCGAAACCCTGGTGGACGAGCACGACTCCGCCATGGCCGACACCGCCCTCGATCCCAACCGCAGCACCCTGCGGCCCAAGCTGTTCTGGTTCAACCTGGCCCTGACCGTCGCCGTCATGGTGGTCCTCGTGGCCAACATTGTCCCGCTGCCGTTCGTGTTCATGGTGGGCGCCGCCATCGCCCTGCTGGTCAACTTCCCCAAGGTCAAGGACCAGGGCGCCCAGCTGATTGCACACGCACCGTCCATCGTTGCCGTGGTCAGCATGGTCATGGCCGCCGCCGTCCTCACCGGTGTCCTCAAGGGCACGGGCATGGTGGAAGCGATGTCCGCCTGGCTGGTCCAGATCATCCCGTCCTCCATGGGCCCGTTCATGGCCGTCATCACCGGCCTCCTGAGCATTCCCATGACGTTCTTCATGAGCAACGACGCGTTCTACTTCGGCGTCCTGCCGGTGCTGAGCGAGACCGCCGCCCACTACGGGGTCGGCGCTGCTGACATGGCCCGCGCCTCCATCACCGGCCAGCCGTTCCACCTGCAGAGCCCGCTGGTTCCGGCCATCCTGCTGCTGGTTTCGCTGGCCAAGGTGGACCTCGGTGACCACCACAAGAAGGTCCTGTGGCGCACCGCCGTCATCTCCCTGGTGATGCTCGGCGTCGGTGTACTGACTGGAGCCATTGGAATCGGCTAGTCTTTAGCTGCCCGCGCTCCTGTCCCCGTGACAGGACCGGGTATCGAAGGTGCCCGTCTGACGCCCGCTGGGGGCCGTCAGACGGGCATCTGCGTTTCCGCACTAGACTGGATCGGAAAACAATTCGAACTTTGCAGGGGAGATCCATGGCTGCGATCAACCGTGACGACGTCGCGCATCTCGCGCGGCTCGCTCACATCGAGATGAGTGCCGAAGAGCTGGACAGGATGGCCGGCGAGCTCGCCGTCATCGTCGATTCGGTCAAGTCCGTCAGCGAGGCCGCCGGGGATGACGTCCCGGCCACCTCCCACCCCATTCCGCTCACCAACGTCTTCCGCGAGGACGTTGTTGGGCACACCTTCACGGCCGAACAGGCACTGTCCGGCGCCCCGGATTCCGATGAGAACCGTTTCAAGGTCCCGGCCATCCTGGATGAGGCATAACCATGACTGAACACAACACCACCGGCACCAGCGCCGAGACCCTGATCCGCCTGTCCGCCGCGGAGCTGGCTGCGAAGCTCGCCGTCGGCGAGGTCACCGCCGTCGAAGTTACCCAGGCCTACCTGGACCGCATCGCCGCCGTCGACGGGAAGGTCAACGCCTTCCTCCACGTCAACGCCAAGGAAGCGCTCGCCGTCGCCGCGGAGGTTGACGCCATCCGTGCCGCCGGCGGTGCTGACGCCGAGGCCCTGCACGTCCTGGCCGGCGTCCCCATCGCCGTCAAGGACCTCATCGTCACCATCGGCCAGCCCACCACCGCAGGCTCGAAGATCCTCGAAGGCTGGCACAGCCCGTACGACGCCACCGTGGTGGAGCGCCTGCGCGCCGCGAAGATGCCCATCCTGGGCAAGACCAACCTGGACGAATTCGCCATGGGCTCCTCCACCGAGCACTCGGCCTACGGCCCCACCCGCAACCCGTGGGACCTGGACCGCATCCCGGGCGGCTCCGGCGGCGGCTCGGCCGCGGCCGTTGCCGCCTTCGAAGCACCCCTGGCCCTGGGTACGGACACCGGCGGCTCCATCCGCCAGCCCGGGGCCGTCACGGGAACCGTCGGCGTGAAGCCCACTTACGGCAGCGTCTCCCGCTACGGTGCCATCGCCATGGCCTCCTCGTTGGACCAGATCGGCCCGGTCACCCGCACAGTCCTGGACTCCGCCCTGCTGCACCAGGTCATCGGCGGCCACGATCCCCGTGACTCCACCTCGCTGCCGGACCCTCTCGCCGACCTCGTTGCCGCCGCCAAAACCGGCAACGTCGAGGGCCTGCGGATCGGCATCATCAAGGAACTGCACGGCGAGGGCTACCAGGCCGGCGTAGAAAACCGCTTCAATGACGCTCTGGAACTGCTCAAGGAAGCCGGCGCGGAGATCGTGGAGGTCTCCTGCCCCAACTTCCAGTACGCCCTGGGCGCCTACTACCTGATCATGCCGTCCGAGGCCTCCTCCAACCTGGCCAAGTTCGACGGCGTCCGGTACGGCCTGCGCGTCCTCCCCGAGGACGGGCCCATGACCATCGAACGCGTCATGGGTGCCACCCGCGCCGCCGGCTTCGGCGACGAAGTCAAGCGCCGCATCATCCTGGGCACCTACGCCCTCTCTGCCGGCTACTACGACGCCTACTACGGCTCCGCCCAGAAGGTGCGCACTCTGGTCCAGCGGGACTTCGACGCCGCCTTTACGGTTGCGGACGTCCTGATCTCGCCCACCGCCCCCACCACGGCTTTCCCGCTGGGCGAAAAACTCGACGATCCGCTGGCCATGTACCTGAACGACGTCGCCACCATCCCCGCCAACCTGGCAGGGGTTCCCGGCCTGTCACTCCCCGGCGGCCTGGCTGACGAGGACGGACTGCCGGTCGGCATCCAGCTGTTGGCCCCGGCCCGTGAGGACGCCCGCCTCTACCGGGTGGGTGCGGTCCTGGAATCGCTGCTCGAAGCCAAGTGGGGCGGCCCGTTGCTGGCCCAGGCTCCCGACCTCGCCGCAGCCGCTACCCTCGAAACCCAGGAGGCAAAATAATGAACACCGAGGCAATCCTGAGCTTCGACGAAGCCATGGAGAAGTACGACCCCGTCCTGGGCTTCGAGGTCCACGTGGAGCTCAACACCAAGACCAAGATGTTCTCCTCGGCCCCCAACGTTTTCGGTGACGAGCCCAACACCAACGTCAATGAGGTGGACCTGGGGATGCCCGGCGTCCTGCCCGTGGTCAACAAGACGGCGGTGGAGTCCTCCATCAAAATCGGCCTGGCGCTGAACTGCAAGATCGCCGAATCCTGCCGCTTCGCCCGGAAGAACTACTTCTACCCGGACACCCCCAAGAACTTCCAGACCTCCCAGTACGACGAGCCCATCGCCTACGACGGCTACCTGGACGTTGAACTCGAGGACGGCACTGTGTTCCGCGTGGAGATCGAGCGCGCACACATGGAGGAGGACGCCGGAAAGCTGACCCACATGGGCGGTGCCACCGGCCGGATCCACGGCGCCGACTTCTCCCTGGTGGATTACAACCGCGCCGGTGTCCCGCTGGTGGAGATTGTCACCAAGCCCATCGAGGGCGCCGGCTCCCGCGCGCCGGAACTGGCCAAGGCGTATGTGGCCGCCATCCGGGAGATCGTCAAGAACCTCGGTGTCTCCGATGCCCGCATGGAACGCGGCAACGTGCGGTGCGACGCCAACGTCTCGCTCCGCCCGCACGGGCGCGAACGGTTCGGCATCCGGTCCGAAACCAAGAACGTGAACTCGCTGCGCGCCGTCGAACACGCCGTCCGCTACGAGATCCAGCGCCATGCCGCCGTCCTGGACTCAGGCAACCCCGTGGTCCAGGAGACCCGCCACTGGCACGAAGACACCCGCACCACCACCTCGGGCCGGCCCAAGTCCGACGCGGACGACTACCGCTACTTCCCGGAACCGGACCTGGTCCCCGTGGTGGCCTCCCGCGAATGGGTGGAGGAACTGCGCGCCACGCTTCCCGAACCGCCGGCCGAGCGCCGTAAGCGCCTCAAGGCGGACTGGGGTTACTCTGACCTCGAATTCCGCGACGTGGTGAACGCCGGCGTCCTGGATGAGATCGAGGAAACCATCGCGGCCGGCGCCTCGGCGTCCGTGGCCCGCAAGTGGTGGATGGGTGAGATCGTGGGCCGCGCCAAGGCCGCCGACGTCGATCCCGGCCAGCTGGGGGTCCAGCCCGCCACCGTCGTGGAGCTCAGCCGCATGGTGGAGGCCGGCAAGATCAACAACAAAATGGCCACCCAGGTGCTGGACGGCGTGCTCGCCGGCGAAGGCACCCCGGAAGAGATCGTCGAAAAGCGCGGCCTCGCCGTGGTCTCCGACGACGGTCCCCTCCTGGAAGCCATTGATGCCGCACTTGCCGCCCAGCCCGACGTCGCGGACAAGATCCGGGGCGGGAAGGTCCAGGCCATCGGCGCGATCGTGGGCGGGGTCATGAAAGCCACCCGCGGCCAGGCCGACGCCGCCCGCGTCCGCGAGCTCATCCTCGAGAAGCTGGGCGTCACCCTCTAGCACCAGCTGTTCAGGGACCCAAGCCGGGCCGCAGATTCCGTCGCCATGAACCTTCGTGGCATCGGGCTGCGGCCCGGTCCGCATTCAACCGCTCGCGTTCGACTACGTGTTGAGTACTCAGGCGGCGGTGGCCGAAAGTACCCGTGGCTGCGCATTGGCGGTGGACTTACACTGGAGCCCACGGGGCGCTGCTGCCCCGGGGGAGCGCGGGAGGAACAAACCATGGTGGTCCGGGAACCAATGAGGATGCGCAAGGCCGCGCTGGCCGGGGCAGTGGCCCTCGCCTTGACGGGAACGGGAACTGCCCTGGCATGGTCCGCCACCGGCACGCCCACGCCGTCGCCTTCCCAGTCAGCGCCGGGCCAGGAGAAGGCGCCCGGCCAGGAGAAGGCGCCCGGCCAGCAGAAAAAACAGGACAAGAAGGCCCAGCGTCCGCAGCCCCTCCACGGCGAGGGCGTGGTCAAGAACCCCGACGGAACCTTCCAGACCAGGCTGGAACAGCGCGGGACCGTGGAATCGGTCAGCGATTCCGCCATCACCGTCAAGAGCGAGGACGGCTTCTCCCAGACCTACACGGTCAATGGCGATACCAAAATCACCAGGATTCCAGCCCCGGCCGCGGACGGTTCCGGGGCAAACGGTTCCGGGACAAACGGCTCGGGGACAAGCGGCTCAGGCGCAAATGGTCCAGATGCCCCGGGCGACGACGGCAAGCGGCTTAGGCCGACGGACGGAACCATCGCGGACATCGCCGTGGGAGACGCCGTCCGCATTTCCGGCATGAAGGACGGGGACAAGGCCACGGCCGGGCGGATTGTGAAGGGTGCCGGGGACGGGCCCGGCCTTGGGCTGGGGCACGGCTTGGGACGGGGCCACGGCCTTGGACACAAGATGGGCCAGGGTAACCACCAGGACGACGGTAACCGCCAGGACGACGGCAACCACCAGGACGACGACGGCGAATAGGGCGGCTCCCTCCGCCACTCCGGCGTTCCCAAACCCCGGCGCACCAGCCCCACTTAGCCCTGGCGCACGAGCCCGGCCATGATGTCCTCCAGTGCCTCGCAGACCATCACCACGGCCCGCCGCTTCAGGTTTTCCGGCCGGGCCAGCAGGTCGATCCTGCGGCGGGTGCTGATGCCCTCCAGCGGCCGCAGCACGATGTCCGGGTTCAGGACTGGTCCTGCGGTGTACCTGGGCAGCAGGCCCACCACCCCGCCGGCGGCCACGAGCGCCGCAACGGTAGAGTAGTCGTTGATGCGGTGGACGATGTTGGGCTCCCTGCTGGACACGGCGGCGATGGCGGCCAGGACGTCGGCCGGGGAGTAGCCGGGGTGGCTGGTCACCCAGGCCTCGGCACCGACGTCGTCCGCCGTGACCGTGTCCTTTTGCGCCAATGGGTGCCCGGCTGGCAGTGCCACGTCCAGGGGCTCGTGGGCCAGCGGGATGACGGCGACCCGTTCCGCGGGCCAGCGGGGGCTGTGGTCCATCCGGTGCGCCAGGACCAGGTCGTACCGGGCGGTGAGGGCAGGAAAGTCCTGCTGCGCCACGTCCTCATCAGACAGTTCGATCCGTGGGTGTTCCGGCCGGTCCAGCATCCGCGCCAGCGGCGCAAACAACGCTTGCCCCGCACTGTGGAAACCGCTGAGCGTTACCCTGCCCGCCGGCGAGTCGTGATATGTGCCCAGGGCTCCACGGGCGTCGGCCATGGCGCTGACGACGGCGGCGCCTGCGTCCGCGAGCACCTGGCCGGCTTCCGTGAGGACCAGGTTCCGGCCCTCCTTGCGCGTCAGCGGCACCTCCACTGTCCGCTGCAGGTGGGCCAGTTGCTGCGACACGGCCGATGGGGTGACCATGAGTGTGTCTGCTACGGCCTTTACGCTTCCCAGTGCTCCCAGCTCGCGCAGGATCTCCAGCTGATGTACTTCCACGATCCAAGTCTAATCATTAGCAATCGCTACATTGTCGATTGAGAAGATCCTTGTTGTGCTAAACCTTTCGCGGGGCTTCAATGAGGAGGACAAGACCTCCTCTCTGAATGCACAAGAAGTAAGGATGCCAATGAAGGCCCTCTACAAGGCCGGCCCGCAGGCCGGTTTCGAACTCGTCGACCGGCCCGAGCCCGAGGCCGGCCCGGCGGACGTGAAGATCCGGGTCATGACCACCGGCATCTGCGGGACGGACCTGCACATCCAGTCCTGGGATGCCTGGGCGCAGGGGATCATCGAAGCGCCCCTTATCGCCGGCCACGAGTTCTACGGCGAAGTGGTGGAGGTGGGGGAAGACGTCCGCGACGTCAAAGTGGGTGACCGGGTCTCCGGCGAAGGCCACGTGGTATGCGGCATTTGCCGGAACTGCCGGGCCGGCCGCCGCCAGATGTGCATCCACACTGTCAGCGTGGGAGTCCAGCGCGACGGCGCCTTCGCCGAGTACGTGGTCATCCCGGAAACCAACGTCTGGGTCCACCACGACCCCTCCGTCACCCCCGAACTTGGCGCCATCTTCGACCCCTTCGGCAACGCGGTCCACACCGCACTGAGCTTCCCGCTGGTGGGCGAAGACGTCCTCATCACCGGCGCAGGCCCCATCGGCCTGATGGCCATCGCCGTCGCCCGCCATGCCGGGGCCCGCAAAATCGCCATCACCGACATCTCCCGGCCCCGGCTGGACCTGGCCCGGCAGCTCGGGGCGGACCTCGCCATCGACGTCTCCACCACCCGGGTCCGCGACGCCCAGCGCGAGCTCGGCATGCGCGAAGGCTTCGACGTCGGAATGGAAATGTCCGGCCACCCCTCCGCCCTGCCTGAGATGATCGACAACATGAACCACGGCGGCCGGATCGCCATGCTGGGCCTGCCCAGCCAGGAGATCATCATCGACTGGGGCAAGGTGGTCACCCACATGCTTACCCTCAAGGGCATCTATGGCCGCGAGATGTACGAAACCTGGTACGCCATGAGTGCCATGCTCTCCTCCAACCCCGTGCTGCACGCCGGCATCTCCGCCGTGGTCACGGACACGCTTCCCGCCACGGACTGGGAGAAGGGCTTCGACATTGCCCGCAGCGGCGTTGGCGGCAAAGTTGTCCTCGACTGGACCCGACTGTAAGGAAACCCATGTACACCTCCCTCAAGGACCAGCTCCACGACGAGCTGGAAGAAATCCGCTCCGCCGGGCTCTACAAAACCGAACGCAGCATCAGCTCACCGCAGTCCAGCCACATCACCGCCGGCCGGGTTGGCGGCCCGGGCGCTGACGTCCTGAATTTCTGCGCCAACAACTACCTGGGCCTGGCTGACCACCCGGACATCATCCATGCCGCCAAGGCCGCCATGGATGAGCGCGGCTTCGGCATGGCCAGTGTCCGTTTCATCTGCGGGACCCAGGACCTGCACCTGGAACTCGAGGCCAGGGTTTCCACATTCCTCGGGACCGAGGACACCATCCTGTTCTCAAGCTGCTTCGATGCTAATGGCGGCGTGTTCGAATCCCTCTTCGGCCCCGAGGATGCGGTCATTTCCGACGCCCTGAACCACGCCTCCATCATCGACGGCATCCGCCTGTGCAAGGCCCGCCGCTACCGCTACGCCAACCAGGACATGGCCGAACTCGAGGCCCGGCTGCAGGAGGCGCAGGACGCCCGCCGGAAGATCATCGTCACGGATGGCGTGTTTTCGATGGACGGCTACCTGGCTCCGCTCGAGGCCATCTGCGACCTGGCCGAAAAATACGGCGCCCTGGTGATGGTGGACGATTCGCATGCTGTGGGCTTCATGGGCGCCACCGGCGCGGGCACCCCCGAACACGCCGGGGTGTCACATCGGGTGGATATCTACACCGGCACTTTCGGCAAGGCCCTGGGCGGAGCATCAGGCGGCTATGTGTCCGGCCGCCGGGAGATCGTTGCCATGCTGCG
This sequence comes from Pseudarthrobacter sp. BRE9, assembly GCF_031844305.1. NCBI lineage: Bacteria > Bacillati > Actinomycetota > Actinomycetes > Micrococcales > Micrococcaceae > Pseudarthrobacter > Pseudarthrobacter sp. BRE9. The sequence continues at coordinate 101,183 of NZ_JAUZUY010000006.1, read as the reverse complement.
GCAGAAGGCGCGGCCCTACCTGTTCTCCAACTCCCTGGCCCCCGCCATTGTGGCCGCCACCCTCAAGGCGCTGGACCTGGTGGAAAATTCGGCCGACCTGCGCCGCAGGTTGTTCGAAAACGCCGAACTCTTCCGCCGCCGCATGACCGAGGAGGGCTTCGACCTGCTTCCCGGCGAACACGCCATCGTGCCGGTCATGTTTGGTGATGCCGTGATGGCCGCCAAGGTGGCCGACCACATGCTGCAGCACGGCGTCTTCGTCACCGCCTTCAGCTTCCCCGTGGTCCCGCGTGGTGCCGCGAGGATCCGGGTGCAGCTATCGGCTGCGCATTCAGCGGACGACGTCGAGGCATGTGTGGGTGCCTTCGTCGCCAGCCGTGCCGAGGCAGCGGCCTGACAGGCGTTCCAGGGGACGCGAACTCTGCGAGGATGGACGGATGGCAGCACATTACGATGTCCTGATCGTGGGAGGCGGCATTGCCGGCCTGTCCCTGGCCTCCGAGCTGGCCGGCCGCTGCAGCGTCGCGCTGGTGGAGGCGGAGCAGGAACTGGCGTACCACACGTCCTCCCGCTCCGCCCGCCAGCTGATCCCCAGCTACGGTCCTCCCGTGGTGCAGGAGCTCACCGTCCGGACCCTGGAACTGATTGCGGCCCGCGACGCGGAACTGCCGGAGCCGGTCCTCACACCGCGCAGCTTCATGCTGGTTGGCTCCGAGGCGGATGTGGCCGCGGAAGCCAGCGGGCACATGCAGGCCATCACCGTGGACCGGGCGCTCGAGCTGTGTCCGGCCCTGCTCCCGCGTACCTTCGCCGCCGCCGGGCTGGACACAGGATCCTTTGGCTGCAACGCGCCCCTGCTCCTGGCCGGGCACCGGCAGCGTGCTGAGGCTGCCGGGGCGGACATCATCACCGGGGCCCGCGTTCATTCGGCGCAACGGCTCGGTTCCGGATGGCAGGTAGGCGCCGGCGCCGAGGGGTTCGAAGCGGGGATCCTGGTCAACGCGGCCGGTGCCTGGGCGGACGAGCTCGCGGTGATCAGCGGCGTCGAGAAGCTGGGGCTGCAGCCGTACCGGCGCACCGCGGCGATCGCCGCCGTCGAACGCCCCCTGCCTCCCGCCACCCCCATGGTGGCGGCAGCGGACAATACGTTCTACTTCCGCCCTGACGGTGACGACGTACTGATTTCACCGTCCGAAACGGTGCCCAGCGGTCCCGAGGACGCGCAGCCGCGGCCCGGCGACGTGGAACGCCTGGTGGAGAAGCTGAACTCCATCACCAGCCTGGGGATCACGGGAATTCGCCGGGCCTGGACCGGCCTGCGCACCGAGGCGGCCGACGGGGTTCCGGTGGCTGGCTTCGATGCCGAAGCCCCCGGCTTCTACTGGCTCGCCGGGCAGGGCGGCTACGGTTTCCAGACCTCCGCTGCCATGGCTGAACTGGCAGCGGGCCAGATTCTTGGTGACCGGATTATGGCGGGCCAGGCAGCGTCCGGAGGCGCGGCCAGCGACGGTCCGGCATCCCGGACAGCGCAGGCCCTGGCTGCCACCCGCTGGTCCATTCGACGCTGAAGAATGGTCCCATGAGTACCCTGATCACCAACATTGCCGAGCTGATGACCCAGGACCTTGAACACCGGGTCCTGAAGGATGCGGCGGTAGTGGTCGAAGGGGAGAGGATTTCGTGGATCGGGGCTGCAGCGGATGCCCCGGCGGCGGACGACGCCATTGACGCCGGCGGGCGGGCCATGCTCCCGGGATGGGTGGATTCCCACAGCCACCTGCTGTTTGCCGGGGACCGCACCGCAGAATTTGAAGCCAGGATGGCGGGGGAGGCCTATGCCGCCGGCGGGATTGCCGTCACCATGAACGCCACGCGTGCCACGTCCGATTTCGACCTCACCCGCCTGGCCATGGGCCGGGTCGCCGAGGCAGTCTCGCAGGGAACCACCTACCTCGAAACGAAGACCGGCTACGGCCTGGACATCGGGAACGAGGCCCGGAGCGCGCGGATCGCCGCCACCCTAGCGGACCAGGTGACCTACCTGGGCGCCCATTTGGTTCCTGCCGGCCAAGACCCGGACGAGTACACCGACCTGGTCTGCGGGCCGATGCTTGACGCCGTCCGCCCGTACGTCCAGTGGGCTGACGTTTTCTGTGAGGAAGGTGCGTTCACGGCCGAACAGTCCCGCCGCGTGCTGACGGCCTGCCGCGACGCCGGCCTGGGCCTGCGCGTGCACGGCAACCAGCTGGGCGAGGGCCCTGGCGTGCAGCTTGCCGTGGAGCTGGGCGCCGCCAGCGTGGACCACGTCAACTACCTCGCGGGGCAGGACGTGAAGGTCCTCGCTGCTTCCTGGTCCGGGTGGGACCCCGCCACCGGGACGGGTGTACGGGGCACCGTGGCTACCTGCCTCCCGGCCTGCGACCTCTCCACCCGCCAGCCGCTGGCACCGGCCCGTGAGCTTCTCGACGCCGGTGTGCAAGTGGCGCTCGCTTCCAACTGCAATCCCGGTACGTCGTACACAAGTTCCATGGCATTCTGCGTCACCACCGCTGTCCTCCAGATGCACCTGAGCGTGCACGAGGCCGTCCGCGCCGCCACCTACGGCGGTGCCCTGGCGTTGCACAAGGAAAGCGGCCCCGATGCCGACGGGGAACGGGCCGTGGGGTCCATTGCCGTCGGGCACCGGGCGGACCTGCACCTGCTGAATGCCCCCTCCGCGACGCATCTCGCTTACCGTCCGGGCATGCCGTTGACATACGCTGTGTGGCGGGCCGGAGCCAGAGCACGGTAGGTCCACGGCGGAATTCTGATTTTTCCTGATTCTTTCTCTGCCCTTATAATCAGGAAACGTCATCGATAACGGTGGCTGATGTATGAAAGGCTCCGTTGCATGACGCGCACTGACCGGTTAACGGCGATCCTTGACCTGCTGGCCAGGACCGGCCAAGTGGAGGTCGACGAGATTGTCAGCACCCTCAATGTTTCCCCAGCCACCGCGCGACGCGACCTGGACAGCCTGGCCAAGCGACGACTGCTGACGCGCACCCGTGGGGGTGCTACCACCGGTGCCCTGGCCTACGATCTTCCCGGCCGCTACAACCGGGACGACCATGCCGAAGCCAAGGAACAGATCGCGCAGTGCGCCTCGGCGTTGATTCGGCCCGGGGCAGTGATTGGCCTGTGCGGGGGTACCACCAGCACCGCGCTCGCGCAGATCCTCGCGACCCGCGAAGACCTCAACGCCCCCTCCAACCAGCCCACCCTCACGGTGGTCACCAATGCAATCAACATCGCCGGCCAGCTGGCGGTGCGGCCCAACATCAAGGTGATGGTGACCGGCGGCATCCTCAACCCGCGGTCCTACGAACTGGTAGGGCCCTATACGGACATCATCATGCAGAAGGTGGTGCTGGACATTGCGTTCATCGGCGTCAACGGCATTGACCCCGAAGTCGGGCCCACCAACACGGGGGAGGGGGAGGCATCTGTGAACGCCCTGCTCGCCAGCAGGGCCCGGGTGTCCTATGTCCTGGCCGATTCCTCCAAGGTGGGCGTGCGGGCCTTCGCCACCATGGACGGCTACAACTTCACCCGGCTGATTACCGATGCCGGCATCTCGCCCCGCGACAAGGCTGCCTTTGAGGCCAACGGCACGGAAGTGATTGTGGCGCCCGCCTGATTTCCGGGGAGTCCAGTCGTTCGGCAGTTCCATCAGCCCGGATCCAGAAACTGAGGGCAAGATGGGAACATGCTGGTTCCCTCCCGCCGTCGACTGCGGCTCGAAGTCTGGATCGTCCTGGGCCTGTCCCTGGGCCAGTCGGCTGTCTACTCCGTGGTGCAACTGCTGGACAAGATGACCCGCGCCCCGCTGGCCGAGGGCACGTCCACCCTCAACCGCTCACAGAGCACCCGCGAATACTTCGACCTCACCTATCAGCTGCTGGACATTATCTTTGCCCTGGTGCCGGTGCTGCTGGTTCTGTACTTCCTGACGGACCAACGCTTCCTGACGGACCAGCGCCAGGCAGGACCGGGTGACGCCGGCAACTCCCGCTCTGCATTCCAGAAACTCGGATTCAATTTCGCCCGGCCCGGCAAGGACCTGCTGCAGGGCATCGGACTGGCTGCGCTGATCGGCATACCCTCGCTGGGGCTTTATGCGGCCGGCCGGGCCCTCGGAATCACCACCGCCATTATCCCCAGTGCCCTGGATGCTTATTGGTGGACCGTGCCTGTCCTCATCCTGTCCGCCATCCGGCACGCCGTGCTTGAGGAAGTCATTGTGGTGGGCTATCTCCTGGACCGCTTTGGCAAGTTCGGCTGGAGCACGCCGCTGGCCATTGCGGCGAGCTCTGTGCTGCGCGGCAGCTACCACCTGTACCAGGGCTTCGGTCCCTTCATTGGCAATGCGGTGATGGGCGTGGTGTTCGCCTGGCTGTACACCCGAACCCGCCGGGTCATGCCACTGGTCATCGCCCACGCCCTGCTGGACATCGTGGCCTTCGTCGGATTCAGCCTGTTCGGCAAAGCCGTGGGGCTGGGCTAGGGCCGGTCCGGGACATCAGCCGGGGGTGGGAATCGGCTGGCTTCGAAGCGACCTGTTCACGCTGATTGCCTGTTGACCATCAGATCGCTTTCATGGATCGTGTGCACCATGAGGCTGGGGTCGCGGTTGACACTATGGTCGCTGCTGGCGGCTACGGTGCTGGCCGGACTTCTGGTTCTTGGGCGGTTATGGAGCGTCCATCAGCAAACATCGGACTGGGCTCTCTGGCCCAGGGAAATTCCTTCACGAGTGCAGTTCGCCGGCCGTGACTATGACTGTGGTCCGACTCCAGCGATTGCGCACCGCGATTTGAGCGGAATGAGCCAACAAGGCACGACAGCGGGTGGAGCCGCGATCCTTGCAGAACCTCCTTCGGGTGAAGCCAGGGCGTTCATCGTCGTGCTAACAGCCGAAGGAGCGTTTGGTTGCGGCCTGCTGGGCGGCCCTTGATTTTCCAGTGACCCCTTCCTAGGCCAGGGGCCGTCGCCTGACCGAGCCATCCCGCACTAAGGCCTGAGCCAGCGTCGGATTGATGCTGTCACATCAGCGACAGCAGCAACTGCCAGTCCGCCTGCGGGTCAGGCGGCAACACAAAGGGCATCGCGTAAAAGTCGTCCCATAGGGCATCGGTAGCACAAAGATCATCCGTCTCCAGCAGGTTCTCGCCGTCAGGTTCCTCATGTTCAGGTGCCTCCAGCAGCCACATTGGCGCCTCAGCAAGTAGCGGTTGGCAGGGTAAATCCTCCGCTGGTCCTGCGACATTCCGCCCTCCGGCATGCCCTGAGACTGCGGCAACCGATGGCGCTGTGACATTTGGTGCGGCAGTCGCCTCCGGTGCAACGGTGGATAGATTCGACGGCAAAATGCCCGGGGGCCAGTGGGTTGGTTCGGGGTCGTGATGTTCTGGTTTGTAGTGGCGGCCGGTCGGGGAAGTCCAGCCGGGCGGTCCGTTTTCCGTTGCCTTATCGGGTATCCATGGCCTGGCGTGTTTGAGCCGGTGGTGTTTGGGGCAGAGTTGTCCGAGGTTGCCGGCGCCTGTGGTGCCGCCGTGGTCCCAGGCGGTGAGGTGGTCGGTTTCGTTGTCGGAGGTGTGGTTGTTGCAGCCGGGGAAGGTGCATTTTCCGTCCCGCATCCGGATCCATTGCTTGATGGTCTCGGGGAGCCGGTAGCGTTTGCGGCCAATCTCCAACGGGGCGCCGTCGCGGGGGTCGACCAGGACCCGGTAGAACGACTCCGCCCCGTCCGCGACGAGTTTGCGGGCCATCGACGCCGGGATCGGGCCGTGACCGTCCAGTTCTGCGGGTTCGTCCGTGATGCCGAGGAGGGAGAAGACCGGGACCATGACCAGCACGTCGGCACGCGGGGTGGGGACTCGTCCAATATCACTATTGCTCCACGCAGCGCTCCCGGTACCGGAAACGCTGCCTGCACCCGTTCCCGCAGCATCACCAGTCGTCCCGGCCGCCCCACCCGCAGCGGCCTCACGCGCAGACGTTCCGGTTCCGAGGAGGAGTGATGCTGCGATGTCGGGGCGGAGTTGGGTGAGGGTGCGGGGCTCATCGGGGCCTTGGAGGCCGCGGGCGGTGGCGGTGGTGCGGTTCCAGATGGCGCAGGCGGTGTCGCCGGGGAGGTGGAGGGAGATCCAGGCCATGCCGTCGCGGTCCGGGGTGTATTCCATCCGCCGGTCCACGACGCCTTTGGCGTGGCGCTTTCCCAGTGTTTCGGGGTGGTGGCGTTCCCGCCAGCCGCGGACCTTGGTGCGGAACCGGGAGGGAACGAGTTCACCGGGGGCGGCGCCGCGGGCCGGGTTGGGGGCATCCGGGTCGAAAAAGTGGGCTACTAACGCGGCGGCACCGTCCGGGGTGAGGCCTTCGGTTTCGTCGGCAACAATCCGGGCGTGCTGCCAGGACAGGTCCCCGGCGGCCAAAGCCTCCAGGACCTGCGGCAGGGCGCACACCCGCCGGGACTGCTCCACGAACGACCCGGCAGCAGCTGAGCTGATGGTCAGGACCCCGGCGATTTCCTCCACCACTGACAGCTCCGCGAACGTCCCCTCGTGTACGGGCGCGTCCGGAGCAAGCAGTGCCTGCTGGAACCCGACGCACTCGGCAGCGTCCTGGGCTTCCACGGCCGCCAGCTGTGCCCTCAAACGGGACGAGACTTCCAGCCGGGTCAACCGGAGTTCATACCGCCGCTGCAACACATCCACATCAGCCCCAACACCAACGCCGGCAGCCATGAAAGTATCCTCAGCAGCAAGCGAATCGAGGGCGGCAACGGAGGCATGAACCCCCTCCAAAGCCACACCAACACCGCTGCTGATTCCCATGGAAACATCATCCAACGAGGCACTGACAATCAAAGTTTTGCAGAACCCCGGCCGCGGAAGGAGTCAGTTAAAAGAATTCGGCCGCCATCAGGTGGTGACGCCGTTGTCACCACCTGATGGCGGCCGAAGCAGGTCCGGGCACCGGCCCGGCGAACCCAACTCCCGGACGTGCCGGGAAAAGGGGAGGAGCGTCAGATGGTGACGGCTCCGTTGGCGGTTTCGAACGTGACCGACAGGATGCCCGGTGTTCCGTGCGGGGCGACCCATTCAACCGCAACGTCCTCAAGCGGCTTCTCCACCGGCTCACCCAGCCACTCGGTCACGCGCGAGGCGGAGCCGGCGATGGTCAGGCAGCTCATCTTAAGGTTGCTGGGGTAGGCGTTGGACGGGTGCAGCGACGGGTCACCTTCCCATTTGAGCATGTACGGAACCTGGGGATCGGCGATAAGGCCAAGGATGCCAATTTGCTTCCAGACCAGTTCCCGGCCGTCCGGGAACTTGCGGTTGCCGTTCACGGCAGCGCGGCCAAGGCGTGCCTCGAAGGGGGCGAGGTCGTCCACTTCGACGCACCAGCCCATCCAACCCCCACCGGCTGCGGAACGGGCACGCACGGCCTGTCCGAACGGTGCCTTGTCCGATGCCGGGTGGTCCAGGACCTCCACGACTTCCAAGTACTTGTGCCCGGCGAGCGGGATGATCATATTCCGGGTTCCGAACCGGGGGTGGACCCCGCCCTTCACTGCCTCAACGCCGAGGGCAGATGAAATACGTTCGGTAGTGGCCGCGAGGCCATCAGTTTCACAGGCGTAAGAGACGTGATCCATGCGCATGGCAACATCTTGGCACTTTGTGATCCGGCTCTCAGCTAAGGGTACCCTTACTGGAAACCTGGCCCGTAAAAAGGGCTGGAAACGCACGCAATGGGGACGGCAGCGGCGGCCCCGGATGAGCGTCGGGCGGCCACCCGTGGCACCCCGAAGGCGCTGGAAGACCTTGTTCGTCACAATGCTGTCCGAGGTGAGCACCGGTTCCTAGACTGGGCGCAGGTCATGAGCGCCAGCGTCAAGCCCCGGCTCGCTGGCCGGCAACCCTCCATCCGCGGTGGGGTGCCCCGGGTGAGGACCTGGCTGTCCGGCAAGAGCCGGAAAGCAAGCGCGGCCCGTACTGCTCCACGCATGCCGGGCCCATGTCAAAGGAGATTTGGATGTCCAACGGATGGTCCTTCGAAACCCGCCAGATCCATGCAGGCCAGGAAGTGGACAGTGCCACAGGAGCCCGTGCACTGCCGATTTACCAGACCACGTCCTTCGTGTTCCCCAGCGCCGAAAGCGCAGCCAACCGTTTTGCCCTGGCCGAACTTGCGCCGATCTACACCAGGATCGGCAACCCGACCCAGGACGCGGTCGAACAGCGGATCGCCAGCCTTGAGGGAGGCCTGGCCGCACTGTTGCTGAGCTCCGGGCAGGCCGCCGAGACCTTCGCGGTCCTGAACATTGCGGAGGCCGGGGACCACATTGTGGCCAGCCCCAGCCTTTACGGCGGAACCTACAACCTCTTCGCGCACACACTGAAGAAGTTCGGCATATCGGTCACCTTCGTGGACGATCCCGACAACCTGGACCAGTGGCGCAACGCCGTCCAGCCGAACACCAAGCTCTTCTTCGGTGAAGTGGTGTCCAATCCCCGCCAGGACGTCCTGGATATTGAGGGGATCTCCGAGGTGGCCCACCGGGCAGGCGTGCCACTGATCGTGGACAACACCCTGTCCACTCCCTACCTGATCCGCCCGTTGGAGTGGGGCGCTGACATTGTGATCCACTCGGCCACCAAATACCTGGGCGGCCACGGTGCGGCCATCGCCGGCGTCATCGTGGACTCCGGCAAATTCGACTTCGGTAAAGACCCGGAAAAGTTCCCCGGCTTCAACACCCCGGACCCCACGTACAACGGCCTGGTCTATGCCCGCGACCTTGGTGCCGATGGTGCGCTGGGCGCCAACCTCTCCTACATCCTCAAAGCCCGCGTCCAGCTGCTGCGCGACCTCGGCTCAGCCGTGTCCCCCTTCAACGCGTTCTTGATCTCCCAGGGACTGGAAACGCTGAGCCTGCGCGTGGAACGCCATGTCGCCAACGCCACGGAAGTGGCTCGCTGGCTGGAAGGAAGGGACGACGTCGAATCCGTCGCCTACGCGGGGCTGCCGTCCAGCCCCTGGTACGAACGTGGCCGCAAGTACGGGCCCAAGGGGACAGGCGCCGTCGTGGCTTTCACCCTGGCCGGCGGAGCCGAGGCGGGCAAGCGCTTCGTCGACGCCCTGGAACTGCACTCCCACGTGGCCAACATCGGCGACGTCCGCTCCCTGGTCATCCACCCGGCGTCGACCACCCACAGCCAGCTCTCACCCGAGCAGCAAGCGGTGGCAGGGGTAAATCCGGGACTGGTCCGGCTGTCCGTGGGCCTGGAGCACATCGATGACATCCTGGCCGACCTGGAAGCCGGTTTCCGCGCAGCCAAGGGCGCTGAAGCCTGAGGTTATAGCCGGGGTGCAGCGGGTGCCGCCGGCAGGCCGGGGAAGTCACAACCAGTCACACTCTTGGCCTGGAGCGGGGGGTGTTTCGTACACTCGAACCAGGTCATGAGTGCCAGTGACAGCCCCGGCTTGCTGGCCGGCAACCCTCCATCCGCGGTGGGGTGCCCCGGGTGAGGACCTGGCCTGCCGGTCAAATGACGGCGGGCAAGCGCGTAGAAGAGGTCTTGCCATGACGGTTACCGTCGCCCGAACCACCATCCCCGAACACGGAATCGTCCGCTACGCCTCCATCGGGGGACTGGAACTCGAAGGCGGCGGCTACCTGCCGGACGTCACCCTGGCCTACGAAACCTGGGGAACGCTCAACGCGGACGCCAGCAACGCCATCCTGATCGAGCACGCCCTCACCGGCAGCACCCACGTGACCCGGGGCGACACCGACGAAGAAGGCTGGTGGGAGCAGCTTGCCGGTCCCGGCGCTCCCGTGGACACGGACAAATTCTTCGTGGTGTCCATCAACATCGTGGGCGGCTGCTACGGATCCACGGGGCCGTCGTCGCCCGCCCCGGACGGAGCCCCCTGGGGTTCCCGCTTCCCCCTGGTCACCCTGCGGGACAGCACGGTGGCGGAGGCCCGGCTGGCCGACCAGTTGGGCATCGGCAGCTGGTTCGCGGTCCTCGGCGGATCCATGGGCGGCGCCCGCGCCCTGGAATGGGCCGTGACCTACCCGGAGAGGGTGCAGCGCTGCGCCGTCATCGCCGTGGGGGCCGCGAGCACGGCAGAACAGATCGCGTTTGCGCAGGCCCAGACCCTGGCTATCCGGCAGGACCCGAACTTCAACGGCGGCGACTACTACGGCGGCCCCTGCCCCGAAGACGGGCTGGCACTTGCCCGGCGCATCGCCCACATCACCTACCGGTCCGCCGCGGAACTGGAAGGACGCTTCGGCAGGTCACCGCAGGCGCCCGAGTCACCCCTGAAAGGTGAGGTCCTGGCCGCCCGCGGCCGCTACCAGGTGGAAAGCTACCTGGACCACCAGGGCAACAAGCTGGTGAAGCGCTTCGACGCCAACAGCTACATCGCCCTGACCGAGGCGCTGATGAGCCACGACATCTGCCGGGGCCGTGGGGGCCTGGCCGAGACGCTGGCCACGTCCACGGCCCGCTTCCTCGTGGCCGCCGTCGACTCCGACCGGCTCTACTTTCCGGCACAATCCCATGAGCTGGCCCAGGCCCTCCCCGGGGACGTCGATGTCCACGTCATCCAAGCGCCGATCGGGCACGACGGGTTCCTGACCGAGATCGGTCAGCTGGGCAGCCAGCTGCGGGGCAGCTTCCTGGCCTAGGACACCCCATGTGCATTCCTGCAGATGCGTTCTGCACTATTCGGCGTTGAGGTTGCACCGCAGGCAGTACATACTCAATCGAATCCGGCGTTCGTGGTGTGCATCACACCCGGCCGCCATCGACTGGTACCCGTGGTGTCGACGACGACGCCGAAGGAGTTCACATGAGTACGGAACGCTCCGCCGCAAGGCGCGCAGAGGAAACCGACGTCAAGGCTTCAGGCCTTAAGAAGGTGGTTACGGCCTCGATGGCCGGAACGGTTGTCGAGTGGTATGAGTTCTTCCTCTACGCATCCGCCGCCACGCTGGTGTTCGGCAAGGCCTTCTTCCCTAACGCCGGCACCGAACTGGACGGCATCATCGCCGCTTTCCTCACCTACGCCGTCGGCTTCGTGGCCCGCCCCATTGGCGGAATCGTCTTTGGGCACTTCGGCGACAAGTTCGGCCGGAAGAAGCTGCTGCAGCTGAGCATCATCCTGGTGGGGGTCTCCACCTTCCTTATGGGCTGCCTGCCCACCTTCCAGCAGATCGGCTACTGGGCTCCCACGCTGCTGGTCGTGCTCCGGTTTGCCCAGGGCTTCGCGGTCGGCGGGGAGTGGGGCGGCGCCGTCCTCCTCGTCGCGGAGCATAGCCCGAACAAATCCCGCGGTTTCTGGGCCAGCTGGCCGCAGTCGGCGGTACCGCTGGGGAACCTGCTTGCCACGGCCGTGCTGTTCATCCTCTCCTCCACACTGACCCAGGACGCCTTCCTGGGGTGGGGCTGGCGCGTGGCGTTCTGGCTGTCCGCGGTGATCGTCCTGATCGGGTACTACATCCGGACCAAGGTCAATGACGCCCCCATCTTCCTGGAAGCCCGCAAGGAGGTTGAAGCCGGCCACAAGGGCTACGGTGTCGCTGAAGTATTCCGGCGGTACCCCCGCGGCGTCTTCACTGCCATGGGGCTGCGCTTCGCGGAAAACATCCTGTACTACCTGGTAGTCACGTTCTCCATTACCTACCTGAAGACCGTGGTCCAGGCCGATACCACCCGCATTCTGCTCCTGCTGCTCCTTGCCCACGCAGTGCACTTCGCCGTCGTGCCCATGGTCGGCAAGCTGTCGGACCGCTTTGGCCGCAAACCCGTATACATGGCCGGCGCCATCATGGGGGCCACCTGGGGCTTCTTCGCCTTCCCCATGATGGACACCAAGAACGATGCCGTCATCCTGGCCGCCATCATGATCGGCCTGGTGTTCCACGCCTTCATGTACGCCGGGCAGCCTGCCATCATGGCGGAAATGTTCCCCACCCGGATGCGCTATTCCGGCGTTTCCCTTGGCTACCAGGTGACCTCGATCGTGGCGGGTTCCCTGGCTCCGATCATCGCCGCCTCCCTGCTGGGTACCTACAAGTCCTCCGTCCCCGTGGCCATCTACCTGCTCATCGCCTGCGTTATTACCGCCGTCGCGGTCTTCTTCCTGAAGGAAACCCGGGGCATCTCGCTGCACGACGTGGACGCCGCCGACGCCCAGGGCACCGCCGACCTCCTCGCCGCCAACAAGAAGTAGCAGGTTCGTCGTGAAAGCCGCCGTCCTGTACTCCACCGTTCCGGCCGCCCCCACCACGGGGGCCGGCCCCGGGAAGCGGACCTACTCCGAGGCCGGCCCGCTGCTGGTGCAGGAACTGGAGCAGCCGGAGCCCCGCGCCGGTGAACTTGGCGTTGCCATCACCTACTCCAGCCTGTGCCATTCGGACCTCTCGGTAGTGGATGGCTCCCGCGTCCGGCCGCTTCCCATGGCCTTGGGCCACGAGGCAGTGGGACGTGTGGTGTCCGTAGGCGCCGGCGTGACCGGCGTGTCGGCGGGCGACCACGTGGTGCTGGTCTTCGTGCCCAGCTGTGGGAAGTGCCGGGCATGCCTGGCGGGCCGGCCTGCCCTCTGCCACCGCGCAGCAGAGGTCAATGGCAGCGGAGACCTGCTGCACGGACCGGCGCTGCTGCGGACGCCCGCAGGGGAGCGCATCAACCACCACCTGGGCGTCTCGGCCTTCGCCGATTACGCGGTGGTTGCGAGGGAATCAGTGGTGGTGATTGACGACGACGTCCCGGACACGGTTGCCGCGATGTTTGGTTGCGCCGTGCTCACCGGAATGGGCGCCGTCCTGAACACGGCCGGCGTCCGCCCCGGCCAGTCCGTGGCGGTTTTCGGCCTCGGCGCGGTGGGCCTGTCCGCCGTGATGGCAGCGCGCCTCGCCGGAGCCGCCAATGTCATTGCCATCGATCCAAACCAGGGCAAGCACCAGCTGGCCCGTGACGCCGGCGCCACCTCGGTGGGAACGCCGGAGGACGCAGGGCGGCTGATCGCCGAAGCGTCCGGTGACGGCGTGGACGTGGCCATTGAGGCGGTGGGCTCGGCCGGTGTCATTGCCTCCTGCCTGGAGCAGGTTACCCGGGGAGGCGCCGTGGTCTCGGTGGGCCTGCCCCATCCATCCGCCCAGTTGACGGTACCGGCCCTGCAGTTTGCCGGGGCGGGAAAACGGCTGCTGGGCTCCTACATGGGGGATGCCGTGCCCTCCCGCGACATTCCGGAATACCTCGGATTCTGGCGGGAGGGCAGGCTTCCGGTTGAGCTGCTGCACACGGACACGCGGCCCCTGAGTGAGATCAATGAGGGCCTGGATGCGCTGGCATCGGGGCAGGTGGTGAGGCGGCTCTTCCAGGCCTGAGGCCTAACCTGCCAGCAGTCCTGCACGCTCTTTCATCTCCTCTTTGAGCGCCGCAACCACCGCCTGCACCGGTGCCGAGCGCAGAGACTCCGGGCGGGCAACGGCCCAGATGGGAAGCTGCCGCTCGAAGTCGGCGGCCAGGACGGGAACGAAATTGTCGGACTCTGCCACCATGAAGTTGGGCAGCAGCCCAATTCCCGCGCCCCGCCGTACCGCCTCCACCTGGGCGAACACACTCGTGGCCTGGAAGCTTGTCCTGGGCACGGGAAGCTCGGACGACCAGCGCGGCCCCAGCTCCGCCACCTGCAGTGCGGACTCGACGTACGAGACGAACCCGTGCTGCCCCACGTCGTCGAGCGTTTCCGGCAGGCCATGCCCGGCGGCGTAGGCGGAGCTGGCGTAGAGGCGCAGGTAGTAGTTGCCCAGGAAGATGGTCTGCGCGGTGGTGACTTCTGCCCGGCCCACCACGATCTCCAGGTCCACCCCTGACCGGTTCTGGCTAACTTTCCGCGTGGCGCTGAGCATTTCGATATTCAGCTGCGGGTTCTGCTGCTGGAGCCGCACCAGCGACGGCGCCACGAACACGGCCCCCACGCCGTCTGTCGTGGCGACGCGGACCAAGCCGGCCAGGGCGCCCTGGTCCTGGCTGATCAGGCCGGACAGCGAGCCCAGCGTGGCCTCGATCGTCTCTGCCGCCTCCACCGCGGCGGCACCGAGCTGGGTCAACTCCCAGCCATGCGGGCTGCGTTCCAGCGTGCGTCCGCCCAGCTGCTTGTCCAGGGCGAGGATGCGGCGGGAAATGGTGGTGTGGGTTGTCCCCAGCGTTTCCGCCACCGCGTTGAAGCGGCCCAGGCGTGCAACCGTCAGCAGGATGAGCAGGTCGTCGGGGCTGGGCAACCGTCTGAGGTCCACGCCGGTCCTTCCATTGATGTGCAGCAATGCACATGGTCTCTGTGATTTTTCCCCTTGATTGCACTCTAACAGGGTGTGATCGTTGACACCGACATGCCGGCAGCAAGGCTGGAATGAAAGCAAAGGAGCTTACGAATGGCAGTTATCGGTTGGATCGGCCTGGGCAACATGGGCGGCCACATGTCCGTGAACCTGGTTAAGGCCGGGCACGATGTCCGCGGTTTCGACCTCAATCCCGCGGCCTTGGCGGCCGCCGAGGCGGGCGGCGTCAAGCGGACCGGCAGCATCGCCGAAGCGGTGGACGGTGCAGACGCCGTGTTCACCATGCTGCCGAAGGGCGAACACGCCCGCGCGGTCTATCTCGGTGAGGACGGCGTGCTGGCGCACGCAGACACCCGCACGTTGCTGGTTGACTCCTCCACCATCGACGTCGCCTCCGCACAGGAACTGCACGACGCCGCTGCTGCCGCCGGCTTCCGCTTCGTGGACGCCCCGGTGTCGGGCGGTATGAGCGGGGCCGAGGCAGGAACCCTGACATTCATGGTGGGCGGTAAGGAGGGCGCCGTGGCAGACGCCACAGGCTACATCGGCCCCATGGCCGCCAACATCATTCCCACCGGCGGTCCTACCACCGGGCAGGCCGCAAAGATCTGCAACAACCTGATGCTCTTCATCAACCTCGCCTCCACCGCCGAGGGCGCAGTGCTCGCCGACCGGCTGGGCCTGGACAAGCAGGTCTTCTGGAACATCGCATCGGTCTCCTCGGGCGACTCATGGGCGCTGCGGACCTGGTACCCGGTGCCCGGTGTGGTTCCCACCGCAGCCTCAAACAACGACTTCGCGCCCACCTTCACCACGGAGCTCGCGAACAAGGACATCGGGCTCGCCATCAGCGCGGCCGAGGACACCGGCACGCCGCTTGAGATCGGCAAACACGTCCAGCAGCTGTTCCAGCGCCTCATCGACGCCGGTGATGCCGGCAAGGACTGCTCCATGATCATCAAGCTCGTGGACGGCTCCCTCGAGCCCGCCAACCTGGCACCGTCAGCCAACCAGCCCGCCGGCAACCCCGCGCCGTCCGCCAACTAGCCCGCCGCAAGCAACGCAGGAAAAGAGAATCCCCTTGGAAACGATTCCGCACTACATCAACGGCACCCGCGTCAGCGACGCAGACCGGTTCGGCCCGGTGTTCAATCCGGCCACCGGCCAACAGGAGAAGCAGGTGGCCCTCGCCTCCGCTGCCCGCACGGAGGAAGCCATCGCGGCTGCCCGTTCCGCACTGCCGGCGTGGCGGGCCACCAGCCTGGCCAGGCGGACCAGCATCTTCTTCCGGGTCCGCGAAATCCTGACCCAGCGCAAGTCCGAGCTCGCCGCGATCCTCACCAGCGAGCACGGCAAGGTCCTTTCCGACGCAGAGGGCGAAATCGCCCGCGGCCTGGAGAACATCGATTTCGCCACCGGCCTGTCCCACATGCTCAAGGGCGAGCGGTCCGAGCAGGTCTCCACCGGCGTCGACGTGCACTCTGTCCGCCAGCCCGTGGGTGTCGTTGGCTGCATTACGCCGTTCAACTTCCCGGCCATGGTGCCCCTGTGGATGATCGGCAGTGCCCTGGCCTGCGGCAACACCGTGCTGCTGAAGCCCAGCGAGAAGGACCCCTCGGCCGCCGTCTTCATCGCCGAGGCCTTCGCCGAAGCGGGCCTGCCGCCCGGCGTACTGAACGTGGTCCAGGGGGATAAGGAAGCCGTCGACGTCCTGCTGGAGCACCCCGACGTCAAAGCAGTGAGTTTCGTCGGCTCCACGCCTATCGCCCAGTCGATCTACAAGCGGGCCGCAGAACACGGCAAGCGGGTGCAGGCCCTGGGCGGTGCAAAGAACCACATGGTAGTGCTTCCCGACGCCGACCTGGACATGGCTGCCGACGCGGCGGTTTCGGCCGCCTACGGTTCGGCGGGCGAACGCTGCATGGCCGTCAGCGTCCTGGTGGCCGTGGGCAACATCGCGGACGACCTGGTGCAGGCTATTTCCACCCGCATGGCAGGGCTGACGATCGGCCCGGGCACGGACCCCTCCTCCCAGATGGGTCCCCTGATCACCGCGGAGCACCGGGACCGTGTTGCCTCTTATGTTGCGGGAGCAGAGAACGAAGGCGCCACCCTGGTTGTGGACGGGCGCTCGCAGCAGTTCGATTCAGACGGGTTCTTCATCGGCGTCAGCCTGGTTGACCACGTCAAGCCGGGCATGAAAGTGTACGACGACGAAATCTTCGGCCCGGTCCTGTCCGTAGTCCGCGTCGACACCTATGCCGACGCCGTGAAGCTGGTCAATGACAACGAGTTCGGCAACGGCACGGCCATCTTCACCCGCGACGGCGGGGCGGCGCGGCAGTTCGAGTTCGACGCCGAGGCAGGCATGGTGGGCGTGAACGTGCCCATTCCGGTTCCGGTGGGCACCTTCTCGTTCGGCGGCTGGAAAAACTCGCTGTTCGGCGACACCCACATGTACGGGCCCGACAGCATCCGGTTCTACACGCGGGGCAAGGTGGTGACCACGCGCTGGCCGGATCCAGCCACCTCGGTGATTGACCTGGGCTTCCCGCAAGTGGATTAAGCACAAGTGGATTAAGCGCAGGCGGATTAAGCACGGGTGCATTAAGTGAGGCAGGTCGGGGACCGGTAACCGGTCCCCGACCTGCTTGTTCAAGACCTGCTTGTTCAAGACCTGCCTGTTCAATTGGCCGGCCCCGGCGGGTGGGCTAGCCGTTCATGATGTCGCTGCGCCGCTTCATGTACTCCTCCATGGACAGTTCGCCATTGGAGTACTGCTGGTCCAGCTCCGCAAGCTTGCGGGCACGGAATCCTTGCGGTGCTGACGGCGGCGGGGGAGTGGCGGGCCCGGAAGGCTGGCCCGGACCTTGCTGGAGCGGCTGCTGCTGGAACGGCTGTTGCTGGAACGGCGGTTCCTGCGGGGCACCGTAGCGGGGGTCCGGCATGGGCGGCTGCCCGTACTGGTAGGGCAGCGGCTGGGGATCGCCCATAGGCTGCGGCCTCTGGACGCTGCCAAAGCCACCGGAGAAGTAGTCCTGCTGGGTGTAGCCGTCGCGGGGCTGGTTGCTCTGCGGCCCGGCCGATCCCGGGTATTGGCCTGATCCCGGGTACTGGCCGGGGTACCCGCCGTGTCCGGACTGCCCCGGAAACTGTCCGGGGAACTGTTCAGGGAAGCGGCCGGGCAAGCCCTGGTCCCGGTCCCGCCGCGCCATGGAGCGCCGGTACATCCTCATGGCCATGGGGACGACGAAGGACAGGATGATGATCCAGAAAAACAAGCTGCTCACGGTGCTGCGCCTCTCGAGTGTTGTCCCTCCAGCGTAACCCCGGCTGGCCTTACCGGCGGCTGGGTTCCGACGTTCCCAACGGACCCTCTCCGGATCCCAGGGGAACGCCCGGGCCGAAGACGGGACCCGGCGTCGGCCGCTTCGCCGTGATGCCGTCGCCGGAGGACTGGTGGCGCAGCCGCCGCAGCACCCACGGCACAAAGTATTCGCGTGCCCACACGAAGTCCCCGCTCCTCGCCTCGCGCCAGGTCCGCGGCGGCAGCGGCTTGGGCTGCAGCGGTTCCAGGGAGTGCTCAACGTTGAGCGCGTCGAGCACCATGGCCGCGATGGTGTGGTGGCCCAGCGGGGAGAAGTGCAGCCGGTCCTGGTCCCACATCTGCGGATCGCTCAGTTGCCGCAGCGACCACATGTCCGCGATGACGGCGTCGTGCCGCGCCGCGACCGTCCGCAGGTTCTCGTTGTAGATGGCCACCTTGCTGCGGATCCTGCTGAGTACCGATGAACCCGTGTCCGGGCCATTGAACAGGACAACGGTGGCGCCGCCCATGGACAGGATCTGGACCACGGAATCAAGCTTCTCAGCCAGCGCGTCCGGGTCCCCGCCGGGGCGGATCAGGTCGTTGCCGCCGGCGGACAGCGTGACCAGGTCCGGCTTCAGCTCCAGGGCAGGGGCGAGCTGCTGGTCCACGATCTGCTGCAGCAGGCGGCCGCGGACGGCAAGGTTGGCGTAGGCGAAGTCAGGCTGGGTCCGGCCCAGCTCCTCGGCCACCCTGTCGGCCCAGCCGCGGTGGCCGCCGGGACTTGAGGGTTCGGGGTCGCCAATGCCCTCCGTGAAGGAATCGCCCATCGCCACGTAACGGGTCCACGGGTGGGATCCGGGGTGCGCGGTCGGGGCCTGGATGTCACTTGTGTCAGTCACGGTCCTATCCTGCCTTCCGCCTTCCTGCCTACGCGAACGTAGGTTGTTACCTGTGGGTAACTGATATGAATGGAAACCATGATTGACGCCGAAGTATTTCCTGCCCCCGTTGTCCTGTGGTCCCATCCTGAAGACCAGCGCACCGGCAAGCCGCTGCTGGTGCTCCTGCACGGCTACGGCGCCAATGAGCGGGATCTGCTCAGCCTGGCCGACCTGCTGCCAGGGGACTTCGCCGTAGCGTCCGTCCGGGCCCCGATCGCCATGGGCCCCGGCTTCACCTGGTTCCCGCTGACGGCCTCCATTGACTACTCGCTGGACCGGGTCAAGAAGGCCTCGGAGTACGTGCTGGACTGGATCGACACCATCCGCGTGGGGCACCCGTCGGTGACCCTGCTCGGTTTTTCCATGGGCATGGCCATGGCAACCACGCTCCTGCGGCAGCGGCCCACGGACTTCGCCGCCGTCGTCGGACTTTCCGGCTTCGTGGTGGACGCTGCCGGCGACCCTTCATTCAAGGACGACGAGCTGGACGGCACAGTGCCCCTGTTCTGGGGCCGCGACCAGCAGGATCCCGTGATCACCCAGGACAAAATCGAATACACCATGGGCTGGGTCCGCAAGCACGTCAAGCTCACCAAGGTGCTCTACACCGGCATGTGGCACGGCATCAACCAGCAGGAAATCGGGCACGTGGGGGAGTTCCTCACCCATGAGGTGCTGAACAAATAGGCGTACGACGGCGGCGCTGCGACATGGAGGTCAGCCCGCCTCCGGTGCGTGAAGGTCACCCCTCCGGCGCAACCACCTTCACCGTGTGGCCGTTGACCGTGACAGTGTCGCCGTTGTGCAGCTGGCGGCCGCGGCGGTCGTCGATTTCGCCGTTGACCTTCACCAGCCCGTTCTTGATGAGCTCCGCCGCCTCCACACCGTCCTCCACGAGGTTGGCGAGCTTCAGCAGCTGGCCCAGCCGGATCATGCTGTCGCGGATGGGGACGTCGTCAATGGGGTTGCTCATACAGCAATAATGCCTGAACTAAGGTGGATTCAATGACCTCCCCTCCCCGCCTGCCGGTGCTCGCAGGCCTGCCCCTGGCCGTGGGCTCCGGCCTCGCCATACCCGTCCAGGGCCGCATCAACGGAGCCCTGGGCGCCCGGCTCGGTGACGGCATCGCCGCCGCGGCCGTGAGCTTCAGCACAGGCTTGCTGGTCATGATCGTCATTTCGCTGGTTCTGCCGCGCGGCCGTGCGGGACTGGCTAGCATCATCCCGGCGGTGCGTAAACGCGCCTTTCCACGCATCTACGTGGTGGCCGGGGCCATCGGCGCACTGTTCGTCTTTGCGCAGTCGTTCACCGTGGGCATCCTGGGTGTGGCCCTTTTCACGGTGGCCACCGTTACCGGGCAGACCGTGAGTGGACTGCTGGTGGACCGCCTGGGAATCGGGCCGGCCGGGAAGAAATCCGTCACCGGCATCCGGATCATCGGCTGCGTCCTCACTATCGCCGCCGTGGCCTGGGCGGTGTCGCCCCGGTTCAGTGGCACGGGCGCTGGCGGAGCCGACGGCGGTCCTGCCTCACTGTTGCTTCCCATCCTGCTTCCCGTGGCGGCGGGCTTCCTCATGAGCTTCCAGCAGGCCATGAACGGTACAGCCACCGTCCATTACGGCACGCCGATCGCGGCCACGCTGGTCAACTTCGTGGCCGGCTGCGCCGTGCTCTGGGCCGCGTTGGCGGTGAAGTTGGCGGTGGCCGGCCCCGGAAACCCGCTGCCGTCCGAATGGTGGTACTACCTGGGTGGTCCCATGGGGTGTGTCTTTATCGGGCTCGGCGCCCTCCTGGTCCGCAGCCTGGGCGTGCTGGTCACCGGGCTGGGCATGATTGCCGGCCAGTTGCTCGGCTCGCTGGCCCTGGACCTTGCGCTGCCCACGCCGGGCACCGTTGTCGCTCCGGCCACCATCCTCGGGACCCTGCTGACCCTCGGCGCCATCATCCTGGCAACCCTGCCCTGGCCGCGGGGCGCGCTGCGGAGGCGGCGGCCGGTACGCTAGGACACGAGCTTTCCACGATCTTCTTCATTCGCCCCGGCGGGTGGCCCACTGTGCCTCCAGGCATACGGCGGCCGGGGCCCGACAAAACCGCGGACCGCACCCAGCGGCCCTGTAGAAATTGGAGTTACCCCCATGGCAGCAAAATCCGTCCTCGACCAGGTCATTTCCCTCTCCAAGCGGAGGGGCTTCGTGTTCCAGGCCGGTGAGATCTACGGAGGTTCGCGTTCTGCCTGGGACTACGGGCCCCTCGGCGCCGAACTGAAGGAAAACATCAAGCGCCAGTGGTGGCAGTCCATGGTCCGCGGCCGCGAGGACGTGGTGGGCTTGGACTCCTCGGTCATCCTGCCTCGCCAGGTCTGGGAAGCCTCCGGCCACGTGGAGGTCTTCTCCGACCCCCTGGTGGAGTGCCTCTCCTGCCACAAGCGTTACCGCGCGGACCACCTCGAGGAAGAGTACGAGGAAAAGAAGGGCCGTCCCGCCGAAAACGGCCTGAAGGACATCGCCTGCGCCAACTGCGGTACCCGTGGCCAGTGGACCGAGCCGCAGGAGTTCTCCGGCCTGCTTAAGACCTACCTGGGTCCGGTGGCCAATGAGGAAGGCCTGCACTACCTGCGCCCCGAAACCGCGCAGGGCATCTTCGTGAACTTCAACAACGTCCTCACCACCTCCCGCAAGAAGCCCCCGTTCGGCATCGGCCAGATCGGCAAGTCCTTCCGCAACGAGATCACGCCCGGAAACTTCATCTTCCGCACCCGTGAGTTCGAGCAGATGGAAATGGAGTTCTTCGTGGAGCCCGGCACCGACGAGGAATGGCACCAGTACTGGATGAAGGAGCGCATGGCCTGGTACACCGGCCTGGGCATCCGCGAGGAGAACCTGCGCTTCTTCGAACACCCCAAGGAGAAGCTCAGCCACTACTCCAAGGGCACCACTGACATCGAGTACCGCTTCGGCTTCCAGGGCTCGGAGTGGGGCGAGCTGGAAGGCATCGCCAACCGCACCGACTTCGACCTCTCCACCCACGCCAAGGCCTCCGGCACGGACCTGAGCTACTTCAACCAGGCCACCAACGAGCGCTACACCCCGTACGTGATCGAGCCCGCCGCTGGCCTGACCCGGTCCTTCATGGCGTTCCTGGTGGACGCCTACACCGAGGACGAGGCCCCTAACGCCAAGGGCGGCGTGGACGTCCGCACCGTGCTGAAGCTTGACCCGCGCCTGGCCCCGGTCAAGGCCGCCGTCCTGCCGCTGAGCCGCAACGAGGACCTGTCCCCGAAGGCGAAGGACCTCGGCGCGCAGCTGCGGAAGAACTGGAACATCGACTTTGACGACGCCGGCGCCATCGGCCGCCGCTACCGCCGCCAGGACGAGATCGGCACCCCGTTCTGCATCACCGTGGACTTCGACACCCTCGAGGACCAGGCCGTCACCATCCGCGAGCGGGACACCATGAGCCAGGAGCGGGTCTCCCTGGACAAGGTGGAGGGCTACCTGGCGGCTCGGCTGATCGGCGCCTGAGCATGGCCATCGAGTACCGAGAATGGCGGGACGGCGACGACCTGGCGCTCCTGGAAATCTGGGGCGACCCGGATACCGCCCAGGCCCGGCAGTTCCGCGGCGCCCTTGCCGTGTCCTCCAACGGGAGGGACGGGTCGCCATGGCGCCGCTGCATCGTGGCCGAGGACGTCGTTGACGGTGTGGGCATTCCGGTGGCTGCCGGCGTCGTTTATGAAGCCTCCCTGCACCCGGAACGCCTGTGGTGCTACGTCGAGGTGGCGCGCGACCACCGCCGTGCGGGCATCGGCGCGAGCCTGCTGGCCATGCTGCGGCGCGAAGCCGAACACGCGCCGTCGGGTGTCACCAGGCTGCGCGCCAAGGTGGAGCCCGGCACCGCCGGTGCCGCCTTCGCCGAAGCGTTCGGGCTGGCACCCATCCAGCGTTCCCGCCTCGTGGTGGTGGAGCCCGGCGCCCTGCGGCTTCCGGTGTTCCCGGCCAAGCACGACGGCGGCGCGGCCAGCGGTGAGAACGCCGGCTCGGACGTCGTGATGGACCTGGCTACCGGATCCGTGGAGCTGACCGACGTAGTGGGCCGGTACTACACGGCCATCCACGGCTGGGACTCTCCGGGCGTCCTGTCCGTGGGGCAGGTGCAGAAGCTGTTCCTGGACGAGCTCACCGGAGCCCACGGCGCAATCGTGCTGCGGGCCCAGCCTGAATCCGCGTTCGGGGCCGGCGTGGTGCCGAGCCGGAAGGGCAGGATTCGTGCCTTTGCCGTGAGCTACGCGGCCCCGGCCGACCCGGACGCTGCGCCGGGGACTGATACCGCCGGACCTGAAACGCCTACCGACGTGTTCGTGGGGCACGAGCCTTCGCTGGACGCTGAAGATGCCGCCGAGGCGGTCCGCGACATGCTTGCCCTGATCGCGTACCAGCACCCGGTGATGCTGGAACTGGACGATTCCATGACCGCCCTGCGTGCCGCCGTCGAGCCCCTCCTGGACAGTGGCAAGGCACGGTTGGCGGGCGCGGAAACACTGGTGGTCTCGGACTAGGCACCCCGGGCTGCGCAGCTACTTTTGGCGGGGAGCACGACGGCGGCCCGCGGCTGCGTCCGCCTCGTCCAGGAGCTGCCGCTCGGCGTCGGACGGGGCGCTGCCGCCCAGATGCGCCGGCATCCACCACGCGCCGGATCCGGGATCGAGGGGGAAGCCGGCGATGCAGCGGTCGATTCCGAACTGCAGGGTGCTGCGCAATATGTCGGTGGCCGCCTCCGCGTCACCGCCGGGCGGCAACATCGTCGGTTCGCCCACGTGGACCCGTACCGGGGCACGCCAGCTGCGGCGCAGGGAAAATCCGTGGCCGCGGGTCAGTACCCGGTGGGCGCCCCATACGGACACCGGAATGACCGGGACGCCTGCCTCCGCAGCCATGCGGACAGCTCCCGTGCGGCACTCGCGGACGGTGAAGCTGCGGCTGACCCCCGCCTCCGGGAACACGGCAAGGTACTCGCCACCGCGCAGCTTGGCCACGGCCGCGTCGTAGGCGTCGGACCGGCCTGTGTATCCCACCACCACGTGGCCGCTGGCGCTGATGGCAGGGCCGGCAAGCCAATGGTCTGCCGCTCCCTGGTGGACCAGGAACCGCAGCTGGGCACGCGTGTGCCGCCATAGGAGCAGCTCGAGCACGGCGAAATCCAGGTAGCCGAAGTGCGTGACGGCGAACACCGCACCTGTTCCGGGAACCACCTGCCGGGAGGGCCCGCTGAGCGGTCCCTTGTCGGGCAGGTGCTCCAGGCCCGTTGCCTGGATGTCCAGCCGCAGGGCCCAGCGCAGGAACTGCCCGGTCCGGACGATCAGTCGGTAGAACCGGTCATTGGACGGGGGACGCCAGGGCATGTCGAAGGGCCTGTTCCGAAACGGCCTAGAGCGTGACTTGGACGGATGAGTCGGGCAACAGCTGCGTGAAGGCGGGCGACGGCCGGACCGCGGCGCCCGTGCTCTCGGCAAAGGACTTGATGATGAACCCGGTGGCAAGGGTCTGCCATACCCGGATCTTGCGCAGCATGAAGTGCCCAACTCCCTTGAGTGCCACGTACTGCATGCTCGCCGCGCCGGCAGCAGCCCGGCGGGCGAAGGCCAGGGACTGTGATGGGCTGGTCATGTGGTCCGTGGTGCCGTGGATGATCAGGATTTTCTTTCCGGCGACGCTGGCGGCGGGCGTTTGCGGGCTCAGCCACGGGGCAAGTGCCACTACGGCCTCCACCTGCGGGTGGTCTGCTGCGCACACGGCAGTCAGGCCGCCCATGGAGTGGCCCAGCAGGAAGACCGGGATGCCGGGGTGGCGTTCCGCGATCTGCCGGAGCGCCCAGCGGGCGTCCTGCAGCGGGGACATTTCAGGGCCATTCCAGCCGCGGACGCTGTTGCGCAGGGACCAGACGGCCAGACCGTGTTTCCGGCCGGCGCGGTGCAGGTGCCTGGCGAAGGGGACCATCCTGGCCGGACTGAGGTGCCGGGCCTCCACCGGATCCCGGCTGTGGGCCTTTCCGCCGTGCAGGACCAGGACCACACCCTTGGTGTCACCGGCCGCTTCAAGGACGGTCAATACCGGCTGGTGGGCAGGTACCACCGGCACCTGGCCGGCCTGGACCCCGCCGCCGTCCCCAGTTCCCCGAACTTTGGACCCGTTGTCGCCAGCCCCTTGAACGCCTGCCTCCCGCGTATCACGGTTGTCCATGCCTGGTTCCTCCCCATCCGATGGTCCATTTATAAACCCTATGGCGGCCCACGTAGAGTTCAACCCATGAGGTTGTACTGCTGATGGGCGCCGGTCACTCCCACGCTTCCTTGGATCATTCGGAGCCGACGCCCCAGGCGATGGCTGCCCGCAGCAAGGCGAACCGCATCCTTGCCGCAGTGCTCATTCCGTTGGCGCTGCTGACCCTGGCCGGGATGGCCGCGCTGTGGCCGTCAGGCAGCAAGGAAGGGGTCTCGCTTGCCAACCCGTACTCCACCGCCCCCGGAGTCACATTCGATACGGGCACCATCCAGAACGTGGTGACTGAGGGCTGCACGCAGGGCCTGACCCAACAGGGCGCCAATCAGCAGGGCAGCAGCCAGCAAGGCACCAGCCAGCAGGGCTCCGCACAGCAGCCGCCGGGGCAGGGCTCGAACTGCACCTTCGCCTTCACCGAGCCGGACAAGGGCGGAAGCCCGGTGAAGGTGGTCATCAACCCGGATGTGGCCTCCTCCCACGGGGTCAAGCCCGGGGACCAGATCCGGTACCTGAATCTCTCCAACGTCCAGGGCGCCACCGGGTCCCAGGGGTCGCCGGCCTATATCTTCGTGGACTTCGTCCGGACGCTGCCGATTGTCCTGCTCGCCGTGCTCTACGCCGCGGTGGTCATCGCCGTCGCCAGGTGGCGCGGTCTGCGGGCCCTGATCGGGCTGGTGGGCGCCTACTTTGTGCTGGCCAACTTCCTGCTGCCGGGCCTGGTGGAGGGCAAACCGCCGCTGCTGCTGGCCCTGGTGGGTTCTACGGTGATCATGATCGGGGTGCTCTACTTCGCCCATGGATTTTCCGCGCGCACGTCCACCGCGCTCCTGGGCACCATCTTCGGCCTCGCCATCACCGCCCTGCTGGCAGCCTGGGCCACCGACGCCGCCAACCTCGCCGGGGTGGGCAGCCACGACGCCGCCACCCTGGTGAACACGTCGGCAAACATCTCCATCTCCGGGGTGATCCTCTGTGGGCTCATCATCTCCGGCCTGGGTGTCCTCAACGACGTCACCATCACACAGTCCTCCGCGGTGTGGGAACTCTACGAGCTGGCACCGGGCAGCAGCGCCCGGAAGTTGTTCACCTCGGCCATGCGGATCGGCCGCGACCACATCGCCTCCACCGTGTACACCATCGCTTTCGCCTACGCCGGCGCCGCCCTGCCCATCCTGATCATCGTTATGCTCTACGACCGGCCGCTGATGGATACCCTCACCAGCGCCGAACTCTCGGAGGAGGTCATCCGCACTTTGGTGGGTTCGATCGGGTTGGTCCTGGCCATCCCCGTCACCACCCTGATCGCCGTGCTCGTGGTCAAGGCAACCGGCATCAAGGCCGCGGGCGCCGGGCCAGCGGATGGTGGCGCGTCGCATATTGCGGCACGGGACGGAAAGAACGACGGCGGGCACGTCCATGCGGACGACGTCGCGGATACGGGGGCGCTCGCCGCAGCCGCGCTTGAGGAACGCAGCCGGCGCACCGCCGTCGAACCTGGGCGCGATCCCGCCACCCGGCGGGGCCGGCGGGCAGACCGCGGCTGATTCACCGGTACCGGCGGGAGCCCCCGCCACCCGTTCCGGTTTTCGATTTGCCCGGCTTTGCAACAATGGACAGGTGACTGTTGCAGCAACTCCACCCGCCCCCAAGCTGGAACTCCCGCCCCTGAAGCTGGGACCCATCACGGTTGACACGCCAGTGATCCTGGCGCCGATGGCCGGCATCACCAACTCCGCCTTCCGCAGGCTCTGCCGTGAGTACGGCGGCGGCATGTACGTGGCGGAGATGGTTACTTCCCGCGCGCTGGTGGAGCGGACACCCGAATCCCTCCGCATCATTTCGCATGACGACGACGAGAAGGTCCGCTCCGTCCAGCTGTACGGCGTGGACCCCGGCACCGTCGGCGCAGCCGTCCGGATGCTGGTGGAGGAGGACCGGGCCGATCACATCGACCTCAACTTCGGCTGCCCTGTTCCCAAGGTGACCCGGCGCGGCGGCGGGTCCGCCCTGCCGTGGAAGATCGACCTCTTCACCTCGATCGTGCAGACCGCCGTCCGGGAGGCCTCCAAAGGCAACATTCCGCTGACCATCAAGATGCGCAAGGGCATCGACGATGACCATCTGACGTACCTCGACGCAGGCCGCATCGCCCGCGATGCCGGTGTCGCCGCCGTCGCGCTCCATGGACGCACCGCCGCCCAGTTCTATTCCGGCAAGGCCGACTGGTCCGCGATCGCCCGGCTCCGTGAGGCGCTGCCTGACATCCCGGTGCTGGGCAACGGCGACATCTGGTCCGCCGAGGACGCCGTCCGGATGGTGCGCGAAACCGGCGTGGACGGCGTCGTGGTCGGCCGCGGCTGCCAGGGCCGGCCCTGGCTCTTCGGCGACCTGCAGGCCGCCTTCGAAGGCAGCGACATCCGCCACCGGCCCAACCTGCGGCAGGTGGCCGAGGGCGTCTACCGCCACGCCGAACTGATGGTGGAAACCTTCGGCGACGAAGGCAAGGCGCTCCGCGAGATCCGCAAGCACATCGCCTGGTACTTCAAGGGGTATGTGGTCGGCGGGGAACTTCGCACCCGGCTGGCGCTGGTCACAAGCCTGGAGGTGCTCCGGGACACGCTGGCCGAACTGGACCTGGATTCGCCATATCCCGGCGTCGACGCAGAGGGTCCGCGCGGCCGTGCAGGGTCCCCCAAGAGGCCGGCCCTGCCCAAGGACTGGCTGGACTCCCGGGCCCTGAACGATGACCAGTCCCGGGACATCGCGGCTGCCGAACTGGATGTCTCCGGTGGCTGAAACACCCACGGCCGGAACCCCGACCGCAGCCCTGGCGCTGCCCGGGTACGACACGCACGATTCCGCCCGCTGGGTGGAGGAGCCGCCCAAGAGCACCTACCGTTCGGACTTTGAGCGGGACCGGGCCCGGGTGCTGCACTCCTCGGCCCTGCGCCGGCTGGGCGCCAAAACCCAGGTGGTGGCACCGGACACCGACGACTTTGTCCGCACCCGCCTCACGCACAGCCTGGAAGTGGCGCAGGTGGGCCGCGAACTCGGCCGGGCCCTCGGCTGCGATCCCGACGTCGTGGACACGGCCTGCCTCAGCCACGACCTTGGCCACCCGCCCTTCGGCCACAACGGCGAATCGGCCCTGAACGAGGTGGCTCATGCCATCGGCGGTTTCGAAGGCAACGCCCAGACCCTCCGCCTGCTCACCCGGCTCGAACCCAAGGTGCTCACGGCTGACGGCCAGCCCGCCGGACTGAACCTGACCCGTGCCAGCCTGGACGCGGCGTCGAAATACCCCTGGTCCGCCCTGGAGGCGCCGGTGATCCATGGCCAGCGGACCAGCAAGTTCGGCGCCTACGAGGACGACCTGCCCATCTTCAACTGGATCCGCGAGGGCGCCCCCGAGCGCCGGACCTGCCTGGAAGCCCAGGTGATGGACCTGGCGGACGACATCTCCTACTCGGTGCACGATGTGGAGGATGCGATCGTTGCCGGCCACTTCCAGCTGCGCTGGATGGACAACCCGGACCACCGGGCCCGGGTGGTGGGCTACGCCAGGCAGTGGTACCTGCCGCACAACGATCCCGCCGCCATCGACGCCGCCCTGGCCCGGCTGGAGGCCACGGATGTGTGGGTGCGCGAGGCGGACGGCAGCCGCAAGTCCATGGCAGCCCTGAAGAACATGACCAGCCAGCTGATCGGCAGGTTCTGCCAGAGCGCCCTGGAAACCACCCGCGCCGTCTACGGGCCGGAAAACCTGACGCGGTACAACGCCGAGCTCATGGTTCCCGATGAGACCGTCATGGAAATCGCCGTGATGAAGGGCCTTGCCACCACCTTCGTGATGACCACCGAACACCGGCAGCCCATCTACGAGCGCCAGCGGGAGGTGCTCCACGCCCTGGTGACAGCCCTCAGCGCCACCGGGGACCGGCACCTGGAGCCGATGTTCGCCGCGGACTGGCGGGATGCACCCGACGACGGGGCGCGCCTTCGCGTGGTCATCGACCAGGTGGCGTCCCTCACCGACGGTTCCGCCCTGGCCATGTACGAGCGCCTGGTGGGGAGCCTGCCGTCGCTGTGGTGAGGGCTAGGATGGCTCTGTGCCTGGGCTGATCAAACGTGACGATATCGACGAAGTACGCCAGCGCACGGACATCAAGGAAGTGGTGGACGGCTACGTCACGCTCA
The DNA here is from genome assembly GCF_031844305.1 of Pseudarthrobacter sp. BRE9. NCBI lineage: Bacteria > Bacillati > Actinomycetota > Actinomycetes > Micrococcales > Micrococcaceae > Pseudarthrobacter > Pseudarthrobacter sp. BRE9. The sequence goes on along the minus strand of NZ_JAUZUY010000006.1, from coordinate 72,055 downwards.
AGGGTGCCGGCTTGGGAACCTTCAAGGGTCTGTGCCCCTTCCACGACGAGCGCTCGCCGTCCTTCACCGTCCGCCCCCAGGTAGGCCGCTACCACTGCTTCGGCTGCGGCGAGGACGGTGACGTCATCGCCTTCGTCCAGAAGCAGGACCACAGTTCCTTCCAGGAAGCCGTGGAGAAGCTCGCCGCCCGGATCGGCTACGAGCTCCGCTACGAGGACGGCGGCACCGGGCCCAACCGCGAGGAAGTGGGCCGCCGCCAGCGGCTCCTGGACGCGCACAAGATCGCCGACGAATTCTTCCGCGCCCAGCTCCTCACCCCGGGCGCCGCCGAGGCCAGGAACTTCCTGTTCGGCCGGGGCTTCGACAGGGCCGCGGCGGAACACTTCGGCTGCGGGTACGCCCCGCAGGGGTGGGACGCGCTCCTGAAGCACCTCCGGGGCCGCGGCTTCACCGACGCCGAGCTCAAGCTCACGGGGATGTTCAGCGAGGGCAACCGCGGCATTTACGACCGCTTCCGCGGCCGCCTCATCTGGCCCATCAAGGACATCGCCGGCGACACCATCGGCTTCGGCGCGCGCAAGCTCTACGAGGACGACCAGGGCCCTAAATACCTCAACACCCCGGAAACCACCCTCTACAAGAAGTCCCAGGTCCTGTACGGCATCGACCTCGCCAAGCGCAGCATCGCCAAGGACCGCCAGTTGGTGGTGGTGGAGGGCTACACCGACGTGATGGCCTGCCACCTTGCGGGAATTACGACGGCGGTGGCCACCTGCGGCACCGCGTTCGGCACCGAGCACATCAAGATAGCCCGCCGGTTGTTGTCCGACGACGGAACCGGGGGAGAAGTGGTGTTCACCTTCGACGGCGACGCCGCCGGCCAGAAAGCGGCCCTCCGGGCCTTCGAGGAGGACCAGCGGTTCACCGCCCAGACGTACGTGGCTGTGGAACCCACCGGGGCCGACCCGTGCGACCTCCGCCTCAGCCGGGGGGATGAAGCGGTGCACGCCCTGATCCAGACCCGGCGGCCGCTGTTCGAGTTTGCCATCCGCACCACCCTGAAGCAGTTCAACCTGGACACGGTGGAAGGCCGCGTCCAGGGCCTGAAGGCATCCGTGCCCGTGGTGGCGGCCATCCGCGACGCTTCCACCCGGACCGGCTACTGCCAGGCTCTGACGGGATGGCTGGGCATGCCGGACCCCAACGAGGTCCTGCGCATGGTCAATGCCGCGGTGAAGCGCGGCAGTGACCAGGGCGGGCCTGCCGCCTCAGGTCCCGGGGCTGCCTCCCGTTCCACCCAACCGGGCGGACCCGGGGTAGCTGCCGGGCCGTCGTCGGGCGCTGTGCCCTCCTACCACCGCCCCGACCCGCGCGACCCCGTGGCCTCCATGGAACGGCAGGCCCTGGAAGTGGCGCTGCAGCAGCCCGTCCTGCTGGCAGATGGGGTCTGGGACCGGTTCGCCGCCGCCAGGTTTGCCACCCCTGCCTTCCAGGCCGTCCACGACGCCATGCGTGCCACCGGCCCCGGACTTGTGGGCGATCCCGTTCGCTGGGTGGAGCACGTCATGCATGAGGTCCCGGAGCCGCTCCGGCCCCTGGTCTCGGAGCTCGCCGTCGTGCCGCTGCCGGCCCACACGGAGGAGGCGGTGCTGAAGTACTGCCGCGACATCCTGTCCAGGCTCTTCGAACTCCAGATCACCCGCGTCAAAGCGGACAAGATGGGCCAGCTGCAGCGCCTTGACGCCGCAGCGGACCCGGAAACCTACCAGCGGCTCAACCGCGAACTGATGATGCTGGAAATGGAACGCCGGGCACTGCGGGCGGACACGTAGGAGGGCCTTCTCCCCAGAGGCGTGGCGGAGGTCACCCCCCGCTCGATTTCGTTTCCGCCGCAGGTGTTTGCTAGGCTAGTACCCGCTTCATTCCTCCTTAGCTCAATTGGCAGAGCATTCGACTGTTAATCGAAGGGTTGCTGGTTCAAGTCCAGCAGGAGGAGCTTCCAATCCCCGTTCCGGCCTCCGGAACGGGGATTTTTGTCTCCCGGAAAGGCCGTCTGGGCCCGCAAAGGCGCCGATTTCCCTTGGGCCGGAATCCTTTGCTAATGTCATACCTGCTTCATTCCTCCTTAGCTCAATTGGCAGAGCATTCGACTGTTAATCGAAGGGTTGCTGGTTCAAGTCCAGCAGGAGGAGCGCAACGAAAAATCCCCGGTCCTCCATGTGGAGGACCGGGGATTTTTTCTGTCCGCGGGGCGCCGCTGGGGGAGGCCTGACGGGAAGCCCGGCTAGACGAAGTCCATTTCCACCTGCAGGAACCTTTCGGCCTCGGCGATGGCTGCCTGGAAGGCCTCCTTCTCGGTGGGCGACTTCCGGGGTTCGCGCGGGCTCCACTCGTGAGGCGCGGAGTGGATCCGGACAAATCCGGTGTCCGGCGGGGCGTAGAAAATCCCGAAGCGCTGCACGGGCCATTCGGGTGAGGTCTCCGGCGCCACCAGCAGGGCTGCGTTGAAGGCGGGATTGAACCATTGGGCGATGGGCCGGCGCCGGTCTTCGGTGAACAGTCCGGCCGCGTACAGCGCCGCCGACTGCTGTCCGGCCTGCGCACACAGCCTCTCCCACCACAGTGGCAGGATGCGGGCGTCGGACCGTTGCCATGTGGCCGGAAGTGGCGGATGGTTCTGCCAGCTGGACACGGGATTATTTTATCCCGCGTGGCCGCCGCAGCGCAGGGAAAGGCCGCCCTGGTACGGCAAATCAATCAGCGGCGGTTCCCTGGGCCGGGCTTCCTGGGTCCGGGCGTCCTGGGTCCGGGGTCCTTGGGCCCGCGGCTCCGGGGTCCGGGCTTCCCCGGGCCGGGATTCACCCGGTACAGGAGGGCGGCGCCTGCCAGCAGCCCCAGGACGATGCCCATGGCGGGATTGCCAAGGGCGCGGCCCGCAAAATAGCCGACGACGGCGCCAAGCGCCGCCCCAAGGAAGAGTCCCCTTCCGTTGCGGTGCGGTTTGCGGCTCATGGGTCGCCTTTCAGAGGGACTGAAGGAACTCAGTGGATTGACGGGACAGTGCGCGGCCGGACCACCAGCCACAGGGCGGCAATGGACAGCAGGATGCACGCGGCCTGCACCGCACCCATCGGCGCGGCGCTGGTAATGCCCACCCAGCCCACCACGGGGGAGATGAGCCCGGCCATGAGGAACGTGGCGGCACCCAGCAGCGATGCCGCAGTCCCGGCCTGGGCTGCATGGCCGGCCAGCGCCAGCACCTGCACGCAGGGGAACATAAAGCCCGTCCCCATGATGTAGAACCACAGCGGGACCATGACACCCCACAGCCCCAGGCCCGCGCGGTCGAACACCACGATCAGCAGGGCCATCAGGAACATCCAGGCGGTGGCGCCGGCCAGGATCCACTGCGGCGGGACGATCCTGATCAGCCGCGCACTGGTCTGCACACCTGCCACGATGCCCAGGGAGTTGATACCGAACAGCAGCCCGTACTGCTGGGCGGAAAAGCCAAAAACGTCCTGGAAAAGGAAGGGCGAGGCCGAGAGGTATGTGAAGAGGCCGCCGAAATTGAAGCCGGCCACCATCAGCAGCCCCACGAAGATCCGGTCGCTGAAAAGGGACTTGTAGCGTTGCCGGGCCGTCATGCCGCTCTGGCCCCGCTTCTCCGGCGGAAGGGTCTCGCGCACCAGGAGCAGCGCGGCCACGATCACCAACGTCCCATACGTGGCCAGGAACACGAAGATGCCCGGCCACGGCATCACCAGGAGCAGCTGCGAGCCGATGACGGGAGCCAGGATGGGTGCCAGCCCGTTGACCAGGGACATCCGGGAGAACATCCGCACCATGGCATAGCCGGAGAACAGGTCGCGCACCATGGCCATGGCCACCACGCCGCCGCCGGCCGCGCCCACTCCCATCAGGACACGGAAGACCCCCAGCGTGCTGATGTCCGTGGACAGGGCGGCGCCCAGCGAGGCGGCAATGTGCAGTGCCGTGGCCAGGATCAGGGGAGTACGGCGGCCGAACTTGTCACTGAAGGGACCCACCACCAGCTGCCCAAACGCAAAACCGACCGTGGTGCCGGCCAGGGTGAGCTGTACCTGCGCCTCGGTCACCCCCAGGCTTGCCTCCAGCGCAGGAAAGGCAGGCAGGTACAGGTCGATCGTGAACGGACCCAGGGCCGTGAGGGCGCCCAGGAGGAGGATGTACAGGAGCTTCCGGCGGCGGCTCAGCAGGTCGCCCGGATTGGGGGGAGTGGTCACGGAGAACAATCCTAGGCCCGGTCAGGACCGTTTTTGCAGCGTTGTAGGCCGCGTCGTCCGGCAAGCCCCCGAGTTCGCCCTGAACCTGAATGGTAGTTTTGGTGGCGTGGACTGTGCGGCTGCACATTTCCGCAGTAAACGGAAGCAGTACCGACCCATGAGACCAGTAAGGCGGAACCGATGAGCGGACGTCACAGCGGGCGTACCAGCCCGGGATTGCGTATCACTGCCCTGCCCGCAACGGCAAAACTCCTCTTCCGGTTGGCGCCCCGCCAGCTCAATGACGAGATCGCCTTCGCCAAGATCGAACTCAAGCGCAAGGGAATCCAGGTAGGGGTGGCTGCGGCCTTCTTCGCCGTGGCGCTCCTCTTCCTGGCGTTCCTGATGGTCGGCCTGATCGTCGCGGCCATCATGGGACTGGCCACCATCATGCCCGCCTGGTTGGCAGCCCTCCTGGTGTCCGCCGCTTTCCTGCTGATAGCCCTCATCGGCGGACTGGTCGGGCTCGCCCGGTTCAAGAAGGCCATGCCGCTGATGCCCGAGGAAACCATCCGCGGCATCAGGCACGACATCGGCGTTGCCCGCGAAGGGTCCGCCTTTAACCCCGCCGTCCTGGATCCGGAGAGCCCGGAGGCCAAGGCCGCGAAGGCCGCAAAGGCCGACGCTGCTGCGAAGGCCAAGGCCGGGAAGGCAGCAAAGGCGGCCGAGCACGACAAGGAATTCCCGCACGCATCCGAGCCCGAGCTGGTGCGCCGCCTGAGCCAGCGGCGCCACCACCTCACCGAGGTCCGCGACGAACTCGGCACGGAGCTGGACCTCAAGACCCAGGCCCGTTATGTGCTGGCCGCCGCCCGGGTCAAAGCCCGTGAGAGCCAGGTCCTGGCGCGGCGCGGTGTGGATGCGGCCGGGCAAAGGCTTGCTGCGTTGTCCGGATCCACAGACCTGTCCAACCGCTGGAAGCCGCTGGCGGCGTTCGTGGCGGCCGGAACCGTGCTGGTGGTCCTCCTCCGAAAGCTGCTCCGCTCCAACTAGGCCAGCTCCGGTCAACAAGGTTCCGATGAGCAACTCATAACCGAAAGACCGCGGCGCTGCGCGGCGCAGGAAGGAGAGGGGGACGGGTGAAGTTTATTGGTGCAGGTGCCCGCCCCGGCCGTCCCCAGGTGGACCACGACCTCGTATTCACCGTCCCCAACCTGCTCACCGTGGTGCGGTTCATGGGCGTTCCGCTCTTCATGTGGCTCGTCCTGGCCCAAAAGCAATATGGGGCCGGCGTGACGGTCCTGGCAATCATGGCCGGAACGGACTGGATCGACGGCTACATTGCCCGCCGGTTCGACCAGGCCTCGAAGCTCGGAAGGGTCCTTGACCCGATTGCCGACCGGCTGGCCCTGCTCGCTGTTGCCTTCACCCTGGTGATTGCCGGCGTCGTGCACTGGCTGTACCTGGCCGCGCTGGTGGTCCCCGACGCCGTCCTGCTGGTCCTCACGCTCTCCTTCTTCCATGGGCACCCGGACCTTCCGGTCAGCGTGGTGGGCAAGGTCCGGACCGGGCTGCTTCTCCTGGGCACGCCGCTGCTGGTCCTCTCCCGCCTGGACACGGGCTTCGCCGAGCAGCTCTTCGCCACTGCGTGGGTGGTGCTGGGCCTGGGCCTGATTGGCCATTGGGTGGCGGCCTACAACTACTTCTGGGCCATCCTGCGAAAGGGCAGGGAACTGAAACAGCACGACGGCGGGAACGGCTGATGGTCTGGTTTGCCGTCGGCCTGGCGGTACTGGGCGCCTTCTGCCTTGCCCTGGGCGCCCAGCGCCAGGGCAGCGCGGTCAAAGCCGATACCGGTGGCCTTGCCCTGAGTTCCAGCGGATTCCTGCGCCTCCTGCGCAGTCCCCGGTGGATGTTCGGGCTCCTGCTGCTGTGCACCGGAATGGCCATGAACGCGGTGGCCCTGGTCTCCGCGCCGCTCACTGTGGTCCAGCCCATCGGCGCCATCGCCCTGGTGATCACCACAGTGGTCAACGCCCGGGACCAGGACCTGACCATCAACCGTGCCACCACCGTGTCCATCGCCGCCTGCGTCACCGGCTCGGCGCTCTTTGTCCTGCTGGCGGTCAACGTCACCCAGGAGAGCCACCACGTCAGCCTGGCGGACGAGCTGACCATCGTCCTTCTGCTTGCTTTGGCGGTGGGCTTGTTCGGTACGCTGGCGGTGATGTTCCGGCACCGCATGAACGCGTTCGTCTACATCCTCGGCGCCGGCGTCCTGTTCGGCTTCGTTGCGGTCCTCACCAGGATTATCGGCAAGCACCTCCTGGACCCCAACGGGCTGTTCCTGCTGAACGTGCAGTGGTATTCGGTGGTGGCCATCATCGCTGCCGGCGGCCTGGGATCCTGGTTTGTCCAGAGCGCGTATTCCACCGGTCCGCCGGACCTGGTGATTGCCGGACTCACGGTCATCGACCCCATGGTGGGCATTGCCATCGGCATCATCATCCTGGGTGAACTGCGCCCTGACGTCCATGCTGTCATGGCGATTGCGATGGGAACGGCCGCCTGCCTTGCTATCGTTGGGGTTATCGCCCTTTCCCGGCACCACCCGGAGGTCACCAAGCGCAAGAAGGACGCGCGGAAGGCCGCCGGCAGGCCATCCCACTAGTCCATTCCCGCACAGATCCGCAATCCCACGAAGCCCGGCGCCCGGCGCCAGCGGCCAACCGTGCTGTCAGTTCCACGCTGTCCGCACCGTGACCATCAGGAGTACTCCCCATGACCACGCCAGCCGACCAGCGCCCCCTGACCATCCTGATCGCGGCGGACACCTATCCGCCGGACGTCAACGGCGCAGCCCAGTTCGGATACCGGCTGGCCAAGGGAATGACTGCCCGGGGACACAACGTTCACGTCCTGGCGTCCCGCGACAGCAAGGGAAAGAGCTTCACCGAGTTCCGCGACGAAGCAACCGTGCACCGGCTCCGCTCGCACAGGGCGTTCACCCACGAGACCTTCCGCCTTTGCTTCCCTTGGGAAATCAAGAAAGAAATCAGCCTCCTCTTCGACCGGGTGAAGCCCGACGTGGTGCATATCCAGAGCCACTACATGATCGGCGAGCACGTGCTCTATGAGGCCGTGAAGCGCGGCGTACGGATCGTGGCCACCAACCACTTCATGCCCGAAAACCTCAACCCCTTCCTGCCGTTCCCCCAGTGGTTCAAGGACATCATTGGCCGAATCTCATGGAAGGACATGGGCAAGGTGATGGGCCAGGCCGACGTGGTGACCACCCCCACGCCCCTTGCCGCCCGGGCCATGCATGAGCACGCCTTCCTGCGGAAGGTCCTCCCGCTGTCCAACGGCATCGACTCCGCAGCCTACGAACTCCAGCCCGGCGAGCAGATCGAGCCGCACGAGAATCCCACAGTGCTTTTTGCCGGCCGCCTGGCCGAGGAAAAGCATGTTGACGTACTCATCAAGGCCATCAGCAAGACGCCGCCGGAGCTGAACGTGCACCTGGAGATTGTGGGCGGCGGCGAAGTGCGTACCGCCCTCGAGGACCTGGTGCGGCGGCTTGGGATGGGAAGCCGGGTGAAGTTCCTGGGCCTTGCCAGCGACGAGGAACTGCGCAGGGCCTACATCCGGGCGGACCTGTTCTGCATGCCCGGAACGGCGGAACTGCAGTCGCTGGTGACGCTCGAAGCGATGTCCGCCTCCACCCCGGTGGTCCTGGCGGACGCCATGGCACTGCCGCACCTGGTGCGCGACGGCGAGAACGGCTACCTGTTCACTCCCAATGACAGTGACGACCTCGCTAAAAAGATCACGCAGGTCCTGGAACTGCCCAAGGAAGAACAGCGCGCCATGGGCCGGGCCAGCCGGCAGATGGTGGAGCCCCACAGCATCCAGGGGACGCTGCAGACCTTCGAGGACCTGTACCGCGGCGCCACCTACGAGGACAAAGTGGTCTGAACCCTTTCCGGGGTTTGCTAGAGTGTTTCTGCCCTGCCGGACCGTGGCGTTTGAGCACGTGTCCGCCGGGTTTGGGGCTATAGCTCAGCTGGTTAGAGCGCGGGACTCATAATCCTAAGGTCCTCGGTTCAAGTCCGAGTAGCCCTACCGCCAATCGACAACCGCGGCCGACGATCTTCGTTGGCCGCGGTTTTCTTGGTTAACCCCGCCTCCTGCGGTATGTTACTGACCAGTAACATACCGTGTTCCGCTCCGCGGCATGGTGAGCGCTGATCATCAAAGAAGGTACCCATGGCCACCACGGCAGCCGATCCCCACGAACTTCCGTACGCCGACGGCGACTTCTTCGCCTTCGAGCAGCTCCTCTCCGGGAAGGAACAGGACCGGCTGGCCGAGGTCCGCGACTTCCTGGCGCGCGAGGTCAAGCCCATCGCGGTGGACTGTTGGAACCGCGGCGAGTTTCCCGCGGACCTGGTGCCGAAGCTTGCCGGCCTGGACCTTGTCAGCCCGGTACGCCGGCAGGGTTACTCCAATCTCTTCGCGGGCATGCTGCACGCCGAGGTCACCCGTGCCGACGCCTCCATCGCCACCTTCCTCGGGGTTCACGACGGGCTGTTCACCGGTTCCGTCGAGTTGCTGGCGTCCCAGGAGCAGAAGGACGAGTGGCTTCCCGACATCTACGCCCTGAAGAAGATCGGCGCCTTCGGCCTGACCGAGCCCCTGGGCGGCAGCGACGTCGCCGGCGGAACGCGCACCACGGCGCGGAAAGACGGCGACAACTGGATCCTCAACGGGGCCAAGCGGTGGATCGGCAACGCCACCTTCTCGGACTGGGTGGTGGTGTATGCGCGGGACGTGGCGGACAACCAGGTCAAAGGCTTCATGGTGGACACCACGCTGGACGGGTTCAGTGCGGCAAAGATCGAGAACAAGATCTCGCTGCGCACCGTCCAGAACGCCGACATTGTCCTGGCGGACGTCGTGGTCCCGGAACACTTCAAGCTGGCGAACGCCAACAGCTTCCGCGACGTCAACAAAGTCCTGAAGGTCACCCGACTGTCCGTGGCCTGGCAGGCTGTTGGACTCCAGCTGGCCGCGTTCGACGTCGCCCGCCGCTACGCCGTGGAGCGCCATCAGTTCGGCCGCCCCCTGGCCTCCTTCCAGCTCATCCAGGACCAGCTGGTCCGGATCCTGGGCAACACCGTCAGCTCGATGGGGATGATGGTCCGGCTGTCCCAGCTGGAGGATGAGGGGGTGGCCAAGGACGAACAATCCGCACTGGCCAAGGCCTTCGCCACCTCGCGCATGCGGGACAGCGTGGCGCTGGGCCGCAACATCCTTGGCGGCAACGGGATCGTGACCGACTTCGAGATGGCCAAGATCTTCGCGGACGCCGAAGCCATCTACTCCTACGAGGGCACGGCCGAAATCAACACCCTGGTGACGGGCCGAGCCATCACGGGCATCTCGGCCATCGTCTAGCTGCCACCGGCGGCGCAGGTCACGGCAGCCCCGGCAGGTCACGGCCCGCGATGTCACGACGGCCCGCCATGCTGCCCCGGCCTGCCAGCCCCGGCGGGCTGACACTTTACGGCGGGCCGGGCAGCGGAAGCAGGATGGATGGGCGGAGGTCCAGGACGAACTGCAGCGGATTGACGTAAACCTCTCCGTCCCGGACTCCCCAGTGCAGGCACTGAGCCGCCGGGCAGTGTCCCGGCAGCACGGTCCCGATCACTTGGCCCGCAGCTACGGTTGCGCCCACCGCCAGCGTGCTTTCCACGGGTTCGAAACTGCTCCGCAGCCCGCCGCCATGGTCGATGGTGATGACGGGCCGGTCCACCACGACGCCCACGAAACTCACCGTTCCCGCTGCGGGCGAAACGACGGGGGCTCCCGCCGCGGCGAAACCCAGGTCAACGCCGCGGTGTCCGCTGAGCCAGGGCTTTGGCGGGGGATCGAAACCGCGCAGCACCGGCGGTCGTGGTGCCAGCGGCCACTGCCAGGAAGGCACGGCACCCGCTGCGGCAGACGTCGTCGTACGTTCGCTTTGGGGGACGGCCCACGGGTTGGGGGCAGACTGGCCGGACGTGGCTGCGCTGCCGTCAACCGGGCTGTATGCGGTTTGGTTGAACATGGCTGCGCTGTACGGGAGGGATGGGCCGGGGGAGGCCACGGACGCCGGCAGCAGGAGGAGCGCGGCCAGGAGCGCGGGCGGTTTCATGCGCCCAGTCTGCCCGGCACCTGACGGTACCGGCAGGGCCTGTTCCGCCTATGTGGACAACCATCCGGAAGGGTGCACCGGCAGCTACGCCGTGTCCGGCGGGCGGGGACGCCTGTAGTACACTTGATGGAGCAGTTTGCTGCGCCCTCAACGTTTCCCGTCCCAGTGGTTCACCCCCGCGGTACATGCCCCTGTCCGGATTGCGTCGGCACATCTCATTCAGGAGTGTGGGGGAGCGGCGGCTGACTACGCGCATCCAGCCCTCCGGCAGGCGACGCCCCGGCGTCGTCCATGGAGGATCGCACTTCCTGCGGTCAGGCCTTGGTCCTGATGGGAAGGGCGGTGGATGCCAGGAGCACGGCCCGTCCGGGCCACGCTGATCAACCGTCAACTATTGGCAGGGTAAGAAGCCTCCGGGTTTTCTCATGAATGACCTGCCGGAAAATAAGGAGCGCCGGAATGCCCGTCGTAACCATGCGCCAGCTGCTTGACAGCGGCGTCCACTTTGGACACCAGACCCGCCGTTGGAACCCGAAGATGAAGCGCTTCATCTTCACCGAGCGCAACGGCATCTACATCATCGACCTTCAGCAGTCGCTGTCCTACATCGACCGCGCCTACGAGTTCGTCAAGGCCACTGTCGCCCACGGCGGCACCGTGCTCTTCGTCGGCACCAAGAAGCAGGCCCAGGAAGCAATTGCCGAGCAGGCAACCCGCGTGGGCCAGCCCTACGTCAACCAGCGTTGGCTCGGCGGTATGCTGACCAACTTCCAGACGGTCGCCAAGCGCATCCAGCGCATGAAGGAACTCGAAGAGATCGACTTCGACGACGTCGCCGGCTCCGCATACACCAAGAAGGAGCTGCTGCTCCTCAAGCGCGAGCTCACCAAGCTGGAGTCCAACCTGGGCGGTATCCGCAACCTGACCAAGGCTCCGTCCCTGCTCTGGGTCGTGGACACCAAGAAGGAACACCTCGCCGTTGACGAGGCCAAGAAGCTGAACATCCCGGTTGTGGCCATCCTGGACACCAACTGCGATCCCGACGAAGTCGACTTCCCGATCCCGGGCAACGACGACGCCATCCGCTCCGTGAACCTCCTGACCCGCGTGGTCGCCGACGCCGTTGCCGAGGGCCTGATCGCCCGCAACAACCGCGGCACGGGCGCCACCGAAGCTCCGGAAGAGCCGCTGGCCGAGTGGGAGCGCGAGCTCCTCGAAGGCAGCAAGGCCGAAGAAGCTGCTGCAGCCCCCGCTGCTCCGGCTGAAGAAGCTGAAGCTCCGGCCGCCGCCGAGGCTCCCGCCGAAGACGCCAAGTAACACACTTTAATCCGGATTTTCCGCGCTGTTAGCAGCCGGAACTGCTGACAGGATGGCAGCCCACCTGCGTGGGCCGCCGTCCTGTCGGTCCGTACACCACCACACATTTTCTAGACAGAGGGGTTCACATGGCGAACTACACTGCCGCGGACATCAAGGCCCTGCGCGAGCGCACCGGCGCCGGCATGATGGACGTCAAGAAGGCTCTTGACGAAGCCAACGGTGACGCCGAGAAGGCCATCGAGATCATCCGCATCAAGGGCCTCAAGGGCGCTACCAAACGTGAAGGCCGCTCCACCGCTGAAGGCCTCGTGGCCGCCAAGGTCAGCAACGGCGTCGGCGTCATGATCGAGGTCAACTGCGAGACCGACTTCGTGGCCAAGGCTGACAAGTTCATCCAGCTGGCTGACAAGGTCCTGGCCGTTGCCGTCGAGTCCGGCGCAGCCGATCTCGAGACCCTGCTGGCCACCGAAGTTGACGGCAAGCCGCTGTCCGAGGTCGTCGTCGAAGAAGGCGCCGTCCTGGGCGAAAAGGTTGTTGTCCGCCGCATCTCCCGCGTTGAGGGTGCAACGGTTGACGCCTACCTGCACAAGACCTCCAAGGACCTCCCGGCCCAGGTTGGCGTGCTGTTCGCCGTCGACGGTGAAGGCGAAGCCGCCGCCACCGCCGCCCACGATGTTGCAGTCCACATCGCCGCCATGGCTCCGAACTACCTCACCCGTGAGGACGTTCCTGCCGAGCTCGTCGAGTCCGAGCGCCGCATCGCCGAAGAGACCGCCAAGGCCGAGGGCAAGCCTGAAGCCGCCCTCACCAAGATTGTGGAAGGCCGCGTGACGGGCTTCTACAAGGGCGAGGTCCTGGTTGACCAGGCATTCGCAAAGGACGCAAAGAAGTCCGTGGCGCAGGTCCTCGCAGAGGCCGGTGTCAAGGGAACCGCGTTCACGCGTTTCCGCGTCGGCTCCTAGTCGATTCTGCAAGGGGGTGGCCACTTCGGTGGCCGCCCCTTTTGCATGCGCACAGTACACATGGAGCGCGGCCGGTTCCGACCGACGGAGCCGGCAGGATACCCTTTTTTCAGAGTCACCAACGGGAAGGCATCATGGAAGCCGTCAACACTGTCATCCATTCCGAGAAGAGCAAGCGGCGGGTCCTCCTGAAGCTTTCGGGCGAGGTCTTCGGCGGCGGGAAACTGGGTGTCGACCCCGAGACCGTCCGCGACGTCGCCAAGCAGATCGCGGCGGCCGTCCCGCAGGTGGAAGTAGCCATCGTGGTGGGCGGCGGAAACTTCTTCCGCGGTGCCGAACTGTCCCAGAGCGGCATGGACCGTTCCCGTGCCGACTACATGGGCATGCTGGGAACGGTCATGAACTGCCTGGCGCTGCAGGATTTCCTGGAGCAGGCAGGCGTGGAAACCCGCGTCCAGAGCGCCATCACCATGGGCCAGGTGGCCGAGGCCTATATCCCGCGCCGCGCCATCCGCCACATGGAAAAGGGCCGCGTGGTCATTTTCGGCGCCGGCGCCGGCCTGCCCTACTTCTCCACCGACACCGTGGCAGCCCAGCGGGCCCTGGAAGTCCATGCCGACGTGGTCCTCATGGCCAAGAGCGGGGTGGACGCTGTCTACACGGCAGACCCCAAGAAGGACCCCACCGCAGAGCGCCTGGAAACCCTCAGCTACGACGATGCACTCCGCCGCGACATCCGCGTCATGGACCAGACTGCCATGACCATGTGCAAGGACAACAACCTTTCCATGGTGGTCTTCGGCATGGAGGGTGAAGGCAACGTCACCCGCGCCATCCTCGGCGAAAAGCTGGGCACGCTGGTCACTGCCTAGCTGCGGCTAGGATGATTTCAGGACAGTTCCGTTCCCGCCCTTCCGGGTGGGAACGGAAACGGCAACAAAGAACCACGTGAGTGCATGGAACCGGCGCCCCGGACTGCACCAGAACCGTCAGGAGAGACCGTGATCGAAGAAACCTTGCTCGAAGCCGAAGAAAAGATGGACAAGGCGGTTGAGGTAGCCAAGGAAGACTTCGCGTCCATCCGCACCGGCCGCGCCAATCCCGGCCTCTACAACAAGGTCCTGGTGGACTACTACGGCTCGCCCACTCCGCTGCAGCAGTTGGCCTCCTTTGCCATCCCGGACGCGCGGACCATCCTGATCACCCCGTTCGACAAGTCCGCCATGCGCGATATCGAACGTGCGCTGAGCGATTCCGAGGTTGGCGCCAACCCGTCCAACGACGGCAACGTCATCCGGATCACCATTCCGGAACTGACCAAGGAACGCCGCAAGGAATACGTCAAGATCGTCAAGACCAAGGGCGAAGACGCCAAGATCTCCATCCGCAACATCCGCCGCAAGGCCAAGGAAACCCTGGACCGCCTGGTCAAGGACGGCGAGGCCGGCGAAGACGAGGGCACCCGCGCCGAAAAGGAGCTGGACGGCCTCACCAAGGCCCACGTGGACGGCATCGACGAGCTGCTCAAGCGCAAGGAAGCAGAGCTGCTCGAAGTCTGATGGGCCAGGCAGATCAGGCCCCCGCACCCAGGGCGCGCACACGGGGGAAGCAGCCCAGGAGCAACCCGACGCCAAAGGCCGGGCGGAACCTGCCCGCCGCCGTCGTGGTGGGCCTGGCGATGCTGCTGGCCGTGCTGGGCGGGCTGCTGTTCATCCCGCTGGCGTTCGTGGCCATCGTCACGGCCTTCGCTGTTTTCGGCGTCTGGGAGATCTACCGGGCGTTGGAGCACAACGGAACCAGGATGCCTATTGTGCCGGTGATGACCGGCACGGTGGCCATGCCGTTCGCTGCCTACTTCGGCGGCATCGAGAGCCAGCTCTTTGCGCTGCTGCTCAGCGCCGTGGCGGTCCTGCTGTGGCGATCGATCGAAAGTGCCGCCGGATCGGCCAACAGTATCTTCGCCGGCGTCTTCACCTTGGGCTGGGTACCGTTCTTCATCAGCTTCGCTGCGCTGCCGCTGCACGCCGCCGGCACCACGCCGCTGGGGCTCTGGCCTGGCGGCGTGGCACCCCTCGGCGCATGGGAGATCGCCGTCATGCTGCTGCTCGTGGTCTCCAACGACACGTTCGGCTACCTGGTGGGCGCGTCCATCGGCAAGCACCCCATGGCGCCAAAGATCAGCCCCAAGAAATCCTGGGAGGGATTCGCGGGGTCCGCGGCCGGCGCCATACTCATCGGTGTCCTGGCGGCCCTCTTCGTGCTGGACAAGCCCTGGTGGGTAGGGGTGGTGCTGGCCGTGGGCACGGTGGCCGCAGCCACCGCCGGGGACCTCGGCGAATCCATGGTCAAGCGTGAACTGGGCGTCAAGGACATGAGCAGCATCCTGCCCGGACACGGGGGAGTGATGGACAGGCTGGACTCCATCGTCTTCGCCTCGCCGGTGGCCTTCATCCTGTACGGGCTTGTGGCCGGCGCATAACCATCAGGCCCGGCGCAACCGGGCATCCGAAACAAAAAGGGCCCGGGCGGCTGAACCAACGCCGGCATCCTAGACTGGTGCGGAAGCACTACGGCTGAAGAGCATTGAAGGAATCGAAGTGGCATTGGACATTCATCGGCAGATCCCTGCGTCCTTTGAGCGCGTGCAGCGCAATGAGTACGGGTACAACGCCAAGCAGGTGGACCAGTTCCTGCAGCGGGCGCGGGTCTCCCTGGAAACACCACAGACCGCCACCGAACCCGTCAACAGCGCCGATGTCAGGGCCGTGTCCTTCGATCCCGTCAAGGGCGGGTACTCCGCTGCCGTGGTGGACGCCGCACTGGACCGGCTCGAGGACGCCTTCGCCCGAAGGGAACGGGATGAACTGATCGCGGCCCAGGGCGAGGAAGCCTGGCTGCGCGAAATCGGGAACCTCTCCGGCATCCTCCGGGGCCGGCTGCACCGCCCCGACGGAGACCGCTTCCGCAGGCCCACCGGCAAGAAAGCCCGCAGCTACAACACGGACGACGTCGACCGGCTGTGCCACGAACTTGTTGCCTACCTCGAACAGGACAAGCCGTTGAGCGTGGACAGCGTGCGCCGCGCGGTCTTCCGCCCGGCGGTGGGCCGTGATGGCTACGAGGAATCCCAGGTGGACGCCTTCCTTGACCGCGTGGTCGAGTTGATGGCCGCCATCGACTGACCTGCCGCAGGGGCACCTATTCCCCGGCCGGAGGGGTAGGGGAGAGCGGCGTAAAGCGGCGCCACAAAGCCCGGTAGCGCCGGCCCCCGCGCACGACGGACACAGCGAGGAACCCGGCTCCGTACACGGCGCCCGTCATTGTGGCCCCTGCCGTACCGGCGCCTGCCAGTGTCATCAGCAGGCCCGCCAGGATGGCAATCAAGGCAGCGTTCGCCGTCGTCATGAAGATCATGCTGCTGCCGGCCACTTGGCTCAAGCTTCCCCTGCCGCCGAAGAAATAGTAGGTCTGCCTGGAACCGGCCTCATCGTCATGGTGCGCCGCCATCAGGTACGGCGCCACTCCGGGGTCAAGGTCCACATACGCGGCCCGCAGCCTGTTCATGGCGGTGACGTACATCAGGTCCTCGTAGGCCACGTTCATCACCCGGAGCTGGGTCAGGAGCCCGATCGCCGCGTCGATGAACAGGACAACCACGGCCAGCAGGACAAAGGCATCCGAAAACCCCGTCGCCTGGCCCACCAGCGCCACACTGACCAGGCTTGCCGACGTGAAGGTGAGGAACATGCTGATCCGGGTCAGCACCTCGCCTTGGGCCGTACTGCGTGATGCCAGCAGCCCCCAGTGTTCCGTGGCGAGCAGCTGGGCCCGCACGGAGGCCGGGACCGCACTTTGCTGGCTTGACGCACCGCCGTCCTCGATGGACATGGCGTCATTGTCCTCCCGATCCCCGTTCGGTTGCCAGCGGCCGCTCCGGGGTGTGGAGGCGGGTCATGATGCGCGGCATCGCCGCCGGTACCCGGTGGGCGGTGGCCCGGGACACGATGACCATGACGGCGAAGGCGGCAGGCACGCTCCACGCGGCAGGCTGTGCGAGCCACGCCGGTGTCTGGCCCACACCGGACAAGCCTGTACCGGACAGGGAGCCAACAATCATCGCCCCGCCGCACAACACCCCGCCGGTCAGCATGCCGGCGATGGCCCCGGCGTCCGTCAGGCCGCGCCACCAGATGCCAAGCAGCAGGACAGGGCACACCGTCGAGGCGGTGAAGGCGAACACCAGCCCCACGCTGCCGGCCAGTGCCAAGGATCCGGTCATGAAGGCAAAGCCAAGAGGGACGACGGCGGACACGACGGCGGCGAGGCGGAACCCGCGGACGCTGCCGCCCAGGACGTCCTGGCTGATGACGCCGGCCAGGGAGACCACGAGGCCCGACGTCGTGGACAGGAAGGCAGCGAAGGCGCCCGCCACCACCAGGGCGGAGAGCAGGTCGCCTGGCGTTCCTCCCACAAGTTCGCCCGGCAGGCGCAGGACCATGGCATCCGGCTGTCCCGAGCGGGCCAGGCCGGGCGCGTACATGCGGGCCACCAGGCCGTATGCAGTGGGGAAGAGGTAAAACACGGACAGCAGTCCCAGGACGATCAGCGTGGTGCGCCGGGCGGAGTGCCCGTCCGGATTGGTGTAAAAGCGCACCAGCACGTGCGGCAGGCCCAGGGTGCCGAACAGCAGCGCCACCAGCAGGGACACATTCTGGTACAGCCCGGCGGGCGCCAGATCGGTGGGGTTGACCGCCGGAAGGGACAGCGGTTCAGCAGCATGCCCGGCCAGCTCGAACATGATGAAGACGATGGGCACGGCCAGGGCCGTCAGCTTGAGCCAGTACTGGAACGCCTGCACAAAAGTAATGGACCGCATCCCGCCCGCTGCCACCGTCAGGCACACCACCACGACGACAGCGACGGACCCCACCCAGGACGGCAGGCCCGTGGCGATATGGATGGTCAGGGCGGCACCGTGGAGCTGCGGCACGATATACAGCCACCCCACCATGACCACCACCACGCTGGTGACCTTGCGGACGGTCCTGGAAGAGAGCCGGGACTCGGTAAAGTCCGGGATGGTGTAGGCGCCAGAACGGCGCAGCGGGGCGGCGACGAAGAGCAGCAGCATCAGGTAGCCGGCGGTGTATCCCACCGGGAACCAGAGCGCGTCAGTCCCGGACAGCAGGATGAGTCCGGCCACGCCCAGGAAGCTGGCGGCGGACAGGTACTCGCCGCCGATTGCAGACGCGTTCCACCAGGGCCGCACGGTGCGCGAGGCAACGTAGAAGTCTCCCGTGGTGCGGGAAATCCGCAGCCCGTAGAAACCGATAATGGCCGTGGCAATGGACACCACCGCCACCGCTGTTATGGCGACGCCGGCATTCATGGGCGCCTCACTGTTCGCCGGCCAGGTCCCGGTACCGGGCCTCATTGCGGGCGGCAGTCCTGATGTACAACCAGGCGCTCAGGCCGATCACGGGGTAGATCCCGGCGCCCAGCAGGAGCCAGCCGAAGGGAATACCGGCAATCCTGGTTTCGGCCAGGCCGGGCACCACCACCAGGATCATGGGGAATGCGGCGAGGATCAACAGGAAGCCGCCCGCCACCACCAGTGCCAGCCGCAGCTGGGACCTGATCAGGGAGCGGACGAACACCTGTCCAACCTCGGAATCCTGCGCGGCTTCACGCGACTCGACGGCCCGCCGGCCTCCCGGCGCCGTGGACCGGGGGGACGCGTGCGGGGCGGTGACCCGGACGCGGGTCATGCGTGCGGCCTGATCCTGGTGGCCTCCAGCTTCTCCCGCACGGTGGGCAGGTGCCGCCGGCTGATGGGAAGGCCGGCGCCGGCCACCGTGACGCGCGGACCGTCAGCGGCCAGCTTCATTGAGGACACATGCTTCAGTGCCACCAAGTAGGAGCGGTGGGTGCGGATGAAACCGGCGTCGGCCCATTGCTGTTCAAGGTCGGCCAGCGGCACCCGGATGAGGTAGCTGGCGTCGGCGGTGTGCAGCCGCGCGTAGTCCCCCTGCGCCTGGACGTAGGTAACGTCGTCGCGCCGGATCATCCTGGTGGTCCCGCCCTGGTCGACGGTGATCATCTCCGGTGCGGCTCCGCCGTCGCGCAGTTCACAGATCCGCCCCACCGAACGGGCCAGCCGCTCGGTGCGGACCGGCTTGAGGAGGTAGTCGACGGCGGCGAGTTCGAAGGCCGCGAGGGCGTAGTCCTCGTCGGCGGTGACAAAGACAACGGCCGGCGGGCTGCTGATCCTGGCGATGGCGCCGGCGATGTCCAGGCCGGACACGGCGGGCATGTGGATGTCCAGGAAGACGGCGTCGATGTTTCCGCCGGACAGGGCCGTAAGTGCTTCAGCGCCGGAGGTGGCCCGCAGCACCTTTCCGATGCGTTCGTCCCTGCCCAGCAGGAAGGCCAACTCCTCAACGGCGGGCAGCTCATCATCAACGACGAGGACGTTAATCATTCTCCTAGGGTACTTCCAGCTGCTGTGCCCGCCTCACGCATCGTGCCCGGGCTGGGACTTGGGTACCCGCATGGCGATCAGCGTTCCCTCACCCGGCGCGGTTTCCACCACCAGCCCATGGTCGTTGCCGTACACCTGCCGGAGGCGGGCATCCACGTTGCGAAGGCCCACGTGGTCCCCGTCGGCGTGGCCAGCGAGCACCGACCTAAGATGCTCCGGATCCATCCCAACGCCGTCGTCCTCGATGGTGACCTCAGCGAAAGCGCCGGCGTCCTCCGCGGTGATGGTGATGTGTCCGGGCCCCGCCTTGGCCTCCAGCCCGTGCCGGACGGCGTTCTCCACCAGCGGCTGGAGGCTGAGGAAGGGGATGACGGTGCTGAGAACTTCGGGTGCCACCCGCAGGCTGACCTGGACGCGCTCGCCGAACCGGGCCCGCTCCAGGAGCAGGTAGCGGTCAATGCAGCGGAGCTCCTCGGCAAGGGTGGTGAAGTCGCCGTGCCTTCGGAACGAGTAGCGGGTGAAATCGGCAAACTCCACCACCAGTTCCCTGGCCCGCTCCGGATCGGTGTTGATGAAGGAGGCGATGGCGTTGAGCGAGTTGTAGATGAAGTGCGGGCTGATCTGGGCCCGCAGCGCCCGGACTTCCGCTTCCATCAGCAGCGTCCGGGAGGCGTCCAGTTCCGCGAGTTCCACCTGGACTGCCACCCAGTCAGCCACTTCCCCCGTGGCCCTGACCAGGCCTGCCCCCGCCGAAGGGGCGAAAGCGGCCACCGTGCCCACCATGCGGGTGCCGGCCCGCACCGGGGCGATGACGCCGGCAAGGCGGCCACCGGTTCCGTCGGCGCCGGCGGACAGGACGGCGGTCCGGCCCGATGCAAGGACCCCGGCGGCGAGTTCCATCAGGCGCGGCCTGATGTCCTCGGCACCCCCGTCCCAGGCGAGCACCCCGGATGTGTCAGTAATCGCCAGGGCGTCGCAGGCCAGGAGGGAGCGCAGCTGTCGGCTGGCTTTCGCCGCACCGGCGGGGTTCAGGCCGCGGCGCAGGTGCTGCCCGGCCTGGGACGCCGCATGGAGGGTGTGATAAGTGGCACGTTCGGCGTCGGTGCCGAGGTCCCTGAAGGAGCGGAGCACCTTCAGGCCCACGCCGACGACGACGGCGATGGCCATGGCGATCACCGCAACAGCCGCAGCGGTGAGGAGGGGGGAGTCCGGCATGCTGCCCAGCGTAGCGGCGGGTGCCGTTTGCCGCAGCATCGCAACCGTTGAGCGACCGCAGGCGCCGAAGTTCTGGAAAGGACAGGCCAACGGACGGCAGAGTGATTGGTGTCACATCTGTGGTGTGCCTTATCAGGGCCTGCCGCCCGGTGTGTACCGGCAACTCAATGAGGAGGAATGATGGGTAACGATGCCCATACTCCGGACGCAGCGGCGTCCGTGGACTTCGAACAAGTCCAGTCGACCGGGCAGTTCCAGGAATTGCGCAAGCGTCACCGCAGCTTTGTCTTCCCCATGGCAGTGGCCTTCCTGCTGTGGTACTTCGCCTATGTCCTGCTCGCCGATTACGCGGTGGGATTCATGTCCACCAAGGTATGGGGCAACATCAACGTGGGCCTGATCCTGGGCCTGCTCCAGTTCATCTCGACCTTCGCCATCACCGGCTGGTACGTGCATTACTCCAACCGGAAGCTGGACCCCATCGCCTCGGAAATCAGGCACGGGATCGAGGGCCACGAATTCGACAAGGACGGAAACCGAGTGGGCGGAGCCAACCAATGATCGCAATCCCAGCCGCGGTGGACGTTGCCGCCCTCAAGGACACCACTCTTTTGAACATGGGCATCTTCGGCCTGTTCGTGGCCGTGACCATGGTGATCGTGTTCCGTGCCAGCCGCAACAACAAGACCGCCGCCGACTACTACGCTGCGGGACGCTCGTTCACGGGCTCGCAGAACGGCACCGCCATCGCCGGCGACTACCTGTCGGCAGCATCCTTCCTCGGAATCACCGGCGCCATCGCCATCAACGGCTATGACGGGTTCATGTACTCCATCGGCTTCCTGGTCGCCTGGCTGGTGGCGCTGCTGCTGGTGGCTGAACTGCTGCGCAACACCGGCAAGTTCACCATGGCGGACGTACTCTCCTTCCGGCTGAAGCAGCGTCCGGTGCGGATTGCGGCAGCCATCTCCACGCTCGCCGTCTGCTTCTTCTACCTGTTGGCCCAGATGGCCGGAGCGGGCAGCCTGATTTCGCTCCTGCTGGGCATCAGCGACTGGGGCGGCCAGGCGCTGGTGATCATCGTCGTCGGCGCCCTCATGATCATGTACGTCCTGATCGGCGGCATGAAGGGCACCACCTGGGTCCAGATCATCAAAGCCATGCTGCTGATCGCAGGCGCCGCCGTCATGACCGTGTGGGTCCTGGCCATCTACGGCTTCAACCTCTCCGCCCTGCTGGGCGGCGCCGTGGAGACCGCCAACAACCCGGCCGTCCTTAACCCGGGCCTGCAGTACGGCAAGACCGAAACCTCCAAGCTGGACTTCATGTCCCTGGGCCTTGCGCTGGTCCTGGGCACGGCAGCCCTGCCGCACGTGCTGATGCGCTTCTACACCGTGCCCACGGCCAAGGAAGCACGCAAGTCCGTGGTCTGGTCCATCTGGCTGATTGGCCTGTTCTACCTCTTCACCCTGGTGCTGGGCTACGGCGCTGCCGCCCTGGTGGGAGCGGACACCATCAAGTCCGCACCCGGCGGCGTCAATGCGGCGGCTCCGCTGCTGGCCTTCCACCTGGGTGGGCCGCTGCTGCTCGGCTTCATCTCGGCGGTGGCCTTCGCCACCATCCTGGCGGTTGTGGCAGGCCTGACCATCACCGCGGCGGCATCCTTCGCACATGACATTTACGCGAACGTCATCGCGAAGGGCAAGGCCGACGCCGACACTGAAGTCAAGGTGGCCCGCCGCACCGTAGTGGTCATCGGCATCCTCGCCATCCTGGGCGGCATCTTCGCCAACGGCCAGAACGTCGCCTTCCTGGTGGCGCTGGCCTTCGCGGTCGCCGCTTCAGCCAACCTGCCCACCATCATCTACTCGCTCTTCTGGCGGAAGTTCACCACCCAAGGCGCCGTGTGGAGCATGTACGGCGGGCTGGGCGCAGCGATCCTGCTCATCGTGTTCTCCCCGGTGGTTTCCGGGGCCAAGACCTCGATGATCCCGGGCGCCAACTTCGCCCTCTTCCCGCTGAGCAACCCGGGCATCGTGTCCATTCCGCTGGCCTTCTTCCTGGGCTGGCTGGGGACCACGTTGGACAAGAAGCGGGAGGATCCGGCCAAGCAGGCCGAAATGGAAGTCCGCTCGCTCACGGGCATCGGAGCCGAAAAGGCCGTGGACCACTAATAGGTGGACCACTAACGGATATGCCGGCCGCGCCGGTGTAAACGCCAAAGAGCCTCCAGCCACAGATTGCGGCTGGAGGCTCTTTGCGTTGCTGGGCCCTTCGGTTCCCGGGGGATGGGTTCAATGCTGGTGGTGGCCGCCCGGCACCATGTTGCCGTGGCTGCCGTGGCTGCCGTGCGGGACAGCGTACTGGCCGGCCGTCGAGGCGGCGAGGCCCGGCGTCGTTATTCCTGCCACCAGGACGGCGCCGGCGAAAGCTCCCAGCAGCAGCCGGCCCGGCCGCACTGCGGCGCCTGCCGGCGCCGCAGGACCCTGCTGCCGTTCACTGTGCTGCCAGTCACTTTGTTGCGGTTCACTGTGCTGCCGTGCGGCGGTCCGCTGGAGCCACCCCAACGACGCAATGATCATGAGCGTGAGCAGCAACGCCGAAAGCTGCGTCAGGCTGAGGCTGGAGGCCGCGGGGGCAGCGGGTGTGAGTGCTATCGCGGCCAGGTGGACGGCGGCGGCGACGGCCAGCACAGACATCATCCACGGGCCGCCCGCTGGCCGGTCCCTGGCCAGGAACACCACCGCGCCAGCCAGCAGCGCCACGCCCCAGACAGCGGCCACCACGCCGGTGACGAGCATCGCCGGTTCCGGGGCGCTGGCTGCTGCTGCAACGATACTGGCCGAGATGGCCAGGTTGACCGTTCCCGCCCCAAAGCCCGCGAAGCCGGTCAGCAGTCGAACGGCGGCGACCACCGGGGAGCCGGCGTTCCCCACAGAGACCTGGCGGGCACGCTGCCCTGTGCGGCCCTGCCCGGCGAAGTGCGCGGGGGCTGCCATATCAGGCCCGGGCAGCGGCAGGGGACTTGTCCAGGGACAGGCCCACGCCGAGGAGGAGTACTGCGCTGGCGAGGTGGAGGACGTTGTCGGCGCCGTTCAGGGCGATGATATTCAGCGGCGAGTTCAGCAGGAACAGTCCCACGATGCCCACCAGCAGGTAGACGGCGCCCACTGCGGCGTTCACCGTGCGGGCGCTGTCCGTCCCGCGAAGTCCGGCAAAGAGCAGCGCGGCGCCGATGGCCAGGTGGATGACGTTGTGCAGCGGGTTGACTTCGAAAATGATGAGGTTCGCGCCCTCGGTGGCGACGAAACCGACGCCGGATGTGACGGCGAAGCCCAGGAGGCCCACCAAGAGGTAGACGGCGCCGAAAACGGTGGCGACGAGGCGGTTGGGTGAGTTACGCATGACGTATTCCTTCCGAGAGGGCGGGCAGGAGTTCCCGCCGGACCAACGGGCCCCTGGGCGGGACCCTCGGAAGCGATTCGGATCATTGCCGCGGACGGATGGGTAAAGAAATCAGTACCCTTTCCACATCCCGGGCGTCAGCGGCCCATCATGGGGGCGTGCTCTGTGCCGCCCGCCCAGCTAAGCCGCCGGCCGCAGCTTGATGTTGGTCATGAGCAGCCGGTCCGTGCCTTCGAAGCGGTATGCGAGGTCCACCTTCTTGCCGGTGCAGCTGATCTGGCCCACCACCTCGGCCGACTTCGCCCCGTTCTCGGTGGCCACCTTGAGGTCGTTGTACGCGGGCTGGCAGGAGCTGTCCATCTCCAGGCTCTTCACCCCGGAGATGAAGGCCTCCTTGGAGAGCTGCTTCTGCAGGGCCGGGTCAAGGTATTCGTCGTAGGCGCGGGACGTGTCGCCGGCGATGACTTTCTTCGTGAAGTCGTCCGCGAGGCCCCTGGCCTGGTTGGTGGCGCTGCCCACCACGTTGACCAGGATGACGACGCCGAGGATGACCAGGAGCAGCACCCCACCGATGCTGCCAAGGATGATCCACAGCTTCCGCCGGCGCCGTTGCCGGGGCGGTTCCCCCGGCAGCCCGAACGGGGCGGGCTGTTCCGGCAGCGGCGGCAACTGCCGTGGTGTGTAGTCCGTCCGGCCCTGCTGGTACGGATCCTGGGGACTGCTCACAAGGGGAGCCTTTCGTCGAGCTGGCGCCGGGGCGCGGGGAACTGTGCCGGGCCTTCCCGGCCCGGCACATGACTGCAACCAGCCTATAGCCCCGCCCGCCGCCGTCGTATGTGAAGCGCGCCGCGTGGAAGGCCGGCCGGTGGTGTTATCCGCCCTCTGAATCCCGGTCCAGCAGGGGCTGCACCCGGAAGGGGATCAGTTCCCCCATCGCCAGGGCGGTATCAGCCCGTTCCACGCCGTCGCAGGCAAGGATTTTGCCGTTGATCCGGAACAGGTCCTCGGCATCCCTGGCCACCACGCGCAGCAGCAGGTCCGCTGATCCTGTCAGTCCGTAACCCTCCAGGACCTCGGGGATGGCGGCGATTTCCTCCGCCAGCTGCCCGAGCTTCTGCTGCTGCACGTGGACGGAGATGAAGGCCATGAGCGGATACCCCAGGGCCACCGGATTGATGCGCCGTTCAAAGGACAGGAAGACGTGCTTCTTTTCCAGCTGCGCCATCCGCGCCTGGACGGTGTTGCGGGACAGGCCGAGTTTTTGCGCGAGCGCCACAACGGTCCGGCGCGGATCCTGCGCGAGGGCCGACAACAGGCGGGTGTCAGTGCCATCCAAAGCTCGCATAATGCGCAACGCTAGCACGGTCCCCGGGCGCCAGATAGGGCACTTTGCTCAAGATGTTCCGCAGTGGTTGTACCCGGTGGGCATTGTGAGTAGGGTCACAGTATCTGGGGCAATGACGCCCGGAAGGCCGGTGGCGGCAGGGCCAAAAGTCCGAAAACCACGGGTCAACGACGTACGAAGGTTGCGGCAATCGTGTCTACAGACGAAACGGGCCCTGGCGGCGCAAAAACCCCCGAAAGCGCAGGAACCCCTGGCGGAACCGGACAGCGACTCCTCCAGCTGATCACCCCTTCAGGTGAGCGCATCAGCCACCCGGAGTTCGACTTCTGGGTCAGGGACATCACCGACGACCAGTTGTGCTCCCTCTTCGAGGACATGACCGTCATCCGCCGGATCGACGTGGAGGCCACCGCCCTGCAGCGGCAGGGTGAACTGGCCCTGTGGCCCCCGCTGCTCGGGCAGGAGGCAGCCCAGATCGGGTCCGGAAGGGCGCTGAGGGCGGACGACTTTGTCTTCTCCAGCTACCGCGAGAACGGCGTGGCATACTGCCGCGGTGTCGACCTGACGGACCTCCTCCGGGTGTGGCGCGGGAACGCCTCGGGCGGCTGGGACCCGTACAGCATCAACATGGCAACGCCGCAGATCATCATCGGCGCCCAGACCCTGCACGCCACCGGCTACGCCATGGGGATACAGAACGACGGCGCCGACGCCGTGGCCGTTGCCTACTTCGGCGACGGAGCCACCAGTGAGGGCGACGTCAACGAGGCCATGGTGTTCGCGGCCAGCTTCCAGGCCCCGGTGGTGTTCTTCTGCACGAACAACCACTGGGCCATCTCCGAGCCCGTGCGCCTGCAGTCCCACATCCAGCTCGCGGACCGGGCCGCCGGTTTCGGCATTCCCAGCCTGCGCGTGGACGGCAATGACGTCCTGGCGGTCATGGCTGCCACCCGGCTGGCATTGGACCGGGCCCGCCGCGGCGGCGGCCCCACCTTCATCGAGGCCGTCAGTTACCGCATGGGCCCGCACACCACCGCCGACGATCCCACCCGCTACCGGGACGCCAACGAACTGGAGGACTGGGCCGCAAAAGATCCCATCTCCCGGCTGGCCAGCCTCCTGGAGCGGAAGGGGGTCCTGACCGCGGGGCTGCAACAGCAGGTCAACGACAAAGCCGACGCCGTCGCATCGGAGATGCGCCGCGGATGCACCACCATGCCGGACCCGCAGCCCATGGACGTCTTCAAGCACGTCTACAGCACGCCCAATTCCTGGCTGGAACGCCAGCAGGACCATTACGCCCGTTACCTGGCGTCCTTCGGCGATCCCGATGGAGCCGTGTCCAAGGAAGGTGCACGCTGATGACCCAGTTGACCTTTGCCCGTGCCATCAATGCCGGGCTGCGCAAGTCGCTGGAAAACGACTCCAAGGTGGTCCTCCTCGGCGAAGACATCGGTGCCCTGGGCGGCGTGTTCCGGGTGACGGACGGTCTTCAGAAAGACTTCGGCAAACACCGGGTGGTGGACACCCCGCTGGCGGAGTCCGCCATCGTTGGCACGGCCGTGGGCCTGGCTTACCGGGGCTACCGGCCCGTGGTGGAGATCCAGTTCGACGGCTTCATCTACCCGGCGTTCGACCAAATCGTCAGCCAGGTGGCAAAACTCCACTACCGCACCCGCGGAACGGTCAAAATGCCCATCACCATCAGGGTTCCGTTCGGCGGCGGCATCGGTTCACCGGAACACCACTCCGAATCCCCGGAAGCCTACTTCACCCACACCTCAGGGCTGCGGGTGGTGACCGTGGCCAACCCGCAGGACGCCTTCACCGTGATCCAGCAGGCTATCGCCTCCGACGATCCGGTGCTGTATTTCGAGCCCAAGCGCCGCTATCACGACAAAGGTGAAGTGGACGAGTCCGTGGACCTGCATACCGCCCTGCCCATGGACAAGGCCCGGGTCCTGACCGACGGCAGCGACGTTACCCTGGTGGCCTACGGCCCGCTGGTCAAGACGGCCCTGGACGCCGCCTCCGCCGCAGCGGACGAGGGCATCTCCATCGAGGTCATCGACCTGCGCTCGCTGGCCCCCGTGGATTACGAGCCGGTGGTGGCCTCTGTGCGGAAGACCGGGCGCCTCGTGGTGACGCACGAGGCCGCGCAATCCGGCGGGCTGGGGGCGGAAGTGGCGGCCAGCATCACGGAGCGGTGCTTCTACCATCTCGAGGCGGCTCCGGTGAGGGTGACAGGGTTCGACATCCCCTACCCGTACTCCAAGCTGGAAATGCACCACCTGCCGGGCCTGGACCGCATCCTGGACGGCGTGGACCGTGCCCTGGGCCGGCCCAATTCCCTGAGCGGCCTGGAAGGATGAGCGCCACCATGATCAAGGAATTCCGGCTCCCGGACCTGGGCGAGGGGCTCACAGAGTCTGAGATCCTCAGCTGGAAAGTGGACGTTGGCGACACCGTCCGCTTGAACCAGGTCATCGCCGAAGTCGAGACCGCCAAGGCTGTGGTGGAGCTCCCGTCACCGTTCGCCGGCGTCATCAAGGAACTCCACGAACAGCCCGGTTCCGTCGTGGAGGTGGGCAAACCGATCGTCTCCTTCGAGGTAGCAGACGACGCCGGCTCTCCACCGTCCCAGGCATCCGGCGCCTCTTCCCCGGGGACGGGAGAGGCGGCCCTGGAATCACTGAACCCAAGGCAGACGCCGAAACGGGAACCCAACCTGGTGGGGTACGGCGCCGTCGTCGAAGCTTCCGGCCGCCCAATGCGGCGGCAGCGCAATTTCGCCCCGGGGGAACCTGCCCGGGCCCGGCCGGCAATGGTTGAGCGGGCCGAAGCCGAACCTGTCGAAACCAGGCTTGTCGAAATCAGTTCTGTCGAAACCAAGCCTGCCGACGGGCAGCCTGCCGAGCGCCCCCGCTCAACGCCTCCTGTCCGGAAACTGGCCAAAGACCTGGGAGTGGACCTCGCACAGGTACACGGCACAGGTCCCGGCGGGCTGATCACGCGGGAAGACGTCCAGGACTTTGCCGGGCACCAGGAAGAACCCGCCACGGGAACTGCCGGTCCAGTGCCCGTATCCGGTGGAACCCGGACGGGGGAGCGGGAAACGCGGACTCCGATCAAGGGCGTGCGCAAACACACTGCGGCCGCGATGGTCCAGAGCGCCTTCACCGCGCCGCATGCCACCGAATTCCTCACCGTGGATGTCACGCCCAGCCTTGAGCTGCTGGCGAAACTCAAGAACAGCAGGGATTTCGCCTCAACCAGGCTCACCCCCTTGACGCTCGCTGCCAAGGCCGTCCTTGTGGCCCTGCGGCGGAACCCGGCGCTGAACTCGCGCTGGGACGAGGACAACCAGGAGATTGTCACCTACAACTATGTGAACCTGGGCATTGCCGCGGCCACGCCCCGCGGACTTATGGTCCCCAATATCAAGGACGCCGACGCCATGGCGCTCCCGCAGCTTGCCCAGGCGCTGACGGCGCTCGCAGAAACAGCCAGGGCTGGCAAGACCACGCCGGCAGACCTTTCCGGCGGCACCATTTCGATCACCAACATCGGGGTCTTTGGCATCGACGCGGGTACGCCCATCCTGAACCCGGGGGAGGCGGCGATCCTTGGCCTGGGCGCGGTCCGGACCATGCCGTGGGAGTACAGGGGCGAGGTGGCGCTGCGCCAGGTGCTCACGCTCAGCCTGTCCTTTGACCATCGACTGGTGGACGGCGAGCAGGGGTCCCGGTTCCTGGCCGACGTGGGAGCCATCCTGGCCGAGCCCGGAATGGTCCTCACGATGGTCTAGCCGGCAGCCGGCTTCAGCGCTGGGTGGCGGGTGTGCTGTCCACCATCAGGGCCGCAAGTGCCATCCGTTCGAGCAGGGGGCGGGCGACTCCGGCCGCCAGCCTCCTGCCATGGCTCCGGACCGAGTGCGGCGTGGAATTGATCAGTCCGAACGTGGCATGGGCGCGCATCCGCAGCTCAGCGGCGTCGATTTCCGGGTGGACCTTGGCCAGGATGTCCACCCACACTTCCACGTAGCTGCGCTGCAGGGTACGCACCGCGGACTGGTCCTGCTCCGACAAATTGCTGAAGTCACGGTCCTGCACCCGGATCACGTCCGGCTTGCCAAGCGCGAAATCCACCTGGAACTCCACCAGCCGGCGCAGGGCAGCCAGCGGATCGGGCGTACTGTCCGCCACATGGCGCCCGCCGTCCAGCAGTTCCTGGCTCACCGTGACCAGGAGATCGGCCAGGACGGCCTGTTTGCCGGAAAAGTGGCGGTAGACCGCGGGCCCGCTGACGCCTGCCGCCGCGCCAAGGTCCTCCAGGGAAACGCGGTTGAAGCCGTTCAGCGCGAACAGCGAAGCTGCTGCGGACAGCAAAGCCTGCCGCCGGTTCTCCTTGGCCCTGCCGCGCTGGGTTGTTGGAACGGCTTGGGTTGTCGGAACGGCTTGGGTGGCAGGTACCGGCTGCACTGTATTGCTGGACACTTTTCCTCCTAGGCACCGACGCAGATTCTAGCAAGGCGGCAGTGTGTTGGACATCACAGTTAATCGAGACTAACCTGAATTTCAGTTATCAGTCACTAACCGAGTTGGCGGGACGCCGGCCCGGCCAACACAAGGACGGATCGTCGATGGAGACTCTTGCCACCCGGCTTGACCCGGCAAGCGAGTCCTTCCGTGCCAACCGGGAAGCGCAGTTGGCGCTCGCCGGGGAACTGCGGAAGAGGCTGGCGGACGCAGCGCTGGGCGGACCGCAGAAATCGCGGGACCGGCACGTGGCGCGGGGCAAACTGCTGCCGCGGGACCGGATCGGCCAGTTGCTCGATGAGGGCAGCCCGTTCCTTGAGATCGCGCCGCTGGCAGCTAACGGGATGTACGGCGACGAGGCTCCCGGGGCCGGGGTCATTGCCGGCATCGGCCTGGTGCACGGCCGGCAGGTCCTGGTCATCTCCAATGACGCCACCGTCAAGGGCGGCACGTACTACCCCATGACCGTGAAGAAGCACCTCCGTGCCCAGGAGATCGCCCTGGAGAACGGGCTGCCCTGCATCTACCTGGTGGATTCAGGTGGGGCCTTCCTGCCCAAGCAGGACGAAGTCTTCCCGGACCGGGACCACTTTGGCCGGATCTTCTACAACCAGGCGCGGCTTTCCGCCGCCAAGGTCCCGCAGATCGCTGCCGTCATGGGGTCCTGCACGGCCGGCGGCGCCTATGTGCCCGCGATGAGCGATGAAACGGTCATCGTCCGGAACCAGGGCACCATCTTCCTGGGCGGGCCGCCGCTGGTGAAGGCCGCAATCGGGGAAATCGTCACCGCCGAGGAACTGGGCGGTGGCGAGGTGCACTCCCGGATCTCGGGCGTGACGGACCACCTGGCCGAAAACGACGAGCACGCTCTCCAAATCGTCAGGGACATCGTCTCCACCCTGCCGCCTCCCGCCGAGCCCGCCTGGCAGGTGGAAGCCGCCGTCGACCCTGCCGTGGATCCGGACGGACTCTATGGTGCCGTGCCCACGGACGTCAACGCCCCCTACGACGTCCATGAGGTGATTGCCCGCCTGGTGGACGGGAGCAGGTTCCATGAGTTCAAAAAGGACTACGGCACCACCCTCGTCACTGGATTCGCCCGGATCCATGGGCACCCGGTGGGGATCGTCGCGAACAACGGCGTGCTGTTCAGCGAGTCGTCGCTCAAGGGTGCGCACTTCATCGAGCTGTGCGACCAGCGGGGAATTCCCCTGGTGTTCCTGCAGAACATCTCCGGCTTCATGGTGGGCAGGGATGCCGAGCAGGGCGGCATCGCCAAGAACGGCGCCAAGATGGTGACGGCAGTAGCCACGGCGCGGGTGCCCAAGCTGACCGTGGTGATCGGCGGCTCCTTCGGGGCGGGTAACTACTCCATGTGCGGCCGCGCCTACTCGCCGAGGTTCCTTTGGATGTGGCCCGCCGCCCGGATCTCGGTGATGGGCGGCAACCAGGCCGCCAGCGTGCTCGCCACGGTTAAGCGGGACCAGTATGAAGCGGCGGGTGAGGACTGGCCGGCAGATGACGAGGAAGCGTTCAAGGCGCCCATCCGGCAGCAGTACGAGGACCAGGGCAGCCCCTACTACTCCACCGCACGGCTGTGGGACGACGCCGTCATCGATCCCGCCGATACCCGTACCGTCCTGGGCCTGGCCCTCGACGTCGTCTCCCGCACACCCCTGCCGGAGACCTCCTTCGGCCTCTTCCGGATGTGAGCCAGCAATGACCATGCAAACCAACGCCACGACCAGCACGGCTGTCACCACCGCAGCGGATGGCAAGCCCCTCTTCAGCACCGTGCTGGTGGCCAACCGCGGCGAAATCGCCTGCCGCGTCATCCGCACGCTGCGGCACCTGGGGATCCGTTCGGTCGCCGTTTACAGCGATGCCGACGCCGGCGCCCGGCACGTGCGCGAAGCTGACGCTGCCGTCCGGATCGGCCCCGCCGTGGCCACCGAAAGCTACCTGAACGTGGACGCCATCCTGGAAGCCTGCCGGCAGTCGGGGGCCGAGGCTGTCCACCCCGGTTACGGTTTCCTGAGCGAGAACGTGGACTTCGCCAGGGCGCTGGAGAAAGCCGGCATCACGTTCATCGGCCCCGGCGTCGAGGCGCTGAACGTCATGGGCGACAAGATCCGCGCCAAGAACCACGTGGCGGGGTACGGCGTGCCCGTCGTCCCGGGCATCGCCAAGCCCGGCATGACGGACGGTGAACTGCTGGAGGCCGCTGCCGCCGTCGGCTACCCGCTCCTGATCAAGCCGTCCGCGGGCGGCGGCGGCAAGGGGATGCACGCCGTCGAAAAACCGGCGGACCTCCCCGCCGCCCTGGCCACGGCGCGGCGCGTGGCCGCCGCTGCGTTCGGCGACGACACCCTGTTCCTGGAGCGCCTGGTGACCACTCCGCGGCACATCGAGGTGCAGGTGCTGGCGGACGGCCACGGCAACGTCATCCACCTCGGCGAGCGTGAATGCTCCCTGCAGCGCCGGCACCAGAAAGTCATCGAGGAAGCCCCGTCACCCCTGCTGGAAGGCCTTCCGGACGGACCGGAAGTGCGCGCCCGGATCGGCGAGGCGGCCTGCAACGCGGCCCGCAGCGTGAACTACGTGGGCGCGGGAACCGTCGAGTTCCTGGTCTCTGATGACGCACCGGAGGAGTTCTTCTTCATGGAGATGAACACCAGGCTGCAGGTGGAACATCCCGTCACCGAAATGGTCACGGGCATCGACCTGGTGGAATGGCAGGTGCGGATCGCCGCGGGTGCGGAGCTGACCGTCCGGCAGGCCGATATGGAGCTGTCCGGCCACGCCGTGGAGGCCCGGGTCTACGCCGAGGTGCCCGAGAAGAACTTCCTCCCGTCCACCGGGACCGTGCTGATGCTGGATGAGCTGCCTGCCGGCACCGAGGGCCGGGTCCGGGTGGACTCGTCCCTGGTGGAAGGGCTGGAGTTGTCGGCACACTACGACCCCATGGTTTCCAAGGTGATCGCCTGGGCCGGGGACCGCGCCGAAGCCCTGGCCGCCCTGGGCGGTGCGCTGTCCGGCTACACGGCACTGGGCATCGAGACCAACGTCGAGTACCTTCGGCTCCTGGTCAACGACCCCGACGTCCAGGCAGGGCATTTGGACACCGGGCTGATCGAACGGAAGCTGCCCGGACTGGCTTTCCGGCGCATCGATCATCCCGAACTGGTGGCCGCCGCGCTGTACGCCCTGTCCCTCGAGGCGCAGAACAACCCCGCCCCCGTGAACGGGCCGTGGCAGGGCAGGAACGGCTGGCGCCTTGGAGCGCCGGCGCCGCGCCGCGTCAGCCTGGGAACGCCCGACGGCGGCGTGGTGACCGTGCAGGTCAGCGGCAGTATGGCATCCGG
Source organism: Pseudarthrobacter sp. BRE9 (assembly GCF_031844305.1). Classification (NCBI taxonomy): domain Bacteria; kingdom Bacillati; phylum Actinomycetota; class Actinomycetes; order Micrococcales; family Micrococcaceae; genus Pseudarthrobacter; species Pseudarthrobacter sp. BRE9. Next base: position 38,981 of record NZ_JAUZUY010000006.1, on the reverse strand, counting down.
TCCGGTAGCCGTAACGGTCGACGGTGGACCGCGGAGGGCGGCGTCTTTAAAGCTTTCGGAAGGCGGCGGCGCCGTCCTTACTCTGGATGGTGCAATGTGGGAGTACAAGCTTGCCGCGACAGCTGGACAGCCCGAGCAGGTCTACCTCGGCAATGACGGCTGGTCCTGCCGGCTCGATGTCCTGACCCGTGAGGCGCGGCTGGAACGCGTGCTGGCAGCCATCCAGCGACAGGAAGGGGTGGCCGACCCGGAGGTGCGCTCGCCGATGCCCGGAACCGTCGTGGCCGTCCCGGTCGCTGACGGCGACGCGGTCCGGGCCGGGGACGTCCTGGTGTCGGTGGAGGCCATGAAGATGGAGCACCACCTGGTGGCCCCGCTGGCAGGGACGGTCCACCTGACGGCCCGTACCGGCGACCTGGTGAAGGCCGACCAGGTGCTGGCCACCATCCATCCCGCTGCCGCCGGAACCACAGACAGTTCAGAGACAGCAACAGCAACAGACACCACTGCACACCAAGGCGAAGGAGCCTGAAAATGTCCGGTTTTGAACTCAGCGAGGAATACCAGGACCTCAGCGACACCGTCCGTGATTTCGCGGACAACGTGGTGGCCCCGGTATCGGCCAAGCACGATGAGGAGCACAGCTTCCCGTACGAAGTGGTGAAGCAGATGGCGGAGATGGGCCTGTTCGGGCTGCCGTTCCCGGAGGAATACGGCGGCATGGGCGGGGACTACTTCGCCCTGGCACTGGCCCTCGAGCAGCTGGGCCGGGTGGACCAGTCCGTCGCCATTACCCTGGAGGCCGGTGTCTCCCTGGGCGCCATGCCCGTCTACCGCTTCGGCACGGATGCCCAGAAAGAGGAATGGCTGCCCATGCTGGCGTCGGGACAGGCGCTCGCGGGGTTTGGACTCACGGAGCCCGAGGCGGGATCGGACGCGGGCGGCACCAAGACCCACGCCCGGCGGGAGGGCGGCGAGTGGGTGATCAACGGCAACAAGGAATTCATCACCAACTCGGGCACGGACATTACCCGGCTGGTCACCGTCACCGCGGTCACCGGGCAGCAGGAGCGCGCGGACGGCAGCGTCAAAAAGGACATTTCCACCATCCTGGTGCCCACGGACACCCCCGGCTTCAAGGCCGAGAAGCCGTACAACAAGGTGGGCTGGAACGCTTCCGACACCCACCCGCTCACCCTGAAGGACGTCCGCGTCCCGGAAGCGAACCTGCTCGGTGCCGAAGGCCGCGGCTACGCCAATTTCCTGTCCATCCTGGACGAGGGCCGCATCGCCATCGCTGCGCTGGCCACCGGCGCCGCCCAGGGCTGTGTGGATCTCTCGGTCAAGTACGCCAGGGAGCGCAGGGCATTCGGCCAGGAAATCGGCAAGTACCAGGCCATTTCCTTCAAGATCGCCCGCATGGAAGCACGGGCCCACACCGCCCGCCTGGCGTACTACGACGCGGCCTTCCGGATGCTTGCCGGCAAACCGTTCAAGACGCAGGCGGCCATCGCTAAGATGGTCGCAGGCGAGGCGGCCATGGACAATGCGCGGGATGCCACCCAGGTATTCGGCGGCTATGGCTTCATCAACGAGTTCACCGTGGCACGCCACTACCGCGACTCCAAGATCCTTGAAGTGGGGGAGGGCACCACGGAGGTCCAGCTGATGCTGATCGCCCGCGAACTGGGTCTTTAGAAACTGGGACTGTAGCCGGCCTGAGAGGATCACTGATGATTGACAAGGTTGTTGCCAGCGCTGACGAAGCGGTTGCGGATATCCCGGACGGCGCCTCGCTGGCGGTGGGCGGATTCGGCCTCTGTGGAATACCCGTTGCCCTCATCGATGCCCTGCACCGGGCCGGCACCTCCGGGCTGGAGACCGTCAGCAACAACTGCGGCGTGGACGACTGGGGGCTGGGCATCCTGCTGCGGGACGGACGCATCCGCCGCACCATCAGCTCCTACGTGGGAGAAAACAAGGAATTCGCCCGCCAGTACCTGGCCGGCGAGCTCGAAGTGGTGCTCACGCCGCAGGGCACGCTGGCCGAAAAGCTGCGGGCCGGCGGCGCGGGCATTCCGGCGTTCTACACGAAGGCGGGGGTAGGCACGCAGGTGTCAGACGGCGGCCTGCCGCAAAAGTACGACGCCAACGGTGGCATTGCGGTTGCCTCCGCGCCGAAGGAAGTGCGCTCTTTCGGCGATGTGGACTACGTCCTGGAAGAATCCCTCACACCCGACTTCGGGCTGGTCCACGCCTGGAAAGGCGACCGGCACGGCAACCTGGTCTTCCACGCCACCGCCATGAACTTCAACCCCCTGTGCGCCATGGCAGGGCGGATCACCATCGCCGAGGTGGAGGAACTCGTTGAGCCGGGCGAGCTGGACCCCGAACACATCCACACCCCCGGCATCTTCGTCCAACGGGTGGTCCTGGCCCCCAATGGGGAGAAACGGATCGAAAAGCGCACGGTCGCCCTGACGGCACCTTCCCCCGCATCACCAGGCACCGGCAGAAAAGCACCGGGCACCACCCAGCAGGCAGGAGCTTAGCCATGGACCCGAACAGCCCCTTCGCACCGCGGCCCGAAGGCGTCCGCCCTGAATACCGCCGGGCGGCAGGACAGCAGCATGAGACACCGCCGGACGGGACCGGCGCCAAGGGCTGGACGCGCAACGAACTGGCCGCACGGGTGGCCAGGGAGCTCCGCAACGGCCAGTACGTGAACCTGGGCATCGGGATGCCCACCCTGATCCCCAACTACATCCCCGCCGGGGTGGAGGTGGTGCTGCACTCCGAGAACGGCATCCTCGGCGTCGGCCCGTACCCCGCTGAAGACGCGGTGGACCCGGACCTGATCAACGCCGGCAAGGAAACCGTGACGGTCAACCGGGGAGCCGCGTTCTTCGATTCGGCAACATCCTTCGGCATGATCCGGGGCGGCCACGTGGACCTCGCCGTCCTGGGCGCCATGGAGGTGGCCGCCAACGGGGACCTGGCCAACTGGATGATCCCGGGCAAGATGGTCAAGGGCATGGGCGGGGCCATGGACCTGGTGTTCGGCGCCAAGCGGGTCATCGTGATGATGGAGCACGTCGACCGCAACGGCAACCCGAAGATCGTCCAGGAATGCTCCCTCCCGCTGACCGGCAAGGGCTGCGTGGACCGGATCATCACGGACCTCGCCGTCATCGACATCGTGAAGGACAACGGCGCCCCACGCCTGGTGCTGCGCGAACTGGCCCCCAATGTCTCCGCCGAGGACGTGGTGGCGGCCACCGGCGCAGACCTGTTCGAGGAAGACCGGGAACTCACCGTATGACGGATGGAAACGGTCCGGCTACCCTGCAGAAGGACGACGGCGGCAGACGGGTGATCGAGCAGCGTGGCCTGTACTTCGACGAGCTGGAGGAAGGTGTACTTTACGCCCACCGTCCCGGACGCACCGTGACTGAAACCGACAACGTCCTGTTCACCACGCTCACCATGAACACCCAGGCGCTGCACCTGGACGCCGCCTGGAGCGCCGGGCAGCCTTTTGGCCAGCGGCTGATGAACTCCATGTTCACCCTTGCCACCATGGTGGGCCAGTCCGTCACCCAGCTCACCCAGGGAACCATCATCGCCCAGCTGGGCCTTACGGACGTTTCCTTCCCGCATCCGCTCTACCACGGCGACACCCTGTACACGGAGACGGCCATCACCGGCAAGCGGCTTTCGTCCTCACGTCCCGGCCAGGGCATCGTTACGATGGAGCACACCGGGCGCAACCAGGACGGAACCGTGGTGGCCCGCGCCACCCGCAGCTGCCTGATGTGGACGCGCGACGCCCACGGCAAGGCCCAGGGCGCCGGACAGGAGACAATGCCGGTATGACTTTCGTAATGGGCCCCGCGCTGCTCTTCTGCCCCGCCGACCGGCCGGAGCGCTACCAGAAAGCCGCCGCCCGGGCGGACGCCGTGATCCTTGACCTGGAAGACGCCGTGGCGCCGGCGGACAAACAGCGCGCCCGGGGGGCCATCCTGGCGCAGTTGGGGACCACCGGCGTGGAACCGGAGCTCGAACCAAGCTGCACCATTGTCCGGGTGAACCCCGTAGGTACCGAGGACTTCGAAAAGGACCTGCACTGCCTGGCCCATACGCCCTACCGCACCGTGATGCTGGCCAAGGCCGAATCGGCCGAACAGCTCAAGGCGCTGGAGGGCTACCAGGTGATTGCGCTGTGTGAAACGGCGCTGGGCGTCCTCAATGCACCGGCCATCGCCGCCGCCCCCAACGTGGTGGGCCTGATGTGGGGCGCCGAAGACCTGCTGGCTACCCTCGGTGGGACGTCCAGCCGGAAGGACGACGGCGGCTACCGGGCTGTGGCCCTGCACGCCCGCTCCGCTGTCCTGCTGGCGGCCCGCGCCTATGGCAAGGAGGCAGTGGACGCGGTTTACACCAACATCCCCGACCTCGACGGACTGGCGGCCGAGGCCGCCGACGCAGTGGCCTCGGGCTTCAGCTCAAAAGCCTGCATCCACCCCACCCAGGCGGCCGTGGTCCGCAAAGCCTTCGCACCCTCTGAAGACGAGGTGGCCGCGGCTGGTGCCCTCCTGGATGCCGCGGCGTCAGCCGGATCGGGAGTGTTCCAGTACCAGGGAAAAATGATCGACGGGCCCATCCTCAAGCACGCCCAGGAGATCGTCCGCCGCGCCGCTGGGAAAGCCTAGCGGCTCCGGACGCACAGCCGCTCCGGACGAGCAGCCGCTCCGGACGAACAGCCGCTCCGGACGAACAGCCGCTCCGGACGAACAGCCGGAGTCAAGCTACCGTTGCCGTCCCTGCGAACGGTGCAGGGACGTGGGCGGGATGGGCTCGTACAGCAGCGTCCGCACCCAGCGGTTCCCTGTCTCCCGGAACTCCTTCCGGGTGGCGAAGCGGTAATGGAAGGTGCGCACGCGCACCCAGCGCGGCGCGGCGCCGTCGAACGGGTCCTGCCTGAGCAGCCGCAGCATCTGCCGGTCCGCCGCCAGCAGCTTGGCGAGGAACGCGTGAAACCATTCCTCGTGCACCGTCCGCAGCGGCAGGAACCACATCAGCCAGTCCAGCCGTAAATGGTACGGGGCCCACTGCCGTGGAATCCGGCGGACATCACCTGGCTTGCCCTTGAAACCGTACTCCCGCCAGTCCGAACTGTCATCGGGATCGTCATCCAGGGTGCCTTCCACCACCACCTCAATGCGCTGCTTGGTCACCGTGCCGAACGCACCGTAGGCGTTGACCAGCTGCCACCGGTTGAAGCTCGCATTCATCAGCTGCCGGCGCGAGAAGAGGTTGCGCAGCGGCCAGTAGCTCAGCACCAGCAACAGGACGGACGCCGCCAGCGTGATGGCCAACCACCACAGCGGGGTCTCCCGCCGGCCTCCCACGGCAGCGTCCCAGTCCGCCGGGAGGGCCGGTATCACCGCATGCGCCACGGGATCGCTGACAGCCGCGAACGCCAGCACGATCGCCATCCAGTTCAGCCAGGCGAAGTTGCCGCTGGCCACCAGCCACAACTGGGTGACGATGACGACCCCCGCCGCCACGCCGGCCACTGGCTGCGGGGCGAACAGCAGGAACGGCACCACCAGCTGGGCAATGTGATTGCCCACCACTTCGATGCGGTGCAGCGGCTTGGGCAGGAGATGCGCCTGCCGGCTGAGGGGCCCGGGCATGGGCTGGGTCTCGTGGTGGTAGTACAGCGCCGTCAAATCGCGCCATTCCCGGCCTCCGCGGATCTTGATCATGCCGGCCCCGAATTCCAGCCGGAACACCAGCCACACGACCAGGATCAGGATGGTCCGCGGCGGCTCGGTCTGGTTGGAGCCCAGGAACGCCACGGTGAAGCCCGCCTCCAGGAGCAGCATTTCCCAGCCGAACCCGTAGAACGTCTGGCCAACGTTAACGATCGACATATACAGCAGCCACAGGACCAGGAACGCGATCAATGGAACCCACGGCGGGCCCGTTTGCGGTATCCCGGCAACGAGCAGCGCCGACACCACCAGGCCGACGGCACAGACGCCGCGAAGCAGCCCGTCAGAGTACCGCCAGCGGAACAGCGTGGGCCGGCGCAGGCGGGTGAATGCGCCCAGGAACTCAGGCACCGGGAGGAGGCCGCGCTCGCCGAGCAGGGCCGGAAACTGGTTCAGCGTTGACAGGAAAGCAACGAAATACAGTGCAGCGACGCCCCGCTGCAGCACCTGCCGGGCGAATTCGTACTCCGGCGCATCAAACCAGGTGAGCCAGTCCACGCAGTCCACGTTACGCCCGGCCGCCTCCCGGTCAAGGCCCGCCAAGGCACCGCAGCAGGTCAGGGGCGCAGGCAGGCAGGGAAGGGTGCGGGATACTTAAACAATGCAGCCACGCAGAATCGTCCTCCTCGGATCCACCGGTTCCATCGGCACCCAGGCGATTGACGTCGTCGACGGCGCCCCGCACCTTTTCGAGGTGGTGGCACTCAGTGCAGGGGGCGGCAACCTGGAGCTCCTGGCGAAGCAGGCTGTCCATACCGGCGCGGCGGCCGTGGGAATCGCAGGTGGAGACCCCGGCAGGCTGGAAGGCCTGATCCGCGAGGCTGCGGCAGTTGCAGGCCGCCCAGGGTACCGGCCGGAGATCGTGGCCGGACCGGATGCCTCTGCCCGGATAGCGGCCGTGGACGCGGACGTCGTGCTCAACGGCATCACCGGTTCCATCGGACTGGCACCCACACTGGCGGCCCTCAGGTCCGGAGCCACCCTGGCCCTCGCCAACAAGGAGTCGCTGATCGTGGGCGGCAGCCTGGTCAAGGCCGCGGCCACGGAAGGCCAGATCGTGCCGGTGGACTCCGAACACTCCGCGATTGCCCAATGCCTGCGCTCCGGTACCGCCGGCGAGGTGGACAAGCTCATCCTCACCGCCTCCGGCGGCCCCTTCCGGGGCAGGAGCCGGGAGGAACTGCACGGCGTCACCCCGCAGCAGGCCCTGGCCCACCCCACCTGGGACATGGGTGTGATGGTCACCACCAACTCCGCCACCCTGGTGAACAAGGGCCTTGAGGTCATCGAGGCCCACCTGTTGTTCGACATCCCACTGGACCGGATCGACGTCGTGGTGCACCCCCAGTCCATCGTCCACTCGATGGTCCAGTTCGTGGACGGGTCCACCATCGCACAGGCCTCCCCGCCCGACATGCGGCTGCCCATCGCCCTGGGGCTTGGCTGGCCGGCCCGCGTGCCAAAAGCCGCCAGTCCCTGCGACTGGACGCAGGCCGCCACCTGGACCTTCGAACCGCTGGACGCGGAAGCCTTCCCCGCCGTCGGCCTGGCCAAGGAAGCCGCACGGCAGGGGAGCACCTTCCCTGCCGTATTCAATGCCGCCAATGAAGAGGCAGTCGGCGCATTCCATGCCGGCCGCATCCGGTTCACCGACATCGTCGATACCGTCGACAGCGTGCTCAGCGAACACCCAGGTTCCTCCGGGCTGACGGTGGAATCGGTGCTGGATGCTGAAAGATGGGCACGCGCCCGCGCCCACGAACGTTTAGCAGTCAGCAGCCTCTAGGAAGCAGCAGCACCTCCATGACCCCTGTCCTACTTTTCATCCTCGGCGTCGTCTTTGTCGCCCTGGGCATCGCCGTGTCCATCGCGCTCCACGAGGTGGGGCACCTGGTTCCGGCCAAGCTCTTCAAAGTCCGCGTCACCAAGTACATGATCGGCTTCGGGCCCACGCTGTGGTCACGCCGGAAAGGTGAAACCGAATACGGAGTGAAGGCCGTGCCGCTCGGCGGCTACGTCTCCATGATCGGTATGTACCCGCCCAACACGGCGGACGGGTCGGTCCGGCCCTCCAGCACCGGCATGTTCCAGACGCTTGCCACCGAGGCCCGTTCCATGGCCCATGAGGAAGTGGGGCCGGGGGACGAAAACCGGGTCTTCTACCGCCTGCCGGTCTGGAAGAAGGTGGTTGTCATGCTGGGCGGCCCGGCCATGAACATGATCCTTGGCGTGCTGCTCACCGCCGTGCTCCTGATGGGTTTCGGTATTGCCGCAGCCACCACCACCATTTCGGACGTCTCCAAATGCCAGGTCGCCGCAGGACAAACTGTCGATCCCGACTCCGCGGACTGCCGGCTGACGCCCGCCGCCGCAGCCGGGTTGAAGCCGAACGACACCATCACCTCCTTCGACGGCAAACCCGTCACCAGCTGGGAGCAGCTGACGGAGTGGATCCGAGCCTCGGCCGGCAAGGAAGTGGCCATCACAGTGCAGCGGGACGGTCATCCCGTGTCCACCACCGTGACCCCCGTCCTGTCCGCCCGGCCCGTGATGGGAACCGACGGACGGCAGGCCACCGACGCCGCCGGCAACCTCCAGTACCAGGACGTCGGTTTCCTGGGCATCGGCGCGCAAACAGCGTTGGTGCCGCAGCCGGCGTCGTCCGTCCTGCCCATGGCGGGGGAGAACATCCGCCAGGTGGCGGGCGTTGTCTTCAACCTGCCCGCCCGTGTGGTGGGAGTGGCGAAGGCTGCCTTCAGCGAAGAGCCGCGCGACCCCAACGGCCCGATCAGCGTGGTGGGCGTGGGCAGGGTTGCGGGCGAGGTGGCGGCCATGGAGGCCGTACCGCTTCAATCCCGGGTGGCCACCCTCATTGGCCTGCTGGCCGGGCTGAATTTTGCGCTGGCGGTATTCAACCTGATCCCGCTCCTGCCTCTTGACGGCGGCCATGTTGCCGGGGCCCTGTACGAGGGCATCCGGCGCCGGGTGGCAAAACTGCGCGGACTCCCGGACCCGGGCGCGTTCGACATCGCCAAGCTCCTTCCCGTCACCTACGTGGTTGCAGCGCTGCTGATGGGCATGAGCGTGTTGCTGATCTACGCGGACATCGTCAAACCGGTCAATCTCTTCGGATAGTCACTCGGAATTGGCTGACGCGCAAAAATCAGCCGAATGTGATTGATCATCCAGTCTCAACCGTCTATGGTTGATAAATGTTCGTCATGACCATCGATCAGCGCGGAAGCACCGGGGATCGGGACCGGGTTCCGGCCCTGCTCGCGCAGGTGTCGCGCCTTGAGCTCCCGGGAACCGGACATCCGCTGTTCGACCGTTCCGTCGGAGACGAAGTGCAGGGGGTGGTGCGGGACCCGTCCACTGTGGTGGAGATTGCACTGCACGTGCTCCGCGAGGGGCGCTGGTACGTGGGGGTCGGCGTCGGAAGCGTCTTTCTGCCCCCGGATGCCAGTCCCCGCGAGGGGACCGGAACTGCTTTTGTTGCCGCCCGCAAGGCCGTGGAGCTCGCCAAAGGCGCCGGTTCCCAAGTGCCGCTGTCGGTGGTGCCCGGCATCATGGCAAGGGAAACCGGCGGGGGCGTCCCTGCGGAGGAGGGGGTGCAGGCATGCGCCAATGCGGAGGCGGTGCTCCGGCTGCTTGGCCGGCTTGTCCAGGACCGCACGGAAGCCCAGTGGCGGGTGGTGGATGCCCTGCGCCGCCTGGGTGCAGGCGGCCAGGGTCCGGGCCGGCATGGAAACCAGAAGCAGGTGGCCCTTGAGTTGGGAATCTCGGAGCAGTCGGTGAGCCGAACCGTGCTCCGCGCCGGTTGGCAGGAAGAATGGGCAGCCAGGCCGGCTGCTTCCATGCTTCTTGGTTTTGCCGACTCGCAGATTGCCCAGGCACTCAAGGACGCCGCGGCACTCAAGGACGCCGCGGCTCTCAAGGATGCCCAGGATCTCAAGGATGGACGGGCATAGGAATGTGCAACCGCGGGAAGCCGGACGGCCGGATTGAAGACGACGCGAATAAAGGAGACAGGTGACCGCACTGTGGGTGACAGTGGCGCTGGCAGTAGCCGGCTTCGCGGGCTGGCCGGTGACCGCGCTGGTGTTCAAGCTTGCCCGGACGATTGATGACAGAGCAGACGCTGCCAGGGCCGCGGAGGAAGCCCCTACGCCGGAACAGGACCCCTCTGCTGACGTCACCGTGGACGATCCTTCCCCCATCGCCGGCGGCACAGCCGGCCAGGCAGTGGATGGTGAGCTGACCGCAGCTCCTGCCGGACCGGCGTCGGACGGGCCGGCCGCCGGACCAGCGCTGCCCAGCCAGCGCATCCTGCGCGGTGGAGCCATCATCGGAGTACTGGAGCGGCTGGGGGTGTGCCTCGCCATCCTTGCGGGCCAGCCAGTGGCCATCGCCTACATCGTCGCCATCAAGGGCCTGGGCAGGTTCGCCGAACTGAAGGAGACGCCGGTAGCCGCCGAGCGATTCATCATAGGGACCCTCACCTCCATGCTTTGGGCGGCCGGAACCGCTGCCGCGGTGAAAGTCCTCTTCCTGCAGTAACCACTTTTCCTGCCTGCGGCCCTCCTGCATTGGAGGATGGGTACGGTACCAAGCCAGCCATGGCGATAGGGTAGCGGTATGACTGTTTTTGCCGTTGAGTACGTTTATGCCGCCAACTCCACCGAAACCCGCAATGAGGTCCGGCCCGCCCACCGGGAATGGACGGGCGGCCTGGCACAGGACGGCGTCATCGTGGCCAGCGGACCCTACGGCGACGGCGCAGGTGCCCTGCTGATCTTCAAGGCGCCAGATGAAGCCGCCCTCAACTCGATCCTCAAGCAGGACCCGTTCGCCGCAGCCGGCGTCATCGCCGGAACCCGCATCACGGAATGGTCCCCGGTAACCGGCATGCTGGCCGGGATCGCCGCGTAGCCGCCTCTTTACCCCTTTCAACTCAAGGAGTCCACGTGACCTCGGTCAGCCTGGGAATGCCGTCAGCACCACCGCCCGTCCTTGCCCCCCGCCGCAAGACGCGCCAGATCAAAGTCGGCTCGGTAGGCGTGGGATCTGACTTTCCCATCAGTGTGCAGTCCATGACCACCACGCCCACTACGGACATCAACGCCACGCTGCAGCAAATCGCTGAACTGACGGCGTCCGGCTGCGACATCGTCCGCGTCGCCTGCCCCTCCGCCGATGATGCCGAGGCGCTGCCCATCATCGCCCGGAAGTCCCAGATCCCGGTCATCGCGGACATCCACTTCCAGCCCAAGTACGTCTTCGCAGCCATCGAAGCCGGCTGCGCCGCCGTGCGCGTGAACCCTGGAAACATCCGCAAGTTCGATGACCAGGTCAAGGAGATCGCGGCCGCCGCCAAGGACCACGGCACTTCCATCCGCATCGGCGTCAATGCCGGCTCCCTTGAACCGGGAATCCTCAAGAAGTACGGCAAGGCCACCCCCGAAGCGCTGGTTGAATCAGCTGTCTGGGAAGCTTCCCTTTTCGAGGAGCACGGCTTCCACGACTTCAAGATTTCAGTGAAGCACAATGACCCCGTCATCATGGTGGCGGCCTACGAAATGCTTGCGGAGAAGGGGGACTGGCCCCTGCACCTCGGCGTCACCGAGGCCGGGCCTGCCTTCCAGGGCACCATCAAGTCCGCAACCGCCTTCGGCGCGCTCCTGTCCCGTGGGATCGGCGACACCATCCGGGTGTCCCTCTCCGCACCCCCGGTGGAGGAGATCAAGGTGGGCAACCAGATCCTCCAGTCGCTGAACCTGCGGCCCCGGAAGCTGGAAATCGTGTCCTGCCCCTCCTGCGGCCGTGCCCAGGTGGACGTGTACACCCTGGCCGAACAGGTTACTGCCGGGCTCGAAGGGATGGAGATTCCCCTCCGCGTGGCGGTCATGGGCTGCGTCGTGAACGGCCCCGGCGAGGCGCGCGAAGCGGATCTTGGCGTCGCTTCGGGCAACGGCAAGGGCCAGATCTTCGTTAAGGGCGAGGTCATCAAGACTGTTCCCGAGAGCGCAATTGTTGAGACACTGATCGAAGAGGCTATGCGTATCGCGGAAGAGATGGGGGAGGCCGATGGCGAAGATGCTGTCAAGGGTAGCCCCGTGGTTAGCGTCTCGTAGGGACGGTGCAGACCCGGCGGGGCTTTCTGTCCGCACGCTCGACGGCCAGGATACCCCTGCGCTGACACTGCTGGCCCAGCAGGACCCGGTGGCCAATGTATTCATCCTGGCCCACCTGCGCGCCACGGGGACGGCGGCGCCCACCAGCGGCGGTGCCGGCGTCATCGGGGTTTTCGACGACGGCATCCTGACAGGTGCGTGCTGGGCCGGAGCCAACCTGGTTCCGGTCCAGCTCGATCCCGCCCTGGCCCCGGTGGTAGCGGAGGCCGCGAACAGTTCCGGCCGCCGGTATGCGTCTGCCTTTGGTCCGGCCGCGGCCGTGCTGGCGCTGAATGCCGAGCTCGCGGTGCTGGGGCACCGAGCACACGAGGTCCGGGCTGACCAGCCGCTGATGATCATCGACGGGCCGCCCCTGGTCCAGCCCAACCGGGGCCTGGAGCAAGGGAACCTCGCCGACTTCGACCGCATTCTTCCCGCCTGCGCCGCCATGTTCGAAGAAGAAGTGGGGTATTCGCCGTACCTGGGCGGCAGGGAGTTCTACAGCCGCCGGGTGGAGGGCCTCATCAGGCAGGGACATTCCCTGGTCCACCTCAACAACGCCCGCGAGGTGGTGTTCAAGGCCGAGCTCGGGGCGGTCACCGACGATGTCACCCAGGTCCAGGGTGTCTGGATGAACCCGATCTTCCGCGGCCAGGGGCTGAGCGCGGGCTACATGTCGGCAGTGGTGGAAAAGGCCCGGCGGATCGCCCCCGTGACCAGCCTCTACGTGAACGGCTTCAACACCCGCGCCAGGTCCACCTATGAACGGGTTGGCTTCCGCCAGGTGGGGACGTTCGCTACAGTTCTTTTCTAGCTAGGCAGTCGTCCGCGGCCAGCTGGAACATTGGGGGAAAAAATTGAAGACGTCTGTGCTGGGTACTTTCGGGTCAGCCGCCCTGCTGGCATTAACACTTTCCGGATGTGGCGGTTCGGCCGCGCCACAGGCTGTTGACTCTTCGCCTGCCCCGTCTGTCCCATCCCGGACTTCTGCGGCAGCACCCACTCCAACAGCAACGCCCACGCCCAGCCCCGCATCGACGGCCAAGGTGTACACCAGCGACGAGCTCGCTGCCATCGTGGGACAGGTGCGGGACGCTGCGGACCGCAGGCTTTCCGTCCTGCCGAACGGTGACATCGCCGCGGCGCTGGAGCAGACCAAGGCCATGATCTCCTCCATCGATGTCGAACCCGCGGAGTGCAAGGAACTCGCTGCCGCAAGTACGGTGCCCTCGGTGGAGGACTCAACCATGGCGATAGGAATGAGCACTGACTCCGCCACCGGTGCGGTGACTGCCCTGTCGCTGGTGGGGGGCCTGGACCACAGCGTCCTGGCCCAGGTTTCGGACCCGTCCGGGCAGTTGGCGAAGTGCTCCTCCATGACCATGACGGCGTCGGGCATCAACGTCGCAGTGACCATTACGCCGGTGGAGGGGGCGACCGGGCTGCCGGGCGCCGTTGCCTACCGCACAGACACCGCGTTGCCGGATGGCAGCTCCCAGTCCGTGGTCAGGGCGCAGGTGGTCCACCATGGCATCCTGATCGCCTCGGTGGCTACCGGCGGCGGCAGCGGGGCCGACGCCGTCCGGCGGGCCGGTGCGCTCCTTGATGCTGCTGCCGCGCTGGTTCACTAAGCGCCCTGCCGAACACAGTCCAGTTCATAAACTAAAAACACTTGTCAAACGTGTGCGCGATCACATAGGTTCGATCCAGCTGCGCTGGAAGTGGGGTGGGCGGTCTCACCAGTCCTCACCAGTACTTAGGCGATAACGGCGTTGGGCCACGCCCGGATGCGATGACCAGCCTCATTGGGGGGCCAGGGGCTTTGTACTGCCGGGCGTGGCCCTACTGTGTCCGGCCCCCGGGATGGTCCGCGGTGGCGGCCCGTGCCCGCCAGTCCATGCCGCAGGTGGTGTGCCGGTAGATTAGTACCCAGACGAATTGTCCGGCCCTGCTGACCCAGCACCTCCCCAGAACGGATACCACCCGTGGTCCTACGACTGTCCCAGCTTTTCCTGCGCACGCTGCGCGAAGACCCCGTCGATGCCGAGGTCGCCAGCCACAAACTGCTGGTCCGTGCCGGCTACATCCGCCGCGCGGCCCCTGGCATCTACACGTGGCTTCCGCTGGGGCTGAGTGTGCTGCGCAAGGTCGAGGAAATCATCCGCCAGGAAATGGCTGCCATCGGCGCCCAGGAAGTCCACTTCCCGGCCCTGCTGCCCCGCGAGCCGTACGAGGCCACCAACCGGTGGACCGAATACGGTGAAGGCCTGTTCCGGCTCCAGGACCGCAAGGGTGCCGACTACCTGCTGGCCCCCACCCATGAGGAGATGTTCACGCTCCTGGTCAAGGACCTGTACTCGTCGTACAAGGACCTCCCGCTGAGCCTGTACCAGATCCAGAACAAGTACCGCGACGAGGCACGCCCGCGGGCAGGGCTCCTCCGCGGCCGCGAATTCATCATGAAGGACTCCTACTCCTTCGACGTTGACGACGCCGGCCTGGACGCCAGCTACGCGGCCCACCGCGGCGCCTACCTGAAGATTTTTGAACGGCTGGGACTTGAGGTTGTTCCGGTGGCAGCCACCGCGGGTGCCATGGGCGGGTCCAAGAGCGAGGAATTCCTGTTCCCAACCGAGATCGGCGAGGACACCTTTGTCCGCTCTGCCGGCGGTTATGCAGCCAACGTCGAGGCCGTCACCACCGTAGTCCCCGACGCGATCGACTTCAGCAACGCCCCGGCCGCAGAGGTCCTGGACACCCCGGATACTCCCACCATCGAGACGCTGGTTGCCGCCGCGAACCAGATTGCCCCGCGGGCAGAGGCCGACGGCGGTGCCTGGACTGCGGCGGACACGCTCAAGAACGTGGTCCTCGCCGTCACACTGCCCACCGGTGAGCGGCAACTGGTGGTCATCGGAGTTCCCGGGGACCGCGCAGTCGACCTCAAGCGCGTGGAGGCGAACATTGGCGCCTTCCTGCCGCTAGCAGGCGAGATCGGACTCGAGCAGGCCGGCGAGGAGGATCTGAAGAAGCAGCCGCTGATCGTCAAGGGCTACCTGGGCCCCGGGCTTTCCCTGGACCAGCCGCTCCTGGGCTCCGACAGCGCAACCGAGCTGCTGTACCTGGTGGATCCGCGCGTGGTCAGCGGAACGGCGTGGATCACCGGCGCCAACGAAGCCGGCAAGCACGTCTTCGGCCTCGTGGCGGGACGCGACTTCGGCTGGGACGGCGTCATCGAGTGCACTGAAGTGCGTGCCGGCGACCCCTCACCGGACGGCTCAGGCCCCTTGGAAACCGCCCGCGGCATCGAGATGGGCCACATCTTCCAGCTCGGCCGCAAGTACGCCGAAGCCCTGGACCTCAAGGTGCTGGACCAGAACGGCAAACAGGTGGTGGTCACCATGGGCTCCTACGGCGTCGGTGTGACCCGCGCCGTGGCCGCGCTGGCAGAGGCCAACCACGATGACCGCGGTCTCGTCTGGCCCCGCACCGTGGCCCCGGCCGATGTGCACGTGGTGGCAGTGGGCCGTGGCGAGGAGATCTTCCAGGCCGCGGAAAAGCTGTCGGCAGAGCTCGAGGACGCCGGCCTGTCCGTCATCTACGACGACCGCCCCAAGGTTTCGCCGGGCGTGAAGTTCGGTGACGCGGAGCTGGTTGGTGTGCCCACCATCCTGGCCGTGGGCCGCGGCCTGGTGGACGGCGTGGTGGAAATCAAGGACCGCCGCAGCGGAGAAGCCGAGAACGTCGAGGTCGATAAGGCCGTGGACTACGTGGTCAACGCCGTCCGAAACCAGTGATCTCCGGCTTCGAATCGATCCAGCCCACCACCATCATCCTGATCGTGGTGGCGGGATTCGCAGCCGGCTGGGTTGACGCGGTGGTCGGCGGCGGGGGACTGATCCAGCTTCCGGCGCTGCTCCTGGTTCCGGGCATCGCGCCCGTCCAGGCGCTGGCCACAAACAAGATGGGTTCCATCTTCGGAACCGCCACCAGCGCGGCCACCTACTACCGGCGGGTGGGGCCCGACCTCCGGACTGCCGTCCCCATGGCGGTGATAGCCCTGGCGGGCAGTTTCGGCGGGGCCAGTCTGGCGGCCACCCTGCCGGCCGGGGTTTTCAAGCCCATCATCGTGGTGGCGCTGGTCGCCGTCGCGCTGTTCACGGCACTGAAACCCAGTATCGGCGAGCTGACGGCGCTCCGCCACGAAGGCCACAAGCACTACGTGGTGGCCTGCCTCATCGGCGCGGTGATCGGCTTTTACGACGGCCTCATCGGCCCGGGGACGGGTTCCTTCCTGGTCATCGCCCTGGTGTCCGCCATGGGTTACGCGTTCCTGGAGGCCAGCGCCAAGGCCAAGATCGTGAACATGGCCACCAACGCCGGCGCCCTGCTGTTCTTCCTGCCGCACGGGTCCATCCTGTGGGGCATCGGCGTGCTGCTCGGGGCAGCCAACATGGCGGGCGGCTACCTGGGCGCCCGCACAGCCGTGCAACAGGGGAGCAAATTCGTCCGGATTGTCTTCCTGGTGGTTGTTGCGGCCCTGATCGTCAAGCTCGGCTACGACGTGTGGCAGGAAAACTTCGCCTGATCGGGACGGAAACTGCTCCTCGTGGCGGGGACCGGCCCGGCGTACCATGCACGTATGGCACACGGCGAAGACGGGTATGCCGGGGCCCTGGCGGCCGCAGCAGGGCATGCTCAGGCCTGGCTGCAGAGCCTTCCGCACCGCCCGGTGGGACCCAGCCTGCACGCCACCGAACTTGCCCCGGTGTTTGGCGGACCGCTGCCGGCAGAGGGCATGCCTGCCGATGAAGTGATCGACTTCCTGGCCGCCGCAGCCGAACCCGGGCTCATGGCCATGCCGTCGGGCCGGTTCTTCGGCTGGGTCATCGGCGGCACCCTGCCCGCCGCCCTGGCATCGGACTGGCTGGTCAGCGCCTGGGACCAGAACGCCGGTCTCCGCTATGCAACCCCGGCCACCGCGGCCATCGAGGAAGCCGCCGGGCAATGGGTGCTGCAGCTGCTGGGCCTCCCGTCGACTGCCGATGTTGGATTCGTTACGGGCGCGACCATGGCAAATTTCACCGGGATGGCGGCGGCACGCTGGCGGCTGCTCGGCGACGCCGGCTGGGACCTTGACCGGGACGGACTCTTCGGCGCCCCCCGGATCCGCTGCTTCGTGGGACGGGAACGGCACGACACCGTGGACCTTGGCCTGCGCTACCTGGGCCTGGGACAGCCGACGCAGGTCGACGCCGACGGGCAGGGCCGCCTGCTGCCCGCCGCGCTGGACGCTGCCATCGCCGCCGGCACCGGCCCCGCCCTGGTGTGCCTCCAGGCAGGGAACCTGCACTCCGGCGCCTTCGACCCCTTTACCGAGGCCATCGCCGTCGCACACAAACATGGTGCCTGGGTGCACGTTGACGGTGCCTTCGGGCTGTGGGCCGCCGCTGCGCCGGAACTGCAGCACCTCATGCGCGGCTGCGGGGAAGCGGACTCATGGGGCACGGATGCCCACAAGACCCTGAATGTGCCCTACGACTGCGGCATTGCCATCGTCAGGGATCCGTCCGCCCTGCGGGCCGCAATGGGCCTGCACACCAGCTACCTCGTCCAGGATGCGGAAGGCCCCGGCGACCCCTTCGAGAAGGTCCCGGAATTGTCCCGGCGGGCGCGGGGAGTGCCGGTATGGGCGGCCCTGAAAAGCCTGGGCCGTGACGGTGTGGCAGCACAGGTCGGGGGACTGGCGGCCGCCGCCACCGCAATTGCCCAGGGCATGGCGGGCCTGGACGGCGTCGAGGTGCTCAACGAGGTTGGCTACACCCAGGTGTGCCTGGCTTTTCACGACGACGACACCACCCGCGCGGTCACTGCCCGCGTCATTGAGGAGGGAAAAGTGTGGATGTCCGGCTCACGGTGGCGGGACCGCGATATCCTCCGGGTTTCGGTGAGCAACTGGCACACATCCGGCGAGGAGGTGGCCACGGCCGTGGAGGCTGTCCGGTCAGCCCTGGCTGCCGTGCGGGGCGCCTAGTTGGCCTTCGCGCCCTGGACAGCCGTTGCCTGGACTACCGCTGTGGCTTATCCGCCCTGCCCCGGTTGCGGCAGGAAATGGGGATGCGGCAGGCCTTCCAACGTGTGGCCGGCCAGGGTGCTGGCAACCCAAAGGGACCTGGCCAGGTCACCAGGGTGGCCATGTGCGGCGTACCACAGCGCGTTGTCCACCTCCCGGGCGATGGCCCACTGCCGGGCAACGTCAGGGTCAAGCCCGGCGGCAGTGCTGAAGTCAGTGCAGCGCCGGTGCAGGGCCGGTCCGGCCTGGACCGCCGGCAAGTCCCCAAGGCGGTTCCACAGCAGCGGCGCAACCGCGAACTCCGGCTCGCCGATCAGCGGCTGCGGGTCGATCGCTGCGTAACCCGCCACTGCGGGGGCGCCGGCCCTGCCCTCCCTGCCCTCTGTGCCCGGTCGCGCCAGGATGTTCAGGAAATGCAGGTCCGCGTGGACCAGCACATCCCGTGCGGACCGGCGTCCCACCGCGCCGCGCGTCTGGCACACCTCCAGCGCTGCCTCCAGGAGCCACCTGGGAAACGGCCGGCCCAGGTGCTCCCAGTCCGCCGGGAAGTCGTCACTCCACTGTTCGGCCCGGGCCGCGATGTGGCCGAATTCCCGCCACTCGGGGCGGTGGTCAGGGGCAAGCCCAAGTTGCCGCACCAAACCGCCCCACACCTGCGCCGCATCGTCCATCCCCAGGTCCGCCAGGGTCCGGCCGGCGTCGAGGCGTTCCAGGAGCATGGCACACGATCCGGCCTCGGCGGCCAGCAGCGCAACAGCGCCACGGCCACCCCACAGTGCAAGGGCATGCCGCTCCACCTTGGCCTCGTCGTGGGGAAAAGCGATTTTGAGGGCTGCAGGCGAGCCGTCCAGTTGCCGAACGGGCACCACCAGGCCGCCGTGGCCGCTCCACGGCGTGGTCCCGGGTGCCAGGTCAACCTCGAGTTGCCACTGCTCCAGGCGGTCCTGCAGCAGGCCCGGCAGGCTACCGAGCCACGCCCTGCCTTCGCTGCTGCGGGAGTAGCGGCTCGAGAGGCCGGGCGGGATGGGGACTGCCGCAGCGGTGCCGTTCATCGTGGTTCTGTTAATCGCGGTGCCATTTATGACGGGGTCGGGCACCAACGGGTCAGGAACCACCGGGTCGGGGACCATCGGATCAGACAACACCGGAGGCCCCGAGCAGGTTGCCGAGCAGGAACGTGGCAGCGAGCGCCAGGGCGCCGCCCACCACCACACGGACAGCCGCCCGCGTTTTGGAGCCGCCGCCAATCCAGGCACCGAGGGCACCCGTCAGGGCCAGGGCCACCAGGACTGAAACGAAGGTCAGCGGGACGCGGATCTCCGGCGGCGGAAGCAGGATGGCCAGCATGGGCAGGATCGCTCCGACGGTGAAGGCGATGGCGGAGGCGAAAGCCGCGTGCCAGGGGCTGACGATGTCCGCCTCATCGATGTTGAGTTCGGCGGACAGGTGCGCGGCCAGGACATCGTGGGCAGTCAGCTCCCGGGCAACTTTGGCGGCTGTTTCCGGGCTGAGGCCCTTGGTTTGGTAAATTGCCGTCAGCTCGGCCAGTTCCGCTTCCGGTTCTTCCTCGAGTTCGCGGCGTTCCTTCTCAATCAGGGCCCGCTGGCTGTCGCTTTGGCTGCTGACCGACACATATTCGCCCAACGCCATGGACACCGCGCCGCCCACCAGCCCGGCTGCACCCGCCGCCAGGATCGGCCCGGTCTCGGCGGTGGCCCCGGCCACCCCCACCACAATCGCAGCCACGGAGACGATGCCGTCGTTGGCACCCAAAACCCCGGCACGGAGCCAGTTCAGCCGGTGCGCGATGTCGTTGCCGTGTGGTTCAGTCTCGAGGTGGCTGTTGAGCCCGGGGCCTGCTGCCATGCCTCCCGGGCCAGGGGCCGGGACATCGGCCGGTTCGTCCGCGTTCATCCAATCAGCAAACCATCCCTTCCTGCCCGTGTGCCAGCCCCGTGCCCGCCCAATGCCGGCCAGTGCCCGCCCACGTGTTGCTCTCGCAGCAGGCGCTGGGTGCCCAGGAACTGCTTCAGGGAAACGGCAGGCCTGCCGACGTTCGGATCAGGATGCGGCGGGGGAGGGCGCGGCGCCGATGCCGGTAGGACGGGCAGCGCCGGCAGGAAGGGGCGGCAGCTGGTCAACGTCGAGGCTGAGCCCCGGGACAGGTCCGGTGTCTGCGCCCCACCGCAGGGCCCGGGCAGCCGCAGACTGCAGGGCTGACAACGCCCACGTCCGGTCCGGACCCTGGGATACCGCCACGATGTCCCCGTAGGCAGCCAGTGTGGCCACCTCGAGCCTGCCCAAACCCGCGGCCGGTGCAGCCAGGAACCCCGGATCAAGGACATACCCGGGCTCTTGCGGCACGGACGCGCCGCAGGCGGACCGGAGACGCTTTTCCGCGGCTGCGGCCTGTTCCTTGTGCCGGACAAGGAATTCCGACGCCGGGCCCGCCTCCGCAGGCGCAAGGCGGGGGAGTGCCGCCTGGTAGCCGTAGGTGGCCTGTTGCTCGGCGGTGACGGCACCGGCCAGTGCCTGGCGCGTTCCTGCGGCAGCGCCCGGCCCGCTGGTCTCCCGGGCGTCAGCCGAAGCCGAGAGGGAGGGGCATGGAGACGTTATTGCTGCCCCGGAAGCTCGTTCGTCCGTTCCTGCCAACCCCTGCGGTGCGGGCACGCCGGCTGCTCCGGCAAGCCGGGCGGCCGCGAGGAGCTGAGCGGTGCCGGTGCCCGCGAGAAGCCGTGCCATGCCGCCGTCGGCCGTTTCCGCGTCCTTGACGCGGGCGGTGCCGCTGGCGGCCAGGGCCTGGACAAGGTCGGCGGCAGTTTGAAGGCCGGCAGTTTGATGACCGGCACTTGGAGGACCGGCACTGGAGGGACCTGTGGTGGGAGATGGTGACGGCGACGCCGGCACGGACTTTGGAACAGGGCCGGCGAGTGCCCGCGCCTGGATGGTCAGCAAGGTCACAACCGGTTCCACTATGGTGGAATCCGTCGAACCGGAGGAGGCGAGTTCCAACGCGGCGGTGCGCAGGTCCATTGCCCCGCTGAGCGCGGCCGACCGGGCCCGCTCCGAGAACGAAGGCTCTGCAGGTGCAGGCTTTTCCGCGGGATTCAGGGCGAAACCAAGGCTCAGGACAACCAGCGCGGCAAGGGTGAGGGCAGCAAAACGGAACGGGCGCATGCGAAGGTTGGTGTCCTGGCGGCGGTCTTTCACAACAGACCATGGTGTCACGCTGAGGGGGCACCCGGGTGCACCAATGGGCCGGTAAAATAGCTACGCTAGTAAACACCACATCATCTATAGGGAGGCGGCCGGCATCGTGAGCAATGCAGAAGCCACGGCTTCACCAGACCACACCGGTACGGGAAGCGGAACCGCGCCGGCCCACAACCCCGAAGCTGCCCGGCTCCGGGCCCTCCTGGAACCCGCCGTCCAGGCCAACCGCCTGTACCTGGAGGACGTGGCCATCATTCCGGGCTCGCACCGCGTGGTCCACGTTGTGGTGGACCTGCCGCAGGAGGAAAGCGGCGGGGTCAGCCTGGACGTCATTGCGGACATCTCCAAGGTGCTCTCGGATGTGCTGGACAACGACCCCAACGACGACGGCCGTCCCTACGACCTCGAAGTGTCCTCGCCCGGCGTCGGCCGTCCCCTGACGGAACCCCGGCACTGGTACCGCGCCCGGGGCCGGATGGTCAAGGTGAACGTGATCCAGGGCGACACCATCACCGGACGCATCCAGGCCGTAGACGATGGCGGAGTGACCCTGGTCCCTGAAGTCGCCGTCAAAAAGGGCATGAAGCCCCGGCAGGGCGAACCCGTAAAGCTTCCTTTCGACAGGATCCGCAACGGAAAAGTCGAGATCGAATTCAGCCACCTCCCCGAGGACGGTCTGGAACCTGAACACAATGGACCTTCTGAGGAGGCCTGATGGATATTGACATGAGCGCACTGAGACTTTTGGAGCGTGAGCGTGAAATCCCGCTGGACCTCCTGATCCCCACCATCGAGCAGGCGCTCCTGGTGGCCTACCACAAGTCACCCGGTGCCTTCGAGAAAGCACGCGCCGAGCTGGACCGCAAGAGCGGCCATGTCACCATTTGGGCTGTGGAGATTGACGACGACGGCGCCCCCATCGGTGAATTCGAGGACACCCCCGAAGGGTTTGGCCGGATCGCCGCCAGCACCGCGCGCCAAATCATCCTCCAGCGCCTCCGCGATGTTGAGGACGACAACGTCCTGGGCGAATTCAAGGGCCGCGAAGGCGAGTTGGTGTCCGGCACCATCCAGCAGGGCAACAACCCGCACATGATTCAGGTCAACCTCGGCTCGCTCGAGGCACTCCTGCCGCCGCCCGAGCAGGTTCCCGGTGAAAAGTACATCCACGGCAACCGGCTGCGCGCCCTGGTCATTGACGTGCACCGCGGCACCAAGGGTCCGTCCGTCACGCTCTCCCGGTCCCACCCCGGCCTGGTCCGTAAGCTCTTCGAACTCGAAGTGCCCGAGATCGCCGACCACTCCGTGGAAATCGTTGCCCTGGCCCGCGAAGCCGGCCACCGTACCAAGATCGCCGTGAAGGCGAACACCCCGGGGATCAACGCCAAGGGTGCCTGCATCGGGGAGATGGGCTCACGCGTCCGCGCGGTCATGACCGAGTTGAACGATGAAAAGATCGACATCGTCGACTTCAGCGAGAACCCGGCCACCTTCATCGCCAGCGCACTCTCGCCGTCGCGCGTGAATTCGGTCACCATCACGGACGAAGCCACGCGTTCCGCCCGGGTGGTGGTTCCCGACTACCAGCTGTCACTGGCCATCGGCAAGGAGGGCCAAAACGCCCGGCTGGCGGCGAAGCTGACCGGCTGGCGGATCGACATCGTCTCCGACGCCGCGGTTGCCCGCGACAAGTAGCATCCCGGCCAGGGTGGCTGGCGCGACGCGGCAGCCACCCGGTTTCGGGCAGAACGGCCCGAAGGGGCTAGAATAGACAGGACCGCGCCTAACGGCCGGTAGCCGTGTGCCTTGGGCGTGCTCGTTTCCGCGACTGCGGAGGCGGCAAACCCGCGGCCAGCAGAATGAACGTCAGGACGATGACCGTGGCAGAAGTGCTTTCCACCGGAAGTCAGCCTGAACGTACCTGCATCGGATGCCGGAAGAAAGGCCCGCGGTCGCAGTTGCTCCGGCTCGTCGCCGAAGGCAGCGGGTCAGCCGCTGTCCTGGTGGATGAACGACGCCGGATGTCTGGCCGGGGTGCATGGCTGCACCCCAGCGAATCGTGCCTGGCCCTGGCGAGCAAGCGGCGAGCTTTCGGACGTGCCCTTCCGGGCGCAACCGGGACAGCCGCCGTCGAACACTGGATCATGCGAGGCCCGAACGTTGACGCCGCCCCGGTGGCTGCAACACCAACCGTCCAACCTGAAAGCGGGTCAGAAATCTGATGGAAACCCGATGAGTTCCCAGCGATGAGTGCGTAACGATGACAACTTTGTTGCGCTCTGCAATGGGCCCCTTCGCATCAACAGCGGCTGGGGTCCGCAGTAAGAAGTAGACGGTTCGTGCCTGGCTCGGTGCGGACCGAGACAGGAGAAATGTGGCCAAGGTCCGCGTACATGAGCTCGCCAAAGAGCTCGGTATAACTTCCAAAGATGCAGTGACAAAACTGCAGGAACTGGGCGAATTCGTTCGCTCCGCCTCGTCAACCATTGAGGCCCCCGTTGTGCGGAAACTGCGCAACGCCTTCCCCGACGCCGCTGCCAAGTCAGCGGCACCGGCCGCAGCGCCCGCCGCTGCGCCCAAGGCACCTGCTCCCGCAGCAGGATCACGTCCTTCAGCACCGGCTCCCGGCCCGGCTGCGCCCAAGGCTCCGGCCCCCAAGGCACAGGCACCGGCTCCCGCTGCCCCCGCGGCACCCGCACAGGCAGAAGCACCGGCCGCGCCGGCCGCCACGCCTGCCGCCCCCGCGGCTCAGTCCTCGGCTGCCCCGTCTTCGGGTGCGCCGTCCACCGGCGCCAAGCCCGGTGCACGCCCGGCGCCCAAGGCCGATACCCCGGCTCCCTCCACCCGTCCGGGTGGATCCACGCCGGGTGCGTCCGGTCCCCGTCCCGGCGGTCCCCGCCCGGGCAACAACCCCTTCGCCACCTCGCAGGGCATGCCCCGCGGCCGCGGCGGAGACGGCGAACGTGCCCCCCGTCCGGGCAACAACCCCTTCGCCACCTCGCAGGGCATGCCCCGTCACGGCGGCAGCCGTAACGACGGCGACCGCCCCGGTGGTCCCCGTCCCGCAGCCGGTGCAGGCGGACCGCGTCCGGGTGGGCCGCGTCCCGCAGCCGGTGCCGGCGGCCCCCGCCCCGCAGCAGGCGCAGGCGGACCCCGTCCGGGTGCTCCGCGTCCCGGCGGTCCCCGTCCTACTCCCGGCATGATGCCCAACCGTACTGAACGCCCGGCTCCGGCCGGTGCAGGACGTCCCGGTGCCGGCGGCCGTGGTCCCGGACGCCCGGGCGGCGCTCCCGGCACCGGCGGTCCCGGTGGCGGCGGCGGCGCTCCCGCCGGTGGCGGCTTTGGGAAGGGCGGCCGCGGACGCGGCGGCACTCAGGGTGCCTTCGGCAAGGGCGGCGCAGGACGTGGCAAGCAGCGCAAGTCGAAGCGCGCAAAGCGCCAGGAACTTGAGCAGATGAGCGCACCGTCGCTGGGTGGCGTGAGCGTACCCCGCGGCGACGGCAACACTGTCATCCGCCTGCGCCGCGGCTCGTCCATCACGGACTTCGCCGACAAGATCGAGGCAAACCCCGCCGCACTGGTGACCGTGCTGTTCCACCTTGGTGAAATGGCCACGGCAACCCAGTCACTGGATGAGGAGACCTTCGCCCTGCTCGGCGAGGAGCTTGGCTACAAGCTCCAGGTAGTGTCGCCGGAGGACGAGGAGCGCGAGCTGCTCTCCGGGTTCGACATCGACTTTGACGCCGAACTCGAAGCCGAAGGCGACGAGCAACTCGAGGCACGTCCTCCGGTTGTCACCGTCATGGGCCACGTCGACCACGGTAAGACCCGCCTGCTTGATGCCATCCGCAAGTCCGACGTCATGGCCGGCGAGCACGGCGGCATCACGCAGCACATCGGTGCCTACCAGGTCACGCACAACCACGAAGGCGACGACCGTAAGATCACCTTCATCGATACCCCGGGCCACGAGGCGTTCACCGCCATGCGTGCCCGTGGTGCGAAGGTCACCGACATCGCCATCCTGGTGGTCGCAGCGGACGACGGCGTGATGCCGCAGACCGTTGAAGCGCTCAACCACGCCCAGGCGGCCAATGTGCCGATCGTCGTGGCAGTGAACAAGATCGACAAGGAAGGCGCCAACCCGGAGAAGGTCCGCGGCCAGCTGACCGAGTACGGCCTGGTTCCCGAGGAATACGGTGGCGACACCATGTTCGTGGAGGTCTCTGCCCGCCAGAACCTCAATATCGACGAGCTGCTCGAGGCCGTCCTGCTCACCGCGGACGCCGCCCTGGACATGCGCGCCAACCCGAACAAGGACGCCCGCGGTATCGCGATCGAAGCCAACCTGGACAAGGGTCGCGGTGCTGTTGCCACCGTCCTCGTGCAGTCCGGCACCCTGCGCGTCGGCGACACCATCGTGGCAGGCACGGCCCACGGCCGCGTCCGTGCGATGTTCGACGACGACGGCAGCGCCCTGACCGAGGCCGGCCCGTCCCGCCCCGTCCAGGTGCTGGGTCTGTCCAACGTGCCGCGCGCCGGTGACACCTTCTTCGTGACCGCTGACGAGCGCACCGCCCGCCAGATCGCCGAGAAGCGCGAGGCCGCCGACCGCAACGCCGCCCTGGCCAAGCGCCGCAAGCGCATCAGCCTGGAAGACTTCGACCAGGCGGTCGCCGAAGGCAAGATCGACACCCTCAACCTCATCCTCAAGGGTGACGTGTCCGGTGCCGTGGAAGCCCTCGAAGACGCGCTGCTCAAGATCGACGTCGGCGAAGGCGTGCAGCTGCGCGTCATCCACCGCGGTGTGGGTGCCATCACCCAGAACGACGTCAACCTGGCAACGGTCGACTCCGCCGTCATCATCGGCTTCAACGTCAAGCCCGCCGAACGGGTTGC
Organism: Pseudarthrobacter sp. BRE9; assembly: GCF_031844305.1. Classification (NCBI taxonomy): domain Bacteria; kingdom Bacillati; phylum Actinomycetota; class Actinomycetes; order Micrococcales; family Micrococcaceae; genus Pseudarthrobacter; species Pseudarthrobacter sp. BRE9. The sequence goes on along the minus strand of NZ_JAUZUY010000006.1, from coordinate 12,843 downwards.
CGAACTGGCAGACCGCGAAGGCGTGGACATGCGCTTCTACTCCGTCATCTACGCAGCAATTGATGACATCGAGGCAGCACTCAAGGGCATGCTCAAGCCGGAGTACGAAGAAGTCCAGCTCGGCACCGCCGAGGTCCGCGAAGTCTTCCGCTCCTCCAAGTTCGGAAACATCGCCGGCTCGATCGTCCGCTCGGGCATCATCCGACGCAACGCCAAGGCACGCGTCAGCCGCGACGGCAAGATCATCGGTGACAACCTCACCGTTGAGTCGCTCAAGCGCTTCAAGGACGACGCCACCGAGGTCCGCACGGACTTCGAATGTGGTATCGGTCTTGGGTCGTACAACGACGTCATCGAAGGTGACATCATCGAGACCTTCGAGATGCGCGAAAAGCCGCGCGTCTAGGCTGGTTCGACCGGTAGCGGGGAGCCTCCGAGTTTTGGGGGCGCCCCGCCCCTACGCTGGGCGGCAAAGGATCTTGCGATCCTTTGCCGCCCAGCTCCGGTAGGCCCGATGCCACTCCCGGGCGCCCCCAAAACTCTCCGGCATCGTCCTTGGCCCGTCTTTTAGTGCGTGGCACAAACTGAAACGCGCGACGCAGGCCCACCGCCGTCGTCGTGCGTCCCAAACTTTTTCTTCTTATAGGAGTTGTTCATGGCTGATCCGGCACGTGCTGCCAAGTTGGCGCAGCGGATTAAGGTTGTTGTTGCTGAGGCTCTGGGCCGGAAGGTCAAGGATCCTCGGCTGGAGGGCATTACGGTTACTGATGCCCGCGTGACCAATGATCTGCAGCATGCCACTGTTTATTACACCGTCTTTGGCGACCAGGCCGTCCAGGCTGATGCTGCCAAGGGGCTTGAGAAGGCCAAGGGGGTGCTCCGGCAGGAAGTTGGCCGGAACATCACCGTCCGGCTCACCCCCACCCTTGAGTTCGTGGCCGACCAGATTCCGGTCAACGCCTCCAACCTGGAGGAACTGCTGCGGGAAGCCAAGAAGCGGGACGCCGAGGTTGCTGCGCTTGCCGCCAACGCCCGGCACGCCGGCGACGCGGACCCGTACAAGTCCGACGCGGTGGCGGACGTGGACATCGACGAGGACGACTTCGACGAAGAGGACCTGGACCTAAGCGACGACGAGGACCTCGACGAGGACGGCAACAAGTAAGCCGCCCGCAAACGCAACAGGACCCGGAGGCATCTCCGGGTCCTGTTGCGTATGTGGCTGCCGCCTATCGGAGATCGACTTCGATAACCCTGCCAGAGGGCGCGGGTGCAGGGGCACCAGGTCCGGCAGGCGGTCCAGGCAGCGCGTCCACGGTGGCAAAGACATCGCCATCTTTGAACTCCACGTCCGCCGGGGTGCTTACGGCCAGGAATCGCGAGCGGTCGGCATCGGAGTCGAACTTCAGGATTTCGCCGCCGAACAGCGAGGCTACGTAGACGTCCCCGTTGTCCGCCACAGCCAGCCCGGTGGGACTCAGGATATGGTCGGCCCAAACAGTCGTGTCACCGTTCCACGGATTCACCTTGAAGATGGCGCCGCGGGTACCAAGCGACGGGTCTTCCGGTCCGCCCGGGAGGGAGGACACGTACAGCCACCCGTCGGGACCAATTTCAACATCGGTAGGAACGGGCTCGAAGGCGTAGGAGAAGCCGGCACAGCTGGGAGCACCAAGGGTCTCCACAACTTCTTTTGTCAGGGTCACGGGCCGGGGCGGGAGGACTACCAGCGTCGAAATCTTCCCGGACTCCAAATTGACCTTCAGGATCGCGTTCATGCCTGCGTCAGCAACGTAGGCAGTATCTTTCCGGATGGCCAAGGCATATGGGTGCGAATCCACGGTGCCCGTGTACATCGCAGGCGGCGCGTCTTTCAGTGCTCCCACCTCGCTAAGGCACGCATCGCTGACATCGGATTCGAAGCCGTAGTGCTGGTCCCCATCGGGGTTGTGCTTCCGTTCGTAATCGGCGAAGTTGGCAATGGTGTCCACGTCCCCCTTGGAATCAATGGACTTGAGGTAGCCATGGAGGGCGGCGGGGTCACCCAGTCCGGCTCCGATACTTTCCAGGAAATACGTCATGTCGTCGCGGATTTCCACCCCGGCGACCTCCCAGCCCTTCTTCGCGGTATAGACGTCCTCAGTGTCTCCGTCGTGCTCCACCCGGGAGAGGATGCCGGCGAAGTCCTGGCTCACGCGCACGGATTCGCCGTGGCCAACGGCCAAGTGAAGTGGGGAGACCAGGTCTTTGGCCAGAACTTCGTAATCAGGGTCGTGGCTGGAAGCAAACGCCGGGCCCGTCTGGACCACCATGGCCGCGGCCACGCAGCCGATAAAAGCAATTTTTCGTTTCATTGGATTCTCCGGGGTGCGAGAGGCCCTTGCGGGCTGGATATGAAGCCTCCGAAGAGGCGGAATGTATCCCCCGGGCGCAAGCGTAGGCTCCTACCAGCGGGTAGTCGTTGGGGGCATCCCCCCTTTCTGGCCCCCTTTCCATCCCCCATCAGGGCACCGGTGGCTAGGATCGTGCTATGACCACCGCAGACCACGGCAACGGCCCCGCCCAGCATCCCGGGCAGGCCCAGTACCTTGAACAGGCCGTGGATTTGGCCACGCGCAACGTCGGTGAGGGCGGGGGGCCCTTTGGTGCGGTGGTGGTTACGCCGGACGGAAAGGTACACGAGGGCGTCAACAGGGTAACCAGGGACAACGACCCCACCGCCCACGCGGAAGTGGTGGCCATACGGGCAGCGGCCGCGGCTACAGCCGATTTCGACCTCACCGGATCGGTCCTCTACGCAAGCTGCGAGCCGTGCCCCATGTGCCTGGCGTCTGCCCTGTGGGCCAGGATCGGCCACGTCTACTTCGCCGCGGACCGTCATGGGGCCGCTGCCGCAGGCTTTGATGACGCCCTCTTCTACGACTACTTCAGCGGCGCGGCGCCCGAGCTGATGCCGGTCACGCGGGGTGACATCCCGACGTCGGACGTTCCCTTCCAAGCGTGGCGCGCCTTTGACAGCAGGAAGGAATACTAGGCATGGAACCCACGCTTCTCAGCTGCCCCGCCTGCGGCAAAACCAACCGGGTGCCTGCCGGGGCGTCGGGCCACCCACGCTGCGGAAACTGCCAGGCTGACCTGCCCTGGATCGTATCCGCAGGTGACGGCGACTTCGCTGCCGTGGCGGAGCAATCGCCGGTTCCGGTGCTGGTGGATTTCTGGGCCGCCTGGTGCGGTCCCTGCCGAATGGTCAGCCCCGTCCTGGACAAGCTGGCACGGGAACGGCCCGGGAGAATAAAGCTGGTGAAGGTGGATGTGGACACGTCGCCGGGCTTGTCGCGGCGGTTCGACGTCCAAGCCATCCCAACCCTGATGGTGCTCGTTGATGGAAGGGTCGCAGCCCGACAGGCCGGCGCCGCACCGGCAGATGTCCTCCGGTCCTGGCTGGACAGGGCCCTCGCCGGCGCCCGCAGCTAATCCAGCGGGCCCCTGGACCCGGGGTCGACCCTGGGTCTACAGCCGGCCGTCCGGAAGCCGGGACAGCCCATCCAGCAGATCCTGCTTCCGACCACACAGCGCGATGCGGACCCACCCCTCGCCGATGGAGCCGAAGGCAGTCCCCGGCGCCAGCGCCACACCGGAATCCGCGAGGAAACGGCGCACCCATGCCCGGACATCTCCACCGGTCACATGGGACATATCAGCCCACAGGTAGAACGCGCCCTGGGCGGGAAGATAGCGGATCCCCTTCGCTGCCAGGACAGCCGAAGCGGCGTCCCGGTTCTCCCGGTAGTGCTGGTGGGTGTGCCGGACGTAGTCCTGCGGCCCGGTGAGGGCTGCCAGCGCCGCATACTGCGGCGCAGACGCCACGCACGAGACGATGGATTCCATGACGTTGTCCATCTTCTGCTTGAGGCCCGGAGGGCAGATAAGCGCACCGATGCGCAGGCCGGTCAGGCCGTAGGTCTTGGACAGTGTCAGCGAAGTGAACACGCGTGCATCCGCCGCTGTGCCGCCGTCGAACCTTGCCGGACTGACGTGGGGCACATCGTACGTGAACGCCTCGTAGCACTCGTCGGAGACCACCCAGATGTCGTGCCGGCGGGCCAGGTCCATCAGTTCCCGGACCACTTCCTCATCGAGCACGGCGCCGAGCGGGTTGGACGGAGAGTTGAGCACCAACACCCGGGTGCGGCCGGTGATCAGGGCCTCCACATCGGCCACCCGTGGCTGGAAGCTGTGTTCGGGGTGCAGCGGATAACCTACGGGGACGGCATTCAGCAGCCGGCTGGTCATGGCAAAGGTGGGGTAGCCCGGGTTGGGGATCAGGATTTCGTCGCCGGGGGAGAGCAGCAGGCTCATGGCGAAGTGCAGGCCCTGCTGCGCGCCGGACACCACATAGACGCGGTCAGCGCCGACGTCGACTCCCTGTTCTTGCCGGAACCTGGCAGCGAAGGCTTCACGTAGGGCGGGAATCCCCGCGTTGGGCGTGTAGTTGGTTTCGTCGCGGTCCAGGCACGCAATTCCTGCGTCCAGCACGTGGCGGGGGAGCGGGAAGCCCGGCTCGCCGATGCTCAGCACAATGGCGCCCGGAGTACGCCACGCCGCCTCGGTGATCTCGCGGATCTGGTTGACGGGCACGTCGCGGACATGGGCGGCAAGCTCAGGCATGGCAGCCATCCTAGCTGTTGCGTGCGTGGCTGCCGCTGTCCCTGCCGGGCTCGCGGACGTGCGGGACCAGGCGCGGAGGGTGCGCAGGCGGGCCAACCAGCGCCGATATACTGGGAGGCGTGCTTTCTGGACTGGTGATAGTGGACAAGCCGCAGGGATGGACCAGCCATGATGTGGTTGGCCGGATGCGGCGCCTCGCAGGCACCCGGAAAGTAGGGCACGCCGGAACCCTGGACCCCATGGCCACCGGCGTCCTGGTGGTCGGCATCAACAAGGCCACGCGGCTGCTGACCTACATCGTGGGCACCTCCAAGACCTACACCGCCACCATCCGGCTGGGCCAGTCCACCGTCACCGATGACGCGGAAGGGGAGGTCACTGCCACGGCCGGCACTTCCGGTATCAGCGAGCAGGCAATTTACGACGGCGTCGCGGCACTCACGGGCGACATCCAGCAGGTGCCCAGCAGCGTCAGCGCCATCAAAGTGAACGGCGAACGCGCCTATGCCCGTGTACGGTCGGGCGAGGACGTGAAGCTGGCCGCACGCCCCGTCACCATCCACCGGTTCGAGGTGCACGCCATCCGCCGGGATCCGGAGGCGGATGTGGTTGACCTCGACGTCACGGTGGAATGTTCCTCGGGTACGTACATCCGTGCCCTGGCCCGTGACCTTGGCAATGCCCTCGGCGTCGGCGGTCATCTCACCGCCCTCCGCAGGACCCATGTAGGCCCCTATTCCCTGGACCAGGCGCGCACCCTCGAACAGCTCGCCGAAGAGCTCAACGTCCTGGAAATGTCGCAGGCTGCCCGGGCACTGATGCCCAACCGTGAACTCAGTGCCGAGGAAACCACGGAGATTTCCTTCGGGCGCCGCATCGCTGCCGGGGCCGCCGCCGGAAGCCCGGCCGCTGCCACCGCAGAGCATCCGGCCGCAGCCTTCGCCCCCGACGGCAGCCTGGTGGCCCTTCTCGCCGACGCCGGCAGTTACGCCAAACCGGTGCTTGTCTTCGCCCCCGGCACCGGAGCGGCCGCAACCGCCGCCGCGGAGGCCTGAAGCGTGGACGCTTATTTTTGGATCATCCTCGTCGTCGGCCTGGTGTCCACGCTGGCATGCCTGGGTGCGGGAATCCTGAAGAAGGCGCCCAACGATGTCACCATCCTCTCCGTCGTTGCCGTGGAAGCCGGCCTGGTGGTGTACCTGGTGGGTTCGATCGTCCGGGTCATCGCCGGCGAACCGATTGCCGGCGAGGCCTGGGAGTTCTGGGGCTACATGGCCACCGCCATGCTCCTGCCGCCGGCGGCAATCTACTGGTCCATCCTGGAGCGGACGCGGTGGAGCAATTTTGTCCTGGCCGCAGTCGGCGTCACGGCACTCGTCATGGCTGCCCGAATGAACCAGATCTGGTACTGAAGTGGAAGAAGCAGCAGGAATGAAACACAAGCAGGCCTCGACGGCCACCGGCAAGGCACCGATCCGGAATACCCGCAACACCGGACCAGGCCGCCTGCTGATTGCCGTGTATGGGGTCTTCGCCATCTCGGCCACTGCCCGTGCCGGCTACCAGATCCTCACCAAGTTCTCCGAGGCTCCGCTGGCCTATCTGCTGTCCGCCTTCGCCGCATTGGTCTACGTGGTGGCCACGGTGTCGCTGGCCAAGGCCGGCACCACCTGGTTCAAGGTCTCCGTAGCCGCGGTCCTGGTAGAACTCGTGGGCGTCCTGGTGGTGGGGACCCTGAGCATCCTGGACTCCGTGCAGTTCCCGCACGAGACGGTGTGGTCCCTGTTTGGCCGAGGCTACGGCTTCATCCCGCTGCTGTTGCCGATCCTTGGGCTGGTATGGCTCTACCGGCGGCGGCCCTCGGCGGCGGCAGCACAGGCCAGGGCTGCGGATTGACGGCAAAAACAGCCGCGTGAATCCGGGTAATCTTGAAGAGTTCCGCAGCCGGCATGGTTGCGGAACGTCGATGCAGGCAGCTTAAGGCGAGGGTGATGGTTTACATCTGGAACGATCCGTCCGATGTCCCGGCGGATTTCGGCCCATCGGTTGTCACTTTCGGCAACTTTGACGGCGTCCACCGAGGCCACCAGCAGGTGCTGTCCCAGCTGATCCGTTCGGCCCGCCTCTCCCAGGCCAAGGCTGTGGCCGTGACCTTCGACCCCCACCCGGCACTGATCCACCGGCCCGAGGCCGCGCCGGAGCTCATCATGGGCTTGGACGACAAACTGGAGGCGCTGGGCGAACTCGGCCTGGACGCCATCCTGGTGGTCAAGTACTCGCTGGACCTCGCCAGCCTCACGGCGGAGGAATTCGTGGAGCAGTACCTGGTGGACTGCCTGCACGCCAGCCACGTGGTGATCGGCCACGACGCACGTTTCGGACGGGGCAACTCCGGCGACCTGGACACCATGAAGGCGCTGGGCGGTAAGTTCGGCTTCGACGTCCAGGTCATCAGCGAGTTCGGCGCCGAGGGCTACCCCCTGCATGACGACGACGGCACAGACCGCCGTTGCTCCTCCACCTGGGTGCGCGAAGCCTTGCAGCAGGGCGACGTGGCCACCGCCGCCTCGGTCCTGGGCCGTCCGCACCGGATGCGTGGCGAGGTAGTCCACGGCGCCGCCCGCGGCCGGGCCCTCGGCTTCCCCACGGCAAACCTCTCATCAGACGCCACAGGGCTGATCCCCGCGGACGGCATCTACGCCGGCTGGCTGGTGGACCAGGCCGGCAAGCGGTGGCCGGCAGCAATCTCGGTAGGGTCCAATCCCACCTTCGACGGCGTGAGCCGGCAAGTGGAAGCGCACGTCATTGACAGGCCCAGGGAGGCCGTGGAGGACTTCGATCTGTACGGCCAGACAGTGATCGTTGAATTCGTGGCGCGGCTTCGCGGCATGGTGGCCTACCGTGGCCCTGAAGCCCTGGTGGATCAAATGCGGCTGGATGTGGCCCAGGCCCACCAGCTTCTCAGCAGCCGCTGACTGCGGCATCCTCCCGGGGGTGCAGCAACAGGGTGACAACAACGAAAGGCAGCACGTGTCCGTCGAAAAGAACACCCGCAGGCTGGATAAGGGGATTGTCCGCGACTTCACTTCACGGATGAGCTACGCCTCCTACCTGCAGCTTCCCACCCTGCTCAGCGCCCAGCAGCCGGTCAGCCAGCCCGAGCACCACGACGAACTGCTGTTCATCATCCAGCACCAGACCACGGAGCTGTGGCTGAAGCTGGTCCTCCATGAACTGCGCAGCGCGGCCGCCTGGCTTCGGGGGGACGACCTCGGCTCCGCGCTCAAGGGCATCGCCCGGGTCAAGCACATCCAGAAGACCCTCACCGAGCAGTGGTCCGTGCTGGCTACCCTGACCCCCACCGAGTATTCGCAGTTCCGCGGTTTCCTGGGCAACTCGTCAGGGTTCCAGTCCGCCCAGTACCGGGCCGTCGAATTCGTCCTGGGCAACAAGAACCGCAAAATGCTGCCGGTCTTCGAATCCGATCCCGAAGCTCACGCCATGCTGGAGGAACTGCTTGCCGCACCCAGCATCTACGACGAGTTCCTGGCCTACCTCGCCCGGCAGGGTTTCGATGTCCCGCGTTCGGTCCTGGACCGGGACGTGACGCGGGCGCACGAGTTCACGCCGGAACTGGTCCCGCTCTTCAAGCACATCTATGAAAACGCGGCGGACAACTGGGCGGCCTACGAGGCGTGCGAGGAACTGGTGGACCTGGAGGACAACTTCCAGCTCTGGCGCTTCCGGCACCTGCGCACCGTCCAGCGGACCATCGGCATGAAGACCGGCACCGGCGGATCCAGCGGAGTGACCTTCCTCCAGAAGGCCCTGGAACTGACATTCTTCCCGGAACTATTCGCTGTCAGGACGGAGATCGGACAATGAGCATCCACCAGGAAAACCACATCGACGTGGCAGCCGAAGCGCTCCGCGGGCGGGCCGGGGAGCTGGACCGCCGGGACGCCCTGGCACACTACCGGGGCCACTTCATTGGCACGGAGACACCCCTGTCCTACCTGGACGGCAACTCCCTGGGCAGGCCCCTGAAGCGCACCGCCGACGATGTCGCCGCCTTCATCCGCGACGAGTGGGGCGGCCGGCTCATCCGCGGGTGGGACGAAAAGTGGCTCACCATGCCGCAGGCCATCGGGGACCAGCTGGGCCGCGCCGTCCTTGGAGCGGCGCCCGGCCAGACCATCATTGCCGATTCCACCACTGTGGTCCTCTACAAGCTGATCCGCGCAGCCCTTGCCGCGGTGCAGGACCCGGACCGCAACGAGCTGGTGCTGGACACGGAGAACTTTCCCACTGACCGCTACCTGGTGGAGGGCATCGCCCTTGAGGAAGGCCTGACCCTCCGCTGGATCGAGCCTGATCCGGCGGCCGGGGTGACCCTTGAGCAGGTGCGCCGGGCCACCGGGCCGCGGACCGCCGTCGTCCTCCTCAGCCAGATCGCCTACCGCTCCGGCCACCTGGCCGACCTGCCGGCCATCACCGCGGCAGTGCACGACGCCGGCGCCCTGGTGGTGTGGGATCTTTGCCATTCGGCGGGGTCGGTGGAGATCGACCTGGACGGCGCGGAGGTGGACTTCGCAGGGGGCTGCACCTACAAGTACCTGAACGGCGGTCCCGGCTCGCCCGCCTTCGCCTACGTCAATGCCCGGCACCTGACCTCGTTGAACCAGCCCATCTGGGGCTGGATGGGGCGCAAGGACGCCTTCGAGATGGCTGCCGGTTATGAACCGGCCGCAGGCATCCGCGGCTTCCTCAGCGGCACCCCCGCCATTTTCGGCATGATCGCCATGCAGGGGACGCTGGACCTCATCGAGGAAGCGACTATGGCTGCCATCCGGGAGAAGTCCCTGGCGCTGACCGCCTTCGCGGTGGAGGTCTTCGATGCCTGGCTGGCCCCGCTGGGTGCGGAACTGGCTTCGCCGCGGAACCCCGGGGAGCGGGGCGGCCACATCACGGTGGACCATCCCAACTTCACCAAGACCACCGTTGAGGCACTCTGGGACGGGGACGTGATCCCGGACTTCCGTTCTCCGCACGGCATCCGGGTGGGATTGTCGCCCTTGAGCACCAGTTTTGCGGAGGTCCTCCAGGGCATGGCGGCTATCCGGGACCGGCTGCAGGGCTGACCGGCGCCCTGTTTCGACCGCACTGTTTCGACAAGGTTAGGCCGGGGCCGGTAAACTGGACGATGGATCCGGCTGCAGTCCGTGGCGGCTGGTTCCTGTTGTAGTCGGCCTTCTCCGGTTCACCGGATCGGGACGGACACGGCAGACCCGGCAGTGAGTTACTGACCTGGGCCCTCACGGCACATTTCCAAGGAGTTATTGTGGCACTTGACGCCGCTGTAAAGCAGTCCATCATCAAGGAATACGCAACCGCCGAAGGCGACACCGGTTCACCGGAGGTCCAGGTTGCCGTCCTGACCCAGCGGATCAAGGATCTGACTGAGCACATGAAGGAGCACAAGCACGATTACCACACCCAGCGCGGTCTGCTGGCCATGGTTGGTCGTCGCAAGCGTATGCTGAGCTACCTCAAGAAGACCGACATCGCCCGCTACCGTTCGCTCATCGAGCGCCTCGGCCTGCGCCGCTAGTCTGGCTTCGGGCGGCCCTTTCCCTCCGGAACGGGCCGCCTTCTTCACCTAAAACTAAACAGGAGGATCAACCGCATCACGCATTCGCGGTCCTCGGTAGTGATCCCCGGGAACGGCTTCGTTGACTGAAGCCGGCGGCCCGTGGGTCTCGATCGATGACCGGGTGCAGGGCCAGTAGACAGATGCTGGCTGGGTTGATGCGGCTGGACTTCCGTAAAAAAGAAACGGAGGTGACTCTCTTGGAGGGTCCCGAAATCCAGTTCTCGGAAGCAGTCATTGACAATGGCCGTTTCGGCAAGCGCGTAATCCGCTTCGAAACCGGCCGCCTTGCCAAGCAGGCAGCCGGCGCAGCCATGGTGTACATCGACGATGACACCGCGCTGCTGTCCGCCACCACTGCCGGCAAGCACCCGCGTGAAGGCTTTGACTTCTTCCCGCTGACGGTTGACGTCGAAGAGCGCATGTACGCCGCCGGCCGCATCCCGGGCTCGTTCTTCCGCCGTGAAGGCCGCCCGTCCACCGAAGCCATCCTGGCCTGCCGCCTGATGGACCGCCCGCTGCGCCCCGCCTTCATCAAGGGCCTGCGCAACGAGGTCCAGATCGTCGTGACCGTCCTGGCGATCAACCCGGACGAGCTCTACGACGTGGTGGCCATCAACGCTTCCTCCATGTCCACCCAGCTGTCCGGCCTGCCGTTCTCCGGCCCCATCGGCGGCGTCCGCGTTGCCCTGGTCGCCGACGAAAACGGATCACAGTGGGTTGCTTTCCCCAAGCACTCCCAGCTGGAAAACTCCGTCTTCAACATGGTGGTGGCCGGCCGCGTTGCCGGTGACGACGTCGCCATCATGATGGTTGAAGCCGAAGCAACCGACAACTCCTGGAACCTCATCAAGGAACAGGGCGCCACCGCCCCCACCGAAGAGGTTGTTTCCGAGGGCCTCGAGGCTGCCAAGCCGTTCATCAAGGCACTCTGCGACGCCCAGGCGGACCTGGCTGCCCGTGCTGCCAAGCCCACCGTCGAGTTCCCGGTCTTCCTTGACTACGAGGATGACGTTTACGCCGCCGTTGAAGCCGCTGCCGCCGAGAAGCTGGCTGCCGTCTTCCAGATCGCCGACAAGCAGGAGCGCGACAACGCCTCGGACGCCCTGAAGGACGAAGTCCTGGGCAACCTTGCCGGCCAGTTCGAAGGCCGCGAGAAGGAGCTGTCCGCAGCATTCCGCTCGGTCACCAAGCACGTGGTGCGCCAGCGCATCCTCAAGGACCAGATCCGCATCGACGGCCGTGGCCTGACGGACATCCGCCAGCTCACCGCCGAGGTTGAGGTTCTGCCCCGCGTTCACGGTTCGGCCATCTTCGAGCGCGGCGAGACCCAGATCATGGGTGTCACCACGCTGAACATGCTCAAGATGGAACAGCAGATCGACTCGCTGTCTCCCGTCACCCGCAAGCGCTACATGCACAACTACAACTTCCCGCCGTACTCCACCGGTGAGACCGGCCGCGTGGGCTCGCCCAAGCGCCGCGAAATCGGCCACGGTGCCCTGGCAGAGCGCGCCCTGGTGCCCGTGCTGCCGTCCCGCGAGGAATTCCCGTACGCCATCCGCCAGGTGTCCGAGGCCCTCGGCTCCAACGGCTCGACGTCGATGGGTTCTGTCTGCGCCTCCACCCTGTCCATGCTGAACGCCGGTGTGCCCCTGAAGGCCGCCGTCGCCGGCATCGCCATGGGCCTGGTCTCCGACCAGGTGGACGGCCAGACGCGGTACGCGGCACTGACCGACATCCTTGGCGCCGAAGATGCCTTCGGTGACATGGACTTCAAGGTTGCCGGTACTTCCGAGTTCGTTACGGCCATCCAGCTGGACACCAAGCTCGACGGTATCCCCGCCTCGGTGCTGGCAGCAGCCCTGAAGCAGGCCCGCGAAGCACGCCTGCACATCCTCGAGGTCATCAACTCGGCCATTGACACCCCGGACGAGCTCTCCGAGTTCGCACCGCGCGTCATCGCCGTGAAGATCCCCGTGGACAAGATCGGCGAGGTCATTGGCCCCAAGGGCAAGATGATCAACCAGATCCAGGAAGACACCGGCGCCGACATCTCCATCGAGGACGACGGCACGGTCTACATTGGCGCCACCAACGGCCCGTCTGCAGAAGCAGCACGGTCCGCCATCAACGCCATCGCCAACCCGCAGGTCCCGGAAATCGGCGAGCGTTACCTGGGTACGGTCGTCAAGACCACCACCTTCGGTGCTTTCGTGTCGCTGACCCCGGGCAAGGACGGCCTCCTGCACATCTCCGAACTGCGCAAGCTGGCTAACGGCAAGCGCGTGGACAACGTCGATGACGTTGTGTCGGTGGGCCAAAAGGTCCAGGTTGAAATCACCAAGATTGACGACCGCGGAAAGCTCTCCCTCGCCCCCGTAGTTGCCGAGGAAGAAGGCGCCGAGGTTGAGACCCAGCGTGCCCACACCACGGAACCTGCTGAAGGCGCTGACGTCTAACAGCCCGGGCTTCCCGGCATAAGCATGAAGCGGCGGGGCCCGGGGGTTTTGCCCCCCGCCCCC
>NZ_JAUZUY010000005.1:0-290379 GCF_031844305.1 Pseudarthrobacter sp. BRE9 | reverse complement strand
GTGAGCGGGCATCCCAGGAAAGACCCGCCAGAAATGAGCTGGCGTCCCGGAAGACCCGCCAAACGTGAGCGGGCGTTGCAAGGGGGTGCGATAACGGGCCCCGCTGGATTGTTGAACAATCCGAGTTTTTAGGGCATTCTTGGATGAACAGCAATCCGAGACGGAGATCACAATGCCCAGCATCGACCTGAACAGCGACGTCGGCGAGTCCTTTGGGAACTGGTCCTTCGGCGATGACGCCGCCATTTTCGAGAGCGTATCCAGTGCCAACGTAGCCTGTGGCTTCCACGCCGGCGACCCCGTGGGCATCATGGCCACATGCCAGGCCGCCGTGAAGGCCGGCGTCACCGTGGGCGCACATCCCGGCTACCGGGACCTCGCGGGCTTCGGCCGCCGCTTCATGGACATGTCCCCGGCTGAGCTGACAGCAGACGTGGTCTACCAGATCGGCGCAGTCCAGGCCATCGCCCTCGCCGCCGGCACCGCCGTCCGCTACGTCAAACCGCACGGCGCGCTCTACAACACCATCGTGAACCACCCACAGCAGGCCGGCGCCGTCGTGGCCGCCATCCTCGCGGTGGACCCCACCCTGCCGCTCATGGTGCTGCCCAACTCCGAGGTCCAGCGCCAGGCCGAGGCGGCCGGGCTGCGGACCGTGGCCGAGGCCTTCGCTGACCGCGCCTACAACCCGGACGGCACCCTGGTCTCCCGGCGTGAACCCGGCGCTGTGCTGCACGAGGTGGAGGACGTCGTCGAACACGTCCTGCGCCTGGCCCGGGACGGGGTGGTCCGGGCCACCGACGGATCGCTGATTCCCGTCAAAGCCGAAAGCATTTGCCTGCACGGTGACACCCCGGGCGCCGTGGCAATGGCTGCCGCCGTCCGTGCCGCGTTGGTGGACGCCGGTATCCGGATCGAGAGCTTCGCCTAGCATGGCCGCCATGCAACAGCCGCGCACCAGCACTGCCCCCCACGCGGAGCTGACCGGAATCCGGCCCGCCGGTGACCGTGCCATCCTGGTGGAGCTGCCCTCCCTCGAAGCGGTCCTCAGCCTCCAGGCGCAGCTCACGGCGCATCCGGAGCCGGGCCAGATCGACGTCATCGCCGCCGCAACAACCGTTCTCATCACCGCGGATTCACCCCAGGCGGCTCAGGCCCTGGCAGCGCACGTCCCCAGCCTGGACCTGGAGGCGCCTGCCGATACCGACAGCGCGCTGGTCACCATCGACGTGGTGTACGACGGCGAGGACCTGAACGACGTCGCGTCGCTCACAGGCCTGGGCCGCGAGGCAGTGGTGGCCGCCCATACAGGCCAGCTCTGGACCGCAGCCTTTGCCGGCTTCGCACCCGGCTTCGCCTACCTCACCGGCGAGAACCCCAGCCTGGAAGTTCCGCGGCGCCGGTCACCACGGACTGCAGTCCCCGCCGGAGCCGTGGCCCTGGGCGGGGCCTACTCGGCCGTCTACCCGCGGCAGTCGCCGGGCGGCTGGCAGCTCATCGGCCGGACCGATGCGGCCATGTGGGACCTGGACCGGGAAAACCCCGCCCTCATCCGCCCTGGCGATACGGTCCGCTTCAACGCAGTCCGGGCCCACGCCGTCGTGACCGAGCTGCCCGCAGCAACCGCCAGCCGGACCCAGGCAGAAGAACAAGATTCCGCAGGCCTTGCCGTCCGCAAACCGGGGCTGCAGGCCACCGTGCAGGACCTGGGCCGGCCTGGTTTCGGGTCGCTCGGCGTCACCAGCGCCGGTGCCATGGACCGCGGGGCGCTGCGCCGCGCCAACCGCCTGGCGGGCAACACCGAGGGCGCCGCCGGAATCGAACTCCTCTTCGGCGGACTCGAACTCGAGGCCCTCACCGACCAGGTCCTGGCCGTCACCGGAGCAGCCGTACCGCTGGAAATCACGCCGGGGGCAGACACCAAAGAGGCACTGCAGCGGACGACGGCGGCGCGGCACCCCGCGTGCGACGCCCCCTTCGCGCTGTTGGCAGGGGAGCGGCTGACCGTGGGCAATCCGACAGCAGGCCTCCGCTCCTACATCGCGGTCCGCGGCGGGCTTGGCGGACCCGTTGCCTTGGGCAGCCGCTCCACGGACACCATGTCCGGGATCGGCCCCGAACCGCTCCAGGCCGGAACCATCCTGCCCGTGCAGGCCGCCAAGCCGGGCAGCGTGGTGGGCCACCCGGAAATATCGCCCCTCCCGGACCAGGAAGCGGCAACCGTGCTGCGGGTGGTTCCCGGGCCCCGGCAGGACTGGTTCAGCCCCGAAACGCTGCGGGACTTCCTGGCCCAGGAATGGACCGTCACACCGCAGTCCAACCGGATCGGACTGCGCCTCAACGGCCGGCCGCTTCCCCGCAGCCGGGACGGCGAACTGGCCAGTGAAGGAACTGTCCGCGGCGCCGTGCAGGTGCCGCCGGAAGGCCAGCCTGTCCTGTTCCTCTCCGACCACCCGGTGACCGGCGGGTATCCGGTGATTGCCGTCGTCGTCCATGCTGACCTGGACAAGGCCGCCCAACTTCCCCCGGGCACAACCGTCCGGTTCGCCGCCGCGGCAGCCCCGGCAGAACTGCCCGAAACACCAAAGGAAAACTCCCATGCGTAAAGTCCTCATTGCCAACCGCGGCGAAATTGCCGTCCGGATCGCCCGGGCCTGCGATGATGCAGGCCTGGTCAGCGTGGCCGTCTACGCCGATCCGGACGCCGACGCGCTGCACGTGTCCGCAGCCGCCGAGGCATACTCACTGTCCGGCTCCCGGCCCCAGGAAACCTACCTCGACATCGAGAAGATCCTGGCAGTTGCGGTGAAAAGCGGCGCCGACGCCGTCCACCCCGGCTACGGCTTCCTGTCGGAGAACGCCGGTTTCGCCCAGGCAGTGATCGACGCCGGCCTGACCTGGATCGGCCCCTCCCCGGAAACCATCCGGCTGCTGGGCGACAAGGTCAGTGCCCGCGAGGTGGCGGTCCGTGCCGGCGCCCCACTGGCACCCGGCAGTGACGGGCCGGTGGCCAGCGCCGAAGAGGTCCGCGCCTTCGCCGAACAGGTGGGCCTTCCCGTGGCCATCAAAGCTGCGTTCGGCGGCGGCGGGCGCGGCCTCAAGGTGGTCCGGAATATGGCTGACATCGAGGAAAGCTTTGACTCCGCGGTCCGCGAATCCCTCGCGGCCTTCGGCCGCAGCGAATGCTACGTGGAAAAGTTCCTGGACCGGCCCCGCCACGTGGAGGCCCAGGTCATTGCGGATACGCATGGCAACGTGGTGGTTGTGGGAACCCGCGACTGCTCGCTGCAGCGCCGCCACCAAAAGCTCGTGGAGGAAGCCCCCGCGCCCTTCCTCACCCCTGGGCAGCGGGCGGCCATCCACGCGTCTGCCAAGGCCATTTGCCGCGAGGCCGGGTACGTGGGCGCCGGCACCGTGGAGTACCTGCTGGACGGCACTGGCTTCCTGAGCTTCCTGGAGGTCAACACCCGGCTGCAGGTGGAGCACCCTATCACCGAGGAGACCTCCAGCGTGGACCTGGTTGCTGCCCAACTCGCCATCGCTGCGGGGGAGAAGCTTCCCATCCTCGCGGACCCCGAGCCGCGCGGGCACGCCTTTGAGTTCCGCATCAACGCCGAGGATCCGGGCCGCGGCTTCCTGCCGTCGCCCGGCACCGTGGAATCGTTCGAGGTGCCCACCGGGCCGGGGATCCGCGTGGACACCGGCGTCCGGTCGGGCTCCGTGGTCCCGGGGCAGTTCGATTCCCTGCTGGCCAAGCTGGTGGTGACGGGCGCAGACCGGCAGCAGGCCCTCCGCCGCGCCCGCCGGGCCCTGCGCGAGTTCCGGATCGGAGGGCTGGCCACAGTACTGCCGTTCCACCGGGCGGTGGTGGAGGCACCGGACTTCACCCGAACGGACACGCTGGGCGTCTACACCACCTGGATCGAAAGCGAATTCACAACAGCCCTTGAGGCGGACCCCGCCTTCAGTCCTGCAGCTCCGGAGGAGCCCCGCCGGACCATCGGCATCGAGGTGGACGGCAAGCGGATGGAGTTGGGACTCCCCAAGGCGCTGCTGGATACCCTGCTCGACGGCGGCGGCCGGGGCAGGCCGGAGGCGCGGGGGGACGGCGGGGAGGCCGCCGTGGAGAAGAACGACGGCGACCTGGTGGCCACCATGGCCGGCACCGTGGTGAAGTGGCTGGCTGAGCCCGGCGCTACGGTCGAGGAGGGGGAGGCGGTGCTGGTGCTCGAGGCCATGAAGATGGAGACGGCCGTTGCCGCCCACCGTGCCGGCACCCTGGGCGAGCAGCTCGCGGCGGCGGGGGACGCCGTCGCGCCGGGCCAGGTGCTGGCCACCATCGGGTGAACCGGTACTGGGTGAACCGGTACTGGGTGACCCGGCCAGCCTGCTAACGCGGGGCGCCGTCGTTTCGGTGCAGGTCCGGCCCGATATCGTGGTGCCATGACGTTTGACGAGGTACTGGCCGATCTCCAAGCCCAGGCCAGGACCACAAAGCACGCCGAAACGGGGCTCTGGGTGGCCGCCCAGCTGCGCAGCCGCATCGCCGCAGGCCAGCTCGCGCCCGGATCCAAACTCGCGGAGGAAGCCCTCCGCGAGGCGCTTGGCGTGTCCCGCAACACCCTGCGGGAAGCGTTCACCGCACTGCATGCCGAGCACATCGTCACCCGGATCCCCAACCGCGGTGTCTTCGTGGCCCACCCCACGGCGGACGACATCCGCGAGATCTACCGGGTGCGCCGGTTCCTGGAGCCCGCGGCCGTCCTGTGGTCCGGCGACGCCCCGCTGGAGCCCCTGGCGGGAATCGTCAAGGCCGCCAGGGCAGCCGCCGCTGAGGGCGATATTCCCGGCATGGCCGGCGCCAACCAGGACTTCCACCGCGCCATCGTTGACCGCAGCGGCAGCGAGCGGCTCAACAGCCTGATGGACCAGGTCCTGGCCGAAATGCGCCTGGTGTTCCATTCCATGGCAGCCAATCCCGCCTTCCACGAGCCCTACGTGGAGGACAACGCTCACATCGTGGACCTTCTGGAGGCGGGCGAACTGGCTGCGGCAGCGGACTTCCTGGCCGCCTACCTGGACCGCGCGGAAGCCCAGCTGCTCGCCGCCGTCGGCCGCTAACCAAACCCCAGTTGGGGGCCGCTTCAAAAGGGGGTTGCAGGATTGTTGAACAAAAAGCTATGCTTTAGATCACACCGTTGTTCTGCAGCTCACTTAACCCTGCAGCCCTAACGTGACCGGGGCTCCCGCCCCTCGGCGCCGTCACACCAATGATCAACCCCCTGGACGCGCCGGCCCCCACTTTCGCAGACCCGCTACGGGTCCCCTGGGAAGGGATAATCATGCTTGTACTCATCGGGGTGCTGCTGGTGATCGTTGGCTTCGCCATCCGCCTGAACCCCCTGATTGTCGTCACCGTCGCCGGCATCGTCACGGCACTGCTGGGCGGCATGAACCCCGCGCAGATCCTCGATTCGTTCGGCACCGGCTTCGCCAACAGCCGCTCGGTCACCATCTTCGTGGCGGTGCTTCCGGTGGTTGGCATCATCGAGTTCTTCGGGCTGCAGGAGCAGGCCAAAATCCTCATTGGCCGGCTCGCCAAGCTGACCGCGGGCCGCGTCCTGCTCGGCTACCTGGCCGTGCGCCAGCTGACGGCCGCCGTGGGCCTGAACAGCATCGGCGGCCACGCCCAGACCGTGCGCCCGCTGGTGTTCCCCATGGCCGAGGGCGCAGCGCTGCGCCGCTACGGCCACGTGCCGAACCACATCAGCGAGCGGATCAAGGGCCATTCCGCCGGTGCTGACAACGTTGGCGTGTTCTTTGGCGAGGACGTGTTCGTGGCGGTCGGCTCCATCCTGCTGATCACCACGTTCGTTGACACCACCTACCACCTGCACCTGGAACCGCTCCAGCTGGCCCTCTGGGCCATCCCCACCGCCATCGCGGCCTTCCTCATCCACGGCTTCCGCCTCCTGCGCCTGGACAAGTCGCTGGACAAGGAGTACCGCGAATTCGAGCTCGCCGCCCAGAAGGAAACCGCAGGAGAAGCAAAATGATCAACGTTGAAGCCGTCTACTGGCTGATCGGCCTTCTGTTCGTCGCCTGGGCATCACTGATTGCCGCCGACACCAACCACCCCCGCCGCTGGGGCAGCTCCTCCTTCTGGGGCCTGCTGGGCCTGTGCTTCTTCTACAGCACCTGGGTCCAGGCCGGCACGGCACCCGGCTGGATCCTGGGCATCGCCGTCCTGGTCCTGGTGGTGCTGGCCTCCACCGGCCTGCTGGGCCACGGCAAGCACCGCACCTCCACCGGCCCCGAGCGCGAGGCCTACGCCAAGCGGTTCGGCAACAAGCTCTTCATTCCCGCCCTGACGCTGCCCCTGGTCACCGTGATCCTGGTGCTCGCGGCGCCCGTGCTGTCCATCGGCGGCACCCCGCTGCTGGACCCCAAGAACACCACGCTGGTAGCCCTGGCCATCGGCGCCGTGGCGGCCGTCGTCGTCGCACTCATCATCCTCAAGCCCAAGAACCCGGCTACGCCCATCTTCGAAAGCCGCCGGATCCTCGAATCCATTGGCTGGGCCGCGCTGCTGCCGCAGATGCTCACCACCCTGGGCATCCTCTTCACCAAGGCTGGCGTGGGCACTGCCGTGGGCACCCTCGCGTCCGGGCTGCTGCCCAAGGGCTCACTGATCGCCGGCGTGGTGGTCTACTGCGTTGGCATGTTCCTGTTCACCGTTCTCATGGGCAACGGCTTTGCGGCGTTCCCCATCATGACCGCGGCGATCGGCTGGCCCGTGCTGGTGGAGACCTTCCACGGAGACCCCGCCATCGTCTTCGCCATCGGCATGCTGGCCGGCTTCTGCGGCACGCTTTGCACGCCCATGGCCGCCAACTTCAACCTGGTGCCGTCCGCGCTGCTGGAAATGGAGAACAAGTACGGCGTCATCGCGGCGCAGGTGGGCACGGCCATCCCGCTGCTGGCGGTGAACATCGCGCTGATGTACTTCCTGGCCTTCCACTAACCCTGCTGTCCACCAACCCTGCTTTCCAAAGGAGCATGATGGACAACGACCTTCGCGCCCAGGCGGCGCCGGACTACGCGGCCGTGGTGCTGGGCAACCTCAGTGAGCCCTTCCCGCACTCGGCCCACCACACCCAGGTCTCCGCCGACGACCGGCCCACGCCCGAGCAGATCCACCCCGCCTTCTACACGTCCTTCGACTGGCATTCCTGCGTCCACATGCACTGGCTCGGCGTCAGCCTGCTGGACGGCGTTTCGTCGCCGGGAGCGTCCGACGGCGGCGCGGCAGCTTGGGTGGATGCCGCCACCGCCGCATCGCTCAGGGCAGCACTGGGAGCCAACCTGAGCCCGGCCAAGCTGGCGGTGGAACGCGACTACCTGCTGGCCAACCCGTCCTGGGAGCGGCCCTACGGGTGGGCCTGGCTGATGCGGCTGGCCGCCACCTGCTCAGCCTCGAACGATGCGGAGATCCGCGGGTGGGGCGCCGCCCTGGAACCGCTGGTGGACGCGGTGGCCGGGTTGAGCGCTGCCTGGATGGCCAAGGCGCAGTACCCCGTCCGGCACGGCCTCCACACCAATGCCGCGTTCGGGGTGGGGTACATGCTGGATGCCTTCCGCTCATTGGGCGGGGTTGATGCCGCGAAGGCGTGCGAGGAAGCCGCGCGCACCTGGTTCGGGAACGACCGTGGCTGGCCGGGTGACTGGGAACTCAGCGGCCAGGACTTCCTCTCCGCGGGCCTGAGCGAGGCGGACCTGATGCGCCGCGTGCTGACGGCTGACGAGTTCGCCGAATGGTTCGCCGCGTTCCTGCCGGGTCTGTCCAGCGATTCGCGGATCCTGCAGCCGGTGGCCGTGACGGATGAGACCGACGGCTACCTAGTGCACCTGCACGGGCTTAACCTCACCCGCGCCGGGCAGGTGGCTCGCCTCATCGCCACGCTTCGCCAAGCCGCCGGCCCGGAGGCTTCCGCCGCCGCGGCGGTGCTGTCCGAGGCGCTGGATCCGCTCCTCAAAGCCGGGTTGTCCGGGCTGGAAAGCGGCGACTTCATGTCCACGCACTGGCTGGCCAGCTTCGCCTGGGACGCACTGGGATCGGTCGCGGCGCTCGACTGAATAGTCGCTGGCCCGACTGCGCCCTCGGGACGGAGCAGTCACACTCTGTCCCGAGGCGCAGTCGCGCTAGTCTTGCTGCACCACGTGCCGAGCGCGTGACCTGGGAGCAGCGGGCAGGGTTGTAATGAGCTGACCATCCACCCGCGAGCCCAAGGAAGCCGATGCGCCAGCACTTCACACCCTGTCCGGAGACCCTGCAATGGTAGGGGAGGCAGCCACCCTTAGGCCCCGGAGGAAGCGGACCAGGCATCCACGGCTGGCGGTGGGGGACCGCGTCCGTTTTGCGGAGGGAACCGTTGCCGGCACCGGCGTGGTGGATGCCGTAACGTCCAACTACGCGATCATCTGGGTGTGGACGGACGATGGCCAGGGCCGGCGCATGTTCCTGCAGGGCTGCGGAAGCATCGTGTCCAGGCTCGAAATGGAACCCACAGCGCAGGAATCTGTCGCGCAGGAAGGCCCGGTCCCGGCTGCCTGCTGACTGCTACCGCCAAACCGGTGAGATCAGCCATTGGTGTTGTCCCCTTCCGGCCAGTACTGCTGAACGCCGTCAACGGCATCCCGCAACCGCCCGCCGTCGAGCATGATGGTGGTTTCTTCCAGGCCGAAGTCCGTCCACTGCGCAACCAGGCGAAGGTCGCCGGCCGGGGGAAGCGGCCACAGCCAGAGCGTGCCGGTGCCGGAGTACTCATCCTCGCCGCCGCTGCCGCCGCCGTTGTTCAGCGCCAGGACGGGTGGCTCGGGCTGCTGATCACGTTCCATGAAGACGTGGGGCCCCAGAGCGCCTGTGCTGGCTTTGGAACCATCGGGGAATTGGACACCGAACAGCTGACCCGTTTGCTGTCCACTGCCGGGGCGGGGGCCCATCCGTGGCTGGAAGAACAGGTGCTGCAGGTCGGCCCAGTCCTCGTCGGATTGCTCGCCCCGGCGGAAGAGCCAGGACAGGTTGAACACGCATCCGGTGGAGAACACGTCCGCGCTTTTGACGGACACCACCATCTCCGGAGTCCGGCTCACGAACTGGCCCAGGTGGACGGCGACCGGCAGTTCGTAGGCCGGGGCGGCGGCCCAGGGCGGCGGGACGTACCTCTGCGACCGTGGCCGGGGTGGCAGGGGAGGGACTGGAAAGTCCTGGAAGAAGGTCATGGTGCTCCTTGGGTCCGCTGGCGGCGACCGACCAGCGGAGCAGCGGCAGCGCCGCCGTGGATCCCCCAATCCGTCCTTACCCGGCCAGTCTAGCCCCGGGGTTTCGCGCGGTCGCCGCGTTGATGATGACCGGCCCACGGATTTCTCGCACCCTTTGGTGGGACAATAGGACAAGGACACTGTCACGATGCCGGTCCGGCACCGGCACGTCCCGCTCAAGAGACCAGGAGGGGATCCTGATGGACCCCACCACTATCGTCGTTATCGTTCTCGTCGTCCTGCTGCTCATCGTGGCGAAGATGTCCATCCGGATCGTGCGCCAGTACGAGAAGGGCGTACTGTTCCGGCTCGGCAGGGTCATCGGCGTCCGGGATCCGGGCCTTCGGCTGATCATCCCGATCGTCGACCGGCTGCCGCTGGTCAGCCTGCGGATCGTGACCATGCCCATCCAGTCCCAGGGCATCATCACCCAGGACAACGTGAGCGTGGACGTCTCGGCGGTGGCCTACTACCGCGTGGTGGACGCCGTGAAGTCCGTTATCGCCATCGAGAACGTGGCCGCGGCCATCGACCAGATAGCCCAGACCACTCTGCGGAAGGTCGTCGGCCGGCACACGCTGGACCAAACCCTGTCGGAGACCGAACGGATCAACGTGGACATCCGGGAAATCCTCGACGTGCTCACCGTCGAATGGGGCGTGGAGGTCACCCTGGTGGAACTGAAGGACATTCAGCTGCCCGAAAGCATGAAGCGAGCCATGGCCCGCCAGGCCGAGGCGGAACGCGAGAAGAGGGCGAAGATCATCGCCGCCGAAGGCGAAGCCATCGCGGCTGCAGCCCTGGGTGACGCCTCCGACACCATGATGGCCCACCCGCTGGCGCTGCAGCTCCGCAACCTGCAGTCCCTGGTTGAGATCGGCGTCGACAAGAACACCACCGTCGTCTTCCCCGCCCCGCTCATGAGCACCATCGGCGAACTCTCCGCATTCCTGGCGCGCGAGAACCAGGCGGCATCTTCAAACGGAAAGGCACCCATCAAAGCGGCCTGACCTTTCAGAGCAGCCGTGGCCGACCGATAAAGTCGTGCCATGACCAATGCTGCTCTGAACACTTCTGCTCTGCGGCCTGTCTACTTCTTGTCAGACAGTACCGGCATTACCGCGGAAACACTGGGAAACACGTTGCTCACGCAATTCCCCGTGGACAATTTTGACCGCATCACCATTCCTTTCATCACCACCCCGGAACAGGCGCGGTCCGTAGTACGCACCATCGACGGCCTGGCTGCCGCAGGGCCCAGGCCCCTGGTGTTTTCCACCGCGGTCAACAGCGAGATACGACAGATCCTGGCCAGCTGCAACGGTGTCATCGTGGACTTGATCGGCACCCACGTGGGCGTGCTGGAACAGGCGCTGGGCACGCCGGCCAGCGGAGAACCGGGCCGGGCGCACGGGCTGGGGAACGCCGCGCGCTACCAGTCCCGGATGGCCGCCGTCGAATACGCGATGGAGCACGACGACGGGCAGAGCCTGCGTGCGCTGGAAAAGGCCCAGGTGATCCTGGTGGCCCCGTCCCGGTGCGGAAAGACGCCCACCACCATGTACCTGGCGCTGCAGCACGGGATCTTCGCGGCCAACTTTCCGCTGGTCGATGAAGACTTCCAGCGGGACGGGCTGCCCAAACCTCTGCGGCCTTTCGTGTCGAAGTGTTTCGGCCTGTCCTCCAACCCATTGCGCCTGAGCCAGATCCGGACGGAACGGCGCCCCAGCTCGCCCTACGCGTCCCTGCGGCAGTGCGGATTTGAGCTGCGCAGCGCCGAGCAGTTGTACGTCTCCCACCGGATTCCGTACCTGAACTCGGCCACCGTCTCTGTAGAGGAAATGGCCGCCACTATCCTTCAGCGGATGAACCTCAAGCACTAACAAAAGTTTTAACAGATGTGGCGTGGGGCACATCATGTGGAAACTGTGCCGGGAACCTGCCACTGTTGACAGGAATTTTCTTCCGGCCGCCCACTACCGTGGGCGGCCGGTCCACGCCTACGCCACCCACTGCAAAGGAGCAGCAATTATGACGACAGACGTTCTCTGGTTCTCTGAACTTGGACTCAAGGACCTGGACAAGGTGGGCGGCAAGAACGCCTCCCTGGGCGAGATGGTGCAGAACCTGACCTCGGCCGGGGTCCAGGTACCCGACGGCTTCGCCACCACGGCGGACGCCTACCGCCGGTTCCTGTCCGACTCCGGCCTGGACCAGAAGATCGCCGACCGGCTCGTCGGGCTCGACACCGACGACGTGACGGCCCTGGCCTCGGCCGGCCAGGAAATCCGCGGCCTGGTCCGGGACACGCCCTTCCTGCCCGGCTTCGAAGCACAGGTCCGCGAGGCCTACCAGCAGCTGGTGGACAAGCACTCCGGCTCCGCGGACCTGTCCTGGGCGGTCCGGTCCAGCGCAACGGCCGAGGACCTTCCCGATGCCTCATTCGCCGGGCAGCAGGAGACGTTCCTGAATGTCCGCGGGATCGAGAACATCCTTCAGGCCATCAAGGACGTCTTCGCGTCGCTCTACAACGACCGCGCCATTGCCTACCGGGTGCACCACAAGTTCGAACACGCCGACGTGGCACTCTCGGCGGGCATCCAGCGCATGGTGCGCTCCGACGTCGGCGCTTCCGGCGTCATGTTCACCATGGACACCGAGTCCGGCTTCCAGGACGCCGTCTTCGTCACCTCCTCCTACGGACTGGGCGAAGCCGTGGTCCAGGGCGCCGTGAACCCGGATGAGTTCTACGTGTACAAGCCTGCCCTGGAAGCCGGCCGCCCGGCGATCCTCAAGCGCGGCCTGGGCGAGAAGGCCCTGCAGATGACGTACACCAACAACAGCGAGATCGGCCGCACCATCGACTTCGTGCCGGTGGAGGCTTCGCTGCGCTCGCGCTTCAGCCTGACGGACGACGACGTGGAGCAGCTTGCGCGCCACGCGGTCGCCATTGAGAAGCATTACGGCCGTCCCATGGACATTGAGTGGGGCAAGGACGGCACCGACGGCGGCCTGTACATCCTGCAGGCCCGCCCTGAAACCGTGCAGTCCCGCCGCGCGCCCGGCAGCCAGAGCCGCTTCCGCCTGAACGCCACCGGCCCGGTGCTCGTGGAAGGCCGCGCCATCGGCCAGCGGATCGGCGCCGGCAAGGTCCGGATCCTCGCCGCCATCGACCAGATGGCCTCGTTCCAGACCGGCGACGTGCTGGTGGCGGACATGACCGACCCCGACTGGGAACCGATCATGAAGCGCGCCTCAGCGATCGTCACCAACCGTGGCGGACGTACCTGCCACGCAGCCATCATCGCGCGGGAGCTGGGGATTCCCGCCGTCGTCGGTACTGGCAACGCCACCGACGCCCTGTCCGACGGCCAGGAAGTCACTGTGTCCTGCGCCGACGGCGAGACGGGGAGCATCTACGAGGGCCTGCTGGACTTCAGCGTGGAGGAAACCGGTGTCACCCACCTGCCCGAGGCGCCGGTGAAGGTCATGATGAACGTTGGCACCCCGGAGCAGGCATTCACGTTCGCGCAGCTGCCGAACCACGGTGTGGGCCTGGCCCGGCTGGAGTTCATCATCAACCGTCAGATCGGCATCCACCCCAAGGCCCTGCTGAACCTGGACAGCCAGCCGGAGGATGTGGCCGCCGACATCCGGGAGCGGATCAGCGCTTACGACAGCCCCCGCGACTACTACATCAAGCGGTTGGCCGAGGGCGTGGCCACCATCGCCGCCGCCTTTGCGCCGGAACCGGTGATCGTCCGGATGTCCGACTTCAAGTCCAATGAGTATGCCAACCTGATCGGCGGCCCGGCCTACGAGCCGCACGAAGAGAACCCGATGATCGGTTTCCGCGGCGCCTCCCGGTACCTGGAGCCGTCCTTCCGGGACTGCTTCGACCTTGAGTGCGAGGCCCTGTCCTTTGTGCGCAACGAGATGGGCCTGACCAACGTCAAGCTCATGATCCCGTTCGTGCGGACCCTTGACGAGGCGCAGGGCGTCATCGAACTGCTCGCCGAGAACGGGCTGCGCCGCGGCGAGAACGGCCTCGAGGTGATCATGATGTGCGAGCTGCCGTCCAACGCGCTCCTGGCCGACGAGTTCCTGGAATTCTTTGACGGCTTCTCCATCGGCTCCAACGACATGACCCAGCTGACCCTGGGCCTGGACCGGGACTCGGCGATCGTGGCCAACAGCTTCGATGAGCGGGACGCGGCCGTGAAGAAGCTGCTCAGCATGGCCATCAAGGCCTGCAGGGCGCGCGAAAAGTACGTTGGCATCTGCGGCCAGGGCCCCAGCGACCACCCGGACTTCGCCGAGTGGCTGGTGAAGGAAGGCGTCAACTCCATCTCGCTGAACCCGGACACCGTGGTGGACACGTGGCTTAGGCTCGCGGGCGCATCGGAGGATGCCCCGGACAGCGTTGCCAACGGCGCGCAAGTTGCCGCCGTAGCCGCCGCAGTCTGACCCGGTAACACTGCTGCTTTAAGGGGGCGGCTCCGTCGCGGCCGGAAGGCCGCGGGGGAGCCGCCCCTGGCGTCTGCAGGACCGGATACTTAAGGCGAGGGCGTCCTGCCGCCTCAGTCCACGCTTGTGCCCGCCAGGATCTGTTCGCGGAGGATGTCCGCGTGGCCGCAGTGCTGGGCCAGTTCGCGCAGCATATGCAGGTAGACCCAGCGCAATGGAAGCGGTCCCCGCCGGTTACCGGCCACTATGTCATCCAGGCCGAGAGGGGCGGCCGCCGCCCGGGACGCGGCGCAGGCGTCCCGGTGGGCTGCCCGGGCGGAATCGATGGTGTCGGCGTCATCCAGCGCGAACGATTCGTCCGGAGTGTTGGGGATGCCGATCTCGCTGCGGGGGCGGCCGGTGAAGGCTTCGTCGAACCAGACCTTTTCGACGAAGGTGGCATGCTTCACCAGCCCCAGCAGGGTGGTGCGGGAAGGAACCAGCCGCCGCCGGGCCTGCTCGTCGGTCAGCCCGTCCAGGCATTCATTGAGGGCGGCGCGGTGCTGGTCCAGGAAGAACTCGAACTGGGCGCGCAGAGGTTCGTTGATGACGTCCTCCATGGAACGGGGGAGGGAAACCATAGGCAGACCCTAGCAACCCGGCCCCTGACGCCTGCGTTATCGCCGCGGTTCCGGCGGCCGGCGGTGCCTGTGGTGGAGCTCGTAGTGGTCGAACACATCGGAGGAACTGCTTCCCAGATGGCCGAACTTCCCGCGCAGCACTTCGGCCAGGTCATCCAGCGCCGCGAAGAGCATCCGCCCGGCGAAGCGGAGTTCGGGATTGTCGCTGCCCTGGGCGTCCGAGGCCAGCTGGTGGGCATAGGTGATGGTGGCGGGAAGCGAGCCCCGTTGCTCCACATCCTGGAAGTAATACGTCTCGTGGAAGGACAGCAGATCGATGCTGACTGACGCCACGTTCTCCGCCATCGATTCCAGCAGCCCTGCTGCATGCCGGGCTTCCAGCGACGCGATGCCTGAGGGCCCTGCCGCTTCCCGGAACAGGTTCAACCGGTGAGCCAGCGTGCGCCGGCGGCTCAGTGCGGGGTAGGTCTGCAGGATCCACGAGACCGTGGCGGTCAGCAGGCCAAAGCCGGCCACGGCCTGGAATGCCATCACCAGCCGAAGCAGCGGGTGTGTGGCCACGATCTCGCCAAATCCGGCGGTGGAGAGGGCCACCAGCGAGATGTACAGTGCCTCAGCGAAGTCCGCCTGCCGGGGCACGTTGGCCGAGTAGGAGAACCCGTCCGGCATATGGGGCAGGTACAGCAGCGCCCAACCCACGGCCGCCAACGCTGCCCAGGCGGCGATGACGGCAGCCATGGCCAGCGGGGCTGCGAGGGGGGAGGCCCCGCCCCTGAGCTTCCTGGACAGCAGCCAGAACCCGCGCATGATGGTCCGGCCCACCGGACCCGAGCCATGAGGGAACAGCAGCGTGTGGAAGACGTCGTTGACCATCAGCAGAATCAGCACGGCGCCAACCGCCGTCAGGAGCGCGTCCTCGAAGTTCATGCCTCATCTTAGGTGCGCAGGACCCTGGCCGGCGGGTGGGCCCGGCACAGGGTACGACGGCGGCATGGGGCTTAGTTGCTGCGCGGGCTTGGGAGCCTCACTGGTTAGGCTGGCGCTATGGACATCCAGCTTCGCCAGGCCACGCCGGAGGACGCCGAGGCCGTGGTGCTCATGCAGACGCAGGCGCACGAGGAGTGCTACCCGCACCTGCTCTCGGTGGAATTCTTCCGCCGCCTCAGGCCCAGTATTCGGGAACGGGTGGAACGCCGGCGTGCATTCCTGGCGCGGATCCTCGCGTGGGATGCCAACAACCATCTGCTGGGCTACGCGGACGCAGGCCCGGGCCGGGAGGGAAGGGAAGGGTGAGCCGGACTTATGGTTATCTTGCCGCGCTGGTCGGGACCATCTGCGTGGCATTCATCCTCTACATGCTCTTCTTTCAGCTGGCGCGGACGGTCCGCAGCGACGTGCTCCAGGGGTTCCTGGTCGGCTTTGGCCTGGCTTTCGTGACCGCCCAGGTCTTCGCCAGGATCAAGTCCCGCCGCGTCAATGGGTGGGTCACGATGCCCGGCCTGGGTGATCCCGGCAATGGGATGATGATGCGTGCTGCGTGCGCGCAGCTGTTCCCCGGCCCAGTGAACACTCCGGAGGAGGCGGTGTACTGGTGGACGAACTCGGATGCAACGGGTGCCGCGCTCAGCGGCCGGAACCGCTACGTCCTCCGGTTCCCGGCGGGCGGCCTGCCGCCGAACGACGCCTTTTGGTCACTGACCATGGGCGACGCCAGAAACCGCTTCGTAGCGAATCCCCTCCGCAGGTACAGCGTGGGCGACCGCTCCGGACTCATGCCCAAGCCTGATGGCTCGATTGAGGTCCACATCCAGACCACGCCTCCGCCTGGGCGCGAATCCAACTGGCTGCCCGCCCCCTCCGGAAAGTTCATTCTCTGGCTGCGTGTCTACGAGCCCGGCCCCGCAGTCCTGGACGGAAGCTATGAGGTGCCAGCCGTGGCCATGGTGGGAGTCACGGAACAGTGAGGGCGGAACATCTTCTGATCTTCGGCCCTGTCATGGCGGCGACCTGGTTCGCGGCCATCTACTTTTGGCCGCGCATGCTCCTGACCGTGTTCAGGCGGGCCATCCTGCGCAAGGGGTTCGGCGACGGGCCCATTCCCGTCAACACCCTGTACACACAGTCCGAGGCGCTTTTCGCAGACCCCCTTCAGGTGCCCGCCGGGGCTTCGAAGCTGGCCTCGGCCGGGGTCAACCGGGACACTCTCATGACCCTGGGCTGGCTGGACCTCGCAAAGGGCCCACTGCTCTTCCACGTGCCGGACATGGCAGGGCGCTACTACAGCGTGCAGTTCACCAACCCGTCCAACAACACCAATTTCGCCTACATTGGCAAGCGCACCACCGGCACCGGAGCAGGGGACTTCCTCATCACCGGACCCGGCTGGACCGGTGAAGTTCCCGGTGGGACGGGGCACATTGCCTCGCCGAACCGTTCCGTGCTTCTCATCGGCCGGGTGCTGGTGTACGACGAAGGCGATCTGGCAGCAGCGCACTCCTTATCGATGCAGATTCGCCTGGCTCCCCTGCCGTAAGTCCTACAGGGTGCGGGCCAGGGCCCGGCCTACTGTCAGCCCGGTGAAGAGGCAGCCGCCCAGGAACGTCCCTTCGAGCGCGTTGTAGCCGTGGGCGCCGCCGCCGCCGAACCCTGCGGCCTCTCCGGCGGCATAAAGGCCGGGAACGGGAACGCCGCTATGACCGAGTGCCTGGCCGTCAAGGTTCGTCTGGATGCCGCCCAGCGTCTTCCGCGTGACCACGTGCAGCCGGACGGCGATCAGGGGGCCGGCGGCTGGGTCCAGGATCCGGTGCGGCTTCACGGTTCGGAAGAGCCGGTCGCCCAGGAAACGCCGGCTGTTGCGGATGCCAGCCACCTGCGCATCCTTGGAGTAGGGATTCCGGACCTCTGCGTCACGCTCCTCGATCTGCCGCCGGATTACTGCATGATCCAGCACCGGCTCGTTCGTCAGCCCGTTCATTCCGCGGACCAGTTCCGCTAGGTTGTCCGCCACCACGAAGTCTGCGCCGCGTTCCTTAAACGCCTCGATGGGGGCACCAGCGCCGCGGCCCAGCCGGGTCCTAAGCAGCAGCCTGAGGTCCCGGTTGGTGATGTCCGGGTTCTGCTCAGAGCCGGAGAGGGCGAATTCCTTTTCGATGATGCGCTGGTTGAGGATGAACCAGGAGTGGTCGTGCTGCTGGAGCTCCGGCGTGGTGCGGAGGAGGCGGAGGGTGCCCAGGGTGTCGTAGCCCGGCAGGCCGGGGGAGGGGAGCCGCCGGCCCAGGGCGTCAAACCACATCGACGATGGTCCGGGCAGGATCCGGATGGCGTGGTCGGGCCAGATGGGGTTCCAATTCTGGATCCCCTCGGTGTAGTGCCACATGCGGTCGCGGTTCACCAGCCGGACCCCCGACTCGTCGGCGATGTCCAGCATCCGCCCGTCCACATGCTGCGGCACCCCGGTGACCATCTTCCGCGGCGGGGTCCCCAGCCGGTCAGGCCACCAGCGCCGCACCTGCTCATGGTTGCCGCCGATCCCGCCGGACGCGACCACCACGGCCTGCGCCCGCAGCTCGAACCCGCCGACAACATCCCGGCTGGAGGACACCCCGCGCGGGGAATCATCAGGAGCCAGCACCGCGCCCCGAACCCCGGTGACCGTGCCGCCGTCGTACGTTAAACCGTCTACCCGGTGCCGGAACAAGAACCGGACGCTGCCCGCCCTGGAAGCCTCCCGGGCCTTGTCCGCGAACGGCTCCGAGACCCCGGTGCCCGTGCCCCACGGAACGTGAAAGCGGGGCACAGAGTTGCCGTGGCCGCCGGCCCGCCCGTCGCCGCGCTCGGCCCAGCCCACCAGCGGCGTGAACCGGATGCCCTGTTCCCGCAGCCATACGCGCTTCTCACCGGCGGCGAACTCCACATAGGCGCGGCCCCACTGCCGCGCCCACTCGTCCTCGGGGTGCGGCCCGGACAGCCGGTCCCACTGCGCGGAACCCTGCCAGTCCTGCCACGCCAGCTCGAAGGAATCCTTCACGCCCAGGCGCCGCTGCATGGGGGTGTCCACCAGGAAGAGCCCGCCCAGTGACCAGAAGGCCTGGCCGCCCAGGTTGGCCTCGTTCTCCTGGTCCACGATGGCCACGCGCTTCCCCGCACGGACCAATTCATTGCTGGCCGCCAGCCCGGCCAGCCCGCCGCCGATGATGATGACGTCCGCGTCCATGCCGTACCTGCCCGGAGTTCGAAAGTTGCTGTGAATACTGGCCCAAGCTATCGCACCCCTGGACTGGTGCCCCGGTTTTCCGGGTCCGCCGCGCAGCCGCCCGCCATCTGGACCAGGGCAAATGTTGGCCGCGTGTCACACTGGCCCAGTTTTCGGGGACAAACGACGGCAGGACCCGCGGATTTTTAGGGCTATGCGGTGAAAACTGGGCCAGTTGGTGCGCCTCACTTAAGCCTGCTCTGCGTGACGCGGTCGGTACGCGCGCTTCCCTACTTGGCCCGCTCGGCGGCGAGGACCAGTTTTTCGAAGGAATCGCTCCAGCCGTCCCGGTGCAGGGCCAGCCGCTCCTCCGTCCGGAACGGCCCCTGCGAGAGCACCACCCGGGTGCCGGTTCCGATACTGGCCAGGGAGAGGTCGACGACGGTCTCCCGGTCGTCCGGCGCCGGTTCCTCCCAGGCGAAGGTGTAAACCAGGCGCCAGGGCGGATCGATCTCCAGGAACTCCCCTGAGAGATGGAATGGCTCGCCTTCCGGCGGGGCCATGCGGAACCGGTAGCGGCCGCCCACCACCAG
The DNA here is from genome assembly GCF_031844305.1 of Pseudarthrobacter sp. BRE9. Lineage (NCBI taxonomy): Bacteria > Bacillati > Actinomycetota > Actinomycetes > Micrococcales > Micrococcaceae > Pseudarthrobacter > Pseudarthrobacter sp. BRE9. The sequence goes on along the minus strand of NZ_JAUZUY010000005.1, from coordinate 271,186 downwards.
GTTGACGTCCACTTCGGGGATAGTGAACCCGTGCGGGCCCCACCATGTCGCAAGCCCTTCCGGTTCCGTCAGCAGCCGGAACGTTGCCTCCGGCGGCGACGGCACCCTGCACTCGAGGTTCAGGACCAGGGCGGCTGGTTGCTCACTCATCATCCCACTCTGCCATCCGCGCGCCGCGGGCGGAAAGCAGGGCAGCGGGTGCAGGGCTGACTGGGTTCTGCGCCCTTTCAAGCCGCCTGCCGTAAATTTCCTGCCGCTCGGCGCAGAACTGGTATGTATGCTGATGATCTGCCTGATGATTGCCGAAGGTAGCAGGCCCGGGTTCAACAGGGCCTTTCGCCTCTGGATCGATCAGACATCGACGTCATCGACAAGTAAAGGGAATCATCATGGGCTTCCTGGACCGTGACCACTCCATCGCCCCGCCGGGCTTCAACCGCTGGCTGGTTCCGCCCGCCGCGCTCGCCGTCCATCTCTGCATCGGCCAGGCCTACGCCACCAGCGTGTACAAGACCGCGCTGGTCAAGCACTTCGGCGCCAGCCTGACCGAGATCGGCGTGATCTTCTCCATCGCCATCGTGATGCTGGGCCTTTCCGCCGCGGTCATGGGGACCTGGGTGGACACGAACGGACCCCGCAAGGCCATGTTCACCTCGGCGATGTTCTGGGCGGGAGGGTTCCTGATCGGCTCGCTCGGAATCTTCTCGCACCAACTCTGGCTCGTCTACCTGGGCTACGGCGTGGTGGGCGGCATCGGCCTGGGCATCGGCTACATCTCGCCGGTATCCACGCTGATCAAGTGGTTCCCGGACCGGCCCGGCCTCGCTACCGGCATGGCGATCATGGGCTTTGGCGGCGGGGCGCTCATCGCCAGCCCGGTATCCCAGGCCCTGCTCAAGGCGTACGATCCCAACTCCGGCGCCCAGGGCTGGGTGGCCAGCGGCGACGCCGTGGGGAAGCTCTTCCTGACCCTCGCCGTCGTCTACCTCGCCTACATGCTGTTCGGCGCGTTCACGGTCCGCGTCCCAGCCGACGACTGGCGGCCCGCCGGGTTCGACCCCGCCAAGGTCAAGGCGGCAAAGCTGGTAACCACGGAAAACGTCTCCGCGAAGAATGCCATCAAGACCAGGCAGTTCTGGCTGGTGTGGGTGGCGCTGTTCTGCAATGTCACGGCGGGCATCGGCATCCTGGAGCAGGCCGCGCCCATGATCCAGGACTTCTTCCGGCAGTCCGACGGCAAGTCCCTGGTCAGTGCCGGCGTCGCCGCCGGATTCGTGGGGCTGCTGTCCATCGGCAACATGTCGGGCCGGTTCGCCTGGTCCGCCACCTCCGACGTCACCGGGCGCAAACGTATTTACATGATGTACCTGGGCGTCGGCGCCGTGCTGTACACGGTGTTGGCGTTCGCCGGTTCCACCGCCACTGCCCTTTACGTGGTGCTCGCCTTCATCATCATCTCGTTCTACGGCGGCGGATTTGCCACCGTACCGGCGTACCTGCGGGACCTTTTCGGTACATACCAGGTGGGTGCCATCCACGGCCGGCTGCTTACCGCCTGGTCCGCGGCCGGGGTAGCCGGGCCCTTGATCGTCAACAGCATCCTGGACGCGCAGGGCAAGCCCGGCCAGCTGAATGCCGTGTCCTACCAGCCCGCGCTGCTGACCATGGTGGGGCTGCTGGTGGTGGGCTTCGTCTCCAACCTGCTGGTCAAGCCCGTCGACGCACGGTTCCACGAACGCCGCCCCGAGCGGCACGAATCTTCCCAGGGAGGCCTGAAATGAGCAGCACAGCACACACCCACGGCGCGCACGAACCGGCCCGCAAGTCCACCGGCAGGCTGGTCCTGGCGTGGGTCCTGGTGGGGATCCCGCTGGCCTTTGGGGTTTTCCAAACGCTGACCCAGGTGGCCGCGCTGTTCGGTTGAGCTCCTGCGCGGGGCCGCGCGTCACACTGGCCCAGTTTTGCGGGACCAATGGCGATGGGAGCTGCTGACTTTCAGGATTTCTTTGTGAAAACCGGGCCAGTCCGCGCCACCCCACGTCACGCGAGGCATGCTTTCACGGCAGCGGACGACGCCGGCCCCCGGGTTTCCGGGGCTTGGTCCCAAATGGTGCGCCGAAAGCATGCTCCCCGTGACGCTGGTGGCGAGGGTTTAGGCCGCGGCTTCACCAGCAGGATCCACACCACGGAGTCCACCCATACAACCTGCTCGCCGCTCCGAAGACTAGGTGTACCGCCCCATGCGCAGTTGGATGCAACCGCGCGCAGGGGTGCGACTGGACCCGCCGTGCAGCAGAGCGCGGTAGGCCACGGGAAAGGAACCTGTCCGTGAACGAAAAGAGCCGCAAGGCGCTCATCAGTAGCGTTATTGCCGTGGTGGTGGCGGTATTCATTGCACTTGCCGGCAGCCAGGGCGGATCCAGGATTGGCGGGTTCCCGGTGTTCGCGCTGGGAGTCGCCATTGCGTTCGTTATCCAGTGGCTGGTGTTCATCCCGTCCTACAAGGCGCAGACGGAAAAGTTCTACGACCTCACCGGCGCCCTGACGTACATCTCCATCACGGTGTTCCTGGTGCTGGCCTCCCCGGGTGTTGACGCGCGCGGCATGCTGCTGGCGGCCATGGTGGTCCTGTGGGCCGCGCGGCTGGGCAGTTTCCTGTTCCTGCGCATCAGCAAGCACGGCAAGGACGACCGCTTCGATGAGCTCAAGCCGGACTTCTTCCGCTTCCTGAACACGTGGACAATCCAGGGCCTGTGGGTGGTCCTCACTGCGGCGCTGGCGTGGGTGGCCATCACGTCTGACAAGAAGGTGGGCCTGGACGGGTTCTTCTGGGTGGGCCTGCTGGTGTGGGCCGTGGGCATCACCGTCGAGACCGTGGCGGACCTCCAGAAGAACCGCTTCAAAGAAGACTCCGCCAACAAGGGCCGTTTCATCAGCGCCGGGCTGTGGTCGAAATCCCGCCACCCCAACTACTTCGGTGAGATCACGCTGTGGGTGGGCGTGGCCGTCATCGCGCTGCCCGTCCTGCAGGGCTGGCAGTGGGCGGCCCTGGTCTCCCCGGTATTCGTGGCACTGCTGCTGATCAAGGGCAGCGGCGTGCCGCCCTTGGAGCAGAAGGCGGACAAGAAGTGGGGCGGCCAGGCGGACTACGAGGAGTACAAGAGGAACACGCCTGTGCTGGTACCCAAGCTCAAGTAGGCGCTTCTTCCTGGCAGGACGGACGACGGCGGCACCCGGGTTGGGTGCCCGTCGTTCTGCTTTATAGGGGGTTGCCGGTGTAAGTAGCCCCTAACGCTCGAAGCAGGTACCCCCTACTCGTGACTGCCGTTTGGCCGGAACCTAGAGTCGAAAGACAGTGCGGCCAAGCAGAGGTCTACGTGCTGCACACGTTGCTGGGGACGTTGGGGTTCAACTCCGGGGAGCGACATTGTCAAAGCACAGATTTTTCAACAAAGGTTTACCCGGCGGCGGGGGCGGGTCGTCCCGGCGCGGGAGGTCCGGGGACTTACGGCCCGGGGCGGTGCTGACGGCACTCGTACTGGCAGCTGAGGGCGGCATGGTGATGTTGCCGGCCGCTGCCACCGCGGCAGGTCCTAATTTACCCGCGGCCACGAACTGCACACCGCAACTCCTTCCCGGACTCGGCGGGCGGGGCAGCAACGCCGTCGCCTCGAGCAGCAACGGCCTGGTGGTGGGCCTCGCCGATACCGCCGCGGGCGAGTCGGCACCGGTGCTCTGGCGGAACGGCCAGCCGACGCAGCTTGCGATCCCGCTCCAGGCCGCGGCCCCGACGGCGATTAACGCGTCAGGAGTCGTCGTCGGCACGGGGTATGACGCCACAAACGAGGTGCTGGTGGGTTGGTGGTGGCAGGACGGGCAGTACCATCCGCTCCCGGTCAAGCCCGGAGACGTGGCGATCCCGTCCGCAGTGTCTGACGGCGGGGTCGTTGCCGGTGCACTGGTCGCCGACGAGGAACATTCAGACGGGCCGGGCGCCGACGAAGATGAGCACCCTGCAGTCTGGCCTTCCGTAACCACGGCACCCCACGAACTCACACTGCCCGCCGGTGCGCGGGGCGGACATGCCTTCGCGGTCGGCCCGAACGGCACGGCGGGCGGGGTGGCCCTTGGGGACGACGCCACTCCCGTTGTCTGGGCACCGGACGGCTCTCCGAAGGCACTGCCCACCCTTAGCGGCAAAGGCGGTGTAGTGCTTGGGATCGATTCAACCGGGCAGGCCGTAGGTCAAAGTGCCGTGGCGGACGGAACGCATGCCGTTGCGTGGGCTGCGACTGGCGCCGTCACCGACGTCGGGGCCGCGGCTGCCGATGCCACGTCGAGCGCCGCATCGGCAATTGCCGGCGTGACCGTGGGGGCAGGCAGCTCGAAGTCCGTCCGCGCATCGAGGCCGCAAGCGGTGATTTGGATCGGGAAGAGCGCACGGATCCTGCCCCCGGGATCTGACGCCCAGTTCACCGGCGTGTCCGGGTCCGCGAGCTCGGTTTCAGGCCAGGGTGCCAACGCCGTTGTCATAGGCTTCTCCGCAGCCGACAACGGTCTGCGCCGCGCAACCGAATGGAGCTGCAAGTGAACGCGCACGGGCCCATGCGCCATCCAGTGATTGCGGTGCTGGCCGTCCTGCTGGGCACCGCCCTCGTGCTCGCCAATGTCTCCTTCCTCGGCACGTCGCGCGACTCGCAGGCCTCCGCCGCCACATCGGTGAGCCTGGGGTTCGCCGGCGACACCGGCGGCAACACGGTAACCGGCAAGGTGATCGACGCCGCCCGCAACGCGGGAACCGCCGCATTCTTCAACCTTGGCGACCTCTCCTACTCCCAGATCACCCCGGAAACGGCCTGGTGCAACTTCGTCCAGCAGCACGCTGGAACCATGCCGTATGAGTTCATAACCGGCAACCATGAGGACGACGGACCCGACGGGGTGTGGACCAACTTCGCTAAGTGCCTGCCGGACAAGCTCGGTTCGGTAGGAAACTATGCCCAGCAGTTCTACACCGACTACCCGGCCAGCAGCCCGCTGGTGCGGCTCATCATGGTGTCCCCGAAACTGACATACAGCGGTTCGGGCCTGGACTGGTCGTACAAATCCGGCACCCAGGGCTACAAGTTCGTGACGTCGGCAATTGACTCGGCGCGCGCTGCCGGGATCCCGTTCGTCGTCGTCGGCATGCACATGTACTGCCTGTCCATGGTCAACTACCCCTGCGCCGCCAGCCCGGATCTGATGAACATGCTCGTTTCCAAGAAGGTGGACCTGTACCTGCAGGCACACGACCATGCGTACGCGCGCAGCTACCCGCTGGCGCTCAAGGGCAGCTGCACGGCCATCCCCGTCAGCAGCTTCAACCCGGACTGTCTGGCAGACACGAACCCCACGGGACAGTTCGCCGCCGGGACCGGGACCATCCTGGCCACGGTGGGTTCGGGCGGCAGGTCGATCAACAGTGAAAGCAACACGACGACGGCGCCGTACTTCCAGAGCTTCATGGGCAGCAACAACAACCCCACCTACGGCTTCTTGAACGTGTCGGTGACAAGCACGACTTTGACCGGTTCATTCGTCCGCGCTTCCGGCGGAACCTATACAGACAAATTCACCGTCACCCGTGCGGCGCCTCCGCCAACAACGACACCGCCGACGACGACACCGCCAACAACGACACCGCCGACGACGACGCCGCCAACGACGACGCCGCCGACGACGACGCCGCCAACAACGACGGCAGTCTCGGTCCGGTCCTCCGCAACGGGTTCCGGCGAGCTGACAGCCGCGGGTTCGTACACGGCCGCCCTGCCGGCCGGGTGGCAACCCGGCGATACGGTCTTCCTGTTCTCGCAGGTCACCGTGGCCGCGTCGGCGAACACCACGGCCCCGGCGGGCTGGACTCGGGCGGTGGGTGACTTCACCAGTGCCGGCTCTACATCGGCGCACCAGGCGGTCTGGTACCGCGTGATGCAGGCCGGCGACACCGCACCGAGCGTGTCCGAACCCGCCTCCCGGTACGCCTGGTCAACGGTGGCCGTGCAGGGCGCGAACACGACAACGCCGCTGGACGTCACACCCACCACTGACACGAACAGTGGGGTGGCCTACCCGGATGTCCGGGCTCCGTCCATTACGCCTGTGACACCGGGGTCGTTGCTGTTGACCGCGCACGGCCTGCGGAACTCCACCAACTCGGCCACCACGTCCTTCACGCCACCGGCGGGGACAACCGAGGTGGGTGACGTATCGTCCAACATCGCGGCCAAGTCGAACGCGGCCATCGAGGTTAACTCCCTCGCCCTGACGGATACGTCCGCTACCGGCACCAAGACCGCCACCGCAACCTCGAGCTCCGGCTCGCTGGTTAACCAGACCGGTTCAGCCATCGTCGTCCGCCCGGCGGGTCCGTGAGCGAACAAGGCTGAATGAATGACGACGGCGGCACCCGGCTTGGGTGCCGCCGCTGTGTTTGGGATCTACGGCTGGGAGATGTTGGCCTAGATGCAGGAGTAGTCGTAGTCGAGACCGGACGACACGTACTGGGTCACTGTTACGCGGCTGCCGGGCGTCAAGCCAGAAAGAGAACAGTTCGACTTGGCTCCCCGGAGGGTTCTGGCACCCGCAAGCCAGCTCGGCAGCCCTGCCAGGGAACTGCTGGATGCTACAGTCCCCGCGATGGTCGCCCACTGGGACTTCGTTGAGTAAATCCCGACGCCGGCCTTCTTGCCGTCGGCGTCCGTATGTCCGGCAGTAATGCTCTTGAAGTAGTCCACCATCCCTTCAAGGGTTGCCCGGTTCAGGGCTGTGTTGGTCTGCCAGCTATTGCCCGTCTCCACATCCAGCCACCAAAAATAGTTGCCTGGGTTGGCCACGCCGCGCCTGGCGTCGTCATACGCCTTTGCGTAGCCGTACATGTAGGAGCAGGCGAGGTCGACGGGACCATCCGAAGCGCAGGTCCCATAGGGATTGGTGACCTGTACCCCGAGGTAAGTGTTGGACGAAGGCCACCAGGAGCCCGCATGCCCCGGGTTGGCAGTGTTGACGTACAACGCGACCTTGGGCTGCTTGGTTTGCCCTGAAGAGCGGGCGGCCCAGGCGAGTTGGTCGGAGAGGCAAGGGTTGGTGTTGTTGGCCAGTCCGCCGGTCACGCCCACGATCCCGAAGGCCTGCCCCGTCGGAAGGGACTTATTGCACTGGGGCCAGGAGATGTCGTTGCCCACCGGGTCCTTACTCGGGGATGGCGTTGCGGCCGACACCGGAGCCGTTCCTGTGACCAGCAACCCAAGAAGGGCCACGAATGTGCATGCCGTCTTTACGCCGTTGTAAGCCATGCCCCATGCTAAGTCTGCTCCCGGACATGACACGCCGTTGCCTTCAGTTACTTTGGGCCACGTGGGACCATACTGCATCCGGTCCCGGCCGCAGTATTGGCGCAGGAGTCGGGAAGGATTGGCCCAGTCCGGGCGGAACGGGCATCTTTGGCGGGCGCCGGCGGCTAGGCTCGTCTGTGGCGTCAGCGGCAATGGGGGGCTGACGCCCCTAACTCTTCCTGCACACATAACCTGGGGAACCTGCATGTCCGGCCACACGTCCTTGCCCGCAACAACGCCAGGGTCCGGCTCCCGCTGGGCTGTCGCCGTCGTCCTTTCCGCCCTGCTGGCGCTCTTCACTCCAAGCCTGCCGGCGGTCGCCGCCGATGCCCCGGACAGCACCACCATCCTGGCCGGGTCGGAGGCTCCTGTTGAGGCCGCCGACCTGCTGGCGACCCTCCCCATTAAGGGCCGGGCGCCCAAGACGGGGTACGAGCGCTCGCTGTTCGGGCCTACCTGGGCGGACGTGGACCGGAACGGCTGCGACACCCGCAACGACATCCTCCAGCGGGACCTCACCGAGGTGACCTTCACCAGCACCGTCCCCTGCACCATCAAGACAGGCGTGCTCGCCGATCCCTACACCGGCACCGTCATCAACTTCATCCGCGGCACCACCACCAGCAGTGCCGTGCAGATCGACCACGTGGTGGCCCTCAGCGACGCGTGGCAAAAGGGCGCCCAGCAGCTGACCGCGGAGCAGCGGACGGCGTTTGCGAATGATCCGCTGAACCTTCAGGCCACCGACGGTCCCACCAACCAGCAAAAGGGCGACGGCGACGCGGCCACCTGGTTGCCGTCCGTCAAGGAGTTCCGGTGCGGGTACGTCGCCCGGCAGGTGTCCGTGAAGGCCCGGTACGGCCTGTGGGTGACGCAGGCCGAACACGACGCGATAGCGGGCATCCTGGCCGGCTGCCCCGGCGAACCTGCACCGACCACCGTCGCGCCCGCCGCAGCCAGCACTGCGGTCTACTACGCCAACTGTGCCGAGGTGGTGGCCGCCGGGGCAGCGCCACTGTATGCCGGTGCTGCCGGCTACCGGTCCGGGCTGGACGGCGACGGCGACGGGGTGGCCTGCGAGGGATAGCGGCGGGGTTAGTCCCATGTGAGGCAAACTTGAGACTGCTCCCACGAACGAAAGCAGATTCCCATGATCACCCTTCAGCAGGACGCCGACGGCTTCATCCGGATGAAACGGCACTACCCGGCAAGCGTCCGGATCCGGATCGCCTTCAACGACGGCAGCACCGGCGAGTTTTCGGGCCGGACCCTCAACAACGCCTACGACGCCGCGCTCGCGGAATTCCGGGCCAGGAACGGGCTCGACGCGCGGGGATACAACAGGACCCCTGCAGGCCGCACCAATTCCGGGAACACCGTCGATTTCGTACCCGTACATCCCGGGATGGGGGAGTAGCAGCACGCCATGGCTGATGACGGAGCCTGCCCCTTCGACCGCGCCGTGGTGATCTTCAATGCTGGCCGGGCGGGGATGGGCGCCCGGATCGAGGCCTTGCAGCGGGAGCTGGCTGTGGACCTGCCGGGCCTGCCTGTGGACCTGCTGCCTACCGAATATGCCGGGCACGCCCGTGCGCTTGCGCGGACCGAGGCAGGTCAGGGTGCCCCGCTTATCCTGTCAGTCAGCGGCGATGGCGGGTACAACGACGTGGTCAACGGCGTGATGGACGTTCCCGGCAGCAAGGCCATGTGCTCGGTGATTCCTGCAGGTAACGCCAACGACCACTTTCGAAGCCTGCCGGCCCGAACGTTCACCGACGCCCTCCGGACGGGCGAAGTACGGCACATCGACCTGCTCCGGGTGGCGTTCCGTTCCGGAAGCCGCGAGCAGGTTCAGTACGCGCACTCCTATGTGGGTTTCGGGCTGACGCCCCTGATGGCCATCGGCATCGAAAAGGGCGGCAAAGGAAAAGTCGTCGAACTGATTTCCGTTGCCCGCACCCTCCGTGGCCTGAAGCCGTTCGAGCTGGTGCGGGACGACGGAGCCACCGCCAAGTTCGACAGCCTGATCCTGGCCAACATCTCGCGTATGGCGAAGTATGGAACGGTCAGCGAGTCGCACTACCCGGACGATGGCCGGTTCGAGGTGGTGACGCTGCCCCACGCCGGGCTCATGAAGATGGCGTTGATGACGCTCCGCGCCGTCACCCTGGGACTCGGGCATCAGCCCAGCGTCACAAGCTATGCCTTCTCCACGCGCAACGCTGTTCCATGCCAGATTGACGGCGAGGTGGTCCATATCGAGGCAGGCACCCATGTCCGGGTGGAAAGCGCCATGGGTGCCCTGGCCACTATTTGACCTTCGGACAGGACTGGCTGCGCGTGGACTTCCGGCCGGACGTATCCGGCCGGGAGCGCCTAGGGCTGGTCAGCGCCCAGGGCTGGTCGGAATTACGGCTGGACCGAGTCGAAGAACGTGTAACCAGGGTCCGGCTGGCCCGGCCCGGCCTCATGTGACTTCATCCGGATGAAGTCCAGGTCCTCCTGGCTAAGCGTCGTTTCGCCGTGGGGATCGTCGTTGGCCGGCTGGCCCGTGGCTGCACTGATTTCCGCGGACAGTGTCCGCGGAAGGATCACGCAGCCGGGATTTTCCATCAGCCACTGTGTCACGGGAGAGGGAAGCCGGTTCCATTGGTCGCGGATGCGCAAATCTGTCATGGGGTGCCTTTCGTGGCAGTTGCCGGGGTTTAGTCGAAGGGACACAAGACGCTGCTCCTCGACCAACCCCAGGGCTTCGAGGGGTCGGGGCGGCTGCGGGGAGGAAGCGATCGGATGCCGTTCTGGCCTTTGGTTCGCTCTTGGCCGCCCTCGTCGTTCCAATTCCCTGCAGCGCCGGAGTCGAAGTCGCTCGGTACGGCGCTGGTCAGCAGCCCGGGAGGGCTGCAGGAGGATGGAACTCATTTTCGGGAAACCGGATGTCCAGTCTCGGTGTCCCGGGATGCTTTGAGTCTACGCCTGTTGGCATACGGCGGTGCCGTGCTCGACGGCGGGTGTCCGGCCAGGCGGGCACCGGCGGCTTTGGGAGCCGGTGCGGTCAGCTCCCGCGGCGCGCGGTGGGGGACGGGACGGACCGGAGGTGCGGAAAATCCGCGGGGACCTGCGATTCTTCGGTACGCGCAGAAGGATCCGGACGGCCGAATGACGGACGCCGGCCGGACCGGTAGGCGGAGTCGATGACGGGTTCGAGTTCGTCAAGCACCGTGTGGTTTCCGGGGAGGACCACATGGGCCAGGAATTCCGATTCAAGGGTGGCAATGCCTGCCGCCGCCGCCCCGAGCTTGGCGTCGATGGCCAGGGCCAGGGCATGCCAGGATTTGCGGTTGGCACGTTCGAGGCTCCTGGCGTTCGCTTCATGGAGCCGGCTGTCCGCGATGTCCCCCCGAATGGCCAGGGCGCCTTCTGACTGCAGTATGGGCATGACGATCCGGAACTGCCTCCCGTCACCCCTGAAGGCGACGGCACTCAGGTTCCCCCGGTGGCTGAACACAACGTCCGTTGCACCGTAGGCCGCGAGCGCTTGCTGGATGTGTTTCCGGGAAGCCTCGCTGCTGTAGGAGTCGCCCCGGGTGTAAGGACTGGTCATCTCCCAACTATGCGCCTCCCGGCCTCTCTTTCCTAACGTTGCCCAGTGGTGGCTGGTTGTCCGATGGTGACCGTACCGGCGTCGCCATCAACCGTGACCTGTTGAACGGTGGCCAGCCGCTGCGTCGCCACCCCGGTGCCCAGGACGGCGGGGATGCCGTATTCGCGCGCCACGATGGAGCTGTGGCTCAGCGGTCCGCCCACGTCAGTCACGACGGCGGAGGCCATCGCGAACAGGGGAGTCCAGGCGGGAGTGGTGATGCGGGCCACCAGCACCTCGCCGGGCTGCATGAGGCCGAAATCCTCGGGACCCCGCAGCACGCGGGCGGTCGCGGTGACCCGGCCGGAGCTCGCGCCGGCGCCCTTGATCACGTCGCCGGACTGGTGCTGGGAGCCTGCGGGCATCCATGACCCGAAAGACCGTTCCATCCACCTGCTCTCGGGCAGCATCTGCGGGGCGGCAGCCTTCGCCTGGCCCCGCCACAGCATCTTCCGCTCGTCGACGGCGGCGGCCCGGACGGGCCGGGAAGCTCCGGCGATGGCAGCGCCGCCAAGGGGACCATGCTCGGCGAGGCCGAAGTCGACGGCGGCGCGCAGCTCCTGGTGTCTAAGCCAGAACACGTCCTCCGGTGCGGCGAGCACCCCCGAGGAAACCAGCCGCCGCCCGAGTTCCAGCAGCATCCGTCGCAGCAGCGGCCAGGCCAGTCCGACGTCGGCCAGCGCGTCTTCGCGGGCCGGCGCGGTTTCCTGCGCCCACCGGAGCAGGCGGAAGAACAGGCGACGGCGGCGCGGCCCCAGCCGGGCGGCCATCTCCCGCGTCAGTTCCTCCCGGCGCTCGGTCAGCAGCCGCTGCCGCTCATGCGGATCGGTGCCCTGCCCGCGCAGGTAGAACTTCACCGTCTCCAGCTGGGCGGACGGGTCATCGGCCGGGACGGGGGTGGCGAAATCCAGGTTGTAGACCGCGTGGCCATACAGGTCCAGGTGCTCCTGGAAGGTGAAGCGCCATTCCTGCCAGAGGACGTCGTCCACCCCTTGTGGCGCGGAACCGGTCCGCTGGCACTGGGCGAGTTCCGCCGTCGGCCGTTCCAGCAAAGCCGCAACAAGCCCGGGATCGCTGCGCGCCCACCCTGCCAGGTCGTACAGCGACTTATCCGCCTGGATGGGCTCGCTGTCAAAGCCCAGCAGGAACGACTGGGCCGGGGGATCGCCGTCGCGCCGGACCGCCTTGTCATAGAAGGCGCGGAAGGAGAGCTCGCTCATGGCGGCGAGCGGGATGATGGACTGCACGGCGGTGTAGTAGACGGTGCCGGCGTCCAGGAGGGCCTGCGCGCCGGCCAACAGCCGTTCGCCGCCGAGCTCCGAAGGCGGGGTGGCGGACCAGTCCCTGACCACCCGTTCGTAGCGTGGATGCGAATAGTCGCGCCAGCCGGCGAGGCCCATGTGCGCCTTGCCGCGGAACAGCGCGCCCAGCGCCGGAACCGTCCTGCCCGTCATCCGCACCATGGCCCAGTTGCGGTAGTAGTAATAGGCGTAGCCGTTGATGGTGGGGAACCGCACCTCGCCATCGCGCACTGAGTTCGGGCCCAGCATCTGGTTCATCAGGGCAGACAGCGACCGGGTCACCGAACCGTCGATGAGGTCAGCGAAGAGCGGTGTGAGCGGGTCCGGCATCTGCTCCACGATGCTCGCCCGGAAATACATCCCCTTGGGGTAGGGGACGGGCCATGTGTCCGGGACGTCGGCTGCGGGTTCGGGAAGCGCGGTGATGGGCCGGGACTGCAGCAGGAAGAACCGGCCGCCGGCCCGCGCCCATTCGATGTCCTGCGGTGCCCCGAAATGGTCCGCGCTGCGCTGGCCGTAGCGGGTGAGTTCGGCTGCGGCGGCATCGTCCAGGACAGGCGCACGACGGCGGGCTTCCGCCACCTTTTCCTCGGCCGTTCCGTTCTCCGCGGCCACGGTCATGACGTGCTTGTCGGCTGTGTGCCGGGAGAGGACCCTGCCCGTGGCGGACTCAACCACCAGGTCATCCGTGGTGACCGTCCCGCTGACCACGGCCTCGCCCAGGCCCCATGCGGCGCTGATCACGGACTGGTCGCGGCGGCCGTTCGCAGGGTTGGCGGTGAACATGACTCCGGCCGCGTCCGCCTCCACCATCTCCTGGATCACGACGGCGAGCCGCACCTGGTCAGGCCGCACGCCTTCGCGGGCACGGTAGGCCATGGCGCGGGCCGTCCAGAGCGACGCCCAGCAGTCGATGACGGCGTGCCTGAGCGCCTCCGTGCCGTGGACGTTCAGGTAGGTTTCCTGCTGCCCGGCGAAACTGGCCGAGGCCAGGTCCTCCGCGGTGGCGGACGAGCGGACCGCCACTGCTGTATCCGGGCCAAGGCGTTGATAGGCGGCCTCGAGTTCGGCTTGGATGGCGGCCGGTATTACGCCTTTGCTGAATAGGGTCCGGATCAGGGCGGAAGCGTGCTCATAGTCTTCCGGCGCCGCGTCCGGTTGGAGCGTGGCGAGTTCCTGGATCGCCGCCTCGAGGTGGTTCCCGGCGACGAACTCGGAGTAGCCGGCCGTGGTCAGGACAAACCCCGGCGGGACGGGCAGCCCGGCGTGGATAAGGCCTCCCAGGCCCACAGCTTTGCCACCGGCCTCGGCGATGGCGTCCGGGCCCACATCGCCCAATGCCTTGACGTACGTCATGAGGGTGCGTCCTTGGTGCCCTGTTCCCGGCCGGATGAAGGAAGTTGGTGCGCATCATTCTGGCACCGGCAAAGGAGCTGAGGCTATAGGGGTTTTAGGTGACGGAGGGTAGCTCAGGGATGGCGGCGACGTCGCGGATTATGTGTCCTCCAGGAGCGGGCCCCCGGGCGCGGCGGTGGATGAAGAATTCGGCCACCGCCAGGCTGATCACCCAGGACGCCCCGATCAGCAGCGCCCGGCTGAGCTCGGTGACCGGCCCCACCAAGGCTATCCAGGGGAGGGTGACTACCACGATGGTTCCTTGGGCAATGCCGATGGCGTACGCCCGGGACATCCACTCGCTGTGGCGGACGTAGTTCCGGCGCCGCACCGCGATGAACCCCAGGACGATGAACGCCACCATCGCGGACCCGAACACCAGCCGAAGGACCAGCAGCAGCGGCCCGTCCAGGGGCGGGAGGTCATAGAAAACGGCCATCCACAAGCCGGACAGGGCGGCAAGCAGGCCTGTTGGGGCAAGGATACGGCCCGCGACCTTGTGCCAGCTTGGCCGGCCTCTACGGCCGCGGCGAAGCGGGGGAACGAACTGGAAGGCACCCAGCACCAGGTACACCGTGACTGTTGGGATGTGGACCAGCACGGGAACGGGCGAATCGAAGAACCTGGCGTTCTCCGGTGTTACCTGGCCTCCCGCCAACTGGGTCAGGCGGAGGGAACCGGCGAGGATCGGTACGAGGCTGAGCAGGATCAGGGCGGCTGGAATGAACCAGCGGGCCTTGGGGGCGGGACGGGAGCGGGGAATAGGCGCAATGTTCATGAGTTGGCATCTCTGGTCCAGCCGGTGGCACGTGGCCAGGCTTTGACCTTGGGCTCGATTATTCATGCTGTGGGCTGGGGCTGGATTCCAGCGGAGATGGCCGGAACAACAGCACCCAGCAGCGCCTGTTCATACGGCCTACGCCCAAGGTACTGCACTTGGTTGCGGTAAGCGATAGCCGCTGGCCAATTCCACCGCGTGAGGCCGAGTACCGCAACACATCCGCTTATTGACTGCCGGGAGCCCGGGGAATAGCGTCGGCGTTAGCGGGGTCATCCACCCCGTTTCCACGGGATAAGGGGCCGGATCTGGGCCGCTCCTGCACGGCCAATGAGCCAGGTGAGGAGGATTCTGTGTGGACGCCATCCTGCATCAAACGTGCCCGGGATCCGCGGGCGCCTTCCGCATGGCCGGCCGATCACCGTGTTCGGGATCCAGGAAGGGAAAGATCATGCCGAAGTATCTGTTTGAAGCAACGTACATGGGCCAGGGCATCAAGGGACTCATGCAGGAGGGTGGCACCAGGCGCCGCGATGCGCTGACGGAGGCCTTGAAGTCCGTGGGAGGAACGCTGGAGAGCTTCTACTACGCCTTTGGGTATTACGACGTCCTCGGTGTTTTTGACGTGCCGGATGATGCAAGCGCTGCAGCACTGTCGCTGCTGATCAATTCGAGCGGGAACGTCAACGTCCGCCTGAAGCCGCTCCTGAGCGTGGAGGACCTGGACGAGGCCGCCAAGAAGACGCCGTCCTACCGCGCGCCCGGCCAGTAGACACAGGACAGTAGCGCACACGACAGGAGGGCACCGGACAGTAGCGCACAGGACAGTAGGGGAGTTTGGCACCTTTGCCAGCAGGACGCCGTCGTACATTGCGACGGCGTCCCGCTGGTTTGGCGCGCCCGCGTGAGTCATCACACGTTATTTTGAATAGCTCATGATAAGCCGTAAAATTGGAGACAGGCCACCGTAGCCCTTGAAGGCCGCACCGGTGAACATCCCCGGGCCAGCAGGGCACGCGACACAACGCTACCGCCCTCCTGCTTGAGCGGCACAGGAACCTGAACGGCCCTCATCCTGAAACCCCAAGGAGAACCCATGACTTTGCTGGCTGAACGCCCCGCAACCTCCTCATCCACCATCCAGACCGCTGCCGGCAGCTACGTAAGTCTCCCCGCCGGCAGCACCTCGGCCCGCGCTGAGGGCACCTATGTCACCGTCGCAGGCAGCCGGAACCTGCCCCCCGTTACCCGTGGCAGCTATGTCACGGTAGCCGGCGCTCCCGCAGTTCCCGCCGGCGTCATCGAGGGCAGCTACGTAACGCTTCCCACGGCGGCCTAGCATTCCGGCGTCTTTCGGGGAAAGCACCCGCCTGGCGTAAAAGGAGGCCGACGACGACACTGGGTGTCGCCGTCGGCCTCCTTTTTGGCTCTTGCCAGGTTCTCCGGTGACCGGAGGCTCGCACGGGTAGGATTGGAGGATTGCCGCGGGGGTCGGCAGGATTTTGGGGGAACAACGTGATTTATCTGCCGCTCCGCCGTGCCGCAGGCGCGGTCTCTTCTGCCGGGATGGCACTGCTGGCGGGCGGCGCGCTCTTACTGGGATCCGCCGTCGTGGCCGTTCCTGCCTCCGCGGCCGACCCGAAGGTGATTGACGCCGTTGGACAGCCCGTGGGCGTTGTGTCAGGGCCGGACGGCACGCTGTATGTCAGCGACTACAACTGGAACGGCGGCGTCAACGCCTACAGGCCGGGGGAGACCGTGCCGTACCGCACCATCAAGGCCGGTAGCGGTCCCACCTCGCTGGCTGTGACGCCTGACGGGACGCTGTACGTGGCGCAGAGCGGGGGCGCGCAGTCGGAGATCGGCGTGGTGGCCCCGGGCGCGAACGAAGTTTCCCTGGTGATGAAGGTGTCTGCCGGCACGCACTGGCTGGCCGTGGGGCCCGAGGGTTCGCTCTACGTGGTCAACCCAGAGGAGGACTCCCTATCCGTGGTGAAGCCGGGCGAGGCGTGGGTGCACCGGACCATCCAGGCCGGACCGTATCCGGTGAAGGCGGCCCTAGCCAAGGACGGGACGGCGTATGCCACCAACCAGCTTGCCGGCACCGTTACGGTGATTGCGGCGGGGGCGCCCTGGCCGTCGCACACCATTGATGTGGGGGCCAAGGCCGCTCCGCATGGGATTGCGGCGGCGCCGGACGGGACCGTCTATGTGGCCAACATCTTGACGAATGACGTTACGGTGATCGAGCCCGGCGGCACCACGGTGGTACGGCGGATTCCCGTGGGCACTGCACCGCAGGAGGTGCTGGCCGCTGCCGACGGAACCGTGTACGTGACCGACAGCCTGGACGATTTCGTCTCTGTCATTCCCGCCGGCGCGCGCGCTGCCACGCGCACCATCGCCGTCGGCGATGATCCCGCCAGGATGGTGCAGCGGAGCGACGGCTCTGTGGTGGTGGTGAACAGGCGCGCCAAGTCCCTGACAGTGCTCGACGGCGGACCGGCCGGCACTGCCGCGCCGGTCGCCCCGGGCGGGGAAGAGGAAGCCGTGGGCGACGACGGCGGGTCAGACGGTGCCGTGATTGCCAAGGGTTCCTTTGACGTGGCTCTTCCCGCCGTCGCCGCCGGAGCGGGCGCTTTGTCCCTGGCCGGTGCTGCTGTGCTGGTCGTGGTGCTGCGGCGCCGCAGGAAGGTCAGCGGGGCGGGCGGCTCCGAGGCCTGGGCGCTGGACTGACCTGCACCCTGGGCTGTCATAGATGACCTGAGCCTACGGAGTTTCCCTAAGGCGACGAGGGGAGGTGCGCGCTCAGGAAGAAGCCTCGCTCTCTCGGTCCCCACTCGATGCTTCCTCCGGCGACCTCCACCCTCTCCTTGAGCCCCAGGAGCCCGTAGCCTGACGTGCCGTCAAGATGGTTCTCGGGCCTGCCGCCTCCGTCGTCGGAAATGTTGAGGGTCAGCGTACGGGGTTCCCACCGAAGATCGATGAGCGCATTCGTTCCCGATCCGGCGTGTTTGGAGATGTTCGTCAGCGACTCCTGCACCACGCGGTACGCAGCGTGGCCCACGCTGGGGTCCAGCTTGCCAGCCGGCCCGGAGGCCTTCACAGCCACCTGCACGCCCGCTGAACGGACGGGCTCGATCAACCCATGAATGTCGCTCAGCGTCGGCAGTGGGCTTTGCTGGTCTTCGTCTGATTTCTGGCCGGGCCGCTTCAACAGACTCAGGAGCCGGGCCAGTTCCTGCGTGGCCTCCGTTCCGACGGATTCGATCACTTCCAGGGCCTGGGCGGCACGTCGGGGATCGGTGTCAATAACCCTGCGTCCGCCGGCGGCGTGCAGCATCATCACCGTGACGGCGTGGGAGACGATGTCGTGCAGTTCCGCGGCGATGTGCGCGCGTTCCTGGGCGATGGCAGCTTCAGCCTTGCGCCGGTCTTCCTCCAAAGAGCTGATGCGGAGACGGCTTCGCGCCACAAAACGGCCGAACGCCCACGCCCCTCCCAGCCAAAAGCCCCCGGTACCGATGAACCACAGATCCTCATCAAAGGGCCTGCCGAGTGAAGTGATCAGGACAGGAAAGGCAACTGCGGTAATAAGGGCTGTCAGTGACTGCCGAAGCGGGCGATCGGATGCCACTGCGGCCAGTGCAACCAGGACAGTGGTTATTGGCATGTAAGGGACGCGGTAAAGCTCCGAGAAGGTGAAGTACCCCGGAGTGAGGAAGACAACGAAGATCGCCTGATGCAGCAGGAGCCCTGCGAAGACCATGACCGGGGCGCGGTGCCTCCAAAGGAGTGGGACGAATCCGCCCGCCACGTACATCAAAGCCGCCGCGGCCAGGACTCCCGAGAGCGAACCGGCCGTAGCCGGGAAAAAACTGGCGAGCTCGACGGCAAATGCCAGCAGCACGACGGCGAAGTCTGCCTTCGTGAAACCAGGTGACCGGTTCATCCCCGCCGGACCGGAGTGTGCAACCTTGGACATCGATGATTTTTGGACCATCATCCACCTCGCAACGGGTTCTCAAGAAAGGCTGTGCCTCTGTCCCCAGTGTGCGCCCGGCCAGGACTTTCTTCATCCACCCTCCGTATGAGCGATGGGCTACACCTCGGGGTGGACCATTGCGGTAATCGGTAATGGCGCCAGATTGGACTGCTCAGCCGCGCCCGTCCGGTTTGACCAGGCCCAACCGGTAGGCCGCCGCCACAGCCTGCGCCCTGTCCGCCACGCCAAGTTTCATCAGGATGCGGTGCACGTGGGTTTTCACGGTCGCCTCGCTGAGGAATAGGTTGGCCGCGACCTCGGTGTTATTCATGCCGCGGGCAATCGCGGCGAGCACTTCCCGTTCACGGCGTGTCAGCTCATCCAACTCTGCAGGGGTGGGGTGGAAGGGCTCCGGTCTGCTGGAGAATTCCTCGAGGAGTTTCCGGGTGACGTTCGGGTCCAGCCAGCCGGCTCCCTCAGCCAGGGCACGGATGGCGGATGCCAGGATGCGCGGCGCAGAGTTCTTGAGGATGAAGCCGGAGGCGCCGGCACGAAGGGCGGCATGGACAGCTTCATCCTCATTGAAGGTAGTCAGGATGAGGACCGGGATGGCTTCTGTGCGGCCGGCATTGAACGCTTCGGAGGTGAGGATACGCGTGGCCGCCACGCCGTCCATGACCGGCATGCGAATATCCATCACCACGACGTCGGGCTGCAGCCCTGCGATCACTTCAACGCCGGCCCGGCCGTCACCGGCCTCCCCGACCACCACCATGTCGGGCTCCGACTCCAGCAGCAGCGCCAGTCCTGCCCGGATTAGGGCTTCGTCATCGACAAGCACCACACGGAGGCGTCGGTCGGCGGTGCCGGCCGGCACGGGCGCACCGCTTCGTGTGCCATCCATGAGTGGACACTATCCATCCCCGCATTGAAAAGCCACGGCCAAACGAACCCAGGAGACCGGTCGGGTCTACACCGTGGGATGTAGCTGATGACCGCGCAGCATCCCCTTCTGATGTACGTAGGAATGGCTACCGGGGGTCGACGCGCCACGCCCTGCCGCAACCGACACTTTTATCAACTCCGTGGATAAGAAGGCCAGGGAGTTTAGAACCAAGGAGCCTTCGATGGCTTGGAATTCCAGACAACGAACAGCATGGCTGACCATAGCCACCGCCCTCAGCCTCGGACTTATTGGGACAGCACCCTCCGATGGCGCACCGGAAAGCACAGTACCTCCAGCATCAACTGGGTGGCAGAGCATCCGATGTCAGCAGGATCATGCGGCCATGCCGCTGGAAGGATCACCGGAACTCTGGAAGTTCCGTCGCCTCACCCAAAGATGAGGCAGGAAAGCACCAGCAAGGGAAAGGAATCATCATGAAAACCCGTCCAGACCCAGCAAGCGAAATCCAATCCGGGGGTCGTGGAGGCTCGGTAAGGCCAGCGCCAGGAGGAGCCATCACCGCCATGGACAGGCTCGGAGCTTTCAGCGGCGCCGCATATTTCATCTTGGCGAACGCTGCAATTGCCATCGGCGCAGACCCAGCAACGCCTGATGCGCCAACAGGGCAGCAGAGCCTTGACGGTTTAGCACGCATGGCCGCCAACCCAGCCGCCCAGGCGGCGATGGGCATGGAATTTCTGGCGTTCACGTTGTGGATGGCGTTCGTTGGATACGTTTGCTGGCGGCTGCGGGCTGCCGGCTGGGTGGCGGCAGTCGCCCTCGTCGGCGGTGTTGTCGAGATTGCTGTGAAGTTGGGTTCAGCGGGCCCTCTCATTTCCGGTTATTCGCTGCGTGACCAGATTTCGCCGGAGCAGGCCGCCATTCTCACCCAGATGAACAAGGCAGATTTCATGGTCGGACTCCTGCCGGCCGGCCTGTTCGTGCTTTGCGCCGCCTTTGCCGCCCTCAGGACGAAGGAGTTGGGCCGCGTGCTGGCCTGGTCCGGCATTGTCATCGGGGCGGGCAATATCGTCACCGCGGCGGTCATTGGGGTGAATCTTCCGGAGTCCGGCTTCGCGCCGTCGTTCCTGCTGATCCTGGTGTGGGAGCTGGTCATCAGCCTGCGCTGGGGCTTTGCCCGCAGCCACCCCCGGATTCAGGCAGCCATCAGCCCGGTAAACCCGGCGATCAGCTAAGGCTGCGCCCGTCCACCCAGGAGTGGGCCCGGGCCAGTAGGAGAGTGAGCCACATGGCCAGCGGGCCGCCGTCGTAATGTTCGACGGCGGTTCGCTGGTTGGGCGCCAGAGCCGGCTGGCCTTCGACGACGGCGCTTCAGGAAGTGCCTGCAGGCCGTTGTTGCCAGAGCGCGTCGGTGGCAGGAAGATCGAAAGTGTTGGGCTCCTGCCGGCCAGGCGGGCCGGAAGAACCACGGCACATGCCCAGCCCCTAGACTGAGGTGGCGGTGAGCAGGCCATGACAGAGCACAACCAGCAGCAGCGGCGGCTGAAAGTATCCGACGTCAACGTGGTGAACCACCGGACGCTGCGGAAGGCGCTGGGCGGCACCATCGTCGGAAACACCATGGAGTGGTACGACGTCGGTGTATTCGGCTACCTCATCACCACCATGGGGCCGGTGTTCCTGCCCGAGGCGGACAAGGCAGTGCAGAACCTGTTCCTGCTGGGGACGTTCGCCGCCACGTTTATCGCCCGGCCCCTGGGCGGGATCTTCTTTGGCTGGCTGGGGGACAAGATCGGCCGCCAGAAGGTGCTTGCCATGACGCTGATGCTGATGGCCGCCGCAACGTTCGCCGTCGGACTGCTGCCGGGGTACGAGGTGCTGGGCCTGTGGGCGGCGGTGCTGCTGGTGGCCACCAAGCTGGTGCAGGGGTTTTCCACCGGCGGCGAGTACTCGGGGGCCACTACTTTTGTGTGCGAACACGCGCCGGACCGGCGCCGCGGCTTCTACGTCAGCTTCCTGGACATGGGCAGCTACCTCGGTTTTGCGACGGGCGGGGCGGTGGTGTCCGCGCTTCAGCTGACCCTGGGCCAGGAGCAGATGGGGGAGTGGGGCTGGAGGATCCCGTTCCTGGTGGCCGGTCCGCTGGGTATCGTCGCCGTCTACTTCCGGTTGAAGATCGAGGAGTCGTCCGCCTTCAAGGCCACGCTGCAGGCCGAAGCGGTGGCGGCCAAAAGTCCCGGAGAAGAGCTTCGCCCCGTGGGGCCGGTGGGCATTGTGAAGGCGCACGGGCGGCCGCTCGTGCTGGCCATGATCCTGGCGGCGGCTGCCAATACTGTGGCCTACGCCCTCACGTCCTACATGCCTACGTACTTGACCAGCAACAAGGGGTACGACGAGGTCCAGGGGACGCTGCTGACCCTCCCGGTCCTGGTGGCCATGGCGCTGTGCATCCCGTTCACCGGGCTTCTCTCGGACCGGATCGGCCGCCGCCGCGTGCTGTGGATCGGGGCCTTGAGTACGGTGGTGTTCGCGGTTCCCGCGTTCCTGGCGATAGCGGTGGGCAGCCTTCCGATGACATTGCTCGGCCTGGCCCTGATTGCCTTCCCGGTGGCGTTTTCGGTGCCGAACCTCGCCTCGGCGCTGCCGGCGCTGTTTCCCACCGAGCACCGCTATTCAGCCATGGGCATCGCCTACAACCTTGCAGTTGCCATTTTCGGTGGAACGGCCCCGTTCATCATCGCGGCCCTCATTGGAGTGACCGGCGACGATATGGCGATTGCGTACTACCTCATGGCGGTGGCCGTGGTGGCCGCCGTGGCCATCCGGTTCCTGCCTGAATCAGCCGGGCGGAACCTGCCCGGGTCGATGCCCAGTGTGGATTCGGAGGAAGCCGCCCGGAAGCTGGTGGAGACGCAGGACAACAACCCGTTGCTGGACCTGGACTCGCTGCCGTTCGAGGCCCTGGAGATCGCTCGGGATTCACACAAGGGACGGCCCGGAAGGTGATGTAACGCAGGCACGTACGACGGCGGGACTTGCGTGAGTGCCGCCGTCGCCCGATGGCTCAGAGCTGCTGGCCGGCCCGGATCTGAATGAGGGTGAGGTCCAATAGCGGCGTGGGAACGTTCAGGTCCCTGGCCCTGCATGCGAGGTCGCCGAGGATATGTTCAGCTTCCGACGGCAGTCCGGCGCTGAGGTCCCGGTACAGGGAGGACGTGAAGGCCGATCCCGGTTCGGTGAGTATGCCGACCGCCTGTGCATGAGCGGCGTCGGAAACTGGATGTCCCGCCGCGGCCGCCACCGCTTCGGCTTCACTGATGGCCTCCAGGATCCTCGACTGTCCGCCGGCCTCAAGGGTCCGTCCTACCGGGGCCCGGAACAGGCAGTTGACGACTCCCGCGGCCGCGATGAAGGCCCATTTGTCCCACAGCGCGCCCCTTACGTCGTCCACTACCGAGAAGTCGACGGCGGGCACGTTCAGAGCTTCGGAAACCTCCGGAGGGACAGGGTTTCCGTTCAGCCCGCCAATCATGAGCGAAGTGAGGGGCATCTGCTGGCGGACCACATCGCCGTCGAGTGTCGCGACAATCCGCGCCAGGCCGCCGAGTACCTGCCCGGGGTACTGCTGCTCCAGCCGGTCCACATGGGCCATGCCATTAAGAATCGGAATGATGGCGGTTTCCGGCCCCACGAAAGCGCCGATTTCACCCACAACGCCCTCGAAGGCCGTGGCTTTGACCGTTACGAGGATAAGATCGAAAGTCCCTGACGCGTCCAGCGCGGTGATAGCTTTCACCCGGTGCGTCCGGTCAGCGGTGGGGGAGACGAAGCGGAGCCCGTCGCGGCGAAGGACCTCCTGCTTGCGCGGACGCACCAGGTACGTGACATCCCGCCCCGCTTCCTGCAGGAGCGTACCGAACGCCCCGCCTGTGGCTCCGGCTCCGACGACGAGTATCCGCATGTGAGCATGCCTTTCCGGGTTTGTCGAAAATGTTGACCGGTTTCAGGGTATGCCCGGCGGTCCTTGGCCTACGTGTTCAACTCGGCAGCGGCGAATGACACCGCGAAACGAGCGCACCAGATGCTGACGGAGCTGTAGTCGCCAAGCTCCGCGGCAGCCGGAATCTCATAGTTCTGGTCGCCCTTGTTCGCTTTGAGCGCGCCCAGGTCAAGGTACGCGCCGTCGTCGAAGACGTACCAGCCGTCGAAGCCCTCGATCACTGGGGCGTTGGTGAGCCAAACATGGAGGTCTGGTCCGTCGGACGTATCAAGGCCTTCGAGCCTGAGGATCCGCCTTCCGTCCGGGAGTTCCAGGATCTTCACCGTTCCCGAGCTGGCATGTTCGTGACTGATGAGTTGGCCTTTTGCCAGCTCACGCGGAACTGGGACGGAAGCGACGGCGGAGGGCGCTGCCGAGGGCGCCGCCGACTCGGTGGCAGGCACGCCCGCAGGTGTGGCAGCAGGTGTGGCAGCGGCCGGAACATCCTCGATCACCGTTGAGCTGGTGAAGATGCGCCAGGGCTGGAACAGGTACAGTCCCACGCTAACCGCGATGACAGCCACGAGCAGCACGGCCGGGATGACAACGCGCTTTCTCATACCCCATTAACGTCGGCATAGACGGTGCCGTTCCGGGTCAGGGCGTCGCCCTACGGCTAATCGATCAGCCCGTTCCTGACCGCGAACAACGTGGCACCCACCCGGTTGGTTGCACCGATCTTGGTGTAGATGTGCTCCACGTGGTTGCGGACGGTCTTGCGGGCCAGGAACAGGCTGGCGGCTATCTCGGCCGGAGCCATCCCGCGGCAGAGCATACCGAGGATTTCCACTTCCCTGGGGGTGAGCCCGGCCGGAGAAGCAGGCCGGCGGTGGGGCTGCTGGCCGGCCGCCGTAAGCACGGCGTCAGCAGCCTCGGGACTGATCCGGCCAGCTGAAACCTCCTGCCGCAGCCGTGCAGCTGCCTCGGACGGTCTGAGCGCGGCCCGGTGTGGACGCGGCTCCAGGGAGGCATGGTAGGAATCTGCGGCCGCCAGGATCCGCTGCTTGATCCCCAACTCGGTTCCGCCAATTCCGCGTGGGTAGCCGGACCCGTCCAGCCGCTCATGGTGCAGGCCGGTCAGGGCCGCCTCGCCCTTCAGCCCGGGAACACGGCTGAGGATCCGTTCCCCGAGGTACGGATGCATGTGGATGCGTTCCAGGTCCGCCCGGGAGAGGGGCTCCTTCTTGTCCCACACCTGGTTGGAGACTCCCAGCCGGCCCAGGTCGTGAACCCATCCTGCACGGCGGAGCTCACTGACATCGTCGGCCGGCAGCCCGTGCTCCTCGCCCGCAGCGGCCGCGAGGGCAGCCACGGCGCGGGAGTGTCCAGCGGTATAGGGAGACTTTAGGTCTGCGAAGTCACCGACAGCGCAGAGTACCGCGTCCAGCTGCGGGCCGGACAGCGGAGCGTCGTTGGGAGCCAGGTCCAGGGCCGCCTGCCAGCAGTCGACGTCGAGGAGTCCTTGGGTGAGCGCCGCGGCCTGGTCGATGAACAGCCCGGCCAGGGCCGGATCGAACTGGCTGCCGCGGCGCGCCCGCACCATCGCCACAGCACCGGCCACGCCCTCCTGCCGCAGGAACACCTCCGCCGTGTCCGCGAGATGCATGATCCGCATTTCCAGCGGGATGTCCGGCCCCGCGACGCCCTCCGGCAGGCCCCTGCCGTCCCAGCGCTCAAAGGTGTGGGCAAGCAGCCCTGCCACGCCGCCGTCGAGCCCCACATTGGTGGCCAGCACCCCGGCGGAGCTGCAGTGCGAGGCAATCATGGTCCGCACCGCGGCGCTGCCCGTCGCCGCGAAACGCGTCCAGTGTGCAACGCGGGCGATCGGCGGGAGGCCCGCGCCGGCATGGCTGAACATGCCGGCGTACATGGGCAGTCCGCGCTGGTCGCGGTTGTAGTAATCGGCGCGGAAAGCGATGTCGTCCGTGAACAGCGCTGCCAATTCGAAGGAATCCGCGTGGCAGCCGATCCATGCCACCTGGTTCGCGTAGTAGAGCCTGCCCTGCCCGGCGGCGTCAACTCCCGCTGCCCCGGCGATCCGCAACGCCAGCAGGCAGGAACGCAGCATGTGCTCCATCGGTTGCCCGAGGCCCAGGTCGATGGCGAGGGACAGCGCGGCCAGGACTTCACTGCGGCGGGGTCCAGCCGCTGGCTGCTTCACACGTGCCATTCTAGGGACGCCATCACCCCGGGCAGTAGGGGTCGGCGGGCCGAAGGGACCGGCCCACCGCCGTCATGCCAGCTGGTTCTTTCCGGCGCGTTGGCTGGCGGGTTCCGGCCCAGCCGCACGGGCGGTGGACGGGAACCGCACGCCCACCTGCGCTCCGAACAGTCCACGCTGCGGAAGCCAGAAGTCCGCCAGGTGGTCCTGCACCTCCAGCGCCCCGGGCGTGCCCGCGTCCTCGCCCAGGATGGTTGCCTGGGAATCCGTGACCAGCCACAGCTGCCGGGGCTGGGCCTGGAACGTCTGGCCGTTGGGCACCATCCCGGAGACCTTCATCTTGCCGGCGCCGAGCAGCGGTCCGGCGAATGCTCCCATGGCGTGGAGCACGGGCTCGTTGCGCCACAGGCTTTCGGGCATCCGGACGGCCATGGCGGTCAGCATTGAGGTGGCCGCGGAGGTGCCCAGCTGCAGGCGCCAGTCAATGACGCCCGGAACGGTGATCAGGGCGGTGAAGGGCCCGCCCCACTGGATGTCGACGTCGGTCTCAACAGTGTGGTGCACGGCCGCCCCGAAGTAGCGTGCGCAGCTGAATTCCGGTGCGGTGTTGGCGTAGATGGTCCACTCGCCGCCAGGCGTGCGGTGCCAGACGGAGCGGTAGCCGGGGCCTACGGAGCTCACCGGGAAATCCCGGAAGGCCAGGTAGTGGCCGCTGGTGAAAGGTAACCCCAGGACGGCGTAGCCGGCGAAGTGCTCCGCTGCGTCGTAAGGAAGTTCGGCAAGTGTCGGTGTTGCCTGTGCTGATGACTGCGGCTGGTAGGTGGTCATGGCCGCCTCCTTTTCTCTATGCCCTGAGATTAGGACCGGGCCACAGCATGGGCATGGGGCAACTGCCCCATTTGGCATCGGCTTTTACGCGGCGTCGATGGCTTCCAGCCACTCCAGGAACGTCTGGCGTCCGACGGCGGAGCCCGGCGCCGGGATCAGGCCGCCGTTGCGCATGGCCTTGCCCATGGGGCCGGGCAGGTGCAGCGGAACGATCCGTTTTTTCTGCTGCGTCTTGGCCAGATAGGCCGCGACCAGGCCTTTCAGTTGTTCCGTCCGGGGGCCGCCGAGGTCCGGGATGCGTCCCTGCGGCCCGGCCTCGACCGCGTCCACCAGGGCCGCGGCCACCTCCTTTGCCGCCACCGGCTGGGTGACCATGGTGGGCACAAAGACCAGCGGGCCCACTGAGGCGGCCTTGATGGACATCGGCACGAACTCGTGGAACTGGGTGGACCGGAGGAGGGTCCAGGGAATGCCGCCGTGCCTGACCTCGTCCTCCTGCACCAGCTTCCCGGCGTACAGCCCTGAATTGGCCTTGTCGATGCCCACGATGGACAGCGCCACATGGTGCGTTACGCCGGCCTTCTTCTCCGCCGCCAGCAGGTTCTGGGTGGCGTTGGTGAAGAAATCCACGGCCTTCTTGGTGGACACGGTTTGGATCCCAACGACGTCGATCACGGCTTCGACATTCTGGAGAGCCTGATCGAGGCCGCGCCCGCTGACCAGGTCCACTCCTTCGGTGCGGCTGAGGCTGACCACGTCGTGCCCGCGCTCCCTGGCGATGGTCACCACGTGGCGGCCCACCGCACCTGTTCCCCCTGCAACGGCAATCCTCATGAAAGGAATCCTAAGCCGCTCCTACGACAAGAACCCGCTGCGTTCCACCGCCCTGCTGCTAGGCGTTGTCCGCACCTTCTCCTGTGTCCTCCCACATGACATCCAGATTGTGGAAGATCACGGGTCCGTCGCACAGTTTCGCCATCTTGGCTGCGAACTCCGATGTTTCCGGACGCCCGGAATTCTCCATCGCTGTTTCAAAGGAGTCGAAGTCGACCACGGTGAAGTAGTGCCCCGGATGGTCCCTGTCCGCCGTGGCCACGATGCGGCGGAATGTAGGCAGCGTGGTCCCCTCGGTGCGTGAGGGGCGGCCCAGCTCTTCGATCTCCTTGATGCGGGAAGAGGTGAATTCAATGATCTGCATAAACCCGGCCATGACGGCTCCTCGACGGCGGTGGACGCTGATGCGCTTACGGTAGACCCACTGTCCCACCCGCAAAAGGGGAGAAATGCCCATACTTTGCGGCCACTGGCGTCCCAGAAGCAGTCCATTCCCGGTGACGGGGCTCGACGGCGGTGCTCGCCGCCGTCGGGCGTTACCCTGATTGACTCACGCTGCCGCGGTGGAGGTCCCGGTCCAGCCCATGGGCGTCGGCGAGCTGGGCGAGCAGGACGCCCAGCTGTGCGGCCTGGTCGCCGGTCAGGGGTGCCAGCAGCTCCGCTTCGTGTTGTTCGGCGATCCCGCGCAGTTCATGCAGTACCTGCTGCCCGGCGTCCGTGAGGTGCAGCTCGTAGTTCCGCCGGTCGGTGCTGCTGCGGGTTCTGTCCACCAGCCCGCGGCCCTCAAGCGAGTCGATGAGCGGCACCACGCGGCTGGGAACGATGCCCAGCTTTTCCGCGACGGACCGCTGGCTCAATCCAGGCGCACGGCCCAGCAGGCGGATGACGCCGGCGTCGCCTGGCGTGAGGCCGATCCCACGGGTGCGCTCGGCAAACCGGGAGGATGCCACGGCGCCGAGCTGTGACAGGAGGAAGGCTGTCCGCTTCGACTGGCGCTGGGTGGCTGGGTTCATGGCTCCAGAATACCCCCTTGACAGAATAATTCTCCAGGTGAACCATTTGACTAGTGATGCAATTCCCGTGCAGCCACAGCCTAGTGGAAGGGTGCAGCCATGACTGATCACACAGTTGTAGATGGACGGAGCGCAGCCCGGTCCGGTGGGCCGCATCCCGGGGTGCTTGCCATTGTCAGCTTGGGATTGTTCCTGGCCAGCCTGGCTGCAACTCCCTTGATCACCGGCGGGCAATGGTTCGTTTCCCCGTTCGCACCTGCCGCTGACGCCGCGGGGTTCTTCCGGCATAACGCCACATCCGCGCAAGTGGCGGGCATGTTGCAGTTCGGTTCGGCTGTGCCCCTGGGGATCTTTGCGGCCACTGTCTACGCCAGGCAGCTGCGGCTCGGAGTGCGCGTCCCCGGACCGGCGATCGGCTTCTTTGGCGGCATCGCCGCGGCGGTGTTCCTCATGCTCTCGGGTCTCATCACGTGGCTGCTGGGCCGTCCCGAAGTCGTCGCGGACACGGCCCTTGCGCAGGCGCTCGCCTTTCTCGCCAACCTCACGGGAGGGGTGGGCTTCGTGGTGGGACTTGGCCTGCTGGTGGCCGGGACCGCCGTCCCGTCGCTCATCCTTGGCTTCTTGCCGCGGTGGCTTGCGTGGACCGGACTGGTCATCGCCGCCCTGTCCGAGCTGAGCTTCCTCTCGATGGTCCTCGAACCGCTTCAGTTCCTCCTGCCAGTTGGGCGGTTCGGCGGACTCGTGTGGCTGATCGCCGCCGGTTTCCTGTTGCCCCGCCGGCGTGCTGCAGCGAACCAGGAAGGCCGCGCACAGTGGACGGCGCCGCGATGACGACGGCGGAGCGGGCCATGGTGGGGCGCGACAGGCCGTTGTCGGGCAAGGTGGCGCTGGTCACCGGCGCGAGCAGGGGCATCGGCGCCGCGATTGCTGCGGCCTTTGCCGAGGCCGGAGCGCAGGTGGTCATGGCGGCCCGGGACAGCGACAGCCTGGCCAGGCAGGCGCAGTCGATTCAACGGGTCGGGGGCAGCGCCGTGGTCCTGCCCGTGGATGTGACCAGTGAGGAGTCGGTCAAAGGGGTGCTGGCCGAGATTCGCCACCGGTTCGGGCGGCTCGATGCCGCGGTCAACAATGCGGCCGGTGGTGGGCGGCCGCCGGCACCCCTTGCCGAATGGAGCAGTGTGGAGTTCGACAGCGCCATCGCCGTCAGCCTGCGCGGGGTGTTCCTTTGCCTGAAGTACGAAATCGAACTGATGCTGGCCGGCGGCAACGGCGGAGCGATAGTGAACATGTCCTCCACGGCCGGCGAACAGGGCGTCGCCGGGCTGAGCGGATACGTCACCAGCAAATTCGGTGTAGGAGGCCTGACCCGGGTGGCAGCCCTTGATTACGCCGCCCGCGGTATCCGCGTCAATGCGATCGCCCCGGGGCCGATCCTCACGGACCGCCTCGCCTTGGCGGGGCAGGCAGCGCAGGATCGGGTGGCCGCGTCAGTGCCGGTGGGCCGGATCGGCACTACCGCGGACGTTGCAGCCGCCGCCTTGTGGTTGTGTTCCGAGCAGTCCAGCTTTGTCACGGGTACTGTGCTGGCCGTCGACGGCGGCAGGCTGGCGGGGACTCTGGCGTTCACCGCGGGCAGGTAGGGTCTCGTATTCGTGCAGGGTGTTACCCCGCCACCGGAGTCTTCGCCGCGCGGGACGCCGCCATCCACTCGCTCAGCCACGGCGCCCGGACACTGGAGGTGATCCGGCAGTCGGCCACGAAGGTTCCCTTGGCGCCGGCGTCGATCCAGGCCTGCAGTGCGGACAGGTCGTCAAGGGACCGGATAACAGCGGACTCGGCACCCAACGCCCGCGCAACCCCGCTGAAGTCCACCTCCGGAATCAGCATCGGCTTCTCAGTCAGGCCTTGCGAGCCGTACTGGTGGATCTCTGCTCCGTAGGCGGCGTCGTTGTAGATCACCACGATGGCGCTGCGGGCCGCTCCGATCAGTGATTCGAGGTCGGACAGGCCCATCAGGAACCCCCCGTCGCCCGAGGCGAGCACCAGGGTGCAGCCGTCCTCCACCGCACGGGCTGCCCCCACGGCGCTCGCAAGTCCCAGTCCGATCGACTGGAAGGCGGTGCCCACCATCACCAGGTCCTGCGGCCGCGGGATGTTCCAGTACATGGGCGCCCAGCCAATGAAGTGGCCGCCGTCCTGGACCACCGTGCGGCGCTCCGGAATCACGGGGTCCAGCGCGGTGGCGAGGGCGCGCGGGTCCAGTCGGCCGTCAGTAGTTTCCGCAGAGCCGGCCTCATGTCCCGGTCCGGCAGCCAGACGCTTGGAGGCTTCGGCCCGCCAACCAGCCAGAGCGGCTTCACCGTCCAGCAACGCCAGGAGCCGCGAAGCAGCGGCCTTCGCATCGGCCTGAACGAACAGGTCCACCCGCGGGTTGGTCGGCTGCAGCGCGGTGTCGATCTGGATGACGGTGCTGTCCGGGCCCAGCAGGTGCCCGAACCGCAGGGTGAAGGGGCTCAGGCTGGCCCCGGCCACCAGGACCACGTCGGCCTCGCCCATGAGCCCGGCCGCGGTGTCGGTGCCGAAACCGCCGGCCACGCCCAAGTACCCCTCGCCATTGAGGAGGTTGAGCGCCAGGGCGGTTCCGGCGGTCAGTGCGCCGAGCCGGTCGGCGAGTTTACGGAGTTCCGGGCCGGCGCCGGCGAGGTGCGCACCCCGGCCGGCCAGGATCAGCGGCCGTCTTGCCCCGGCGAGCAGGCGGGACACTTGCCCAAGGTCCGCGCCGCCGTCGTGCGTCACCTGAAGTGCCGACGGCGACGGAAGTTCCTGGTCCTCAGCCTCGAGTGCGGCGAGGTCGTAGGGGATGGCAAGCACGACGGCGGTGCGCCGGGTGAGGGCGTACTCCACCGCCTGCCGGGTGACGGTGCCCGCGGTGTCGGGGGTGACGGTGAAGGTGGCCGCGCCCAGGCCCGCGGCGATGGCGGCCTGGTCCACGTCCCAGGGGCGGGCGCCGCTGGTGGGAGCGTCCCCGGTGACCAGCACGACGGGGATCTGCGCCTGGACGGCCTCGGCCAGGGCGGTGAGCGCGTTGGTGTAGCCGGGGCCGTAGGTGGTGGTGCCGACGGCGAGCCGTCCCGACGCGCGGTAGTAGGCGTCGGCCGCGGCGATGGCGGCTCCCTCATGCCGGACGGGGGTGAAGCGGAGCCCGTGCTTCTCCGCGGCGTCCAGGAAGTAGACGTTGCCATTGCCCATGACGCCGAAGACGTCGCTGACATAGCTGCTGAGAACCTGCGCCACGCGGCCGGAAACGGTGAGAGTAGTCATGCAGGCAGCCTGTGTCCTGCATCTCACATTTGCAATACCGCTGGATTCTGTTGGGACTTTTGGCAGCATGAGCTGCTGGCAGTGACAATCTGCCCATTTTTGGTGCCCGTCACGCGGGTTTACTCCGAAGGCCGCGCTTCCTGCTCGGACAGCCGGCTGATGAGGCCGTCGTAGCGGGGCGGCATGAGTTCCAGGATGGAGATGGCCGTGCTGGTCCGCTCGATCCCGTCGATCTCCAGGATCTCGTTGGTGATGCGGTAGAGGTCAGCCGTGCCGCGGGCCACCACCTTGGCCATGAGGTCCGCGTCCCCGGTGGTGGCGTGCACCTCGATGACCTCCGGGATCGCGCCGAGCCCGTTCTCCACCGAGCCGGTCCTGGTCTGGCTGATGGAGAGGGACAGGAAGGCCATCAGTTCGTAGCCCAGGGCGGCGGGGTCCAGCCTGCGGCTGAAGGAGCGGAGCGCGCCGCTGCGCTCCAGCCGTGCCAGCCGCGCGTGGACGGTGTTCCGTGCGACGCCGAGTGTCCGGGAAAGTGCCAGGGCGCTGGCTTCGGGGTCCTTGTCCAGGGCGAGGATGATCCGGCCGTCGAGGGAATCGAGGGTGCGAGAGTTTGTGATGGTCATATTTTCACCAGAGGTACTAGAAGTTGAGC
Source organism: Pseudarthrobacter sp. BRE9 (assembly GCF_031844305.1). Lineage (NCBI taxonomy): Bacteria > Bacillati > Actinomycetota > Actinomycetes > Micrococcales > Micrococcaceae > Pseudarthrobacter > Pseudarthrobacter sp. BRE9. The sequence continues at coordinate 238,956 of NZ_JAUZUY010000005.1, read as the reverse complement.
AGAAGTCCCAAGCACCGGAGCCTACCTTGCATTGTGGTCCGGGTCACTTCCATGATCGGACCTCATGACCAGTGATCAGCTTTTGGCCGTTCCCGAAACTGCGGTGCCCACCCTTCGCGGCGCGGTGACCGGCCTTCCGTCCTACGTCCCGGGCCGGCGCAGCGCCGGCGCGGACATCGCCGCCCTCGCCAGCAACGAAAGCCACTACGAGCCCCTGCCCGCAGCCGTCACTGCGGTGGCCGAAGCGGCCGGCAGGATGAACCGCTACCCGGACATGGCCGCCGTCGAACTCCGCGAACGGATCGCCCAGCACCTGGGCGTCACCGCCGACGAAGTGGCGGTGGGACCCGGCAGCGTGGGCGTCCTGCAGCAGATCATTACCGGACTGTGCGACGCCGGGGATGAGGTGGTGTTCGCGTGGCGCTCCTTCGAGGCGTACCCCATCCTGGTGGAACTGGCGGGGGCCCGCACGGTCCGCGTCCCGCTGGATGCCTTTGAGGGCCATGACCTTGAAGCGATGGCCGCGGCCGTCACCGACCGCACCAAGGTGATCCTGCTCTGCACCCCGAACAATCCAACCGGCGTGCCGATCGGCCATGAGCGACTCGAGGCCTTCCTTGGTGCCGTCCGCTCGGACGTCCTGGTGGTGATTGACGAGGCGTACGTGGAGTACGCCGATGCCGGCAGCGGCCCCGATTCCCTGGCGCTCTACCGCCGGTACCCGAACGTCTGCATCCTGCGCACCTTCTCCAAGGCCTACGGACTCGCCGGCCTGCGCGTGGGCTATGCCGTGGCGTCGCCGGCCATCGCCGAGGGGCTGCGTCGCACCGCCCTTCCCTTCGGCGTGAGTGCGCTGGCCCAGAAGGCGGCCATCGCGTCGCTGGATGCGGGGGAGGAGATGGAGGCGCGGGTTTCGGCCGTCAAGCAGGAGCGAGCCCGGATGGGCGCTGAGCTGGAAGCGCAGGGCCGGAAGCTGCAGCCGAGCCAGGGTAATTTCCTCTGGATCCGGGCTGATGCTGGCCTTCTGGCGAGGCTGGTCGACGCGTTCGACCGCGCCGGCATCATGGTCCGGGCCTACCAGGGCGACGGGGTGCGGATCACCGTTGCCGACCCTGCCTCCAACGACCGCGTGCTCCGGCTCCTCGAAGCCCACGCGGCCTGAAGTTTTATCCCCAACAGTTCCACCTACAACCAAGAGGAATCCCCATGGAACAACAGACAAAGACGTCTGCCCGCCCACTCGGCGCGGCCCTCAAACCCCGGCAGCTCACCATGATGGGCCTGGGAAGCGCCATCGGCGCTGGCCTGTTCATCGGCTCCGGGGCAGGCATCCAGGCCGCCGGCCCGGCGGTGCTGATCTCCTACCTCGTGGCCGGAACGCTCATCATCCTGGTGATGTGGGCGCTCGGCGAAATGGCTGCCGCCAACCCGGACAGCGGTGCCTTCTCCGTCTACACCGCCAAGGCCTACGGGCCGGTCGCCGGCGCCACGGTGGGCTGGCTCTGGTGGCTGCAGCTCGTCGTCGTCATCGCGGCCGAAGCGCTCGGAGCGGCAGGCCTGCTGGCCACCATCTTCCCCGCGCTGCCGGTGTGGCTGATGGCCTTCGTATTCATAGTGGTGCTCACCGCCGTGAACCTGACCAGCGTGAAGAACTTCGGTGAGTTCGAGTTCTGGTTTGCCCTGCTCAAGGTGGCGGCGATCGTCGGGTTCCTGCTGGTTGGCGCTGCGCTACTGTTCGGTTGGCTGCCGGGCGTGCAGTCGCCGGGCCTGGCCAACTTCACCGGAGCCGGCTTCGCGCCGAGCGGTTTCGCCGGGATCGCAACGGCCCTGTTCGTGGTGGCGTTCGCGTTCGGCGGCACCGAGATTGTGTCGGTGGCTGCAGCTGAGACGGCCGAGCCGGCCCGTTCTGTGAAGAAGGCGGTCCGCACGGTGCTTTGGCGGATCCTAGTGTTCTACATTGGCGCCATCTTCGTGATCGCCGCGGTGGTTCCCGTGGGTTCGGCCGGGCTGAAGAGCCCGTTCGCCGCAGTGCTGGAAGCCGCCGGCATGCCCGGTGCAGCCACGGCCATCACCCTGGTAGCTGTGGCAGCACTGCTGTCCGCCCTCAACGCCAACCTCTACGGTGCTTCGCGCATGGCGTTCTCTCTGGCCGAGCGGGGTGAGGCGCCGCGCGTGCTTGCCGCGGTGTCCAAAGCCCGGGTGCCTGTGGTCGCAGTCCTGGCCAGCGTTGCCTTCGGCATTGTCACGGTGGTGCTGGAGCTGGCGTTCCCGGAGAAGGTCCTTCCCGTCCTGCTGAACATCGTGGGCTCGACCTGCCTGCTGGTGTGGACGTCCGCTCTCCTGGCGCAGCTCGCGCTGCGCCTCCGTGCCGACCGCGAGGGAACGGCGCTTCCGCTGCGGATGCCCGGCTTCCCATGGCTGACTTCCCTTGGCCTGCTCATCCTCGCGGCGATCTTCACGGTGGGCTTCATCGGCGAGGATTCACGCCCCCAGCTCCTGAGCACTTTCGGGCTTGTGGCGCTGCTGGCAGTGGGGTGCTGGATGAACCACCGCTCGCGGGAGGTTCCGACCGCTGTTGAAGCAGCTGACGAGATCAAGTCTCAGGTGCTTGTCGACTGAAGTAGACGCGGCGGACCACTTCGCGGCTCCCCTGTACACGAGGGGCGCGTCCGGCTTGGTCCGGGCGCTCCCCTCGGGTTGCCACATAGGAGGGACTGCTTACACTGTGGCAGCCACCGAAGGCTCTGTCTTCTGCACTGGCTCGCGGGCGATCCTGCCCACCAGAACGGGGCCGGCACCGGGACTCTACTTCGTAACGTGAACGACCACTGCCTTGTCGACGGCTTGGTCCGCTCCCGCGTTATCGATTCCCGTAACTGTCCAGTTGCTGAGCAACAGCACGGTCTTGCCGGTGCTTGCGTTGTAAACGATCTTCTTGAACCCCAAAGCGGACAACTCGTCATCGAGTGCCTCTGCGTTCATTCCGGCAACGTTGGCCGGAATCACGGCAGTGGCTGCAGCAACAGGTGCTGGCGCTGGGGCTGCAACGACGGCAGGAGCAACAGGTTCAGCTGTGACCGTCGCCATCGCCATCGCCGTCACTGTTGCTGTGGCGGTCACGGTCGCCGTAGCTGTCTGGGTCACAGTTTGGGTGACGGTGGGAACTGCTTGGGGTGAACCCGAGCAGCTGGAAAGAGCCAAGCACAGGAGCGCGCCGCCCGCCAAAGTTTTGGTGAGTTTCAAACTAATTCCCCTTCTAAATATGATCAAGAATTTGCATGAGCTCACGCGGCGATTTCTCGTCCAGTTATCCGCCGAAGCCTCTGCAGCAAGCTTTCAATTTCAGGCGGATCTACCGTCGGTGCTCAAGAATTAGGAGTCCAATAATGTCCCCCTAGAAAGCATCCAGGGGGACATCTTGGCCAAATTCATATTTTGGTTGCCGATGTCAACATGCTGGCAGCCATGTTGACGCGGAGTTGTGACGGGCCGCTAAAGGCCGGTCGTGCTCACGCCGTACTCGGCCTGCTCCGGCGTGAAGCCGTTGAACATCAGCTGGTCGACCAGATCGCCGCGTGAGAACGAGGTGAACTTAAGGTAGCTCGCGGCTTTCTTGGCGGCCTGCTCGTTCCAGTTGGCGTTCACGCGATCCACAGCCCACGTTGCATCGTCAGTTGAAAACTTGTTGTACTCCAGTTGCCCGATCAGTTCGGTACGCGAGAAAGCGCTGAAGTTGAGGTAGCTCTCGGCTTTCCGCAGAGCGTTTTGCTGGCTGACCGTGCCCTTCTTGGCAGCAGCTTCAGCGTCGGCGGCGGCCTTAGCAGCTGCGGCGTCAGCGGCAGCCTTGGCCTTGGCGGCAGCATCGGCTTCGGTCTTTGCCTTAGCCGCCGCATCAGCTTCAGTCTTGGCTTTCACAGCGGCCGCAGCTTCGGCCGCTGCGACGGCGGGGTCTTTGGTGGGGGTGGGTGCGGCAGACGCGGTCTGAGCTGCGGCGGCCGGCTTGGGAGTGGAAACAGCTGGGGCGGACGAGGGAGCAGAGCTCGCACGGGCCGAGTTGACGACGATGCTAAGGAGGATAACAACGCCGGTGACGATCAGGGCCACCTTCTTGTGCTTGTCGTAACCTTCCAGCGGAAGTCCCTGCTTATCTCGAGTCTTGTTTGCCAGCACCAGGATGAGGTCTACCAGGGCCCAGATGCCAAGGCCGCCGAAGGTGACGAGCTTCAGGATTCCAGTTCCGACCTTGCCCAGGTAGAACCGGTCAACTCCGACGACGCCGAGGAGGAGGGAGAGCAGCCACGTCACGAGGAATGACTTGTTGCTTACCGCCGCCTGACCGTAGCCGTACGTTGGAGGATATGGGGCGATGTAGGGTTGCTGGCTCATAAGAGTCCTTTCATAGGACACCTGACCGACGTGCGATGCGAAGCGTGCGGGGTGGGTGCGGTGATGGACGCAATGAGGGTAAATAAGTCCTGAGCGTCGCCCGCAAACGCGGAATTCCGCGCCAACCGATAGATACAGGCATCTTCGCTTCCCCCATAGCGTCGCGGGCGAAGATACCCGCAAAATAAAAGCTACTTTCTGAGGCTCAAGAATCAATCAATGTTGTCGCAGGATCAGCGCAGCAGTCGGACAGGAAACTACCGATTAAAGACAGAATTATTCGCACTGACTCCAAATAGCCGCGCGTTAGTCAATGCCGGGCTACAGTTTTCTTAGATGTCGGAGTACGCTGACCAAGCAAAAGCATTCAAATATAGGATTGATTCAAATGGGGAACCAATGGGCAAAATGAAGGGCAACCGCCTTAACACGGCTGCAAATGTCGGCACCTTTGTAACTGGCCGCCAGCAGTTGAAGCAGCAGAGGAGCATGGCAGCAGACACTAATGCGCTCCTGCAACAGCAGAGGGCAATGCTGGAGATACAGAAGCAGCAGGCCTATGAGGCCGACTATGACCGGCTGCTGAACCGCACGGATCGGGCTGTGGCCGAGGGGCGTATGACACGAGGCGAGGCGGACTATGCCCTGTTGACGGCCCGCACCGATCGGGCGGTGGCTGAGGGGCGCAAGAACCCCAATGAAGCCTTCCATGAACTCCTTGTCGCCCGCGCTGACCTGGATGTGGCCGAGGGGCGGCGCAGTCGCGACGAGGCGGACGCGCACATAGAGCTCGAGTGGTACAACCATCTCAACCCGGCACCCAAGCCAGGAACCCGAGTTACGCATTCATTCGGTGCCATGCTCACTGCGAGCCTCAACTCCGCGACAGCGGGATGGTACAACAAGGAGCCTGGCGTTGCCCGCCGATGGGACGGGGTGCGATGGACGATGGAGACCATGCCTGCGCCAGCAGCCAAGGAGATTGCCCGCCGCGAATGGCTGTCGGTTACACCTGAAGGACGGGAGCAAAAGTCGAGGACGACAGCTGGAATTTTGGGCATCCTGCTCGGCTTCGTTGGCGCCCACAGATTCTACTTAGGTGACAAGGGGTGGGGCGTTGTGCAGGCTGCCGTGTTCCTCCTGACGTTCGCATTTACCTTCGGGCTTATCGGCCTGTGGGGTGTCATCGAGGGCGTCATGATCCTGTGCAAAGCGAATACTTTCAGCCGCGACGCTTCAGGAGTACCGCTCAAATAGAAGGTTGATCAGCCCTCTCTGCACCACCCTCACCGAGGAAACCATCAACCCGCGCCGCACCGTGCCGCGCGCCATCATGCTGGTGGCCCTGATCGGCGGCGGCATCTTCGTGGCGGTGTCCTACGTGACCCAGCTGGTCCACCCCGGCGGGGTGTTCGAGGACTCGGCCTCCGCGGCCAGCTCCATCGCCCTGCAGATCGGCGGGCAGCTGTTCGGCGCCGTGTTCCTGGCCGGCCTGGTAGTGGCGCAGTTCGCCTCCGGCCTCGCCGCGCAGGCCAGCGCCTCCCGCCTGCTGTACGCGATGGGCCGCGACTCCGTCCTGCCCAAAGCGGTCTTCGGCCGGCTCAGTGAGAAGTTCCACACCCCGGTGGCGAACCTGGTGGTCACCGGCGTTGTGGGCCTGATCGCGATCTTCCTGGACGTGGCCACCTCGACGTCGTTCATCAACTTTGGTGCCTTCACCGCCTTCACGCTGGTGAACGCCTCGGTGGTGTTCCACTATGTGCGCCAGCGCCGCGCCGGGCAGCAGCTGAACCCGGTGTCCTACGTGGTGGTCCCGGTGATCGGCGCGATCATCTGTGCTTACCTGCTCTCCCAGCTGGACAGCAACGCCATTACGCTGGGGGTGTCCTGGCTGGTGCTGGGCGTGCTGGTCCTGGCCCTTATTACCCGCGGCTTCAAAGCCTCGCCGCCGGAGATGACGGCCACGGAGAAGGCGACGGTCGAGGCGGCCGCCTGACCCTGACCGTTTGTACGTGGCCGCGGGGCCGAGGGAAGGAATACTTGTGAGGTTTGCGCTGGGGCAGCTGGAATCGGGCGCCGACATCCGGGCCAACCTCGCCGCGATCGACCGGTTCACCGCCGAGGCAGCGCGCGACGGCGCCGCGCTGGTCGCCTTCCCGGAGTACGCCACTTACGAGAAGAAGAAGGTGGACGCGACGTTCCCCGCGGTGGCCGAGCCGCTGGACGGGCCCGTCTGCCGGGAACTTGCCGATATCGCCCGCCGCCATCGCATCGCACTGGTGGCGGGCGTGGTGGAAACCTCGGAGGAGCCGGGCCGGGCGTACAACACGCTGGTGGCATTCGGGCCCGACGGCGGCCGGCTGGCTTATTACCGGAAGATCCACCTTTTCGACGCGCAAGGCTTCGGGGAATCCACGTTCATCAAGCCCGGACCGTCCACCGCCCCCGTGGTGTTCGAATGCGGGGAGTGGGGTTCGGGCTGATGACCTGCTACGACCTGCGGTTCCCGGAGCTGGCCAGGTCACTGGCCGACGCCGGCGCGGAGGTTCTGCTGGTCTGCTCGTCCTGGGTGCCGGGCGAGCACAAGACGGAGCAGTGGCTGGCGCTGAACTCGGCAAGGGCTATCGAGAACAGCGTGTACGTGGCGGGGGTGTGCCAGGCGCCGCCGGTGTCGGTCGGACGGAGCGTGCTGGTGGACCCGATGGGGGTTGTTGAGGCTGACCTTGGGCTGACGCCGGGTGTGCGGGCGGTGGAGGTTTCGCTTGAGACGGTGGACCGGGTGCGCGAGTCGTTCCCGATGTTCCGGCAACGGCGGCTGTAGGGCCGAGAAAACTAGCTGGCTGCCTTAAGCGCCGGGGGGGCGCGGGTCATAGCGGTAGCTTCGGAAGTGGTAACTGTCGACCTCTAAGTCGGGACGTTTTCACATCACTGCCGTACCAATTATTTCAATTTTTGGGCGTCAGAGCCGGTTCAGCAGCTCTGCCTTCTTTGCGTTGAACTCATCGTCGCTGAGAATGCCCGCGTCTCGCAGGGAGGCGAGTTTGGAGATTACTTCTGTGACATCGGGTGTAGTGATTGCCGCTTGGTCCGCTGGCGGAGTCTTGGTTGGGGCAGGGAGTCGATCCTTGATGATTCCCGATACGAGCGAAAATGCCTGTTCTGTCACTGTGGGTTTCTCCACCGGACCCGGAACGAGCTCCCCTGGCGATGGTTCAGTCGTGAGCGCACGCTGATGTTCAAGCACGAGTTCCAAGTGTTTGAACATCTCGTCAGGCAACTTGATCAGTGAGCGCTTGCCGTCCGCCCAATCGACGCGCACGACGTGAGACGATCCCATGGCGTTGAGCGTCGCGCCGACCGCCGCTGAAGCTGCCTTTCCAAACCGCCCTGGAAGGATGGCTCCGGCTACCGCCTTGCTCACTTCGCCGACGGGGTTGCCCTTCCCGTCCGTGATAACTTCGTCCCACTCGGCGACGTTTTCAGGAGTCAACTTTCGGAACTTGAGCCCTGCTTGCACAACGAGTGTGCTGCCCATTGGGGTGGACACAGTCGCACCTTTGTAATTTCCACCGACGACGCGCCCGTAACCCACCATGGCCATATCCTAACTGTGACCGGAGACAACAGGACGCATTCGTGCAGGAGCGTGCGCCTCAGAGGAGGGCTGCAGGACATCTATCCGTTGCTCTCGCGTAACACATGTCGGGGTGGTGAGGTTCCGGCGGCATGCAGGACCGTTGGTTGGAACCGGACTGCACAGGTACTTTCATCGAACCCTTGACGACAGCAGCCATGTGGCGCTACCTTGAATTCAGGAATTTCCCTGCGCCCTCCCGGCGTGGGGATTCTGTTGTTTAGGCACTTATAAGAATGCCCACGATCTTGGATCTAACCGGTGGATAAGCCGCTTGGATTAGTTTTGGATATTCTCATAGCCTAAATAAAACTCTATACACACAAGTGCCGTCACGGTTTCGTGGCGGCTTCATCTGTTAAAGGAGAAGATTGAAATGGAGAATCTCGGCATTTTTATTGACTACTCAAACGTACATCTGGTGGGACACGGCTTATTCGCACCTAATCTTGACCGTTGGTCCACCCATCTTTCTCCGCAGCTTCTGGCGGGAAAGATCATCGAATCGCGGAAGAACGAATCGCGGCTATCGGGGATCTTCCTTTACCGAGGCAGCCCCGACAGATTCAGGGATCCTGAAGCGACCAAACGGTTCCGGGTTCAGAAGGAACGATGGAGCGAGGACCCATTGTTCCAGGGAACCTATCCGCCAATGGTTTATGGTTCTAACCGCTTGCAGCCCAAGGAAGCTGGAGTTGACGTGCGGCTTGGTCTGGACTTTGTAAAGGCTGCGCGGTCAAAGGAGTTCGACGTAGTCGTACTTTTTTCTGGTGACTCCGACCTGTTCCCAGCAGTAGAGGACGCTGTACGGACCTCGACTCGCGTGGAACTCGCCGCTTGGTCGGACGGCCCATCAACGCCTGGCAATCTCGTGTCCCACCAATCTGTCAAGGCATTTCACATTTGGACTCACAGGCTGAGCGAAGAAGTGTTTTGGGATTGCCAAGACGATATCTCCACCGCCGCCTGATCGACTAGGGAGGAAATATGTACAGGAACTTTGCACCATGCCAAGGGGAGGTGCCTTTTCTCAGAGGACAAACCATGGCTATGACAGATTTAAGGTCCTTCTCAATGGCGAACATGTAACTCGTCCAGTACTTGCCCGTAGGCTCGAGGCTTACGGTGTTCGATTCAAAACCGATGTCACTGGCCGAATCTCCCTCCTTGTCCATGGCGACCTGTCCGGTCAGGCTGTAGCGAACCGCAGACTGGAACTCAGCCAGAAGCTGTTGAACGTGCTGTATGAAGACCACTGTGGTCATCACGTTTGCGTAATCTCGTCGTCCGGGCTCTGGGATCTCATGCAGGGCGGTTCAGCACGGTGCTTCCATGATCATGTAGTCCACCTATCGGGGCTGAGCTGAAAGTCCGATAGCTCAGAGCGTTCATCACGCTGGTGGGTTTGGGAACCGACGACGGTCGGCTGAATTTTCACGGGAAAATCGGCCTTCTCGATGCGCACGCTTTAAGAGAATCGGCCTTCATCAAGGCCGCGCCGTCCACTACCCCGTGGTCTTCGAGCATGGGGAAGGCGGACTCTATGAACCTACGTGCTGGGTGAGATCATCGAGGCGGGCGACCGCGACCTGCACTTATCGTGACGTCTCCACGCAAAGGAGCTTGGTGTAGATCTGACAGGCCGTGGAAGCCGACCTCACAGCTGAGCCACAGAACGGCGACAGCGTGAGACGGACCGGCTGGTTACAAAAAACGCTTGGCGATAAGAACTTTTTGTAAGTCGGGGAAATGTCCACGCCAGCCGTTATGTTGCAACCATGACTAAGAACGGCGCGACAAGGAAGAGGTCTGCGACAAGGAAGTGCCCGGTCTGCGGGCATGAGTCTTGGCGCATCTTCTACGGCATGGTTATGCCCGACGTCAGGGAGCAGTATCCGAAAGCGGAGTTTGCTGGCTGCGTCATAACCCTAGAACAACGGATCTATCCTGATACCGGAAAAGTCGAGTGGGGAACACTTGGCTGGGTGTGCCAGGATCAGGGGTGCGGTCACCGCTGGTGGTAACCGCACCCGTGTTCTAGGCCTGGCTGATCTCGTACACTCTTCCCAGCGCGGGGAAGTGGATCAGGGTCCGCAGCACCGCCTTTCCTGTGGCAGCGAGAACCGCGCTCCGGTAGGCCGCCATTTGGCCAAGATACTTTTCACGCACATGGCCTTCAGGATCGCTACCCGGATACGTCTTGTGATCCACAAGCACGTATCCGTCAGGCCCTTCCAGCAAAAGGTCGATCCACCCCTCCATCACCCTGTTCTCCGGCCGCCAGCCGACCGGGGCCTCACGATGCCGAATCCATGCGGGGAAGGCTGTGTTCAAGTACTCCTCGAAGCGCGCTCCCAATGTCACGAGGAGTTCGGGCGCGACCAGATGCCCGATCTTCCAACGTCCGATGATTCGTTCTGCGAGGTCTCGCTGCTGCGGGGTGTCGAGGGCGCCATATGCCGTGCCGAGGTAGGCATGGACCGCGCTGCCCACGGCGCCCCATTCATCCGCGCCGTGCTGCGCCAAGCGGGGGCCCAGTTCGGCAGCCAGGAATACGGTTGCCTTGTCCCCGTCCGAACCCTCGGAGCTGGCAGTGAGACGCGACGGCGGATAAAGCGCGGGAGGTAGCTGACTCTGCGCATCAGTGAACCGCGCGACCCACCCGGGTGCGGCCATACTCTGCTCCGCCGGTTCGAGCGTGGCCACACGTGCCGAAAAATCGCCGCCGGCAACGTTCAGAGTCCCCAAAGTACCTGGCAATTCAGGGTCCTCGATCGGGCCCGCTTGGGAGTAGCTGGCTCCCGGCTCCTCGGCTGCCGACCAAGAAAGCAGGGACTCGACCCCGAGGTTGTTCAGCAGGCCGGGAACGTTGCCCTTGCCCGTCAACACATTGGTCTCCACTGCCCGGGTCATGCCGACGTACATCAGCCGTGCCATGTTCCGCCGCTCGCGCTCCTCGGCGTCCAATGCCACTTGGCTTTCTTTGCCGCGGGCATCGAGAGGTGAACCCGAATAGGGGAAAGGGCTGGGCCAGAACCGGATCCAGCGCCCGGCGAGAGGTTGTTCAAGGTCGAGAGTTCCGTCCTGCTCCACAGCGGCACCGAACGCCGCGAAGCGCAGGTCCTTGTCCAGCGCCTCCATAACAACGACGGGCCATTCCAGCCCCTTCGCCTTGTGGTAGGTGAGGACGTTGACGACGTCCGGGCCGGCGTTCTCGGCCGACTGCTGCTGTTCGGAACCGAAGAATGTCAAGAATCCCCGTAAGGTGGCGGACGAGCGGACCGCCAGGCAACGCTCGTAGTAGTCTTCGAGGGCGCCGCGGAAAGCGTCGAGATTGCGCAGCCGTGTGGCAGGCGCGGACCAGGACTTGATAAGCGGCGGAAGGCCCAGCACGCCAGCCACCGCTTCGAAGATTTCGGTCGGCGTGGCCGTCTTGGCCTGGGTTCGCAAGCTGGCCAGTGAGGATAGCAAGGGATCCATGTTCCAGCCTTCAAGCACCGCGGCCGGGTCGACGGCGGACAAAAGCTGCTGCTGCCACTTCCCGTGGGCGTGATGGCCGGGATGGAGGGCGACGACTTCGGTGAGGGCGACCGTATCATAGCCGTCCGAGACGTAGGCCATGCCGGCGCGAGCCAGCTGTATCTCGCGGGCGTCGGCGAGCCGGCGCGGATTGCGGCTTGCTCGGATGCCCAGGGCGTCAAGTGCAGCAGATAGAGCTTCGACGTCGGCATTCGACCGGGTCAGCACGGCTACGTCGCCCGGGTGGATCCCATGGCGGCGCGACAAGAGATCAGCCACGCCGGCCGCCGTCGCGCGCAGCCGTTCACCGTCGTTGGTTTGCGGACGCGTCCAGGCTTCGAGATTCCCGGCCGACCAGCTTTTGTGGTCTTCCGGCAGCTCTAGGTGAACGGTCTCCGGCGCCATTCCATGCCTGGCGAAGACCGGTTCGAAGACTGCGTTGGAAAGGTCGACGACAGCTTGGTGGGATCGCCAGGAATGCGAAAGCTGGCGTCTGGTCGGCACACGCTCCACCACCGCCTGCATCAGGTCCGGATCGGTGCCCCTGAATTCGTAGATGGACTGCTTCGGATCGCCAACCCACACGGCCTCCTTGACCAAGCGGCTGAGCTGCAGAAACAATTCCAGCTGCAGCGGACTGGTGTCCTGGAACTCGTCGACAACCAGGAAGCTGATGCGGCTCGCGAACGATTCGCGGAACGCTTTGCTGGTCCGGGCCAGTTCGAGGACCAGCGTCTCCTGGTCCACGAAGTCCATTAGCCCATGAAGCCGTTTGAACTCTGCGTAGATGGTGAGACATTCAGCGGCACAGGCAAAGATACGCCGAATGTATTGCTGCAGGTCCGAGTGGAATGCCGGGTTGGAGAGGAGTCCCTGGTGAATTCGTTCCCGCAGGTCCCAGAAGATGGCTTTAATCGGGGCGGCAGGGCCGGACGCGATGAAGCCGCGCCAGATCTCCCACGGGGTGTCATCGACGTTGACCGCCTGGTCGATCTTCTGGATTACCTTGGGGTACTGCTCGAGGAAACCCTTCGACGTGACGTTCGCGGCCTTGCCGTCGTGGCCGATTCCCGTTCTCGCAAGGGTGTCCAGCTGTGCCCGCCGCTCAATGAGCTCCCGGTGCCACGCCTGGCGTTCGTCCTGACCCGGTCCGTCCAGCAGTTCCCGCAGCCCGTGCCAGGAGCGCTCTGCACAGCCAACAAGGTCATCGGCACTTAGGAGGTTGGTGCGGGCGGCGTCGACGATCCCGCGTACGGTCTCCTCCCACGGTTGGACGTCACGTGCCCCGTTTCCGTCCGTTCCCATACGGCGCGCGATGGGCAGGATGTCGGTCCCATGCTCGGCGAGGATGGTGTCAGTGGCCAGGTGGAAGATACCTTGGAGTTGTTCCTCACCGATTACTTCGAGCGCGGGGGAGAGCCCGGCGTCGATTGCGTGTTCCTGGAGAAGTTGGCCGCAGACGCTGTTGACGGTCCCGATCAGGCTCGCAGGCAGTTGCTGGGCTGCGCGCTGCAGTGATGCCGCGAGGCCAGCGTCCTTCGTGGGGGCTCCGGATTGTTCCAGAAGCCGCGCACCAATGCGCTCCTTCAGCTCACCTGCTGCCTTCTTGGTGAAGGTTGTCGCCATGACTGCGCCAGCCGGCAGTCCGTCCTCGATCTTTCCCGCGATGACCTGGGTGAGATGGAAGGTCTTTCCGGTTCCGGCACTTGCCGAGACCATAGTGACGTTATCCAGCAGGTTCATGAAAAGTCCCCCTTTAATCCGCAAAGCACGCCGAAGTCGCAGAAACGGCAGGGTGGCTTGACGTGGTGCCGTCCAGCATCAGCGTCCATCTGAGCACGGTCCGGAGCGGATTCGGCTCGGGCGTCGTCGGCCGGCTGCGTTGCTGTGATCCGGCCGGCGAGGACCTCCTCAATGGTGAATTCCGCCGCGGCCACCGCCTGCGTCCAAAGCTGGGCGGGCTCGACGGCCCGGGGCAGCGGTGTGCCGAAGTGCGGGTGGGACGAGGCAAATGCACCCTGTTTGAGCAGGTAAAACGCTGTCGGGTCATCGGGCGGGGCATCGCCGGGATGAAGGGCCCACTGGTAGAGGGCCAGCTGCAGCGCGGTACCTTGCTGGATTTCCTCGCGGCGGTACTTGGCGTTGTTGGTCCACTTAAGGTCTACGACGACGGTGCGGCCTTCGGTGTCGATGCCCATCGCGTCTGCACTGCCCTTCACGGCGACGCTGAAATCTTCGCCCGCTGCGGAGAGCTTGGAGGTCTTTCTCGAATTCCTGTTCCATGGTTTGGAGCACGATGCCGCCGCGCGAGAGTTGGCTGAAGAACGTGCTGATCGAGGCCACGAGGGTGGCCGTGATTGCGGACCGCCGGCGGGACTGGCCTGGCAACAGCAACTCCGAGGCGAAGTGCGGCATCAGTTCGTCAATGGTCAGGCGGATTTCTGCTTCCTCCGGAACTGCCCGGGTTTCCCCGTCAAGGTGCTGGTGGAGAACCTCCACTACTTTGTGCGCGAAGGTCCCGAGCATTTGGTTGTCTGTGGGGATGCTGGCGGCATCGGCCACGCCCAGCTTTGACTTCTTCGCGAGCACCCAGGCGAGGGAGCAACCGAGCAACGTCGAAAGCTGGCTGAAGGACAGCCGCTCCGGCCGGAGTGAGGGACTTGGGCCAACTTCGTGGACCGGTGCGGGCGGGACGGGCAGGTGCCGATTCACGGGGACCAGTTGGGCCCTTCGACCGGCGAACTGCCAGCGGCCATCCGGACCGGTGAGCTCGGCTGGCGTGGTGCTTACTTTGGCGAGGCGCGCGGACAGGGACTCAGCAGCGCGCTCTGCATTGGGGAGAGGCTGGGCTGCGACCAGTGTTTCAAGGAGCGGATTGCCTTCGGTGCGTTCACCAAGGAGTTGCTCAACCTGGACGATGACCAGGTGCCGGCAACGGCCGGCTGCGGAGAGCGTCTGCTGTGTTGACAGGGCGGCAAGGTCTTCCGGCGAGGGCAGGTCCACGCCCATTCTGGCGAGGGTCTCGACGTCGTGCGCGTCCCAGCGGCGCCCGTGCGCAGTGGATCCGTTGCGGAAACCCCACCAAAGCACATTGTCGACGTCGTCGCACAGTTCGTGCAGCTGGTTGAGCCGGAGCCAGGGGCTGGCTTCTGCGGCGACCAAGTGGTGGGCCGCCGGCGTCACTACGGTGTAGACGATGCGGCGAAGCTCACGGCGGGAGACTTCCAGAAGGGGCGCAACAAGCTCCAGAATCCGCTGAAGTTGGGCGGACGCGGGCTGGAAAGCCGGGTCGACTGCCGCCCGGGCACGCAGCCGGCCGCCAAGCCACACGGCCGTCTCTGCCAGTTTGGCTCCGTTGGTGGTGTCCCCGCTGATGAGCCCGGTGTTGAAAGTTCGGTCGAGGACCGCGGCCAGCTCGGACCCGAGTGTGTCGTCCTGGGCGATCTCCTTGATGGCTTTCTCCCAGGCTTCACCTCCTGTACCTGGTGCCTGCTGCAGCGCATGCAGGAGGTGTCGTGCTGCCCGCCGCCTCACTGGGACGCCGGGCAGGGACAGGAACTCGGCGAGGAGCCGGACGTCACCCGGCGCCCAAATGAGTTCGAAGAACAGGGGAATTAACTGGTTCTGTGCCCGCCATGGGGAGCGAGCGCCGACGCCCAGCCTCGGCAGTCCATGGGTGGCGAGGTATTGATCCAGAACGGAGGTACGGTCTGAGCACACCACCGCAGTGCTGGCATTGTCACCGCTGGCCAGCCAACGGGCAGCTTGCTCCGCGGCTTCCCACTCGGTTTCGGCCGTGAGGACCGTCAACTGCGGTTGGACAGTTGCGGGCGGCGCGCTGCTGACGCGCACGCCATGCCGTCGTAGTTTGGCGATAATGCGCTGCCAAATCCGGGGAAAGGATGTCTCGGCATGGTGGAGGATGAGTTGTTCGATCCCGAGGGGCAGGGGAGAAGCGAGTGCTTCGAGTAATTCCAACGTATCGTCTGCGAGCGAGGGGGCCAGGTACCCGGGGGCACGTTCCGCCGCACTGAGCGTGCGAAGCAATGGGGAAGGAGTTGGCACGTCGGCATCATTCTCCGGAAGCGTCCCGTCCCAGCCGTTGGAGACCGCGTCGTCGCGCGCTGCGAGCAGCTCCTGTGCGGTGGACCACGAGTCAACCTGGAAAGAATCGTGGAACCAGGCGCCGGGCGAATCAATGGACTGAAGGCGGCCCAGATACTGGTTGACGCGTTCGGCATGCCCTGTATCGGGCCGGGTGATGCCCAGCCTTGTCTGCAGCAGGGTGGTTAAGCCCTCGCGGCCCACGCGCACGTGGTTGAGCCCCGGCTGGTTGTAGGCCCACGGTGCCCGGTCCAGATGCCAACCGAACTCAATCTTCATTTGTCCCCCATGTTTTGGCTGGTGGTCGTTTCTATCACGTCGGAGACAGGCTCTGACAAATCGGTCTCAGGGTCTGTACCCGCGCCGGGAGAGGGCTCGTCTTTGCAGGTATACAGGAACTCTTTGAGGCCGTGCGAGCGGGAGGGCTGACGCAAAAGTTTCATCGTCTTCGACTCGATCTGGCGGATGCGCTCTCGCGTGACGCCGTAGGCCTTGCCGATGGCATCCAGGGTCATTTCCTCGCCGTCGTCAATGCCGAAGCGCATCGCAATCACGCCGGCTTCCCGTTCCGTCAGCGTGTCCAAAACCGCATGCACTTGGGCCTTCAGCTGTTCCTTGGCAATCTGGTCAAGAACATCAATGTGCCATGGATCGATGAGTTGGTCCGCCAGCGGCTCCATGCCACCCTTACCGTCCGGTACGAGGTAGTCCAGCGAAAGCATGGGCCTGTCGAGTGACAGAAGATGCCCCACCTTGTCAGCCGACTGATCCGTGTGTTTGCCGAGCTCGGCAACGGTGTACTCAACGCCCTTTCGGTACGCTTCACGTTGGACGGACTTCACCTTATTGATCTGCTCCACCATGTGGACCGGGAGCCGGATGACCCGCGCTTGGTCGGCCAGAGCCCGGGTGACAGCCTGCCGGATCCACCACGTGGCATACGTCGAGAACTTGAAGCCCTTCGTGTAGTCGAACTTGCAGACTGCCCGATGAAGGCCGATGTTTCCCTCCTGAATCAGGTCCAGCAGGTCCATGCCGTGGTACACGTACTTCTTGGCGATGGAGACCACCAGCCGGAGGTTCGCCTCAAGCAATGCGTCCGCGGCCCGGTCACCCAACTGAGCGATTAGCCGCAGCTCCCGAGACTCGCGGCGGCCACGGGCGGTACCGTCCGACAGCAGATGGGAAGCGTAAAGGCCGGCCTCGATGTCCTTGGCGAGCTCCACCTCCTGCTCGGCGGTCAGCAGATCCGCGCGGCCTGCCCGCTGCAGGTAGTCCGAAACCCCGTCGTCGCTGAACCCTTCCAGCCCCTGAAGCTCCTCCAGCCAGCCGGAGTCCTCAAGATCAAACGACGTCGGTGCGCTCTCATCGTCGTCCTCCTCCACAGGAGACTCCATCACCGGCTCGGCCGCACTGCCGCCCTCAGGTCCAGCGCCGATCCTGGTCGTGTCCGCGGTCGGCTCGCCACCCTCGGGCACTGGTGCCTCTTCAGGTTCGGCCTGGCGGAGGAACTCCTGCAACCCGTCCAGATCCCTCTTGATGTCGAAGAACTCAACGTTCCGTGCAAACGGCAGCACCTTGCCCAGGAACTCCTCACCCTGGACATCCGGATCCTCCACCGTGCCTTTGGAGTATAGGACAACCAAGCGGCCGGGCCGTCCGTCTGTCTTCTTGCGGATGACACGTCCCAGCCGCTGAACCATCTGCCGCTGGCTGCGGTTGGCGGCAACGATGATTCCGAGGTCGGCCTCCGGGACGTCGATGCCTTCATCAAGGAGGCGGGGCGCGGCCAGGATCTGCGACGCGCCTGAGCGGAAATCCTCCATGCCCTGCCGGCGGTCGTCCTTGGTCATGCCACTGAACACCGCCGAGGCTTTCGACCCCAAGGAGGTGTAAAGCTCTCGCGCCCGGCGAGCGGAGTCCTGGGTCTGGGTGAAGACCAGAGTCCCGCGGGATCGATCAACAGTTTCCTTCAACGCTGCCAGCGCCAGGTACTTCGTCTTCGCTTCGGCCAGCAGGGTGAGCCGCGAGGACATTGCCCGCATGTACTTCCGGGCAATGGTTGCTTCCCGGCTCGGCGAATCGGATGCGGCGAGGGTGGCCACAGCGGCAATGAACTGCGGGAAGGGCCGCCGTGGGATGCCGGCGTAGGTCTCGAGGTTCCGCGCTGCCTCCACCGTCACCGTAGAGAACTCGTCGTAGTCCGCCTGCTCGGAAGGCAAGAGGTCAACGCCAACCAAGGCGATGTCGAACGGGGCAATGACCTCGTCCTTCAGTGCCCGGTCGTACCAGAGGTTGTAGATGACGCCGCCGAAGTAGGGCGTCAGGAGGTTCTCGTGCTCGCCATCCGCCCTCTCGAACGTGGCTGTGAGCCCAAGCCGCCAGGCGTACCCTTCCTGCAGCGCACCCGTGAACATGGGAGCCGCATAACGGTGGCACTCATCAGCGATGATCAGTCCGGCCTTGTGGGAGCGGAGCGTCTCCCGGTTGGACGCGGAATGAACGATGGCCACGAGGATGTCTACGTCATCGAGGGAGTCGGACCGGCCATCGCCAAGCGCACCACGCCGTGCGGCGGGCAGATCGCGCCGCAGGGAAACCAGCCATTGGCGCTGAAGCTCCGCAGTTGGCACCAGAATTAAGACTTTGATTCCCTGCCGGACGGCCTCAAACGCGGCGGCAATCCCGACACGGGTCTTACCGGAACCGGTAACGGCCTCCACCACGCCGCGCCGTGCATTTGAGTGCCAGGCCTTCAGCGCTTCCTGCTGCCAGGGATACAGGAAGGCGTAGTCGTAGGAGGCAGCCACCGGCGCGGAAGCAGCCCGGATGGGCACCTGCGGAAGCATAGCGACCGCGTGTGACCCGGCGTCGGCTAGTTCTGGCATTTCATCCCCCATTGGACGGTCCTGATTTGGTGCCTGAAGAGTATTGCGAGGCACCGACAATTTAGGTGAGCAGCGCCACTAACCGTCTTCCAGCACAGGATTCCACGCCTGGCTGCGCGACAGCGCGAGCTTGAGTTCGCGGCCGCCTGCTTCCTCCAGCAGCCCGGAATCACCTACAACCACCAGCAGGCTGCGGGCACGCGATAACCCGACGTATAGCTGTTCTCGGGCCCTGCCCATGTCCTTGAATCCGTTGACGCACAGGACAACCACAGAACGTTCCAGACCTTTGAAGCCCAGGACATGCCCGTAGAACTCCGCTTCGTTGGCGTGGAATTCCCGCCAATACTCCTCGGTGGCTTCCCGCTCAAAATAGTCCAAGTGGATGGGGTGCCGGTCCTTGGTGGTGAGGAGCGCGATTTGGTTGTTGGCCCAGCCTTCCTCGATCAGAGCCACTACACAGTCGTCGGCGACGCCGAGCGCTTCCTCTGTGGGGCATTCCACGAAACGCACGGGCAGGCCGGTGCTGCCGCGCGGTGTGAAGTGCTCGCCGGCTAAGGGCCTGAAGGACTCGGCGATCTTGCGGGTGTTGCGGAGGTTGTCGTCGATGTGGATGGGCACCAGCGTGGCCACCGGGCCATTGGTGAGGTCCGCCGTCGCGCCTCCCCAACGCTGGTAGACGTCTTGCCTGTCGTCCATGAAGGCGTACACCTCGCCGGCGGCGGGATCGGTGGTGCACGCGAGCAGCGAATCCCACCAGAGGGGCGCGAAGTCCTGTGCCTCGTCGACCACCACTGCGTCCAGGCGCTTCTGTGGGTCCATTTCGGTCGCGAGTTCCTTGAGGAGGCGTGGCATTTCGACGTCGAAGTAGTCTTGCCCCTTGCCGTCGGGGACGCCCAGCCCGCGCACGTACTCGTGGAACTCGCCCGTGAACACCGGCTTCGCCTGGCGCCACGTCGCCACCCGGTCCTGAAGGTACTGCCCAAGGCCCTTGTTGTAGCAGAACAGACCCACGCGCTTGCCCTGCTTGCTGAGCAGCTTGGCCTTTTCGACGGCGAGCCACGTCTTTCCGCTTCCCGCGCCGCCGGTGAAGCGGATCCGGGGAAGTGAGCGGGTTGCCTGCAGCAGTACGGACTGGCGTTCCGTGAGGTGGTCCTGGGATGCTTCGTCCTCATGCGACGTGGTTGAAGGTACGACGGCGGTGTCCAGGTTCCCGCCCAGCTTGCGGACGATCCGCTCAAGGAAGACCGGGGCCAGCGGCGCGGCACCGCCGCCTTCGTTTTCGATGGCCTGGCGCACGAGCTCGGCGGGCGACTTGCTGTCCGTCTGGTCGAGGATAAGGGACCGGGGACAGCCGGCCATGGTCCAGTCCCTTGGTACATCGGTGTAGGGCAGGCTCACCATGTAGACGCTGCGGCTGCTGATACGGGAGCCGAGCTGGTCCTCTAACCAGTTTTTAAGGGCATGCAGTGAGCTCTGTGACTGCGCTACCGGGCTCTGGATCTTGCGCTTCTGGCTCCGGTCCGACTGGTACCACTGCCCGTCATTGATGCTGACTTGGCCGCCCTTGACCTCAATCGCAGCCATGCCCACATTGGGCCAAAGGACCAGCAGATCGATCTCATGCTCGCTGCGGCCTTCACGAATTTGAACGGAGTGGGCCAGAACGCAGTCATCGGGCAGGCTACTTTTCAGCGCCTCCCAGACGGCCTTCTCGGCGTGAAAACCTTCGCCAAATTCGGGGTCGTCCGGAATGCACCTCATCGTGCCCCGACTCTGGTGTCCTGGAAGGGGGCCAGCCCGAACTGGGCACGAATGTCAGCCAGATCCCGCGTATTCCGGTCGATCTGCTTCATTTGGTCCTTTTCGATAAATGAGGAAAAGATGCGACTCGTGATGGCGAGGCCTACCAAGACAACGGACGCCCAGCCCGCGGCGACAATAAAGTCCGGCATGGTGAGGAACGCGTTCTTCAGTGCAATGACGTTGTTGACGCTGCCGGTCAGGCCGTCCAGGATGTCATTCAGTGTGTCGGTGATTGGCTGGAAGAACGGTCCCGCAGACAGTTCTGGACTCTCCACCGTTGCGTCCCTCCCGACAGACCAGCGCGGATCCATAAGGTGGGCAAGAATGTAGAAGACCACCGCAAGGTTGGCTGCGGCAAAAGCCGCAGTGCCTGCCGTTA
Source organism: Pseudarthrobacter sp. BRE9 (assembly GCF_031844305.1). Taxonomy (NCBI): domain Bacteria; kingdom Bacillati; phylum Actinomycetota; class Actinomycetes; order Micrococcales; family Micrococcaceae; genus Pseudarthrobacter; species Pseudarthrobacter sp. BRE9. Next base: position 218,240 of record NZ_JAUZUY010000005.1, on the reverse strand, counting down.
GGGCGGTAATTACCCTCGCTGCAATTTTGCGAGTAGTGGAAACGCGGCTTCCAATGAGGAACAGCAGGCCGATCCCCACCGCAATGATCCAAACAAGATTCTTGAACGTGCCTACGCTGGCTCCGCTGAGCATTTCCATCACGGGGTATCAATCTTTCCACTGCTGTGCATTTGAACGCGCACGGTTCCTAAGCTCTGGACACCGTCACGAGGAAATTCTCCGTGCTGAGTTCAGAATTGGTTTCAGATCATAGTTCTATCAGCACAGCACGACATTTTCCGGCAGCGTCCGGCAGCGTTCCTACGGTATGGATTCATGTGGCGGTGGCCAATGCCTTGCTGCCGGTGCGACGCGTCCTCGAAGCCGGGCACCCTGTGAACGTACCCTCCCTATGGAGGCACCGGCGGGGTAGATTGTCCTGAGTTCAGTATGGAGTACATATCCAAGCGACGGAACCAACCGACGGGGGACACGGAATGACAATCTCGAGCGTTTTCAAGGAAATTGACGACGAGACGGCTCGTTCATATTTGGAACATTATTTCGGGCTCGGCGCGTGGGCCGGCGAGGAGTACACAGGAGCCTATTTTGATACGTTCGGCACTAATGCACCCGACGCCATCACCGCAGATGATCTTATTGCTGTAGCGTGCTTATCCAAGCACGTTCCGGCAAGAGCCGCGTTGGGCATCCTGCGCGAATACTCAGACGACATCGGCACCCTTCTCGGAAAGATTCCGCCTGGTCTGTCTATAACGGACATTCCGTTCGAGGAACATGACCAATATTTTGGTGAGGGGACCGCACCGCTGGATCTATGGCGGCTTCTTCGGAGAGATAAGAACACCCGCTGGGGCATTGGCCCCACGACGGCCAGCAAGCTTATGGCTCGTAAACGTCCCGAGCTGTTTCCCATTTATGACTCTGTTGTCGGCAGGGTGACAGGTTTCAGTAGCTCGGACGGAACCTGGAATGCGTGGCACCAAGCATTCGCCACCGATGGCGGGCTTGTTGAGCGGCTGGAGTCCCTGCGCCTAGCAGTTGGGCTGCATGACATCTCGCTTCTTCGCATCCTCGACGTCGTGCTTTGGATGCACGGCAGCCAGGGAACGGAAGGCCCCGAGAGCGTTGATCAGACGGACGAAAGCTGACAGTGGGCTCGAGACTCTGCGCGGAGACAGCTAAGCCTGCATCCCGTCGTGAACTGTCACGTTGGAAAGTTCGATAACACCGTCCGCGCACTTCCAGTAGTGGAGGCGCCTTGCTGCCGCAACATTCTGTTCTATGTAGAGCCGCCAGCAGGCGTCCTTGCCGTTGTTGCGTGTCAAGACATCGGCCCCTCCGGAAGCACTGGTGCGAAACGGATGGGCTTCCCTAGCGCTGAGCCTCGCCGGATCATTGACCAACAGGTCAACAATGGCTTTGAGGGCCTTCTTTTGTTTCTCTATTGGTTGCTCGTTGAGGCTCTGGAGGAAGTTTTCTCCCAGGCGGTGAGGCCCCAACGTCAGCCGGGGCTTCTCGGCGGCCGGGACCTGAACCGCCCATGTGGAGTGGAGCTGGAATCTGAAATTCTCTTCGGGGTCCAGAAACACTCGCTCCAGGGTTGCTTCCTCCCTGCGGACTCCGCGCAGCTTCTTCCTCAGGTCGGAGAGCTGCTTACTGGCAGCGGTGAGGTCACGGCGGAGGCGATCGGCTTCCTGCTGCAGCCCAGCCAGCTCGGCGGCCTGCTGGCGGCCAAGCATAACGTCCGCATCCAACTCCGCCGCGTGCATCTCATGCCGATGGTTAGCTGACCTCAATCCTGTAAGCTCCATTTCGAGCTGCTGCCGCTTAGCACGTTCGGCGGCCAGTGCCAGTTCCACGGATTTCAGCGCTGCAGCTCCCGAAACTAAACTCTGGTTCTGCGCTTCCCGCGAAGGCGGAGTCAACCGGGCGGGCGGGGCCTCGGGCACCCTCGGCAGTAGATCGCGGCCGGGAACCAGCCAGGGGCCTCCGCCAGGAATCAGCTCTGGAGCGGTCAGCACCGGTTCGGAGTCATCAACGTCGAGCATCGACAGCCTGAAGTGACCGTTGTTTCTATGGATCCTGACCGCCACAACTTCGCCTTCCGTGAGAAGGTCGGCAACAGAATCCAGCTCGTTGTAGGAGATGCTGCTGAGAGCCATAGTGTGGGAGTGTCCTGGAACCAGGGATAAGTCTGCCGAATCTACCCCTACCGCACGGACAAGGGCAGGCACCAAATCGCCGTCCTCACGGCCTTCGCCCGGAATAGCCGCTTCGATAGGCGCGAGCGAAAAGACCCTTTTTGCCGTATCGAAGGCGCCAGAAATCGTCATGCCCTCGCTCAGGATCCAATGCAGGGGGACACCAAGGCCGGTGGACTCCGCAGGCAGAAACAGCTGCTGTCCGTTGTCGAGCTCCACCACAGCCCTTGATCCATCGGGGGCGATGCTTTTCACCAGCCCGGTTTCCCGGGAGTTTCCTTTGCCGGCGGGGCTAGCTGTCTTCCAACTGCCCGAGAAAGCGAGGTCCTCGGCGTCCCTGATAATTTGTTCGGTGACGGTCGCGACGTCCGAAGGGGTTCGGACCAGCCGAAGTGGGCTGCTGTACGGGTCCGCGGTCCATCTAAGCCCGGGCGGATAAACCCTGGCGGCACTGCCGAAGATATGGGTGTCGGGCGGCAACAGCTTTTCGAGTTCGTAGGTGAACGGCCCATTGATCACCACCACGACGTCGGCTACACCCTTTAGCTCGAGGGCAATGCTGTCCCCGTCCAATCGCGGCCTATCCTCGTCCGCGAGGCGGGAGATAACCACCACCGGTCGCACACGGGACGGCTCCAGCAGGAGGGCAGCTAGGTCTTCCGGTTTGGGGTCTGCACGGGAGTCGAGGGAAGAGACGTCATGTGACTTTTCGGGCGCAGGCGAAGAGTGCGAAGACTGGCGGTGACGATGACGCTTTGGCATATGACTCCTGCCCTTCCATCTCGGTTGCAGCTTTGACTCAGGGTAGATGGAGGCTCTGACATTGGACACCCTCATGCGTGCCTCCGCCCGGCAGAGCCTCGCTCGTAGCTTCGGTTTCTCCCAGCAACCGCATGAACAGTGGGTTCGGCCGTACCTCAGGCAGTGCACGCCGCACATCCTCCAGTGCCTCCAGCGGAGAAATCTGGGCAGCGCGGGCACCGTACAGGGCAGCCACAGTGGGCGTCCTGGACTCCGCTCGGACACAGTGCAGCAGCACTGTCTTGCCCTCCGCTCTGTAACGCTCGACGGCGGCGGCCGCCTCCCGGAGCACAAAAGCCGCGTGCGCTTTGTCACCCTCAACAGCGGAGTCGACGACCCAGAACGTGGCATGGTCCTCGGGCGCCACGCCCGCGACATCCTGCGTCCCCAGCCGGCAGAGGGACCCTACCGCGTCGCCTCAACTCAGCCACCCGCTGAAGTGAGCCAACCCTGCCCAGCCACACGCCGCAGTCGTGCGGGTTGCGGACGAGCGCATCGGTGCGGCCCCACATGCTGTAGTCGTGGCGCTCAGCCCGGGGCCAGGACAAGGACCGGTGGCCCTCGCCGCGGCCCACCTCCATGCCCAGCATCATCAGATCGCGGGCACGGAGACCCGGCAAGCCGTGCAAGCGCTGCCGCCACTCGAAGGGCACTGCGGTGTAGCCGTATGCTGCGCCGAGCAGGCCGCCCGCGATGGCCGCAACAGTATCGGTGTCCCGGCCGCCACGCACTGCTTCCTCAAGGGAAGCCCGGAGGTGGGCAGGGCCTGACGCTGTCCAGCCGGCATAGTGGCTCGCGCTCCATGCGCCTTGGAACGCTTCCACCACCCAGCCGTTGCGGACGAAGTCGCGGGGACGGGATCGTTCCGCCGCCTCGATCCGCTCCAGCCACAACTGTCCAGCGCGGCCGAAGATTAACAATCAGCCGTTGGTGTCCGAGTGCTTTCCGCACGGACATTGACAATCCAGGGCTCGGTTTTTAGCCCGAAGATTAACAAAATGGGCCGTCGGCGAACTTCCATCCGCGTCAGTCCGCCTGGCGCCGAAGCGGTATAAAAGTTGGCCCGCAATTGCCAATTTTCAGCCACCTGTCCAATGCCGCCGAAGATTAACATCCAAGTGCCTGCGCCACTGCGGCTGTTTTAGCTGAAGGTTCCGCGGTTCGCCATAGGCGGGCACATAGACTTCCTTCCATGCGCGTCTTCGACATCGCCTTCGACTACCTTCTCGACACCACGCCTCCAGGAAAAGACCCGGATTCCCATAGTCCGCGGCTCAAGGCTGACCATCAGCTGCTCTGGAGGAAGGAGCTATGCGAGGGGCAGCTGTTCGAACTGGCGGTCTCGGAAGTTCCCAAGGTGCGTCGGAATAACTACCTGATGTTCGAGCAGACGCCCGACAAATCGATCACGTTCGGCAGTGACGCCATCACGAATTCCTACACCCCGTGGGGGAGGCCCAAGACCTTGGTCCAGGCTAAGGCCGAGTTGAGTGAGGAGCAGAAGCGCCGCTATCTCAACCCGCCATACACGATCGGCAGCGCCATGATCTGGCCCGTCAGGGGAATACACCTGCCCACCCTCAACACCTCCAGGGGAATGCGACAATCTATTGCGGACCGGATGGACCTGACCCTGGAATGCATCCGGCGCCACTACGCCAAGGAGCCAGTCAGCCCCCTCGCCGACGTCACCACTAACTATGGGGACTTCTTCGAACTCTTCTGCACGTTCGAGAAGTTTGTGGAGTTCTTCCACTTCCAGGATCTCGTGACGCCGGAGGGGAAGATCGCTTTCTTCCTCGACGAGGATGAGGACACGGTCTTCACGCGCACCGGCGTCCCGGTCACGAAGGACGAGTACATCAGGGTTCAGGAAGCCTCGCTGAGGTTCATCCGGTTGCGGGGCAACCGGATGGCCGACTGGGTCGAGGAGAACCACCCCGACATTGAGGTCCGACGGCCATAAACACCGGCCTGTCCCTGCCCGGTAATGCGAGAAAAGGCCCGCTTCCGCCGCCCATGTAGTCCAGGCCCGGACGATCTTGGTGAGCGCCGTGGGGGAGGAGGCCCCGCCGTCGCACGCCGGCTCCAGCAGTGCCTCGGCGATCGGGATGGCCATGGAGGTGTCGTCGGTCCACTCAGCCGGCGCGAACCCAAACGGGCCGCCGCCCTTCATGGTGACTTCGGCGCCATCCGGCAACGGGGCGCCGAACTCATAGCCGGCTCCGAGGGCGTCACCGGCGGCCAGGGCGACGAGGACGCCGGCCGCACGATCATTCTGCAACTGGTTCAGTTTCATGCCATCTCCATCAGGGGGTGGTGGGTGTTCCAGCCGGTCAGGTGCGCCAGCTGGGGCGTTCGTTGGGGGAGTGCGACGGCGATGCCGGCGGCGGTGACCGCTCCGGCAGCGCGGGAGACGTTGCGGCTCCGGAGGGAGCCGTGGTTCCGTACCTCCACAGCCGCGGCGCCGCCGTCGAACGTTCCGAAGTCCATCGCCTGGACTTGTGCAGCGAAGTCGCGGGCGTACTGGCCGGGCATTGGTCCTGAGGCCAGTGCCTGGGGTGGCAGGAGCTCAAGGTCCAGCAGCGCCGACTCGATCAGCTGCCGGTAGTGGCGGCGGAAAAGCGTGTGGGTGCCGAAGACCTCCAGGAGCAGCGGCTGCCGGCCCAGGCCGATCAGCACGCCGCGCTGGCCCTCCAGCGGGGCGGGCGCGTCGGCGGGGCTGAACCGGTTCCGTTCCTCCTTGTCGTCCTTGAACCAGTCCATGTGCTGAAGGAGGGAACTGGTGGCGGAGGCGCCGCGGGCGGCGTCGAAGCGGCGGACCCGTTCCCAGATGCGGTCCTGCCGGTTTCCTCCGCGCTGCCCGTTCAGGCCGTTGGCCAGCTCGGACCAGACGTTCAGCGGGGCGCGGCGTGCCTGCCGCCGGTGGCTGGACTGTCCGGCTTCCCAGCGGCCGGCCTCGACGCAGAAGGTGTCGATGTCGTGGGTTTCGCCCGGGGCGAGGACGACGTCGCGGGCGCAGGTCCGGTGCTGCTGACCGCCTTCGAGCAGCTCGCCTTCCAGCAGCAGTGCCGGGTGCGGGCCGTTGTTAGTGACGGTGAGGCGGGACACTTGGGCGCCGCTGGCGAGTTCGGTGACGGCCACGTCAGCGTGCGTGCCGGTGCTGATGCCGAGGCTTCCGGGGGCGGAGGTCCAGACGGGGAAGATGCTGAGCGGGCCGAGGCTGCTGCCGGCGCCGACGTGGAGCTGTGGAACTTTCATGGGAACCTCCTGGTGATTTATCGCATTTCTGCGCTAATTGGTTCCAGTATGCACCGGTTGCTTCTTTAGCGCAAGACTGCGATAAATGGAGGTGTGAAGGAATCCAAGCACAGCCCCGCCCGGTCCTTGCTCGATTACCCGAGGCCCTCGGTGGCGGTGGATACGGCGGTTCTGACCGTTGCGGAGGGGAGCGTGTGCGTGCTGCTGGTGCAGCGCGCTGAGGACCACCAGCATGGAAAGTGGGCCCTGCCGGGAACGTTCCTGCGCGAACGCGAAACCTTGGCGGATGCGGTGCTGCGGTGCCTGCGGGAGAAGGCCGGGATATCCGGGCGGGTGCCGCGGCAGCTGCAGGTGTTCGACGAGCCGGGGCGTGATGACCGTGGCTGGGTGCTGTCAGTGGCGCACGTGGATGTGGTTCCGCTGGCGGCGTTGGCGGAGGCGTTGAAGTCCGAAGGCGTTCGGCTGGCTTCGGTGACCGGGGAGCCCGAGGTGATCGCCGGGCTTCCCTACGGGCATGCCGATATTGTCGCGAAGGGGGTGGAGTGGCTGCGTGCTGCCTATGCCCAGGCGCCGGATCCTGGGGCGCTTCTGGACGAGCCATTCACTCTGAAGGACCTGCGCGAGCTGCACGAGGTGGTGGCTGGCGCGCCGCTGATGCGCGACACGTTCCGGCGGTTCATGGAACCGAAGCTGGCCGGCACCGGGCAGATGTCCGACGGGACGCGGGGCAGGCCGTCGCGGTTGTGGGTGCGAGGTTGACCACGATGGGGTATCCGGGCCTCATGATGTCTGGGCGCTCATCACAATGAAACGTATGGTCTGAATGAGATGCACCTGCGCGAACGCAGTAACTGATAGGGGAAGTCATGAAAGAGGCCAGTGAGCACGATTTGGAGCAATATCCACTGCCGGCGATAGGCCGCCCGGTGGTGATGTTTGTGATCAGCAAAACCTTTGCCGAGGGAGTGTCGAGTCAACGGCTTTACGACGCGACGCGGGGTAATTGGAAGATCGGCGCCGTCAGCCGGGCGAAGTCTGAAATAGCGCTGGGAATCGCCGACGGCGTGGTTCGTTCGGCATTCGAGATTGACCGCTGGGGTGAATCGGAAGAACCGGAGGCGCCCCGGACGGAGAAAGGCGGAAAGAACCGCTGGTATTTCCAAGGGCATGAGACCGAGGAAACCAGGTCATGGCTGGGGCTTTCCGTCCGACACCTGGCTCCGCCGAAGGGAGCTGCGAATCCCGTCCGGCTGTATCTGGATGGGGTCCCCCAAGCAGAGGAACAGTCAGTTCTGGACGTTTCGGTTGCTGTCCAGGAAGAGGCGCTAGGAAGGATCATGTTCGGCAACAGCGAGCTGTTCCACAGCAACATGATTGCCTGGATCTTCGACGCGTTTCCCGCGCAGGCAGACGATGTTTTCGGACCACTTAGCAACGGTAGTGCCGGAGGTTCAGGTATGAGGTTCGTGGAGCGTGAGCGTGAAAACCTTGACCTCGTCATGCACTGGACTGACCGTCCTGCTCTGGTCATCGAAAACAAGGTCTTTGCTGTGCCGTCGCCCGGACAGCTGGACCGCTACGCTGCCAAGCTGGCCAAATGGAAGGTACCGGTTGGCGGCACAGTGCTGCTCAGCCCGACGCGACATCATTTTCTGGAGCGGGGATACGTCACTGCAGAGCAGACCAAAGACGGGCATGTCATTGCATGGCGGCATCTGAGCTTTGAACGCTTGGCAGAGTCACTTGAGCTCGCCTTTGACGGGCTGGACCCCAGCTACGAGGTGGAGACCGTCCTTCGATACTGCACAGTTCTTCGCGGCTTGGCTGCCATGATGGCGCAGGCAGCGGTGGCGGGACCGGATGAAAAGGCCTTCCTGCCACCCTCCGCGATCCCTCCGGGATTGCCAAAGCAGGCCATGACCGGTTTAGGGAAGGCGCGAGCGGCTCATACCGGGGCTGTGCTGCGGCATGAGCTGAAAAGGCGGGATGTCCCCGCGGATGGTGTGGAAGCGGGTCTGAGCCATTCGCTCCCAAGGGTGTCATGGTTCATGGACGCTGCCGTCGATGGTGAAGCTGTTCGGGCCGGGTGGCAGTATCAGGGCGGTGTGCTTAGCCTTGCCCTGATACTCGACCATCTGGCGGGCGTAGGGTCAGCGGCAAAATTGAAACGTGCAGAGTTCGCGCGCCGTTACCCCGAATTCTTCTCGTTTGAACACGTGGACCACGTCCTCGGCACCGCAAACGTGGCGGTGTCCGCCACTTCAAAGCCGGAGGGCCCTTTTGGCCACTTTGATCCCAACTTCGTCTACAGGTCCAAGAAGGTTCAGAGCCTTACGGTGCAACAACTTATTGACCTTTCGGTGATGCACGCAGAGCACCTGAGGAGGATCAGCCGCCGTCAAGCCCCTTGAGAATCAGCTGCTCCATTCGCTGGCAATGCATGTCAGTCCTCGTCGGCGACTGTGGTGCTGTCCACTGACGGCCAGGCGCTGCTATCAGGCGACCCAATCGAACTCATTATCGTTCGTCCCAGCCCGAGAGTTCCTGAATGGGGCTCGAAACACGCCAGCGCGCCTGGACGATCTGGCCCTCCCAGCTCACCTTGAGGTACCCGTCAACGGCCGGAACGCGAACAATAAGCGGGCGCGAATGCGTAGGTTAGTCTGCGGGAGAAGACGAGGATCCGGCCGGGTGCCGCGGCAGCTGCAGGTGTTCGACGAGCCGGGCCGCGATGACCGCGGCTGGGTCCTGTCGGTGGCGCACGTGGACGTGGTGCCCGTCGCTGGGAGGAAGCGTTGACGATCGACGGCGTCCCGGCTGGCTTCCGCGGACGGGGAACCCGGAACTTACCGCCGGGCTGCCGTTCAGCATGCGGACATTGTGGCGAAGGGTGGAGTGGCTGCGGGGCTATGCGGAGGCGCCGGATCCTCGAGCGCAACACGTTCCGGCGGTTTATGGAACCGAAGCTGGTGCACCGGGCAGATGTCCGACGGGACGCGGGGGAGGCCGTCGCGGTTGTGGGTGAGGATCGAATAGCTTTCAGGAGTGTGACTTTGCGACCACCGGCAACAGACGCACGTCCAGGCTAAGGGTCAAAGCTCCCCATCATAAGAGTCATCCTTTGACCAGCCTAAAGTCCTAAGCATTTCGTCGATTACAGCGACAACGCTGCTGTCCCCGACGGCTGCTGGCAGGGTCTTCAGTTTGAGGATTTCTCTTCTTAGCTGTCTTTCCTTCCCATTGAGGCCGCCTTCATACTTGGGTGCCAAAAAGTAGAAATGACTTGCGGTGGAGAAACACGTCAAGGCGTCTAGGAAGATTTCAAGAGTACGGGCGGAATCTTCGAGCTTCGGATGTTCCATGGAAATAAAACTGAGTTTATCTTTCCAAGCAAGCTCTTGAAGAGGATCTGTGTTTAAAGTGAGTACAGTACCGAGGCTCGCTGGCCGGTCACGATCGTTCGGCATTGCTCTGCGGACGTCATGAACGATTTCATGAAAGTGGTCATCCTTCAACCCGAACCCTACGAATAGCAAGTGGTGGGTCATTAGATGCGCTTTTACGAGCGCCGATAAGGCTTCTCGGTTCGCATTGAAACCAAGGTAGTCGTCGCGCGTGAGGACGATGGAGTCCGGCTGTGAAACGGAACCATGCAGCTTTAGGAGCCAGCGCGAGCCGGTGTCGTCGTAGGCATTCGTAGGATCGTGCGGGATGACCGATCGGCTTCGTCCGGAATCTGCACTGGCTCGCTCAAAAAGTGAATCGTAATTGAGCGTGATCGCCCCATCGGATGGAAGATTCGCCAGCAAGGTAGGCGCCAGCCCGTATCTTTCGACCCGAACGAAAGTCGATACGAGGGAGCCAAAAGATTCCGTGGGGTCTTCAGCGTTTGTGGGCGATGATTCGAATAGTGCTTGCAAGATATTGGCTTGGTCAAGGGGGTTTAGCTTGCGAAACTGCTCAGCCATTCTTGGATCTAGTCCCACGCTTTCGGCCAGGCTGTCGAGTAGTCCATCCCATGAGGGTGCACCTGCCGTGACGCTGACCCCGGCTCCCAGGAACGGGACTAGTCGCCCCTTCTTCGCTTGTTTGGCAAGCGATTTAGCCTGGTCAAGGTGTTCCTCTGATAGTTGTGACCAATAGTTCGCCACATTGGTTCTGCGGATATCCTGCGCTAGGGCAAACGCCGCCTCGTCCCGAAGGACCAGAACGACGTCGCAACCCAAGGTCGGCAACTCGCGGACGATTGCGCCGAGAATAGCGCGCATGATTTCGCCTCGCTGCAGATCACCACCGCCCGCCGCCGTTCCGAAGAACGGAAGGGCTATTAGGGGCACTCTTCTGGTATCCGCTGTTCTCCGCAGCGGCATTGCGGATACTGCGCGTGCGGCCTCCCGGAGGAAGGCTGCGATTCTCGGACGCAGGTCGTCGGCCGATTGAACACCTTTGACAGGAACGGAAGTGAACACAGGAAGTGGGTCAGTCTCCGGCCAGTTTAGGGCGGCTGCCGCAAAGCTCTTCCCCTGCCTAAATGACGGATCCGCGCTCAGATTGACCGCATCTGACAGTCCCGCCAAAGCGGCAGTCCAACCAGGTTCGATGTTCAGCTCTTCATCCGTTGGAGCCAACCAAGCATCGCAGCGAAGGTGCAGAATGTTTCCCATTGTCACGAAAAGGTGTGATTCAACCATGACTGCTACCTCTGCTTATCGCCGTCATCCTTCGTATGGAGCGCCTGACTCGCTTATTGTACGAGTTTGTAGACAGAGTCTTTTCATGAACTCATTTAGCCCGCAAGGAAACCAGACGAATGACGCTTAGCGACCTAACCAGTGCCGATGCCGTTCGCAAGGCGGCAGCGGAGATCCGCCGGCTTGGGAGGCGCGGTTTTCGAGAACGCTACGGATACACAGAGTCAACGAAGTATGTGGCGATCGTGGATGGAGTTGCCTTCGACTCGAAGCCTCTACTGTCCTTCGCTTACGGTATCCAGTTCCCTGAACGAGGTCCGCTTCCGACCTCATCTTTCAGTGGCGGGGGACAGACCCGAAAGGCGTTGACAAGACTTGGTTTTAGGCTCGTTCCAAAGGATGGGGAAGACGCCCTACCTGACGCATCCTGGAGCATGAAGGTGGCGCGCGCAAGGCAAGTGCCACTCGAGATAAGCATGGCACCCGAATACCGGCGCGCCGCTGTCGATGCCCTGACGGCGACAAAGGTTGAACAGAGCCTGATCGACGATTTCGTTGAGTTCCAAGTGGGAAAAGGCCGAACGTTTAGCAGGTGGGAAATCTTTCCAGACGGCACTGGGGAGCGGCTACTTACGGACATATATGATGAGGAAACTCGCACGCTCTATGAAGCCAAGGCTTCCGCAAGCCGGCCCGACGTCAGATTGGGTTTAGGCCAGATCCTGGACTACTCGAGGTTCATCGATAACTGCGAAGCATTGGCGCTGCTGCTGCCATCCCGACCCGCAGACGATTTGGTCGATTTGTTGCATTCGTTTGAGGTTATGGTCGTATGGCGTAAGAAGCCTGGTGTTTTTGAGGCATCGCACGACTCAATCTATTTGGGCTAGAAGGTTCAGACCGAAGACTATGCTGGGATGGACGCGGACACTGGTGTTTGGTAGTCCAGAGGCCGGACAATACCCTGGCGTAGTGACTAACTTCATTGGGGGACGGGCGACAGAGCAGTTGCCCGAAGGGTTGTATGAGCTTCTCAGAACGGAAGCACTCGGAAACGTCCTAAACAACGAATCGGAGTTACTGCCCACCTTCGCGCTTATAGAAGACGATGACGCTTCGGACGTTCTCACGCGCTACGTCGCCCACGCTATCCGGCAGGCTCTAGCTGCAGCTAAACCAGGCGACAGGGTAGATCTGGCGAATCGCCTCCTCCGAGAGCTGAACATTCGTGACCGCATCGCTTCAGGGCCCGTTCAGCTCCAGTCACTTCATCGCCCGGACTCACTCAAGCGACGGCAGCTTCGTCGGCCCACCACCAGGCTCAGCGACTCCGCGCTTCTCACCAACAGCAAGGACGATCCGAATCTTGCAGCAGAACTCCGGGCCGAGATGGAGTCCGCCAATACCGTCGACCTACTCTGCGCCTTCGTGCGCTGGACTGGTCTGAGGCTCTTGGAGCCGGCCCTTGAACAACTGAAAGAACGCGGAGCAAAGCTGCGTGTCATCACCACCACCTATATGGGCGCCACAGAGCGCCGCGCCATTGACGAGCTCGTCAACAGGTATGGGGCCGAAGTCAAGATCAGTTACGAAACCCAGGCGACAAGGCTGCACGCCAAAGCCTGGCTGTTCCGCCGCAACACCGGTTTTGATACCGCCTATGTGGGCAGCTCCAACCTAAGTCAGGCTGCTCTCCTGGACGGGTTGGAATGGAACGTCCGCCTCAGCTCTGTGGCAACGCCAGCCCTCCTGCAGAAGTTCGAGGTTACCTTCGACAGCTACTGGGAGCAGCGGGCCTTCCAGAGCTACGACCCGGAGCGCGACGGCGAAAAGCTGGACGCAGCGCTGGAACGCAACGGCGGCCGGCGTATCGCGGCGCCAGATGCTGCCACCGGGCTTGAGGTTCAGCCGTTCCTCCACCAGGAGGAGATGCTGGAGGACCTGGAAGCGGAGCGCCTTAAGGGCTTCAACCACAACCTCCTGGTCGCAGCAACCGGCACCGGCAAAACCGTTATCGCAGCGCTCGACTACAAGCGGCTGTCGGATGCCGCCGGCCGCGACCTGAAGCTACTCTTCGTCGCACACCGGCAGGAGATCCTGAAACAAGCGATGCGCACTTACCGCGACGTTATGCAGGACGGCGTCTTCGGTGAGCTCTACGTGGGGGAGCACAAGCCGCAAGAGTGGAAGCACATCTTCGCTTCGGTCCAGTCGCTCTCTTCCCTCGGTATCGAGCAGCTGGAGCCGGACTTCTTCGATGTCGTTGTCATCGATGAATTCCACCACGCGATGGCGCCCACCTACCGCCGTCTGCTCGACCACCTCCAACCGCAGCAGCTCCTCGGACTCACAGCTACTCCGGAACGCGGCGACGGCGTCGATGTCGCCAAGCAGTTCTTCGATGGCCGGACAGCCAGTGAACTTAGGCTCTGGGACGCCCTCGACGCCGACCTGCTGGTGCCCTTCCACTACTTCGGCGTCTCGGACGACGTCGACCTCAGCCAGTTGGAATGGAAACGCGGCAACTATGACATCAGCCAGCTGAGCGCCCTCTACACCGGGAACGACGCCCGCGCCGCCAAGGTTATCCGCGAGCTCAGAGACAAGGTCACCAGCACGGACCAGATGCGAGCCATCGGCTTCTGTGTCTCTGTGCAGCACGCCCACTACATGGCCGAGGTGTTCAACCGAGCCGGCATTGCGTCCGTCGCAGTCGACGGCACCACTGACAATGCTGACCGCGAGGAAGCCCTCAGGCGCCTGGGGAAGCGGGAGATCAACTGCATCTTCGCCGTCGACCTTTTCAACGAAGGCCTGGACCTGCCGCAGGTGGACACCATCCTGCTGCTCCGACCCACGCAGAGCGCCACGGTCTTCCTGCAGCAGCTGGGACGCGGGCTGCGCCGTGCCGAGGGCAAAGCGGTGCTGACCGTCCTGGACTTCATCGGCCAGCAGCGCCGTGAGTTCCGCTTTGACCTGCGCTACCGGGCGCTGACCGGCTACGGGCGCAAGGAGCTGGAGAAGGCCGTCGAGGACGAGTTCCCGTACCTGCCGTCCGGCTCCCAGATCGTGCTGGACAGGGTGGCGCAGAAGGTGGTCCTGGACAACGTCAAGGCACAGCTCCGGTTCAACCGGGCGCAGCTGGTCCGGGACATCGCCTCGTACGCCGAGACCGAGCTCGAGGCCTATCTGGAGCGGTCGGGGAACGACGTGAAGACTATCTACCGTTCCACCAGGGACTCATGGACCGGTTACCTCCGCCAGGCAGGGCTGATCGAAGGGTTCTCGCCCCTGGAGACCGTGCTTCGCGGGAAGATCGAGGAGCTGTCGGACGCGGAGGAGAAGAAGCTGCTGGGCCGCATGGCTGCGCTGATTCACGTGGACGATCCGGAACGGGCCGCGGCCTATTCGATGATGGTCGCTACCGAGGCGCCCCGCTACGCGGACCTTGGCATGCGCGAGCAGGCTTTTGCGCGAATGCTTTTCTACACACTGTGGGACGACGGCGGCGGGTTCAGAACGTACGACGACGGGCTGGACCATCTGCGCGGCTATCAGTTTGTGTGCCGCGAGATCCGCCAGGTGGTGAAGCTGGGAGTAGCGGCGTCCAAACACGCAGCCAAAAGCCTTGGTGCAGGGCTGCAGCACATCCCGCTGCTGTCGCATGCCACCTACCGGAGGGAAGAGGTTCTGGCGGCGCTGCAGTACGGCTCCCTCGAGCAGGGCAAAAACGTCCAGCACCGGGAGGGCGTTGCGTGGTGCCCGGCGACCTCCACGGACGCATTCTTTGTCACGCTGAACAAGGACGACAAGAAGCACTCGGCAACCACGATGTACAAGGACTACGCCATTAGCCCCGAGCTGTTCCACTGGGAGTCGCAGAACGCCACGTCATCGACAAGCCCGACGGGCCGTCGCTATTTGGACCGGGCCTCGTACGGTTCGCGGGTCCTGATCTTCACCAGGGACACAGCCGACGACGAGACCGGGCTGACAGTGCCCTACACGTGCCTGGGGCAGGTGGACTATGTACAACACTCCGGTGAAAAGCCAATTGCCATCACATGGAAGCTGCACCGGCCCATGCCAGCGGATGTGTATGCGACAGCCGCAGCGCTCGCCCAGTGAAACGAACCTTCGTGACTGCGTTTTGGGCAGGCGGAGCTCGGGCTCACCATCACAGGGAAAAATGCTGACGAAGTGAAACCGTGGAGCCGTTGCTGTCTCGGATTACGTAGCGGAGATCGCCACTGCAGGAAGAATGGTGCTATATCCTGGCGGCATGGTCATGGGGGAGACGGGAAAACCGTGGACTGAGAACGAAGTAAGGGCAACTGTCAGCAAGTATTTTGACATGCTGGTGATGGACGTTCAGGGACAGCACTTCGTCAAAGCCGCTATCTATAGAGAGCTGTCAACCCGTTTTCCGGCGAGAAACGTTAATTCAATAGAACGGAAAATGAGCAATATCAGTGCGGTGTTGGTCGGGCTCGGCTACCCGCATCTGCGTGGATTGTCACCCCTGCCGAACTATCAGCGAAGCTTGGTGGAATCGGTTCTTGCGGAATTGACCCGCCGCCAATCACTCGACGCGATCATTGAAACTGGGATCTTGGACAACGCTCCGGTGGGGCCGGTTGACATCGTACGCGAGGCCGATGTGCCAGCAGAGATGATCACCGACCTTCTGCACGGTCAGGGGATGTCGCGTCCCTTCAAACGCGACTACCTGGCACTGGAAGCAGCCAATCGAGCGCTGGGCCTTGCCGGCGAGCTGGCCGTGGTTAGGCACGAGCAGACGTTTCTTCATAGGGTCGGTCGAACGAAGTTAGCCGACCGTGTTGAGCACGTGGCTCAGACACATGGGGATGGCCTTGGATATGACGTACTTTCCTTTGATCCTGAGGGCAGAGAAAAGTGGATTGAGGTCAAGACCACTAAGTATGCGATCGATGTTCCATTCTTTGTCACTCGAGGCGAGGTTCGCGTCTCCAGTGCCTCCCCGGAGCATTACCATCTCTACAGGCTGTACGGATTCGGATCTTCCAGAGGGACGGGCCTGTACCGACTCCAAGGAGACCTCGAAAAATCCTGCAAGCTGGACGCAATTTCGTTCGAAGCGGCGCCGAAGACTCAGCTCAAACTTTCGCTTATTTGAACGGACGACACTTAGCTGACTGTTAGTAGGCATGCGTACTGCCGCTGCAGCCACCTCAGACAAGTTACTTAGCCTGCAGCTTTTTGGCCGCACGCGCCAGTGCCGCGGGGAGTGGCTTGTCGTGCACAACGACGAGCTCCAAGTTGGCACGTGTAAGTGAGGTATAAAGCCGACCGTTAGTCCCGGAACTGGCACGGAAATTCGCTGGCTCCATGACGACGACGGCGTCGAATTCGAGCCCGCGAGCCTCCTCTGGCGAGAGAAGTTGAAAGCGCTGCCGTTCCCCCATCACGTAAGCGTGCCGTCCATCGGCTTTCCAGCCTGCCAGTCGGGCCGCTGCAGCCACCCCTTCAAGGTTGGGCGTGATGACCGCTACTGTTCCTTCCGGGTGACCCGCTGAAAGGCGAAGGCATTCGTCGATTGTCAGGGACTCCATCGTCCGGCGGCGCTCCGCCACGCTGATGACCAAGGGCGGCCTGCCCTCGCCAAGAGGCGACGCGCCGCGGCGGCGTTGGGTGATCGGCAATAGGGATGCAGCGAAGTCGGAAATGGTCTGGGTTGTGCGGAAACCGCTGTTAATTGTGTGCTCCGCCCAACGACTACTCGGAAGATCCCTATACAGTTCGCTCCACTTTTTGAACGTCCGAGGAGAGTGCCTTTGGTTCATATCTCCGACCAGGCTCCACGTACCGGAATTTAGGTGCATCAGCGTCTGCCATTCAAGCAGTGACAGATCTTGAGCTTCATCAACGATAATGTGCGAGTGTCGCTGTGGCGGATTGATCAGCACTTGGACGTATGCGAGGAGGGGCCAAAGGGATGGTCGGGAACGTGCTGTCTCGTAGGTGCGGGGGAGTGTGCTTCTCCATGAGTAAAAATCCCGCGACCGAGCAGACGCCTTGGCCGTTTCAAGGATCAGGATTGCTTCGTAGGCAGCACGCAAACTGCCAGTTCTCCGAGTCGATTTGTACAAGGCGACTAAATCCGCAATGATTCGCTCCGAGCCTTTCGGTGGCGCGGCGGTATCTTCCATTCGTCGGCCAAGGATTTGTTTTTCATCTATTGCCAGCACGTCCACAAGTACCCGCTGGATTGAGGTGATACGCACCAGTCCTGCGTCATCGTGCAGGTCCGCTACCGCCAGAGAAATGTGTTCTTCCCACGCCTCGGTCGGGCCCACCAATAGTACGTCCTTGAGGGGCTGCCCCCTGTTAGGGTCAACTAGCCAGGCTGCACGGTGCGTAGCGATGATGGTTTTTCCGGTCCCGGCGTGGCCCTGAACAACAAGGGAAGCAGTTGGGTCTGTCGTAACGAGACTGTATTGCTCGGGCTGAAGAGTGGACAGGACCGCTTCCAACCCGCCCGTCCTTGGGGCGGCCAGCGTCGCTCGTAGGAGATCTTCGGTAGTTGAGGGCGCGGACTCAGCCGGGGTTTCGAGGTGCGAGAAAAGGTCACCGTTGACTGACGGCGGTGGGAGGAGCAGGTCGGGAATCAGGTCCACTTGTTGTGCCTCCGTAATCGGAGCCTTCTCTGCGCGTGTTTTGGATAACCAGGATTTTCCACCCGCCGGAGCGGAGCGGGGTGGTTGCTTCGGCTGGCTGCGAGCGGCAACGAAAGGATCGCCCTCAGGGCGAACAATCCAGTCGTCCGCATAATCAGTCAAACGGTCTACTCGCTTCGAAAAACGACGCCGTGCCCTGATTTTTTGGTTGTTCCAGCGCTTCTCACGTCCAAAAAACATTGCAGCGGCGGGGGCAGCCCAGCTGATTACGTAAACACCCTCAGCCTCCAGGTGACGTGGTCCGATATAGAAATCTTCAAACGTGCCTTTTTCTTGGCCTTCGACCGATACTCGCCCAGTAAGCGGTCCTTGTTCCTTCCGAGACCGCGATGCTCCAGCGGCGCGGTACTCCAACTTTGACTCGGCACTTTTTATGTAGCGACTGTTCACCGCGTTCTCGTAGGCCAGAACCTGTGACTTCTTATCCACGTTCAAACCACCTCGAACTGGGCGACGGCGAGTTCTTGCAGCGAAAGGCTTGTCTGTCGACTGGTGCCGATCCGTGCCATCGAGTCATTGAAGCGGTTCTCCCCCCGTGTCAGCTGCCCCTGAAAGGCCTTCCTCATGCTCGGTGCTTGGGCCATCCTGTTCAGGACTGATATTCGATGATTCTTGAATACTTGCTTCGCCCGCATTTCTCGTTCGAGGACCAGTGCCTCATTTTCCTTCTGACGATCAAATTCGATCTCGTGCCGTCTCTGCCTCAGCGTCTCCATCGATGCGGTGGAAAGAATACCTGCTTCTGGATGTAGCGGGGCTGTCCCCTCACGAAGACGGCCTTGCGCCAAGGCCGAAAACAACAGTCCGCCGACCGAATCGTCCATTTGTTCACCGGTGTCTAGGTTTATCGACGCTGTCCACAGCTCATGAGTCGGGCGAAGTCCCCGCCATTCGGCAGCGGCGAATGCCACTATGTAGGTGCCAGGTCGGCATTCGTCCGTAGCATCCGCCTGGAGCATCGAAAAACGCGGAACATGGTGGTCCTGATAATCGTGTGAGGCCATCTGGACTAATGGGTGATGACCATTAAGTAGCGACCCGCCCTCGAGTCGGGCTATTTCCGGACTCAGAGACAGAACGACGGGCCGCTTGGCCCGAGCTGCACTCTCCACACGAGTGATCTCAGAGGAAGTTTGCCCATTGTCGCGGCGCCACGTGACCATACGATGGAGCATCTCGTCATTTATTGAGACCCTAAGCTCCGAGGCTTCGCGATTGATGTCAGCTTTGCCACCTCTAATCCGAGCCCAATCGGCAACCAGGGTCGCCAGCTCGTTCTGGCCAAGATAACGGCCCCGAGCCACTCGCTTCTCTACCGCTTCTATGCCGAATTGATCCTCGGCTTGAAGCTTCGATGCGGCAGAGTCCAGCTCACGTGAATCGGACTGGTTCTGCTCCACGGCAGCCAGGGCTTTGTTGAGCTTTGACTGCTGCTCGCTCGCGCTCAATGTGAAGTCTAGAACGATGTCCTGGATCTCTTCGAAGCTTTCGGCCAAAATCGGCTCCAGCTCTCCAATCGAGTGCTCGAAAACTCCAAGCCGTTTATAGAGACGCTCCAGAATTTTCGTTTCGATCGTTTCGGGTGTGGAGAAGTTCAGGATTAGAATCTTTTCCGAGGATTGCCCGATACGGTCGATACGGCCGATACGCTGCTCAACTTCCATTGGATTCCAGGGGAGATCGTAATTAATCACGAGTGAACAGAACTCGAAGTCCAGACCCTCACTTGCTACTCGTGTGGCGATCACTAGGTCGAACTTTCCAGCACGGAATTGACGCATTAGTGTCTCTCTGTCATCGACGGAGACACCACCGTGAAGTTCCGCGATCCTCATTAGGGGGGAAAGGCGCTTCCTAAGATAGGCCAGCGTATCCCGCGAGAACGTGAAGAGGAGGGCTTGACGGCCTCTCATCTCGTCGGAATTCAGTGCCTCGATAAGCGCTTCAAACTTTGTGTCCGTCGAACCTAGCTCAAGCGCGAGCTTTACGACCCCATGAGGCGGTGTCTCCTGCTGCAGAATTGAAGTCCTATTGGTTGCGCTTCCGCCGCCGTCACCGTCAGATTCATCCAGCGCGCCGCGAAGCACGCTGCGGGCGGTTTCCGGCAGGCAACTCCCGGCCAGCCTAAGGGGCATCTGTAGAGCGAACCCGGTAGGGAGCTGACGTTGGATCGAAACGTCGCGGAGCCATTGGTAGTACGCCTCATAGAAGTTACGCTCCGCGTCCGTCCAACGGACTGGGGCGTTGGTGGCGTGACGTACTGTTGTCGACTCGTTTACTTCAGATTTCTTAGTACGCGTGATAACCGCAGACAGCCCGTGGAGTTGAGAGCAGGCCTCCCTCAGCGCTGGAACCTGATCAGGGCCAAAACTGTCGTCTTTAAGAAGTTGTTCGAGCTTGCTGAACGCAGCGCGCTGCCGCAGTGCCGCCCCCATGCTGGAGTCTGCAATTCGTCCTAGCCATAAGCGCCTTTGCGCGTTTGTCACTGATGGGTTTGTGGCGCTTCGGCGAAGCAGCTGAAGTGGCTCATGATGGTCAAGCCTGGCCTCGAGATCCTGAACCGTTTCCACTTCACCGGGCATGAGCAGCTGCATGAGTGACAACAGATCAGAGTTCCCGAGGTTAAGCGGCGTAGCACTCAGCAAGATCATCGAAGCCGAAAAATCCCGCAGTAGGAGCCCGAGTTTGTGGCTAGCAGTTATTGAATTCCGCATCTGGTGAGCTTCGTCTACGATGCACAGATCAAGACCAAAGTTTAGGCCGTCCAGCTCGTCCAGGTCTTTAAAGCTTCGGAATGTCTGAAGAGAAACTACATAGGTAAACCGGGCGGGAAGTGTTCCGTTTCTCAGCTGTTCAACCATGTTCGAAAGATCCGCAGACGAGCGTCTCTGCAACTCAAACCCGAAACGGTTCTGCATTTCGCGCCGCCACTTTTCAACGAGAGCGGAGGGGCACACAATCATGACACGGTCGGCCTGGCCTCTGGCCGCCATTTCCGTCCAAAGCAGCCCTGCCTCAATCGTCTTACCCAGGCCCACCTCGTCGGCAATCAGCATTCGTTCCGTAGCCGAATCGAGGTATTTGAGTACGGGTTTAAACTGATAAGGCAAAATGTTGGTCTTGGAAACTCCGTAGGAGAACAAAGCGTCCGTCACACCGCGGTTCAGTTTGGCCCGCGTTAACATTGCGGAAAAGCTGGCGGCCGGCGAGGGGTCACCGGATACCCAATCTGCCTCACCCGCGAGCTCTGGGATCGGCTCAAGGTCGCGCTCCGACACCCACTGATGCTTGCCATCGGTCCTCACGTAGTAGCTCCACGCCGTGCGGTCGAGTCTGCGCTTCATGATCGTGGCATCCCGTCCAGTGGAACGGGCTACCGCTAGGTCCCTCAACGAAAATGATGGGGCTGGAACTTCCAATCCATCCGGCCACCAGTGTTCCAACCAGTTCAGCCCTGCGGGCCCGAGGTCGTTCTCGGATGCCTCCGCCAACGTGGTCCGTTGGGCCGGTTCCGGCAGGGTACTCAAGTCGCCACTTCCGTGGAGGACTAGAGCATCGGTGACGCCGTCAGTCGTGGCCCAGTAGATCCCGGGGGGCAACTGCGGATCTTCACCGGCACGGGTCAAGACGCGAGTTTCCACGTCGAGTTCTAAGTCCAGAGGAGTGCAGCCCACTTGCAGGACCCGCCCCCACGAGGCACCGAGCTGGACAAGGTCCGAAATCTGCGGATGGTAACCGCACATGTTCTGGTTAATAACTTCCCCCAGTTGTAGCAAAAGACTTCCTGAGACAACTGTGACTCAGGGGTCTGACAATTCGATAGCTGAATAATATGCGAGCGTCTAGTCAAGCTGAACGCACGGCGCTCGCCATTGTGGTTTCCTGCAATCTTGGGCGGTTTGTTACGTTCTACGGCCGCAAGTTCAAGGGCTTGATCTCCGCTCCATCCTTGATCAGCCCCAGCAGATCGTCCTGCCGAGCCTGTCCAAGAGTCAGCCGATACTTCGCCAGCCCATCGAGCATCTGCCTGGTTCGCGGTACATCCCTGCTTAGCGGGTGGTCCAGCAGCCGACGCTCAATCTTGTGAGCTCCAGGATGAATCCAATGAGGAGCAAACTCAGTGTTGGCAGTCTCAGGCCTTGCCGCGATGTCGGCTGCGGCGACCTCGAACAACGCTCCCCAAGGGTCATCTACCCCAGGCTTCAACACCGCAGCACCATGAGCCGCAGCAACATTCTTCCGAACTGCGTGCCCAAGGTACCGGTGCACACGTCCCTCGCGCTGTTCGAAGTCGACAGGGTTACCAGGAACGTTCCAGTGGATGACGGAGTGAGCCCACCAGTGGAAGTCAATCCCTTCCTGGCCCACGGACGTCGAGGCAAGAACGAACGGCCAAAAGGGGCTGTTGAAGGCCCGCCGGACGTCGGGCATGCGGTTGCTGTCGCCGTCGTCCGTCTTGGCGTTGCTGTAGCGGACGGCGAAGCGGACGCCCATCCGGAGGTCCTCGTGGGACCCGTCGGGATACTTGGCGAGCAGCTGGGCCGGCTTGAGGGACAGCGAACGCCGGATGTCATCGGCCAGCCCCCACAGTTGCTCCGTGGTGATCTCGCCGGGAGCCTGTTGGCTGCGGAGCTGAAAGACGTACTCGTCCAGCACCGCCTGCAGGTTTCCGGCCTCGCAGTATCGCAGGACCTTCTGCCAGTAGGCGCCTTCGGGGTAAAGCTTGTCGAGCAGTTCCGACGCGTCGAGGCGGTTGAAGAGCGCACGCAGCCCAGATGCCGCAAAGACGGCGGCCTTCCACAGTTCGGCGCCATCGAATTCGGCCGGGAGGATTCGGTCCAGGGCACGGTAGACACAGTTGGCAGGGGAGTTGACGGCCAAGTCTTCAACGCCGTCGTCCCAGCCGGCAGGCTTACCGGCCGACGTCTGCACCATCCGGTCAATGTGGGTTAGGTACAGCCCTGCTTCTGAACCGGAGTCCTGGTCTGCGCCTCCAGTGTCTGAGGACTTGCCAAGATGCTGGGTGTACTCGTCAAGGCGGCGCAGCTCTCGCGCGGCAAGCCGGGCATCATTCTGCCACTCCGCTGGTAGGGCGCCGGGAAGCGAGAAGTAGGACGCCCATACGCCGAGGCGGCTGGCGGGATCGACGGCGGCGCCGCCGACCATGGTCGTCCCGGCTTCTGCCGTGGATTCCCGTACAGAGCCGGCGTCCACGAGGGACCCCCTCATAGAAGCACGTTCCAACGGGTCGCCAGCAAGTGCCAGTGCAGCATGCGGGATGAACAGCGCAAGGGCCGACATGCTCTGAGGCTCGCCGTCACGGACGTTGTAGCGCAGGCGCCCGGCGAACTTTCGCCGAGCCTCGGCGGTGTTCTCCCCGTGCCGCTCAGACCCTTCCAGAATCTGCCGCTCGGCCTCGTACGACAAGAGAGTGGTGATCGCAGTCGGGGCGGCGTTCCACGCTGAGAAGACCAACTGTTTCGTGACAGCCGGTCCCACCTCGGCGAATGCGCCGGAAGGCTCAACGTATGGGAGTGACGGCGGCATCCACAGCAGCTTCCACCAGCCTTGCTTAACGGTGTGGTCCCGCACGGCCCTGAACTTCGCGTTGTCAGTTTCCACGGCGCCATAGCCGCGGTAGGCATCCGCATCGATCGTGGTCAGCGCCGGCAGCACCCGGTCAACGGCCTCCCGGTCGCATTGGATCCGCCCGTCCAGCATCCTGCCCACCTTGTATTCCGCCAAGAAGTGGGCGAACATCGGCACGGACTTCCAATACTCCATGGGATTGCCCGTACGCGTAGCGCGGAACAACGCGGAGAGCGATTTGTAGCTCTTAAGGTCAGTACCGCGGACATCCGTAGGCGCCATCTCGATCACGGACAGCATGTCGTCCTTGCCCAGCTGCGGGCGCTCCGTCCGGGCCATAAACATCTTCAGCCGGTCTTCGATCCGTTCGGTCAGCGCATCGTCCGGTACCTGCTTGAGCAGCTGCGTCCGCCGGTCGTCCAGATCGGCTTCGAGGCCTTCCATGTACCCGGCCCGCTCGCTGCTCAGGAACCGCAGGAGCTGCCGGAAGTCCGCGGCGTGGTCGTCGCCGTCGGCTTCGTTCGCTCCGGTGTGCGCCTTGTAGGGCGTGGCTGACAGCAGGATGAGCTTGGCGCCTTTGTAGTTCAGGAACTGCCGCGCGAGCTCCGCCGCGGGATCCTCCTCGGGCTCTGCGCCGGGAGAGTAGAGCAGGTCGCGGAAGCGCTGGAACTCGTCCAGGATGATCATATCCGGCTCGAGGCAGTCGAGTCCCGCCTGTGCCAAGTCCCCCCGAAGGCCACCGATGATTGCGCTCATTCGCTGCCGGACAACGTCAGTTCCGTCGGCCAAAGCGTCGCTCATCGCAGTTTCGAAGGCAGCAAGGTTTCCGCTCTTTGTCGCGAGCTGCCTGAATCTTTCACACACCGAGTCGACGAACCCTTCGGGGTGCAGTTCAGCAAGTCGTGTGACCTCCCAATTGAAACCGGGAACGCCAGCGCCCGACCTCAACAGCTCGACCGCGTACTGCCGGCGTTCGGACTTTATCGCGCCCAGCTGTTCAAGGATCCGAAAAAGCACGGCTCGCTCTCTGGCCTGGCCGGGAGCCTTACTGACGTTGAACGACGTTCCGGGTGTCAGCGAAATGAAGTTGACGCGCTTGCGGGTCCCCGGCGCCGCCGGGGCGTTGAGCTTGGCCAGCTCGGTGGGCAGCAGTGTAAGCCGTCCAGACTCGATGATGTCCTTCTGGCCTGTGACGTTCAGCCGGCTAAGGTTCTGCTTTGCCAGGTCAGCATTGGAACAGACGTAGACGACGTCGATCCGGTCCACGCCGGAGTCCTGCTCATCAAGCCGCTCAATGGCCTTCGCGATAACGCCGCGGGCCACCATGCTCTTGCCCAGGCCGGTCTCGTCGGCCACAAGGAAGCGGTCCGCCGGCTGGTCGTCCAGGTACAGGCGCTTGAAGACGTGTTCCACGGTCCGGCGCTGGAAGCCCCTGAGGCCGTCCAGCGCAGGCGTTGCGTCAAACCCCATGAAGTTCCCCCATGTCTAGTGCGTCCGTCGCTGCCGTCCACAGTGCGTGCAGCTGTTGAATCTCCGGATCATCGCCGCGAAGTGCGAGCAGCCGGTCCATGACTACCTTCAAATCCGGAAACACGGACGACGCGTCGGGGCCAGCCATTGCACCTACCATCGCCTCGAAGAGGCCGGCGGTCGATCCGTCTCCGAATCCGGAACTCGCGAACCATCCGGTGCCGGTTCCGGAGCCGGGCAGCGCATCCTCGGGCGTGAGGAACAGCAGCAGGAACTGACGGAGCTTCTGCGGATCGTCCAGCTGGCGGGCGACGATCTCGTCCAGCCGCCCCTCGGGGTCCGTCCGCAGGCTGCCCTGGATCACCGTGCTCTTGGACAGGCGAGCTTCCGGGTCCTCGAGCGTGAGCACCAGGTAAGGGGTCACGTCTGCGAGCGGTATGGAGTGGAAGGAATGGCCATGCGGCCCAGAGGAAAGTTCGACGACGGCGCTCGGCTGGGGGAGCGAGAGGAGCCTTAGCGTCGCGTTGAACTCAGGCTTCGGTGACCAGTCATGCGAGACGGTCACTGTAAAGGCGTTCTTGGGTCCGCCGTCGGGTACGGCGTCTAAGAGGAACCGGTGGGCTGCGGCATCCCGCAGCGCGTTCTCCAGCCGGAAGGCTGCTTTGTCTTCCTCCGAGCGGGCTTGGCCGCCCGTGCCGTCATAAACCGCGAAGGGAACGTCCTTCATGCTTTCCCTGATCCGTTGGACGCCGAGGCGCTTCTTGGCTCCGCGCATCTCCAGCAGGAACTCAACGTTTTTGGTGAAGCCCGCCTCGGTGGCGTTGGCGGAACCCAGGAGTGCATAGGTGAAGTGGTCGTAGTCGCAGAAGTAGGCCTTCGCGTGTAGGCCGGTCAGATCATCGGCAACCTTCTGGATTCCTGATTCGCCAATCTCGCTCAAGCCTGAGTCCGCCGACTCGGGGATGCCGAGCTCGTCAAAAGCCTGGAAGGTCGTCCGGGTGTCCGCCACGGTCTTCTCGTTGAGAAGGTCCAGCTGGTCGCCCCGCGAGTAGACGAAGAGGTTCTCCGTCCAGCGGTCCTGCAGCCGGCCGATCAGCCGGTCGTCCAAAAATGGCGAGATGACCAGTTTCTCGCGGCCCAGGAAGGCTGCGTTCCCCGTTTTGTTGTTAAGCGCAATGAAGTTCTCCGGATCGCGGATGTGGGCCACGATTGAGCCCTGCTCGAATTCTTCCCCCATGCCCATCGGGCGGAACGCCAAGCGGTGGATGTCCTCGGGCAGGTCCCAGCGGACGTTCGCCAAGCGGGAGGCGAGGCCGCGCACCCTGGCCAGCCGGTCGGGGTCGGGCTTTACTGTGCAGAGGCTGGGGAGCCCGGCGATGAACCGTGCAAGAGGCCCGCTGTCCGGGCCGACGTCGGCGACGTCCCGTACTGGTTGGCCGTCCAGCCGGACGAGAAGGTCCCAGCTGGCGTCGGTGGTGAGGTTGCGGCTGCTGCACAGGAAGCGGTAGCGGCGCTCGCCGTCGTTATCGAATTCAAGGAGCCAGACTTTGGGGTGGAACAGTCCGCGCTTGACGCTGACCTGGTGGACCATGGGTTCCAGTAGGGCGAGCAGGTCGGAGGCGTCCGAAGGTGCCTTGATGTGACCGGCTTGGCAGAAGATGTCTACTCGGTCGGAGACTTTACGCAGGGCACTGAGAACTGCCACCGGATTGGTGAATTCTTCTCCCGAGCCGGCGACGAAGCTCAGCGGTACCGACAGTGCGCTGGTCATGTCCAAAGTGAAGGTGGTACCCACGGCATGGGCGAGCCGGAATCCGGCTGGCGGGCGCAGTTGTTGGGTGAGTGCCTGCCTGTTTGCTGGATTAAGCATTTGCCTGTCCTTCCCGGACCAGCCCCGCGTGGATATCCAGTACGTTTCGGCGGACTTGGGTCCAGCGGAAGGTCAGCGACGCAATTTGGGTTGGCGGTTGCCATGCACGGAGCCGGCGTTCGTTGCGGAAGCGTGAGTTGGACTTCTTCATCAGCTTCTCCCGGGTTTCGACCGCGGCGCGGAAATCTGCGTTGTCGATCAGCTTCCTGGGGCTGACGGCAGCTGCGCGCATTTCCCGCGCGAAATCGGCAGTGCTGCTGTTGATGGCTTTGTTGAGGGCCTTGGCCCGGCCGAGGTAATCGTCGACATCCCACATGGCGAGGAGGTCGCGTTTGCTCTCGCGGCGTTCTTCCCATCCCTCGAGGAGTTTCTGTGTTGGCTCCAAGGTGTCTGCCTCGTTGGGGAAGGTCTTTCCTGATAACTCGGCAAGAACGTGCTGATAGAGGACAGTGGCGCCGTTGTGAATGAAAGAGAATGCTTCAGCATCTTCAAGCCACTGGGCCGGTTCGCCCTCGGCACTGCGGCAGGCTGGGTCAATCCAGGGTACCCGTGACTTTGGTTCGGGGCTGGTCGCGGAGCCGACGACGTGCGCCAGCATTGTGCCCGCGCAGGTGGTGAGGATTCGCTCCTGGAGCCAACGAGCTTCATCGTGTGACAGCGTCAGTCCGTTCTCTTCGGACTGCGGAAAGCCTTCCGGCGGTTTTGGCAGGCTTGGATCCCAGATGTAGTAGGCGTTTTCGCCTTCCTCCGGGGAAGGGGTCTCTGCGCACATCAGCTGAGCGACGGCGGAGCGATCTGTTTCGGAGTTGACGATCCCGTAGCGGCGGAGTGCCGACCAGTAGGCCGCTGATGGAAGCTGCTGGACGTTTCTGCCGGCGTCGCGGCCGATGAAGCTCTCCACGCCTAGTTCCTTGAACCGGCCGATCAGTTGCCGCTCCGATTCCTCGGAACGCTTCCGAAGGTCATCAGGGTTTCTGGTTCCGCGGTGAGCGGTTTGGTAGGCCCAGGGGACAAGCAGCATGTATCGCGCGCCGAGATGCAGGACAGAAGTGCCAGGGAAGAGGCTGTTGCTGATGGCATCACGGAGCTGTCCCATGCCGAGGTCGTCGGTGGTTTCCGGCGTGCCGAAGAGTTTGACGAGCTCACGCATCTTCGAGTTTTCCTCGGTGGAGGCGTCGAGCCAGGAGATGAGGGAGGTCATGGGGCTAATGACTCGCTTCTGCGCTGGTGCCTAACGTTTGCAATGGTGGCACTTCGCAACTACGAATCGTCCCCCTAGGACCTTATGACAAAGGGCTCCGCCCGCGGTGTGAAGTTGCGGCAATCTTGAGCAAATCCTTCGCCTGACGCCGTGTTCTTGACATCCCACGAGGACTTCTCATGGCTGATAACCGGAGCGTGGTGAAATGCCGCCACGATGCGCGATCTATGATGTTGGTGCAAGACACTGACTTGCAGCCATGGGACACGCAATATGGGGGAGTACCGATAATCCGATGAAGGCTGATTCGCCCCACTGGAAGGTAATGGGACCGCCTGCTACGCCGGAAGAGGCGGCCGCGCTCGAGGCTTTTCGCAAGGTCTTGCCGGACGATGGGCGTACCACTGCCTGGGTCAACCTGACCTTTATCGACACCAATAGCCGCACTGCGGAAATTGATGTTCTGTTGCTAACCCCGGTCGGTCTCTTCTGCGTGGAGCTCAAAGGCTGGCATGGAACCATCACCGGTAACTCCCAGCGCTGGTATCAGCCCGGGAAGACGCACCCCAACCCGTTCCTGGTAACTGATAGGAAGGGAAAGCGCCTCGCGTCGCTTCTCAAGTCCTATGCGCCGTCCCACGTGGAGCGGTCAGTTCCGTGGATCACAGCGCTCATTGTGCTTCACGGCGAGGGCTCCACGTTCGCGGTCGACGCCTCCGGCAGAGCAGGTGTTGTAAAGCTTGACGGATATAACGTAGCCTCCAGGCCTCCACTGCAACGGTTGAGCGAGTTCCTGGCGACGCCGCCGGAGAACCCGCGGGATCTCATCGACCCCCAGCGTGCTCAGATGGTGCGGCAGCTCTGCGACAGGGCGGATTTCCGTCCAACCCCTAAAACCCGGATGGTGGGCGATTACGCTGTCGCTGACTCGGATCCAGTAGCAGAAGGTGTCGACTGGCAGGACGTCGTCGTCACCCACCCGAACCTGTCCAAAATTAAGCAGCGGTTGCGCCTGTACGACGTACCTCCCAAAGCGTCCGCCCTGGAGCGCAAGCGCATCGAGCAGCTCGCCCAGAGAGAGTACCAACTTACCTTCGGCATCCGCCACGAGGGCATCGCAGTGCCGCATCAGTATTTGACAACCGATGATGGGCCGGCGCTTGTCTTCGAGTATCAAGAAGACGAACGTCCACTAGACGCCTACCTCGTCGACGAAGGCGCCGTCCTGACACTAGACGACCGCGTAGCGATGACCGAGCAACTCGGGAACATCCTCCGGTTCGCCCATAACCGTCATCTATTTCACCGCGCCTTGTCACCACAGCGGGTATGGGTGCGGCCATCACCGGACGGGCCCCGCCTTGAAGTACGGGACTGGTACTCCGCCCAGAAAAACAGCGAAACGGCCACTTCAACAAACTGGACCGTCATCAGCCGCGGTGTGACGGACCTGCTCGGCGTGGCAGGTGCTGTTGACCTGGTTTGGCTTGCGCCGGAAGCACGTCTTTCGGTGACTGACGTGCCTGGCACACCTCTGGACGTCTTCGGATTCGGTGCATTGGCGTTCTTGATCCTGACCGGCAAGGCGCCGGGTACGACTATTGTCGAGGTTCAAGAAATTCAGCAGCAGGCTGGGCGGTTCGATCCGCGTGCCGTCACCGCCGGGCTTCCGGACACCCTGGCCGAGGTTGTTGCGGAGTTGACCAATGTTGACGAAACTGTCCGGCCCTCGTCCTTGGAAGATGCGCTGGAACTTATCCGCATGGCATGGGACGAAGCGCGTCGGCCGGACACCCAAGCCCCGCCGGTCGAGGTCAAGGATCCGCTGGACGCACAGACTGCCGACATGATCGAGGGACGGTTCCTCGTGGTTAATCGCCGCGGTGAGGGGTCTTCCGGCCTTGCCCTTGCAGTACTGGATGACAACTCGGGCGACGACAAGGAGGTCATTCTCAAAATCGCCCGGGATGATGCGGCAGGTCGAAGGCTCGACGTCGAGGCTGCGGTACTCAAGGATCTTGAGCACCCGCGTGTCGTGCGGCTGACAGAGACGCTCGAGCTCGGGGGCCGCCGCGTCCTGCTCATGTCGGACGCCGGCAAGGAGACTTTGGCTACGCGTCTGGCCAAGGAAGGCCAGTCGACCCTGGAACAGCTGCAGCGCTGGGGAACTGACCTCCTGGAAGCCATGGCCTACCTCGTCGACGCCCAGGGCGTCTTCCACCGGGACATCAAGCCGGCGAATCTGGGCATCGCACCGGATCCCGCATACCGCAAGCCGCACCTGACCTTGTTCGACTTTTCGCTCGCCCGTGAGCCGCTGGATAACATCACCTCGGGCACCCCCGGGTATCTCGATCCCTATCTGGGCAAGGGACGCCGCACCCGCTACGACCGGGCAGCTGAGCTGTGGGCAGTGTCAGCGACGCTTTTTGAAATGGCGACCGGGGTGCTGCCTTGGTGGACCAGCGGGGCGAACACCCCTACCAGTCCAACTGACCCCCCAGTCGTAGAGCCGACGTCGTTCGATCCGGCTGTCGGTGCGCCTCTTGCCGAGCTGTTCCGCAAGGCGCTGTCGCCTGACGTAAAGGAGCGTTTCGGCAACGTCGAAGACCTGCTGCGCGCCTGGAGCGGCGTCTTCGCAAGCCTTGACCTGAACGAAGACGCCCTGCAAAAGGACGAGGAGCTGGCGTCCACGGCGACCCTTCAGACGCCGCTGGAGCAGTCGGGCCTTTCGGCCCAAGCACTCTCTGCGCTGCGCCGTCTAGACGGCGTGATCACTGTCGGTGATGTCCTCGGCGTCCACCCCGTCAAGATTAACGGCATCCGCGGCTTGGGTGAAACCTACCGCAAGGAAATCCAGCGACGCATCAAGCAGTGGCGTACCGCCTTGCGGCCTACCGAGTCTGCACCTGGGCTCAACGTGGCCCTTGGTGTCGACAGGGTAGTGGACAACCTCCTCGAGCGGCTTCCCGCCGCGGACAAGCCGCTCGCACAAGGACTGCTCGGCCTCGGCGACGGCTCCCTGTGGCCCACCGCTGCCGAGATCGCCAGCAGTTTCCAAACCACTCGCGAACGCGTTACAACCATGCTCGATGACGCTGTCGCCGAGTGGTCGAAGGACAAATCATTCCTCACGGCGTGCAGCGAGCTAAGTAATATTGTGGTAAACGCTGGGCACGTCATGACCGTGCCAGAAGCTGTCGCCGCGCTCCTGACTCTTCGTGGCTCCACCCTTGACGGCGCCCAACGATCGGCCTACGGAACTGCGCTCATCAGGGCGATCACCGAGCTCGACGCGCGAAACAGCCACCCGGTCTTCGTGCTACGCCGCCGTGCAGGCGCCAAGGTTGACCTGTTGGCGCTGAGCGAGGATGACGACGTCTCTGAGGACGGCCCGGCTGCCCCGCCTGCAGACTTGCTCACCGAGCTAGCCAGCGAGCTCGGCAGCAAAGCAGATGAACTTGTGGTTAGGGGCCTCGTCGTCGCCAGCACAGCGACTACTGAACTTCGCAGCGTGGTCGGTGACCTTGACGGCGCCGGCCAGTGGCAGGTGACCGACGCCCGCCTCCTGCGTTTGGCTGCGGCGGCGAGCCAGACGGCGGCTGTGTCGGGGTTCCACGAGCTTTACCCACGGGCAATGCCTGTCAAGGAGGCTTTGGAACATGCGATGCGCGGTAAGCCCGGCCGCTCGATCAGCCAAATGGCGGTGCAGCGTACGCTCAGTGCGCGGTTCCCCCATCTGACCGAACCGCTGCCGACTGCCAATCGGCTCACCGCGCTCATGCGCGAGCTCTACCCCGAGCTTGTGTATCAGAACGGGGTGTTCGAACCCAAGAGCACGGCGTTGTACAGCACCGGCACGGTATCAACGACTCAGTTTGCTGCTACACCCGCAGCCGAGATCTCCCGCAAGCTCGCGGAGTCGCTCCAAAGGCATGCAGCACTTACCCTGACAGTGGCACCCAAACGCTACGTTTTGGCTGAAAGGGTATTGGCCTCAAAGTTTGACATCGATGTGCTCGATATAGCCGAGCTCGTCGTTAGGGCTACCAAAGAGCAGATTGAAAAGGCCGGCGGTATCTGGAGTGGCCTGCTCACCTATGACGCTTTGGACCGTGACAGCAAGCAGTGGAAGGCGCTCGAGGGGGTCGTCCAAGGGGCCGTCCAACCTGAGTGGGAAGAACGGCTCAGTTCAGACCGCCCCCTTCTGCTGACGAACGCCGGGCCGCTGGTGCGCTACGGGATGACCTCGCTTCTTGCTACCGTGCTGGACACGGGCTCCAAGCGGCCGGCCGCCCGCTGGCTACTGGTTGCAAAGGCTGGTGACGCCCGCGCCCCGCTTCTGGAGGGCCGTTCAGTTCCGCTCGGCCCCAGCGGCTGGATAGACCTTCCGTCTGACCTGGCGCACCTCAACGACGATATGACCATTGACTTTTTGCAGCGTTCCGGAGACCTTTCATGATTGACTCTTCCGCCCTCCTTGCCGATCTCAAGGCCCAGCTGCGGGTGTTGCAGGCTGATTTGAAATCGCGGGCCGATGACCCAGGCACCGCGTGGGGAGCTGTTCTGCAGCGTGAGCATGCGGAGGCGTTGCGGCGTGAGCGTACCGGTCTGTCGTGGTCGGTGTGGCGGGACAACGAGGTTGATCAGGCGGCCGTGGCGTGGGTCCTTGCGACGACGTTTGTCCGGTTCTGTGAGGATAACGATCTGCTCATGGGTGCCGTCCTGGACGGCGTGCCGGTCCCGGTCAGCTGGATTGCCGGGCCCGGTGACCGTGTCCTCCGTGCCCGGGAGAACCAGACGGCGTATTTCCGGGTCAACAGAAGTCATCATGACCGTGACTGGCTGCAGCAGTCGTTCCGGGTGCTGGCTGCCCAGCCCGCCGGGGCAGCTCTCGTTGATCCCCGGCACAACCCGGTCTGGACTGCGGAGATCAGCGCCGAGGCCGCCAAGGGGCTCGTTGACTTCTGGCGCCGCACCCGCGCCGACGGCGCATTGGTGCATGACTTCACCGACCCTGACCTGGACACCCGTTTCCTGGGTGACCTGTACCAGGACCTGTCGGATCATGCAAAGAAAACCTACGCGCTGCTGCAGACGCCGGTGTTTGTTGAAGAATTCATCCTCGACCGCACCCTGACCCCTGCGATCGCCGAGTTCGGGGTCGACGGGCTCAAGGTCATTGACCCCA
This sequence comes from Pseudarthrobacter sp. BRE9, assembly GCF_031844305.1. Taxonomy (NCBI): domain Bacteria; kingdom Bacillati; phylum Actinomycetota; class Actinomycetes; order Micrococcales; family Micrococcaceae; genus Pseudarthrobacter; species Pseudarthrobacter sp. BRE9. The sequence goes on along the minus strand of NZ_JAUZUY010000005.1, from coordinate 185,242 downwards.
CCTGCGGATCAGGCCACTTCCTGCTCGGAGCCTTCGAGCGCCTGAACGAACAGTGGGCTGCCGAGGCCCCGGGCCTGGACCCCAGGCAGCGGGTCCGCAAGGCGATGGACTCCATCCATGGCGTGGACCTGAACCCCTTCGCCGTCGCCATCGCCCGTTTCCGCCTGACGGTCGCGGGAATCCTGGCTGCAGGGGAGAAATCCCTGGTCGGGTTGGAGGAGTGGGGGTTCCATCTGGCGATCGGGGATTCGCTCCTCGGGGAGCAAGGCGTCACCAATGCCCTGTTCGGCGAGGACGCTTATGCCTACTCCACGGAGGACCTCGGCGAATACACCAACATCCTCAAACCCGGGCAGTACCACGTCGTCGTAGGGAACCCGCCCTACATCACGGTCAAAGACAGGGCGCTCAACCGAGCCTACCGTGCTGCCTACGCGACCACTCATCGCCAGTACGCGCTGACCGTGCCATTCATGGAGTTGTTCTTTCGTCTGGCGATTCGCGGTGAGCAAGGTCAGTCCGCCGGGTATGTAGGCCAGATCACTGGCAACGGTTTCATGAAACGAGAATTTGGCAAACTTCTTGTCGAGGATTTCTTCGGCGGCAGGAATATCAAGTTAGGGCAGGAGAACCCTGTAGACCTAGTAGAGGTAGTTGACTCATCTGGCGCCTACATCCCGGGGCACGGAACTCCGACCGTAATTTTGGTTGGCAGGCGCCGGCGCCCTGTGTCACCTACTGTCCGCGCGGTCTTGGGCGTACGTGGCGAGCCTGGCATACCAGCAAATCCCGCCAATGGACTTGTGTGGACCGAAATTGTGGCCCACGTGGGGGACCCAGGCTACGACGGAACCTTCGTGAGTGTAACGGATTTGGACCGGAGTGTGTTGTCAAAGCATCCGTGGTCCCTGGGAGGTGGTGGTGCAAGCGATTTGAAGCAATTGCTTGAGTCAAGCGCGTCTTCCCGGGTAAAGGACGTAGTGGCGGCAATGGGTTTGTCTGTAGTTTCGGGCGAGGATGAGTTTTACTTTCTCGGTGAACCGACGCGGCGACTTTCGGGTTCGATTAGTCCAGGAATGCGTGTGGTGCGAGGAGACGAGGTTCGGGACTACGCTACTGGTCTCGGTGAAGTTGTTATCTGGACGCAAGGGGACAACCTGAAGCCCTTGGCCTTCCGCAGTATTGGAAACACCAGCCAAAAACTGTTATGGATGTTTCGCGAGCACCTTTCCCGCCGCAAAAAGTTCGGAATTTCGATGCGGGAACGCGGACTTACATGGTGGGAGTGGCGCGAAGTCTACCCCGATAAAATTGGCAAGGATCATGTAATTATATTTCCTTTGGTTGCTACCCATAATCATTTTATGATTGATCGAACTGGGGCTCCCGTTCACCACTCGGCGACCGTGATTCAGCTGCCAGCAGATGCGAGTGAAGAACAGTTTCTCGGGATGTTCGGTTTGATGAACACATCCTCAGCGTGCTTCTGGCTCAAGCAGGTCAGCCACAGCAAAGGGGGTGACCAGGCCGAACCTTGGGGCTGGCGCTATGAATTTACAGGTACAAAGCTCAAAGAGTACCCACTGCCGGTTAGGCTGCCAGGCATTCGTGGGGGCGTGCTCGACGATCTGGCGCAACAGCGGGAGATGTTTTCTCCTTCCAGCGTAGTTGCAAGATGGGTTTCTGGAAGTGGGGAAGAAAGTCTCGCTGGGCTGATTGAGCAGTCCGAGCGCCGGTGGGTCCACACCGTTCAAAGAATGGTTTTCGAGCAGGAAGAGTTGGACTGGGAAACATACGCTCTCTACGAACTTGTTGATGAACCAATGACTTACACTGGTTCATCGATCGAGGATCTCCAGAGCGGGCAGCGCGCGTTCGAAATCGCGCTTGCTCGACGCATCGATGGTGGCGAAGAGGAATCAGCTTGGTTTGAGAGGCACGGTTCGAAGCAGCTGCATAACGTGCCTGCAGACTGGCCTGAGGACTACCGAGTTACCGTGGAGAAGCGGCTAGCTGTCCTAGAGTCAGACTGGAAGATTCGCATGCTTGAACGTCCCGAGTACAAGCGCCGTTGGGTGGTTGCCTCTTGGGATGAGCAGCTGCGAGATTCACTGCACGCAGCGATACTCGACCGTCTTGAAGATGCAGATTTGTGGCGCGACCACCAGGGAACTACCACCCGCTCGGTGGCCCAGCTTGCGGACATGCTTCGTCATGATCAGTTCTTGCTCGATTTAGCACGAGAGTTGACGAGCAGTCAAGAACCAGATCTCGTGGCGGTATTTGGATCTTTGGCGAGCACCGAAGCGGTCCCCTATTTGGCGGCGTACAGGTACAAGCCCTCAGGCCTGGAGAAATTCCGCGAATGGCAAACGGTTTGGGATCTGCAGCGGCGCGAAGACGCAGGGGACAGGGTCACAATTCAGATTCCAGACAAGTACTCGTCGTTGGACTTCCAGAGGGTTGAGTACTGGAAGGCCCGAGGCAAGCTCGACGTGCCCAAGGAGCGTTTTGTCCTGTACCCAGGCGTCCGACGCGAAGGAGACAACAGTCCTGTGCTCGGCTGGGCCGGCTGGAGCCACCGTGATCAGGCGGTCGCCCTGGTGCGCGAGGTCATGGATCAGCAGGCCCTCGGTGCGTCGAACGAAGCCCTCGTACCCATGGTGGCCGGGCTCGTCGAGCTGGAGCCGTGGCTGCACCAGTGGCACACCGAGCTCGAGCCAGAGTTCGGGTCCAGCGCGGCGCAAGCAGTTACTAGCCAGATCGACCAGCTCCTGGCACAACTGCGAATGACCCGCGCCGATGTAAACGCGTGGCGACCGCCGACGGCGGCACGCGGGCGGCGTCGCAGCACCTGATGAACCTTGGATTCACAGCCCGTAGTAGACGAGAAAAGTATCTGATGAACGGAAATCTTGACCGATGAGCACTCCAACTGCAGCCGTCTTGACGATGATGCTGCGTGACGCGATCCACGTCCCCGAGGCAGTTCATGACGATGACTTCGTCATGCGCATCCACGAGGGCGTGCCTGCCGCCGAGCAAACCCTCAAGGACTACGTCGTCACAGAGAAAATCGCCGAGGCGTTCGGAGAGGGCTTGACCCTCGTAAAGTCCGCGCTTACCCGGGGCAACGCCAAGGGGGCGTTTATCCATGGCTCGTTCGGTGCCGGTAAGTCCCACTACATGGCCGTGATGCACTTGCTCCTAAGTGGAAACCCGCAAGCGCGGGCGCTGCAGGGGTTGCAACAAATCGTGGCCGAACACACGGACGTCCTGGCAAGGAAGTTCCTCGCGGTCGACTATCACCTCATCGGGGCCAATTCCTTTGAGGGTGCTCTGTTCTCTGGGTACATCAACACTGTCAAGGCTAAACACCCCACGGCGGCCGTGCCTGTGCTGCACCAGAGCGACCTGCTGTTTCAGAACGCCCAGGCGCTCCGGGCGCAGATGGGCGACGAGCTGTTCTTTTCGAAGTTTGCTTCGGACGTCGACCCGGTGCTGGGCTCCCTGAGCGGGGCAGGACTGACCGCAGCGGAGCTCGACGCGGCTGCCGATGGCACCGCGAGTGAGCGTGACCGGCAGGCGGTGGCGGCCACGTTGGTAGAAACTTATTTCGAGGCCTACACCTCCACCTCGGCCTGGCTTCCAATCGACCAGGGGCTTCGGATCATGACGGAGCACGCAAAGGGGCTCGGATATGACGGCTTAGTGCTGTTTCTTGATGAGCTGGTGTTGTGGCTCGCCAACCACCTGCGCGACTCGGCGTTCATCCAAAACGAGACCTCCAAGGTAGCCAAGCTCGTCGAGACCGGTTCGGGGCAGATGGCGATCCCGATGATTTCTTTCGTCGCGCGGCAGCGGGCGCTGAAGGAGTTCCTCGGCGGCGGCAATGTCGGCGCAGAGCAAGTCGCTTTGGAGGACTCGTTTCAGTGGTGGGAAGACCGATTCGACAAAATCACTCTTGCCGCCGCTGACCTTCCAGAAATTGTTAACAAACGCCTGCTGTCGCCGGCGTCCGAGAGCGGGAAAGTGTCACTTGCCGCTGCCGTTGCCCGCGTCCGGGCAAATCCCACAGACTGGAAGCACCTGCTGACGGATTCAGTCGGCTCGGGAGCCGTCGACTTCGAAAAGGTGTACCCGTTTTCCCCGGCGCTGGTGGACGCGATGGTGGCGCTGTCGGCAATCATGCAGCGCGAACGCACCGCGCTGAAGATCATGAGCGAGCTGCTGTACCGCGGGCGTGACGAGCTCACCGTCGGAGACGTAATTCCGGTCGGCGACCTGTTCGACGCCGTCGTGCTCGGTGACGCCAAGCCGCTGACCGACGATATGGTAAAGGTCTTTGAGGCGGCGTCATCCTTCTACCGTGGCAAGATGCGCCCATACCTGGTGGATAAGCACCAAGTCAACGACGCGGACGCCCGCAGCCTCGACCGCAACCACCCGTTCCGCCGCGAGGACCGCCTTGCGAAGACCCTCCTTGTGGCGGCCATCGCCCCAGGGGCCACGTCGCTGAAGGACCTAACGGCTTCCAAGCTCGCTGCGCTCAACTTTGGCAGCGTTGTGTCAATGTTCGGGGGCAACGTGTCCGGGCAGGTCGTGACCCTGGCCACGGAGTGGCAAGCCAAATTTTCGGAAATTACGGTCGGCTCAACTGCGGACCCGGTGATCAGCCTTCAGCTGACGGGGGTGGACTTTGACGCGATCCTCGCGCATGTCACGCAGGAGGACTCCCACGCGAACCGCCGTCGACTTATCCGTGACACGGTAATGACTGAAATCAATGCCGTTACCACGGGCTCGTACGCGGGCGAGTACGCGCTTGACCACATATGGCGAGGCCAGAAACGTACGGTCGATGTCGTTTTCGGGAACGTCCGGGACAAGGCCGCGCTCCCTGTCGAGGCGCTCAAGGCGTCGGACGGGCGATGGAAGCTCGTGATCGACTTCCCCTTCGACGACATGGATGACCGCGGCCCGTCGGATGATGTCGAGCGTATTTACACACTCCGACAGGACGGCATTGTCAGCGACACGATTGGGTGGATTCCGCATTTCCTGACGGCGCAGCGGATGGAGGACGTGGGGAAACTCGTCCAGCTCGAGTACTTGCTGACCGGTGACCGGTTCGACCAGTACGCCGCAAACCTGCCGGTTGGCGACCGGGAGCCGGCCCGCCGGCTTCTGACGAATCAGCGCGACTCGCTACGGAGTCAGCTTGCTGCGTTGCTGCGCCAGGCCTACGGAGTGGACGCCAGAAATGAGGAGAACCTTGGGACCTTCGTTTCTGGACCCAACTTCGTCACCCTTGCTGATGGGTTCACACCAACCCAACCGTCAGTAGCGACCTTGCGTGATGCCGTGACAGGCGTGCTCGGCTCGGCATTGACCGCCCGATACCCTAAGCACCCCGAGATCGAGCGTGGCATGGAGGAGGTCCGCAGAGCTGAGCTGAACGCCGTCCTGGAACTGGCACGGAGGGCCGTGGACGCCGGAGGTCGATTGGCCAATGTTGACCGGGCTGTCGGAACCCGCGTGCGCCGTGTAGTGACAGCTTACGGTGTAGGCGCACTGCGCGAGAGCACCTACGCACTTGATGCACAGCACTTTGCGTTCTTTGACGAGTTCACCCGCGCTGCGGGCACTGGCGATGTGACCGTCGGCACTCTGCGCGGCGTACTGGCCGAGCGCGGTATGACGACGGATACCATGGACCTCCTGGTGCTGGCGTGGGCCAAGATCACCGACCGCGAGTGGCACCGCGCCGGTGCCCGCACAGCCGAGCCCGGCATCGGTGGACTCGCTGCGGAAATGCTGCTGCGTGAGCCCCTGCTGCCGTCGGAGGAGGAGTGGCAAATTGCAATCACTCGGGCTAAAACACTCTTCGGAGTGGGCGCAGACGAGTATCACCTTTCGACAGCAGCCTTGGAGCGCATGAGTGACGGGCTAGTGAGCAAGGTGCGTCCGGCGCTCCAGACTACGGAGAACGCGGCGACGGAGCTGAGAGCGCACTTTGAAATTCTCGGGCTAAACGAGACTGCGCCGCGATGGCAGAGCGTTACGCGCGCGCGGGACCTAATCGCTGTCCTTTCGGCCGCCAACGAACCGGTGGCAAGGATCGAAGCTATCGCCCAGTTCGATCTGCCCGCCGAGCCGCAGACCATTGCCAAATCAATCAGCTCGGCCGGTGACATAGTGGCAGCGATCCGTGGTGCGAACTGGGGGCTCATCGACAAGCTGTCGTCGCTGGGTGGCGAGCGCGCCGCCCAGGCGCTGGTTCAGCTGCGCGAGGTCGCATCGCAATCGGAGCTGCATGCCCCGCTTAAACCGGCCCTTGACGCTGCAGCGCACGCAGCGACCGAGGCTCTGCTTGAGGACCCCGACGAAATTGAGCGGCGAGCACGGGAGGAAGCAGAGCGGCGCCGTCGGGAGGAAGTAGAACGGCATGCTCGAGAGGAAGTTCAAAGGCAGCGGGATGAGGCTGACCGCAAAGCGGCTGCAGAGCGCGCAGTTCGTGAGGCAAAGTTGCAGCAGGAGCAAGAGTCTCTCGATGCCCAGCGTCGGGAGCAGGAGGAGCGAGAGACCGAGATAAACCGGAAACTCGCCGAGCTCAACCGAATCCGTCTTGAGGAAGAGGAACGCGAACGGCAGCGGCTCACCGAAAAAAGTCAGGTTGTCGTGCGAGTCGTTGAGGTACAAGAAATCGGGCAGAAGATCAACGAGGAGTTGGCCAATCCGGTTGCGGGCAAGAAACTACGGGTGAGCTGGCGATGGGAGTGATCGGCGTCACAAGCGAAGCGACCCGCGCCGTCGCCGTTTCTGAGGCCCTTGTGCGGTCGCGTGCTGCCGAGCTCGTCGCCAAGGGTGGTGACGCGCGGGTGCTTGTGATGCGTGCTCAGCCGCGCTGGCATGGCGGAACCTTGACCGTCGATGGCCAAAGCGTCCGGGTCATCGAGGGAATCTCCCAGCTCGCTATTCTTGACGCTTACGCCGCACAGGCCGACGACGAGTACCTCATAGTGCTCACCGACCGACCGCGTACCGACCTCGGCGACACGGTGCTGACCCGAGCCTACCGGCAGCAAATCGAAGACCCCGATGAGTGGGGGAGCATTCCAGCGCTGTTCGGTGGAGCGCGTGAAGTCAGCCGCGAGCTGCGGCGGCTGGAATGGGCGGCTACAGCTCTGCTAGACCACCAGCCTGTTGGAGGGTGGTCGCCGTCACCTGATCTGGCCGTGACGGCCGAGCACGCCATCGGCGGACTGCTCGCGCATGTGCTGGAGATGGGAGCAGGTGACCTCGACGGGGTTGTCATCCTCAGCGCGTTGAGCGGCGAGTCCCGGGCATCCTGGGCTGCTGTGGATCAGAATCTTCAGGGCCACCTGATCGAGTGGGCTGAGCAGGAGTACGGCATCGCGGCCGGGTTCGCGCTGCGCACCGCCGCAGCGCCTTCCGGGCTCGTTAAGCCCCTCGCACTTGGGCTGGCGATCGATGTGCTGTGGCCTCACCCCGCCGGTGATCTGACCGAGGAACAGGTTGCAGCCCGCACCCGGCTGCTCGAGCGGTACGTGGGCGGCCGATCCATTACCCCGCTGCAGGCACGGGAGATTGCCAACACTTCAGCTTCTGCTGTTCTGCGCCTGTCGCGAGAGGGCGACCCTGAAGGGAGGTTGGGAGTGGTCCTTGACCAGGCCGAGGCCCTGCTGCGTGAAAATCTTGGCTGGAATGGCGGGGCCGACCGCTCCGCGATCCTGCGACCGGGATTCACAAGTCGGTTACGGGCGCTTGGCAAGGCACTCGACGACAGTTCCGGTGCTGAGGAAGCGTTGGCGGCGGTACTTGACCACCGTGAGGCCACCCTAGCCGGTCAGGATCTTGCGCCGCGGATGGCCGTGCGGCTCTCCCGCTGGTTGGCATCGCCGGAGTCCGAACTACACAGTCTCGCGGCAGATTTGCAGCGGCAGCTCGATGATGGAGCATGGGTCGACTCCGCGCTCGGCGTTTTGTGGAGCGGCTCGTCAGATGCCGAGGTGGGTGCCGCTTACGGGAGACTGATTGAGCGGGTCCGCGCCCGGCGCAACAGGCGTGATGAGCTAGCCGCGGCACACTTGGTCGACTCGCCCGCCGAGCATGCCATAGCGGAACTGTTGCCCGATGGGCCAGCGCTCGGACTTGAAAATGTTCTTCGCGCTGTCGTTGGTCCCTGGAAGTCCCACGGCGGCGTGCTTCTAGTGGTCTTGGACGGGATGAGCGGCGCAGTGGCCATCGACCTCGCCACCGAGGTGGGTCGCTCACGGCTTGTGGAATGGGTGCCTGCATCCAAGCGTCGCCTCGCTGCGGTGGCCGCACTGCCATCGATGACGGGGATCTCGCGCACAAGCCTGTTGTGCGGCGAAATTCGTAACGGAAACTCGGCAACGGAGAAGGCCGGCATCGCAATGGCGTTCCCCGGCGCCAAAATGTTCCACAAGGGCGAGCTACGCGCCGCAGGGGGATCCCAACTTGCGGAGGGTGTCGCATCGGCGATCGCCGACTCAAGCGTCCCTGTGGTCGGTGTGGTCATCAATGCGATTGACGACGCGACGCATAAGAACGACACAGCCGGCCGGGCCTGGGCGATGGTTGACCTGGAACCGTTGCGGGCGCTGCTGAATGCCGCATCAATCGCCGGACGCGCCGTAGTGCTCACTTCCGACCATGGCCACGTTGTGGAGCGGCGGACCGAAATGCTTCCCACTGTCGCGGGGGGTGACGCTCGTTGGCGACCCGCAGCCTCAGGTCCGCCTCAAAGTGGCGAGGTGCTGGTCAGGGGACCGCGTGTTGCGCTCGACGCCGGCGAAGCAGTACTGCTGTGGCGTGATGACGCCCGATACGGGCCTGCCAGTGCCGGCTACCATGGCGGTGCGTCACTAGCGGAGCTGACCGTGCCAGTGCTGGTGTACCAGCGCTCGCTGGCGCAGGCCGCGCCAGACGGCTGGGAGCCAGCACCACCTCAGGCACCGACGTGGTGGAATGATCCGGTCGTGGAAACATTGCCAGCGCCTACGGCCGCTCCGGCGAAGAAGTCCCGCAAAAAGCCTGCGGTTAAGGAGGCCGCGTCACCGTTATTCGAATTCGACGAGCCGAAACCTCCAGCGGCGGCGACAACGGACGACCTCGTTACCCGAGTACTAGCCTCGAGGGTTTATACGGCTCAAATGGGGCTTGCCGGGCGTGCAGCCGCCGGAGCTAGACCGCTCGTGGAGGCGGTGCTGCGCACTCTTATTGACCGCAATGGGAGAGCGCACCAGGACACAGTGGCGTCGGCCGCCGGGCTGCCATACGCCTCAATAGGACAAGGGCTCGCCGTGGTCAAACGTCTGTTGAACGTCGAGGGCTATGACATTCTGTCCTACGACAGCGACGGTGAAACGCTGCGGCTCGACGTCGATCTGCTCAGGGACCAGTTCGGAGTGGCGTGATGACGGATGTTGCTATCAGTCCCCGGCGGCGTCGGGAAATCATAGACGCACTGCGCCGCGGCACCGTGCCCCAACAAGGGCTTGAGGTCATGGCCGTAGGGCTCGGCAGTTTCCGGCCGGCCATTGACGAAGAGCTGAGTGCAGTCAAGCAAGGTGCAGCGCAGTTTAAAGCGGTGCGCGGTGAATACGGCTCGGGTAAGACGTTCTTCTCCCGCTGGCTCACCGAGCTAGCCAAGAAGATGAACTTCGCTACTGCCGAGATACAAATTTCAGACACCGAGACCCCGCTGTACAAGCTGGAAAAGGTGTACCGACGCGTCGTCGAAAACCTTTCGACGCCGACTGTCGCAGGCGGAGCCTTTGGCGATGTCGTCGATGGTTGGCTATACGTGCTCGGGCAGGATGTTCAAGCCGCCGGCAAGACGGACACTGCTGACCTCGAGGGCCGAACTGACGAGTTGCTCGAAAAGCGCCTCGCAGCGGTGTCGAAGGAAGCGCCTGCGTTCGCCATGGCGCTGCGTGCCTACCGTCAGATGAGTGCCGCAGGGAAAAACGTCGAGGCGGATGCTCTTCTGGCTTGGCTTGGGGGGCAGCCCCATGTCTCTGCCAGTGCCCGCCGGGCCGCTGGCGTCCGAGGTGAGCTCGACCATTTTGGGGCGCTCGGGTTCCTTCAAGGGCTCCTGACTGTACTGCGTGACTCGGACTACGCCGGGCTCGTTCTCGTCCTGGATGAAGTCGAGACACTGCAAAGGATGCGGTCCGATGTCCGGGAGAAGTCACTCAACGCGCTGCGCCAGCTGATGGACGAAGTTGACAGTGGACGCTACCCGGGCCTGTACCTCCTTATGACGGGCACTCCCGCTTTCTACGACGGGCAACAGGGAGTCCAGCGGCTGGCTCCACTCGCCCAGCGGCTGCAGACGGACTTCGCAACCGACGCACGATTCGACAACCCGCGGGCAGCACAGATCCGACTGCAAGGGTTCACACCGGACTCTTTGGTGGAGCTCGGCAGCCGGGTTCGTGATATCTACGCCGTGGGAACCGGGTCGTTCGACCGTATTCACTCCGTGGTCGACGACGCTTACGTTGCTGACCTTGCACGTGCAGTAGCTGGGGAATTGGGCGGCCGGACCGGTGTGGCCCCTCGTGTGTTCCTCAAGAAGCTGGTTGCTGATGTCCTCGACCGCGTCGATCAGTTCCCCGATTTTGACCCGCGCCATCACTACGAGCTCACTCTTAGCGTCTCCGAACTCACCGATGTGGAGCGGGAGGCCCAGACACGCGGGGATCTGAGGGCTGCGTCGGTCGACGATATCGACCTGGGCCTCTAGCGACATGGCGGGCGACTCTGGTCTCGACGAGGCTATTGAATACCATGTCGTCAACTCTTTGGGGTGGTCCAACCTGCGCCCCCTTCAGGCGGCCTCAGTCGAGCCCGTCCGCTCGGGCGCCGACTGCGTGCTCATCGCGCCCACGGCCGGAGGCAAGACTGAAGCCGCCATCTTCCCCTTGTTCTCCTCGATGGTTCAAAAGCAATGGAGCGGCCTGTCCGTCCTCTATGTGACCCCGCTCCGAGCGCTGCTAAATAACCTGCACCCACGCATCACCAAGTACGGTGACTGGCTCGGGCGCCGAGTGGGGCTCTGGCACGGCGACGTCGGCGACACCGCGCGGCGGCGCATCCTCGCTGACCCGCCCGACATTCTTTTGACCACGCCAGAGTCGCTTGAAGCGATGCTCGTCTCGCGACGGGTTGACCACGACGGGTTGTTTTCCGGACTGCAAGCCATAGTCGTCGACGAACTGCACTCATTCGCGGCCTCTGACCGTGGATGGCACCTGCTGGGGGTTCTGGCTCGCCTGGAACGGATAGCAGGACGGCCAATCCAGCGCGTCGGTCTTTCAGCAACGGTCGGCAATCCCCAAGAGATTGGGCGCTGGTTACAAGGGGAAGAGACGGCAGTCGCGCCTGGGGAACGGGAGCTTCGCGTGGTCTTCGAGGAGACCGCGGCATCTGCACCAGAGCCTGAAGTGCTGCTCGACTACGTCGGCTCGGTGGCTAACGCAGCGAAGATCATCACTGCACTCCATCGTGGGGAGAAGCGACTTGTCTTTTGCGAATCGCGCCGCGTCAGCGAGCAGCTTGCCTTCGAGCTCCGCTCGCTGGGTGTGGCGACCTTTGTATCCCACTCGTCTCTTTCTGCCGAAGAAAGACGGAGGTCAGAGCAAGCGTTCGCAGAGGCTCAGAACACCGTCATTGTCGCTACTTCCACGCTCGAGCTGGGCATTGACATTGGAGATCTGGACCGCGTCATCCAGGTCGACGCACCCCGAACAGTAGCGTCCTTCCTTCAAAGACTGGGGCGAACGGGACGGCGCCCCGGGTCGAGGCGAAACACATTGTTCCTAGCCACCAGCCCGGACGCGTTCCTCGAGGCCGCAGGGCTTCTGCTGTCGTGGAAACGTGGCTTCGTTGAGCCCATCACGCCGCCACCCCACCCGCGGCACCTCACCGCGCAACAGCTGCTTGCGCTTGCGCTACAGGAAGGTGCCTACGGAGCCAACACCTGGCGGGAATGGTGGGGAACCCTGGAACTGATGGACGACGGCGAAGAAGTACTTAAGTACTTGTGCGACGAAGACTTGCTCATAGAGGACGGCGGACTGTTGATGATCGGGCCGGCCGCCGAGAAGGCGTTCGGCCGCCGACACTTTATGGACCTGCTCAGCTCATTCAAGGCCGAGAAAGAATTGCGTGTCGTCAGCGGGAACAAGGAACTTGGCTTTATATCACCACTCGCGTTGCCACGAGAAGGCTCCGAGAAGCTCGACGCCAAGCCCATCCTCATGAATGGGCGGGCTTGGCGTGTCGAGCACGTGAACTGGGAACGGTTCGAAGTCGTTGTCAGTCCGTCGACCTACAAGGGCGACGTCCGGTGGCATAGCGACGCTATCGCGCTGTCATTTCAGATGATGCGAGCGCAACGCGATGTGGTACTTGGCGAGACTCCAGAAGTGCCGCTGTCACGGCGAGCAACCGAGCGGCTGAACCTCGTCCGCGAGGCGCGGGCAGATCAGGTCTCAAGAGGCGAGCTCGTGGTTGAACAGTCGGGTCAGGACGTCCATTTCTGGACTTGGGCGGGACTCAAGGCGAACGAGACGCTACGTGCTGGCCTTGGAGGAGCGGAGGGACAGTCGTACAACGACGTCATGATACTCCGCGGGGCGGGGACCCTGACCCGGCTAGCAGAGATCTCCTTCGACGACGTAGTCCCACGAATCCCGGTTGAGATGGTCGAGACCCTGAAGTTTTCGGCAGCGCTGCCAAAATCGACCGCAATTAGGACGCTCTCTGAGCGGTTCGCGGACAGGGCAGGTGCAGCAGCCGTTGCGGGAGAGAATCTGACACACTCGACTGACCGACAAAAACGCTGACAGTAACCCGCACGCACCCATCCTGCGCGTTTCAAATGTCCCGGCCGCTGGCCGGCATCCCGTCATGGCACCATGGAAATTGTCCTTCACGGCCGCAAAGACTTAGATAGCTGGCTCCGGCTCACAGTCCTATGAGGTGATGAACCTGTTGTGACCAGGATGTTCCCAACTGAAGCGGATCAGAGTTTGTCTATCCAGGTGTCTTCTTCTCTGAGGTCCCACGCGGAAGCGCCTTCCGGACGAGGTTTCGCGTCTGCGACCTCTTTTATCCGCTTCAGAACGCGATGAGCTTCGGCTGCAGTTAGTTCCCTAAGTGCACCAACAGGGCGCACTACGCAGCTCTGCACGATCTCCTTCCGCCGGTCCTGGCTTTCTATTCGAGAGGCTGCGAATGCTTCGCGAATCGCAACGACCTGATGGTCTTGGATCGGCGGCTCAACTGCTCGGGTTGTCGCTTCAGGTGACTCGAGGTTGAAAAGAGCGTCATTCACAACGACGAGCGTACAGGCCCAGACTGAGTGAGTGGCGCCTTTCAGGACAAAACTCCCGGGTCGACGGCCGAAATCCGTCGATCAGAAGGACTTATGCACTGGGCTCCTAGAGGACCATGTTACCTCGCGCGAGTCGTCGCTCAATGCGGCAGGCTTTGCGGTTCCAATTACAGAGAGACCTCACTGCTAAAGGTCGCTCTTCTTCCATTCTGCATACGAGAAAGGGCCCGTTCGAGATGCAACTGGAAATGGCTCCGTTTCTGCATGCCATGATCGTCCGGAACATGGCGCGGGTTATGCTATTCGCGGCCGTGTGCGACTGGTCCTCACCCGTTTGGCCGGCCTGTTCTACCTCGAACGTGGGTGCTTACGTGATCTCGCTACCCAACAAATTGGGTCGGAGGAAAAGGCGGCGAAATTTTGTGCGTCTTGGCAAAATCATTTACCAACAATCGCAATTTGGATCGTTCGGAGTCAATCAGCTGTGATTGATTCTCATCGAGAATTGCAGCTTTAGGATCAGCTTTGCTTATGGCGACTTGAACGGCATTCAACTGCTTTAGAATATCCTTCAAATCCCGCCTGGTCGGCGGGTCAAAGCTTGGCAACGGTATAGTCCAACCCAGCACCGGTGGGATGCTTGCATCATCTTCGCGCTTCACGCCCGAGTTGATCAGCAGCGCTACAGCGTCCAGCGCGGACATGCACCTCGTCCAGCTGATCTCGTGGCGGGAGTACTGGTAGATCGCTGGGCGGTCCATGAACTCTACAATTCGCTCTAGACTTTCCCTTACGTCGGGCGCAGAAGTGATTTTGCATCCGGTAATTTCAAGCAGACTACGTTCAATTCGTTCAAGCCTTGCGGCATCTAAGTTCTCGAGCGTCAGGTGACTACGAAATGACCCGATGACGACGTCTGAGTCGACGTTTTTCCAAGTGGGGGGATCAGTTCGGGAACTCAGCCGAAGACCAAGGATCCATAACTCCCTGGTTCCCTCAAGTAAGCCGCCCTTTTTTGTCAGCTCGCGAAATTTTTTAATCGTTTTTTTCACTTTGGCCGCGTTTAGATCCAAGGTGATTTGAACTCCCAGACTGCGGTCGACCGTCAGCAGATCCACGGCTGGTGCGTTGGTATTAAAACAGTTCTCGTTTCTGAGATCCAAGCCTCGGGATACGTTGAACAAGCCGCAACCCAAGCGCTCGAGCTCGGACGAGACGTAGGCCGACTCCCTAGCTTGGGCGGACATCTGATCACCCGCGAGGCTAAGCAGCCGAAGAATAGAGCGGTGGTAGTCACCGGAAGTAGGGGCGCCGGAGGAAACGAGTTGTTGAGTCACGGCTTGAGAGTACGCGCACACCATCAGGAAAGCTGGCTCAACACGGCGGGACATTTCTGGTTGAGCAAATTTTGTGGCTAGTCGTATATGAGTAATGTTCTGCTGTCTCACTCTGTGGAGATTGTCTGGCCCATCTTCAAGCCAACTCGGAGCCGGTGACCATGGACCACCACGTCGTCCGGGGAGTAGCAGCGTCCTTCCGTAGGACGCCATGGCGCCGCCGTAGATGCGGGCCAGGCTCAAGCCCCGGAGGACGCCCGGAACGCCAAGTACCGCGGATCCCTGCTGCCGACGAAGCGGGGTGTTTCCACGGTCTCAACATCCCCGGCCACAATATCCGTGGACAGCCAGCGCGTGATCAACTTGGCCTCCCCGCTGGCGCGCGCGGCCGACCCAAAGCCAGGTCCAGCTGGTTCCGCAGCAGCTGCACGGCCAGTGCATTGGGGCTCAAGAAAATCCATGAGAAACAACTGTTTGAAGGAGTACGGAAGGACCGCGGGCCGCCACGATCTGCTGAAGCGGCGGTGGCTCACCTACGAGGTGGACCCGCAGTTGCAGTTCGACTATCCCGCGATGGCAGATACGTCCCTTCCGGCTACTTTGGCTATGCTCAGGGCCATGCGCGCCGCCGACCACGAGAGAACAGCAGGTAACCCGCGCGAGTACAAGCTCGCGGTGGACAGGTTTTTCCCAGGCTTTGGCGGCGGCGGAAGCAGCAGCGGGAGTGCCCTGACCCCGGGGCCGTATATGGGGTGTACCTGGCGAGCGGCGTGGGAGGCTAAGCGAGAAGTTTGCGGTGAACGCGCATCACGGGCCGGATCCCGCTGGAGGACCTAGTGGAGCAGGACTTCAACACCTTCATCAACTTTAGGGATACGGCGGTGAAGGTGCTGGTGCAGCCGTTGGTTCTAGTGTGCGGGCGTCAGGAAGGACGACGGCGGGACGCGAGTACCGCCGTCGCGTCTTCCGTGCCTGCGTGCTGGGGGAAATCAGTCCAAGGTTTACACGGGCCGGGTTACTTCTCAGCATTGGCGCAGGAAGACGGAAGCATTGGATCAAGACCGGTTTGCCGGTGGGTTCACGTGAGACGATTCACGCACTAGGCGCACAATGCACCATTTGGGGATCTCCAACAGTGAAGTACAAGAGGTTATTGCCGGCGCTTGCTCTCGCAGCGCCTACTGAAGTGGCCACCAGGCGCGCCTCGCAACCACGACACGCTCAGACTTGTGAAAGTCACAGCCGTGGAATCCGCATCAAACTCCAGGGACACTGATGAGCTTCGACTTCCACTCAGATACTCCGGCCGGCAAAGACCCTGACTCCTTCAGCCCTACTCTGCGGAAGTACCACCAGCTCCTGTGGAGCAAGGAGTTGCCCACCGGCCAGCAGTTCGACCTGGCTATGGAACCCCGTAGGTACCTCGTGCACCGATCCTCGTCCGGTGTTTTCTTCCTCGCCAGCGACACAATCACCACCAGGCTGCGCAAGAAGGCTTGGAACGTCGTCCGTAACATACCGGAGGACGACCTACCCGAGTACATCGGCTACACGGCCGGAAGCACGCTCGTGTTTCCAGGCAACAGGATCGGCCGAAAACCGACGATCAATGGTGCACGCGGGCTCCATCCCAGGATCGCCGATCGCTTCGATTTGACCCTGGAGTGCATCCGCCGCCACTATCTTGATGAGTCAAGCCCTCTCGCAGCGGTCCTGCTCAGGTATGCGGACTTCTTCGCACTGTTCGGGGATTTCGCGGGGTACGTCAAATTCTTCTTACTCGACGACCTTGTGGAGGAGGACGGCAAGACAATCCGGTTCTTCCACCCGTTCGCCGACTTCAGCACACCGGCTGTTCCGAAGAACTGCGATGAATACCTCGAGTACTTAAGACTCAGCAATGCTTTCATTTCCGCACGCAATCGAAGGATCGACGAAGAACTTCAAGGGCGGATCGCACGGTAAGCGTGAAATCCACAGCCCCACCGGCCCTGCGGAACGGCGTCGTCGGCGGTCAAAGCTCGCTGGGCAGTTCGCAAAGCTTCTTCGTGTCCTTAGCCTCGGCAGGGCCGACAGGGCCTCAACCGACGGGCTCAATTGGCCCCAGCCGTAACTTACCGGTCTTCCGGATCGCTGAGCGGCGTCAGAACCAGCAGACACGCAATATTGTCAGCGCCGGATGCCATGATTGGTTGCATTGATTGAATAACGGTACTGATGCCGGTGCCGTAGATGGGGGAATTTGATGAGTCTGTCCAACCGCGAGTATGTGGGCCGGGCCCTTGAGGCATTGGCGGTTGGCCTTGAGCCCTACATCGCAGCAGTGCTCTCTGAGGTAGCCCCCGGCGTGGCTTGGACCAAGATCATTCAGCACAAGGATGAGAACGCTGGCCGCGCTGCGCAATCCTACGCACCCACGGATCTCAGCCTGCAGCTGCGCATCATGACTGAATCCATGGGCTCACTTGGCTACCCTTTCAACCTCCCGCATGACGCACGCAGCCACACCTCCGAGCTGCGCCAGGCACGGAACCGCTGGGCCCACAATGAGACCTTCGACGACGCCGATACCTTCCGTGCCCTGGACACCGCAGGTCGGCTGGCCAAAGTGATCGGGCTGGACCAAACTCAGAGCGAGCTGGCTGCGCTTCTCACCGAGTACCAGAACCGGTCCTCGCCGAAGGAACAACTGGAAGAAGAAGACCAGCAGGCTCTGCCGGCCGCCGTCGCGCAGTCCGACCACCCGGAGGAAAGCCTTCCGGGTGAGCCCGCAGTCCACGGACCGGCTGCATCCGCTGCCCACGTTGTGGTCGAGGTGACAACAGCAGATGCCCTGAGCTACGCGATGGCGCACAACGGCTTCCGCTTCGTCAGGCAGGTCAAGATCACCAACAACGGCGCGGAAATCCGCGGTGCAGTGGTCCAGGTGGAGGCCTCCGCGCAGTCAGGCCGGATCTCCGGCGACTTCCAGCAGTACGTGGACCTGGCCGCGGGCCAGACCATCACGCTCGATGACCTCAACGTCCCAGTTCAGGCCGCCACCATGTATGAACTGGCTGACCGGCAGATGGGAAAGGTGCTGGTGACCGTGCAATCGGCGGGCGCCGATGCCACCGCGACGGAGCTGGGCCGCGCAGAAGCAGACCTGACGCTCCTGCCCGCCCAACTGTGGATCGCCGGACGGGGACTCGTCTCCTACGAGTTCCTTGCCGCGTACGTGCAACCGCACCATCCCAGCATTGCCAAGCTCATGTCCGAGGCCGCCGACATCCTCATGCAAACAACGGGCAGCGGCAGCTTCGACGGGTACCTGGAAGACGGGGACCGGGTTGACCAGATCGTGTTCGCCATCGCCCAGACCATGAGCGCCCGCGACATCCGCTACAGCATGCCACCGGCCAGCTGGGGACTGGAAGGCCAGCAGGTCCGCACGCCGGCGCAGGTCCTTGACGACCGTCTGGGCACGTGCCTCGACACCACGCTGGTCCTCGCCGCCGCATTGGAATTCTGCGGCATCCGGCCTTTGCTCTGGCTAGTGGACGGCCACGCCTTCCTCGGCTACTGGCGCGAGGAAGGCAGCCTCACCACTGCGGCATCCGACGACGTGCCCGAGCTGGTCAGCCTTGTCCAGCGAGGCTTCATTGGCCTCGTGGAAACCACACTCCTGACCGGCAGCCAGCCGATCTCGGCGGCCTCACTCCGCAACAGCCCGCTGAACCGCTATGTGGAAAGCGGCAACGACGAGATCAACGCGGTGACTGACATCAGGCGCGCCCGCCTCGATGGCATCTACCCGCTGCCTGCCCGCACCACCTCCGACGCCGGAACCCACACCGTGGTCAACTACGTCCCGGAAACCAAGACTGCGCCAGCGCTGCCAGAGAAGGCAGCTTCCACCGGAGGAACCGCCCGGACAGTATCCGACGTTCCACCCCGCGTGGTCCAGTGGAAGAACGCGCTGCTGGACCTGAGCCTGCGGAACAGGCTCATCAACTTCACCGATACGGCCCGGTTCCCACTTGCAGTGCCTACCGCCTGGATGGGCGCCTTCGAGGACCTCATCAGCAAAGGCACGTCTGTCAGCCTGCTTCCGTCCAACCAGATCAGCGCCATCCACCAGGAGCGCGGCGTCCGCTTCGGCAAGGACCTTCCCCAAGACGAACTCGCCGACCTGCTCAGCTCCAAAAAAGCCGTGTTCGCCGAGGTCAGCGAAGACGGCTACAACGCCAAGATGCGCGGGCTCGCCTACAAGGCGAAGACCCAGCTGGAGGAAACCGGAGCCAACAACCTCTACCTGGCCATTGGCAGCCTGATGTGGGAGCTGGACGGCCGGGCGCTTCGTTCGCCGCTGGTTCTGGTCCCGGTGAAGCTGACGTCTGCAGGGAAAAACGGTCTGTACCGCGTCACACTCGATGAGACCGGCCAGTCCACGCCGAACTATTGCCTCCTCGAGAAGCTGGCGCAGTCCCATGACTTGCGCATTCCGGGCCTGGCCGAGCCGGAGGAAGATGGATCCGGAATCGATCTGGACGCCGCGTTCGCTGCTGTCCGGGCCGCCATTTCGGCCAAGGGCCTGGCCTTCCGGGTGGAAAACACCGTGGACCTGTCCATGCTGCAGTTCGCCAAGTTCCGCTTATGGAAGGACCTTGATGAGAACTGGAAGGAATTCACCGCCAACAGCCTGGTCAATCACCTGATCAGCACCCCCACGGAACTGTATTCAGACAGCGTTCCCGTCACCCCCGACGTCGACCTGGACGCCCTGGCGGCACAATGTCCAATACCAGCGGACTCGTCGCAGCTGGAAGCAGTCGCGTCCGCGGTCGCCGGCCAGACGTTTGTCCTGGAAGGCCCTCCGGGCACCGGCAAGTCACAGACCATCACCAACCTCCTGACCCGGGCCATTGTCGACGGCAAACGGGTCCTGTTCGTCGCCGAGAAGCGGGCAGCGCTCGACGTTGTCCAGAAGCGGCTCGACGACGTCGGGATGGGGCCGTTCTCCCTGGACCTGCACGACAAGGGCAGTAAGCCGGCAGTGGTGCGGGCGCAGATCAAACATGCCCTGGAACTGAGCCTGTCTGCGAACCAGCAGCAGCTTGAGACTGCCTCCACTGATCTTGCCTCAGCCCGGCGTGGACTGGTCCGCTACGCCACCAACGTCCATGAGGAGAATGGCGCGCAGCTGTCCCTCTACAGCGCGCGGACCAAGGCGTTGACCTATGAACCTGACCATGCCACGGTTCCACTCACCCCGGAGCTGACCGCGTCCTTGAATAATTCCGCCTTGGAGTCGATCCGGCAGGTGTTCCGGGAACTTCCTGAGTTCACGGACCCCGTCCGTCCTGGACCTGATCACGCATGGCGGTTTGTCTCTGCCGCCGGTGGCGAGCAGCAGGAGCAGCAACTGCTGGCTCTGGGACGTCGCCTCAACGAGGCGCTGAACGCGTTGCGGCCAACGCCCGGACTGCCGCCTGTTCTGGACGCAGCGCAGACGCCCGCCGACGTCGCAACGCTCGCCACACTGCTGCAGGACCGGGACGTCCCGTTGGGGACCCTGGATGTGGTCCGCTCCAGCGACTGGTCGGTTAATGCAGAACAGCTGGAGAAAGTGGTTACGGCCTTTGCGTCCGTCCAGCATCCGGGCCTTGAACAGGTAGCGCCCACGGCTATGGACCTTCCCCTGCCAGAAATCCTCGGCCGCGCACAGCAGGCAGCAGCTTCCGGCTTCTGGGGACGCAAAAAGCGGTTGTTGGCAGTAGCGGCCGAACTGTCCTCAGTGCTTGTTCCTGGAGCTGAGATCCGCCACAAGGAGCTGGTACCGCTGCTGGAGAAATTGGTGGCCGTCCAGTACGAGGTCTCCGGCCTGCGGGCAACGCGGGGCTCTTTGCCTGGGCTGCCTGTAAACCAGCAATGGAACCCTCTGACGCCGGAGGCGCAAGCCGACCTGCGACACCGCATTTCCTGGCTGCGCTGGGCCGCGCAGGCGGTGCAGCCGGCTTCGGAGCCCGCCGTTGCGAGCTTCCAGAGCGAGCTCCGTACGTTCCTGAAGGATGCCCCGGACGTCCACCAGAACGTTGTCGGCTGGCTGCGGGAGCTGTCCCATGCCTGGGAAGAATTCCTGAAGATCCAAGGTGTGGGTAGCGCTGACCTGCATGCGTGGACTGGTGAGCGGGGCTTCCTGGCCCGATGGTGGGAGACGTCCTTGGCGCGGCGACTGGACGCGGCGGGGTCGGTACCGCTGACGCGGTGGCTTGAGCTGATCCGTCATGTCGAACCGCTGCGTGCCGCAGGGCTGGTGGATGCCCGTATTGCCATCCTCGACGGCGAGCTGGAAGCCGATGACGCCGCAGCAGCCTTTGAACGGGGCTTGGCTGAAGGGTCGCTGGCCGAACGCCGCATCGCTACCGGGTTGGCCGACTTTGATCCCACAGTGCACGAGCGCACCATCGAGCGGTTCACCACGCGCGCAGAAACCGTACGCGAGCTGCTCAAAACCAGCCTCGCCGCCGGGGTTCTGCGCTCCCGGACGGTCTCCTCGTCGTCGACCTCCGGGCGCATGGGAGAGCTGCAACGGCAGCTCACCAGGCAACGAGGTGGCTTCTCCGTCCGAAAACTGATGGAACACTATGCAGACCTCATCACCGGGATCATGCCCTGCACACTGGTCAGCCCGGATTCGGTGGCGCGGTTTTTCCCTGCCAAGGCCGGTCTTTTTGACATCGTGGTGTTCGATGAAGCCTCACAGATCCGGGTTGCCGACGCTGTGGGTGCCATGGGCCGCGGCGCGTCTGTAGTGGTGGTGGGTGACAGCAAGCAGATGCCGCCCACGTCGTTCGCCGAGACTTCCTCCGACGCTGGCAGCGAGGGTGACGCCGAGATCTCCGTCGTGGAGGATATGGAGTCGATCCTGTCCGAATGCGTGGAAGCGCGGGTGCCGCGGCAGTGGCTGTCCTGGCACTACCGGAGCCAGGACGAATCGTTGATTGCTTTCAGTAACCAGCAGTACTACGACAGCAAGCTTTCCTCGTTCCCTGGCCCGTCCCACGGCGCTGCGAATGCGGGTGTCCGCGGGCACGGGGTGAACTTTGTCCGTGTTGATGGCCAGTTCCACCGCTCGGGACCGTCCAAGGTCCTTCGCACGAACCCTATGGAGGCTGCTGCAGTGGTGGCCGAGATCCGCAAAAGGTTTGATGCTGATCCAGCGGGGACTCCCTCCATAGGTGTGGTGACCTTCAACCTGCAGCAACGTGCCCTGATCGAAGGGCTGCTGCGCGACACCGAGGATCCGCGTATTGTCGCTGCCCTCGACGAGGATTCAGAGGGGCTTTTCGTCAAGAACCTCGAGAACGTGCAGGGCGATGAGCGGGACGTCATCCTGTTCTCCACGGGCTTCAGCAAGAATGACAAGGGATACCTGCCGCTGAACTTTGGTCCCTTGAACCGGTCTGGTGGGGAACGGCGCCTCAACGTTGCCGTCACCCGTGCACGTCGGCAAGTTATTGTCTTCTCCAGCTTCAACCCGTCCGATCTTCGCTCCGAGGAAACTAGCTCCGTTGGCATCAAGCACCTGCGGTCCTACCTTGATCTGGCCGAGCAGGGGACCGGTGCGCTGCCTTATGACGGGCGCCGCGCCGCCAGCGTTGACCTGCACCGGGAAGAGATAGCCGACGCGCTGCGGGACCGCGGATTCGTAGTTTCTTCAGATGTGGGGTTGTCCGATTTCAAGGTCGACCTGAGTGTTGCATTGGCCGAAGATCCTTCCCGCCAGCTTATGGCCGTTCTGTTGGACGGTCCTGCTTGGGCAGCACGCCGGACAGCGGGGGACCGGGATGGACTGCCCCGGGATGTCCTGACACGGATGATGCGCTGGCCCTCAGTGGAGCGTGTATGGCTGCCGGCATGGCTTTCAGACAGTGAAGCCGTACTCGATCGGCTGGAACTGTCTCTCCGGGAAGCTGCCGATGGCGTTTCGGTAGAGGCTGTCGCTGAGCGTGACACGCGGATGATCGCCGGCCCGGGAATCCTTGACGAATCTCATTCCGCTGAGCCGAATGAAAGCTTCACGGACATCTCCGGGACATTGCCACTTTTCGAGGAGATCCGGAAACCCGTTGCCTCGCTGTCGTCCGAACGTGTTGGCGCCGGAGTTCAGACTTACGAGCCGTGGACTGTCCAGAAATTGGGAGGTACCGACATCCTCGACAGCCTGCACTCACGCCGTTCCGTTGCTGCCGTCCGGGATGCCATCGGTGTTGTTGTCGCGGCTGAGGGCCCCGTGCACAAGGATCGTCTGGCCAAACTTGTCTGTGCTGCCTTTGGCCTCAACAAGGTCAACGGTTCCCGTGCGGACTCCGTGCTTCGTCTGGTCGAACCGTCGGTTCACGTTATTGACGACGATGGCTTTGTCTGGGATGTCGCGGTGGATCGGCGCGCTTGGAAGGTTTTCCGGCCGAACGGCGCTGAGATCATCCGCAAACCGGAGCACATCAGCGTTGTGGAGTTACGGAATGCCATGGTGAACATCGTGAGTGCGACTGGGGGCATTGCGGTTGATGAGCTGCATCGAGAAACGATTCAGACGTTCGGCGGGAAGCGCAGGACTGCTGGCATTACGGCTCGACTGAATGAGGGGCTGCAGCACGGAGTAGAGACGGGGCATCTGGAACTGCGCGGTGACACAGTGCGGCTGGCCGCATGGTTTCAACCCTAGATAAGAGGCTCTGACCCCTTTCCATCCGCACTACGCCGCACTGAAACGGCGGAGGCCGTGCTAAGGGGTCTCAGCCAGCCCTAACCATGCTTATTTGCGAAGAGCCGCTTTTCTGGATCAACCATGCCAAGGACCTCTTCGAAGTGCTGGCCCAGCGCGACGCCATCGGCTTGGTGACCTGGCGGAAATCCAGCCCTCGGCTATTTCTTCCGCATCTTGTTTATTACTTCCGCTGCCTTGCGGTAGACCTCTTTGGCTTCGGGGCTTGTTGCTGCACGATACATCTTCTTGCCGTCCTCGAGCAGTTTCCCTGCCTTGGCCTGCGTCCCGGGGTCCTTTGCGAGAGCGTAAAGCTTGGCAGCGGCAATTTTTGCCTTCTGCCCGCCGTCCTTCATAACAGCAGCGGCTTTGTCTGCTTTTCCGGCCATGGTTGCTCCGTTAAATCGTAGGCGGGTTGTCTTAGCGAGCTGCGTCAGATGGTAGTAAGCGCTTTGCCCACCCGAGTTGATTAGGCTGCGACTCCAGGGAATACGAGGAGGGATCCGTCACGCTTTCGTTCAATCTCAATTGCAACGTCATCCCGGTGGCCAGCTACCTGTAGACCGTCTCCCAAAGCACGAAGACGGTATGCGGCTTGCAGCAGATGGTCTACTTCGCCCGGGGTGAACGCGGGAAGGCGGAAACCGCCGTCGCGCTTCACTTCGAGAGCGGACAGCCGAATTAGAACCTGGTTGATGCCTGACTCCAACTCGTCGGTGCTGCGCCCATCGTCGTGGAGCGTCCCGATAAAACTCTTGAAGGAATTGCTAGTGTCCTGCTGGGCATGCTCGACTGCCTGAAGGACGAGCACCCGCCTTTTGAGAGCAATGGCCAGTCGTGCAATCTCCAGGTGCGCCCGAAAGGTTCCGCCTTCTTCTGTGATGCCGGGAAACGGCTTTTTCAATTCGCTTACTTCGACGGCGCCGTCGGGCAGCGCATCCAGCGCCGCTTCCCACTTCTTCAGCCGCCGCCGGGTGGCAGCGATAGCGGTGTTGATGCCGTGCACGGATGAATCCAGGCCGAGCGAGAAGCCGATCCGCCCCTGGTCCAAGAGGATGGACGTCGCCTTGTCGATCGCTTCACGGCAACCGTCAAGCTCGTTGCGTTCCTTATCGAGACTGTCCTCGTGCAACTGCTCCAAAAGGTCAGTGATCCGCTCAATTGCTTCCTGACGCTGGTGCTCCGCATACGCGCTGACGCTGACGGCTACGGCCATCAGCACAAGTGGCGCGGCCACTGTCAAAGCTCCAGCGCTGGCAACCGCAACGCCAGCTGTAGCTGCTGAACCAGTTGCAGCGCCGGCAGTGCCCGCAGCTGCGGCTCCACCAGCGACAGGTACGAACTTGGCCTGCCCGACAATTCCGGTCGAGTTCCTCAGTGCGCCATAGATAGCTCCTGAATGTCCTTTGACTGCCATGGGCCTGACAAGTCCTTCGCCCACTTGGGCGGCGACCTTGGAGGGTACCACCATCCGGTACAGCACGTCGCCCGCGTCGGCCACGTTCAGCTGCGGGGGAGCGGACTTCGAAGTCTGGGTCACGAGCTGCGCCAATTGCTTTGCCAGCGGGCTTGCTGCGTCAAGCGGAAGCCCGCCCTTGCGATCTCGAGTCGATGGCATGGAATGCATTTCGAGTGTTGCTATGGGGGAATCGGCAAGTGCCGCCAGAACCGTTCTAAGCTCTGCAAGACGAGCTGGCGTGAGACCCTCGGTGCCCAGCACGTCAGACACACTTACCGCCTCTGTGGCTAGTGTCCATACCGGCACGAGTGCCTTGCTGTCTATGGTCACCTTTTGTCCCCCTCATGAAAGTGAATCCCGCCTTGCGCGGTGATGCGGCGCCGCTCGAGGACCCGAGGATGTAGTCCTTGCTCAATTGTCACCGGTGGTTATCGTCCCACATTGAGGTCAGGATTCATGAAAGTGTCGCCAGCATACCGTTGAACGAGTCCCGCTACACTGATCGTGAATCAGCCGGACAGCAGTTTCTGGAAGGCAACCAACAGGAACGGAACCCAAGCCGTTTCAAGGCAAAAGGGGCCAGTGTCCGAAGCTAAATCATTCAAGCCCGTCGCGCTCATTGCATCTGCGGTGGCGGTGTTACTGGCCGCACTGCTCGTAGCGTCCATGCTGGGGTTTGGCCCGTTTTCGAGCAAGAGCCAGCGGAACCAAACCGTTCTTCTGAAGTCCGTCAAGAACGTAAGCCAGTATCACGCTGCGGTCGGTAATTTTGAGCTTTTGTTGGACGAGAAAGAAAGCACCGGGGGGCTTCCCGATTTCATAGCAGGACGACGGACGCTCTTTGTGGCCGCTGGCACCGTCAATGCCTATGTCGACCTTGCAGGTCTCGCCCAAGAGGACCTTACAGTGTCAGCGGACGGCAAATCGGTGACGCTGCGGCTTCCCGAGCCGCAGCTCGACAAGCCCAATATCGACCATGACCGGTCCTATGTGTACAGCCAGGATCGGGGTATCGCTGACCGAGTCGTAGATGCGTTCACGGCGCCTCAGCAGGCCGAGCTCTACCTCCTCGCCGAATCCGACATGGCGGAAGCTGCTGAGAACTCCGAGCTGCGGCAGCGGGCGGGTGAAAATACCAAGAGCATGCTGACTAGTCTGCTCGGGTCGCTTGGATACGAGGTTACCTTTGACGGCGGCGCATCTAGTTAGGTAATGCTGATCGACCAGACGGGTTCAGGCTTCGGCGCAATCAGCTACTTCATATTATTGAGCAGGACGCCCGAGTGGCCTCCATAATTCAGACCCTACAAAGGACGGCGGTACGGGCACCCCGGGAGGGCCGGATGGGCAATCATTCTTCCAGTAGGCCCCGGTGTGTTGAAACGACTGTCTCAAGTCGCAGCCACCGGAGTTGCCTGGATGTGGCTGCCCCTGGTCCCGCAGACCCTAGCCACCTCAACAGCAGCCCCCGCATCCGGAACTTCTGCACCTGATCGCGGTCGGCGCCGGCGTCCGCATCTGGGCCCACGGCAGTGCCAGCCGTGCCCAGGTGTGGAAGGGCCGCAGCCCAAGCTTGAACGAGTCGGCCAGCACTCAGATTGCCGGCCTGGATGCCCTCCGCATCGACGCTTACCCTTGAGGACTTCGAGCTACCGGACAAGGAATCATTGTCAGCGCCATTGGCTAGTGTGAGACCCATGACTGTTCTCCGCGCCGCACTCACGGCTTCTCGCTTGTTGAGCGAGGACCCAGCGTGGCGTCTGCTCCGGACAAATAATGCAGCGATTGCAGTAGCTGTGCTGAGCAAGCATCTAGGCGGCGAGCAACGCCGGTTGGCGGCGCCGGCGCTCTTTGAGCACGTTGAGGAGGATCTGGAGGAGCTGCGGGGCAACGGGTTCGATCTGCCGCAGACGGCTCAGGCCTATTGCACAGCGTGGCGCAATGAGGGCGTCCTGATCCGTCGCACTGCAGAGGGATCCCGCGAGGAGACCTTTGAATTGTCACTGGGAGCCTTGCAGGCCATTCGCTTTGTCACCGAGCTGTCCCAGCCGCGGCAGGCCGTTACCGAATCGCGTCTTGCCACCATCCTGGACAGGGTGCGCGTGCTGGCCCGCGAAACAGACCCGGACAGTACGTCGCGGCTGCGGGCTCTCCATGAGGAACGCGCCCGCATCGATGCCCAGATCGAGCGGGCCGCTGGCGGGGACGTCGACGTGCTGTCCGCCGAGCAGGCCGCTGAACGGCTGCGCGACGTACTATCGCTCATCGAAGAAATACCCAGTGATTTTGCCCGGGTCCGGTCCGAGCTTGAGCAACTCAACAGGGACCTGCGGGAACGGCTGATCGAACAGGATGGGCCGCGCGGCAGCGTCTTGGATGACATCTTCCGCGGTGTTGATCTCTTGGCGGAGTCCGAGGCTGGACGGAGCTTTTCCGGCTTCTATGCTCTACTGCTTGACCCGGAACAAGGACGTGATTTCGAGGACAGCATCGACACCATCATGGACAGGCAATTCACGTCCCGGCTCTCCGCGGCGCAAGTGAGGATTCTGCGCCGGATTCTGCCCACGCTCCAAGACCGTAGCTCCGAAATCCATGCCGTCATGACTGCGTTCAGCCGCAGCCTGCGCCGCTTCGTCCAGTCCCAGGAACTCGAACAGGACCGGTTGATCAACCAGCGGCTGCGTTCTGCATTACGGCAAGCTTTAGAGACCTCGCAGTCGGTGAAGCCCTATGCTAAGACGGAATTGTCACTGGACCTGACCAGTGTTCCGCTCAATTCAGTGGCCGCTCTTAATCTGCACAATCCGGCCGACTTCGAAGCCGCTGGCGAGATCACGGAGCATGCCGCTGAGACAGTGGACATTGAGGAACTCCGGGCTCTGGCCCGCGCCTCCGAGATCGACATGATCGAATTGACCGGCAATATAAATGCCGTGCTGAGCCGTCAAAGCTCTGCAACCATTGCCGACGTTTTGGCTGATCGTCCGGCCACCCAAGGTGTGGCGAGCGTCGTGGGACTCCTAGTTCTAGCCGAAGAGCACGCCATCGCGCTGAGCGGCCGTGAAGACGTCACCTGGCGGCCCCCCGGAGGCTCCGGCACCACGCGCCGCGGCACTGTGGGCCGCTATCTCTTCACCGAAAGGATTCACCCGTGAGCGAATCAGGCGTACCCGGACCGGTCGGAGGCGAGGGGCCGTTGTCCGACGTCGCGCTGTGGGAGGGCGACACGGGCACCCTGCGGGAGCCCTCCCGCCGGGTCCTCGTCCAGCTTCTACGCGGCCCCTATCTCTCCGCCTCCCGGCACGGCAATCTATGGACGGCTCTCTTGTCCGACGAGGACGCCGTCCGGTCCAGCTTGGCAGACCTGTTCCTGGACCTAGTCACCGATCACGCCGCACAGGTCGCCTTCGTCCGCAACACCTCCGCGGACGTTGACGCGCCAAAGGTGATGCGCACTGCCACATTGACGTTCCTGGACACGGCGCTGCTGCTCCACCTGCGGCAGACGCTACTGCAGGAAAGTGGCGGTCGGAAAACCATCGTTGGCGCGGACGAGGTGGCCGATCAACTGCAGGTTTACCGAGGGAAAGACAATGCCGACATCGCGGGATTCTCCAAACGCATCAACTCGTCCTGGCAAAAAATGGTCAAATACGGGCTGTTGGCTGCAACCAGCACGGAGGGCCGCTTCGAGGTTTCGCCCGTCTTGAGGCTCGTCTTCGGTGCGGAGGAGATTGCAGCCGTGCAGGCGGAGTACCGGCGGCTGGCTGCGGAGGTAGAGCGCGGCTCCGCAGAACTGCCCGACACCGATGAGGAGACAGTATGAGCATGACGATGGCGGCCACGGCACCAGGCACCCGGACCGGTCAGTGGCGGCTGGAACGGGTAGAGCTGCTCAACTGGGGGACGTTTCAAGGCCACCACGGCCTGGACATTGCACGAAAGGGCTTCCTGTTGACTGGACATTCCGGCTCGGGAAAGTCCTCGCTGGTCGACGCCATCTCAGCCGTGCTGACGCCTCGCGGAAAGCTGCATTTCAACGCGGCCGCCCAGGACACCTCCGCCCGGGGGGAAGACCGGACGATTGTGAGCTACATCCGCGGCGCGTGGCGGCGCAGCGCCGATGACGAAACGGGCGAAGTGCGTGCGGAATATCTGCGTACCGGCGCCACGTTTAGCGGCATCCTGCTGCGCTACAACGACAACACAGGGGCTAAGCCCGTGCTGTTGCTCAAGCTGTACCACCTGCGCCGAGGCTCCAACACGCCCGCTGAAGTCAGCGAATTGAGTATCCTCCTGCAGGAGAATACGACGCTCACCGATTTTGTCGACTACCTTCGCAACGGCATCGAGACCCGGCGCATCAAGAGCACTTGGCCGGCCGCATACGTCACCGACAAGCATTCGGCCTTTGCCAGCCGCTTCTGCCGCCTGATGGGCATCTCCGGCGAGAATGCCGTCCTTTTGCTGCACAAGACGCAATCGGCCAAGTCGCTGGGCAGCCTTGATGACCTATTCCGCCAATTCATGCTGGACAAGCCGAAGACGTTCGACATCGCCACTACCGCAGTGGCGCAGTTTGGCGAATTGTCCGAGGCCCACCGGCTGGTGGTGGAGGCGCGCGAGCAGGTGGAACACCTGCGGAGTATGGAGGAACCGGCCCGCAGCTTTAGGCTCAGCAGTGCCCGTGCGGCCGAGGCCGCCGCACTTGCCGTGGCGCTGCCAAGCTTCAAAGATGAATGGAAGCTCAAGCTGGCCATGGACGCCAAAACGGCGGCCGAGTCCGCTGCGCTGACCGCACAGTACGACGTCGATATGACGACCTCCACCACAGCAGAATTGGACCAGGCTCACTCGGCCGCCCGGCGACTGGTGGACGACCATGGCGGCCAGGCCCTGCGCGACCAACAGGGTCAGTTGGACCTCGCGCAGGAACGCAATCGCGTTGTCCTGGGGCGGCGGGCCGAGCTGGCCTCGAAGCTTGAGGCGGTGGGTATCACCTTCCCCGCCAGCTTTGAAGAGTATGAGGAACTTCGGGCTGCGGCCCGCACTGAACGCAGCGCCTTCCATGACGCCCAACTGGCCAGCCGACGGGCGATCAATGAGCTCCATGAGGCCCGCGCCGCCGCCAAAGCCGAAGTCCGGGACCTGGAACGAGAGCTTCAATCCCTTCGCGGTCGACGGTCCAATCTTGGCGACAGGCTCGTCAGCGCGAGGTCCGTCGTAGCCGAGGTAGCCGGCATGCCAGCGTCAGCCTTTCCATTCGCTGGTGAGCTGTTGGAGGTCCGGAAGGAATTCGCCGACTGGACCGGAGCCATCGAGCGGGTGCTGCGCCCCCTGGCCACCGTCATGCTCGTCCCGGAGACGCACATTGACCGAGTGCGCGACGCCGTCGACGGGCTATTTCTGGGTACGCGGCTTGTCTTTGAATCAGTCCCGAGCCGGGCGGAACCGCCGCGGCCAGCAAGGACCGAGCGGTCCCTAGTCTCGCGGGTGCAAGTGGCGGACGGTCCTATGGCCGGGTGGCTGCACTCGGTCTTGTCCGTCAACTATGACTACGAATGCGTGGATGCACCCGCGGAGCTTGGCGGCGCGGAGAAAGCCGTAACCCGTGCCGGGCAGGTCAAACGTTCCCGCACCCGTCATGAAAAAGACGATCGGTCACGAGTGGATGATCGCTCTACATGGGTGCTTGGATTCGACAACGTTGACAAACTGGAGCACCTGAGTTCGCTCCTCCAGGCCGCCCGCGTCAAGGCTGACCAACTGGCCGCCGAAGTCGACGCTGCGGAGAATCGCCGTGAGACCGAACGCCTGCGCGCTGAGGCACTGGCACTGACTGAAACCCACAACTGGGACCAACTGGATTCTGCCCGGGCCAGCAGCAGGGTGGAGCGCCACAAGGAACGGCTGGAAGAGATCCTGGCGGCAAGCGGCGACCTTCGAGCAGCGGAAGCTGCCGCGATGGAGGCGGGGGCACGATGGGAGGCCGCGCAGAAGGCCCAGCAAGCCGCCATGGAGACACTGGCTGAAGTGAAAACCCAACTAGCGGGATTAAACCGTATTGTCTTGGGGCTTGAGCCTCGCGTTGCCGGGGCAACAGAGGTGCCTGAGGAGCTTGGCAACCTTCTCCGGGAACGGTTCCTGGGGCAGCGCCGCAGCATCGTCCACGAGGTGATCGACGAAGTCGCACTGACAGTGGCCACTGGGTTGGGCGCGGAGGAAAAGCTGGCCACGTCACAGGCCGCAGCCGCCCGAACTGCCTTCGCCTCGCTGGCGGGAGAGTTCCGGCGTCTTTGGGCCGCCAAAGCCGGGGACTTGACCGACCAGGTGGAGGATGCTGGCGGATATCTTGCTCTGTTGGAGCAGCTTGTCGCGGACCGCCTGCCGGACTTTGAGACCCGGTTCTTCGAACTCATGGAACGCCAGTCGCAGCAAAATGTGGCGACATTGGCCAATGAGATCCGCCGCGCGCCGTTGGAAGTGCGCGACAGGGTGGCCCCCATCAACGGCTCCCTTAAACGGTCTGCCTTCGACGCCGGGCGGTTCCTGAAGATCGTCGTCAAGGAGAACCGGGGCGAGCTGGGTAGGAAGTTCCTTAGCGACCTGCAGGACATCAGTACGGGATCATGGGTCGCCCAGAACCGCGACGAGGCCGAAGCCAAGTTCGAAGTCATGCGGCGCCTCATGGAGAGACTCGCCTCGAGCGAACCCGGCGATACCTCCTGGCGGAACCAATGCCTGGACACCCGACTGCACGTGCGCTTCACCGCCACGGAGGTGGACTTCGCTGGCAGGCAGCTCAATGTATACGATTCCAGCGCGGGTCTCTCGGGCGGTCAGCGGCAAAAGCTTGTCACGTTTTGCCTGGCCGCGGCCCTGCGCTACCAGCTGGCCGGCGATGACGAGGACGTGCCGCGCTACGGAACTGTCATCATGGACGAGGCGTTCGATAAGGCGGATAGCAACTTCACCCGCATCGCCATGGATGTCTTCACTGAATTCGGTTTCCACATGGTGCTCGCAACCCCGCTGAAACTCCTGCAAACGCTGGAGGACTACATCGGGGGCATGGCCGTGGTCACCTGCCGGGAGTTCCAGGACTCCCGCATCGGGGCCCTGTCCATGGACGACGACGGCAGTCCACACTCTACGCCACCGGCTGCCGCGGTGCCGGGCCGCGAGCGGTCAGCCGGTGCAGGAGTGTTGGCAACCGGGGACGCTGAAGAACCGGCGGAGACGGGTGCGCTGTTTTGAGCCCCACGCCTGTGACACCTGCCGGGGCGGCCGCGCAGGCGCTCAAGAAATATAGCCGCCACGTTGGCTCGTGGTCCGTGGGCGATGGCGCGTCTCTTCCCTTGAGGATTCCCTTGCATTCGCCCACAGAAGCGCAAGCATTAGCCTCCGTGCCGGCCGCCGTCGCGTGGGCCAAGTCATGGGAAGGGACAGCAGACGTGTTGTGGACGGAACGCCGCTGGGCCAGCCTGGGCCAGCAGAGGATTCCCGACCGTGTGCAACTCGATACCCCCGCGGCTGTCGCGGCATTTGCCGGCAAAACCACCCACTGGCAGCGGGCGTCCCTCAGGGCCCAGACGCTGCTCGACTCGGTGCCTCTTCCTCACCGGGATGGGTTTGCGACCGCGGTGGGCCGCAGCGCCGTCGAACTTGCCGCTTTGGCGCCCGAAGACTTCACCCGGCTTGGCGGGGTCCTGGAATGGATCAGGGATCACCCGGCATCGGGACTGTACATCCGCCAATTGCCCATCCGCGGGGTCGACACCAAATGGGTCCAGAAGTACAGATCCCTCGTCACGCGGCTGCATGAAGCGGCCACCGGTAGAAGTGGGTTGGGACTGGCGGATAAACCCGACCTGGTCCGCCTGCGTTTCCTGGACCCCGCTCTGGCGCCGGGCGGCCTGTCGGATCTGGCTGCAGCGGTCACTGAGTTGGCCGCCATGGACCTAGCCCCTCAGGTGGTCTACGTGTTTGAGAATTTGGAGTCTGTATTGGCCATGCCGCCTCTGAAGGGTGCTGTGGTGGTCCATGGCTCCGGCTACGCCGTGGACCGGTTGGCTCGCATCCCCTGGATCCGCGAACTTGGCGTGGTCTACTGGGGCGACCTGGACAGCCACGGTTTTGGCATTTTAAACCGGTTGCGGGCCCAAGGCGTTCCTGTGAGTACTGTTTTGATGGACCTGTACACATTGGAGGCGTTCAAAGACCTTTGGGGGCACGAGCCCAAGCCGGCAGTTGGGACCATGCAGCATCTTATGCCGGAGGAGCTTGCCGTGGTGGAGCAGCTTGCGGTACTCGGCAACGTACGGCTGGAACAGGAACGGATCGACTGGGTGACCGCCATGGCTGAGCTCATTTCGAAACGGCGCTGATCGACTGCGCTTGGTCTACTTCCCTTAAGTGGTCCCGGCCATCCTTTGCGCGGCCAGCTGCATCGAGTCGCCGTCGGCGCGGACTGGGTGGCCTCAATCAGGGGCCTCAACCCCGGTCTAGAGCTGCCCGCTGCACGGATTAGGGCCGCGGACCAGCGGGCAATGGTGTGATTCTGTTTGAACGTCGCTGCCGCAGCCACGCTTCGAGGTGGGAGCCGAGGGGCATGTCGCTGCCGTAGGTGCGGGCCAGGACGCGACGGAGGGTGGACGCTGTCACCTCGAACCGGGCCGACAGCTCCGCCTTGGGCGCCAGGGCGGTTGTCACGGCAAGGTGGTGAATCTGCTCGCATCGAGTAGCGCGGTCGACAACCGCGGAGCCGACATCTGGTGTCCAGATGGAACCTAAAGGGCCGGCTCATACTTAACGCGGAGTTCCAATTGCCCCCCTTATGTTCGCCGCTAAACGGTCGCGGAGTGAACGCGAGTTTTCGTTTCCTTGACCTGCAAAAGACCTATCCAAGTAGTTACAGTGAATGTGCCAGCCACAATTAGAGTACCGGTACTTATGGCATCCCGCACTGCGGACCTGCAAAGCTCTGCATAAAGAATGTGACTGCAACATTTTTCTGAGGGAGCAGAATGGAACCAAATGAATCGCGAGCATGGCTAAATGACCCTAATGCCGTAGGTGCCAGGGTAGCCCATTGAGTGCTGTGCAGCTCCGTGCCGAACGTGGACTGGAGGGAAGGGCATTTACTTGCGAAGTCCGTGGCACGAGGGTGGCTACCAACTTTGCGCTGCCTAATGCTGTCGTAGTACCGCTCTCTATAGGGTCGGCTAGGAGTTGTGAAGTCCTATTCTTCGGAGTTCGCCCCATCAGTCGCTGCACTTCGCCATCCCACGTCCAAGCTTCGATCCGAACGAATGTTCGGCTGGGCTGGGAATGGCAGGACGAGGACGCCAAGCATGACTAACGTGCAGAATTTGAACGAGCTTCGGGAGCAGTTTTTCGGCTATCACCCGGACTATGAAAACGTACACGTCGCACTCCACCACGGAACATTCGCTCGGGCATTGGTGATTGAGACGCCCGTGAAGTCACTTGTCGACGGTGCGGCGAACTGCAGGATCCTCTGGAACCCAGAGGTGGCGCTGCCTGAGGGATTGTACTGGTTCTGTGGCATCCCCGAAGGCCCGATGCTGCTTCAGGTCGGGCTAGGCGATGCGCCGGCCGATGCGATGTTGACCCCGGTCGACACTCTCACGGACGACCATCCATTGATGAACGCCTGGAGATGGGCGGAGATCTTGTGGGAGTCAGCAATCCACGTGCCACACCCTCAGTTCGCCGTCCAGGAAAGCGTCTTGACGCGGCAGACCGGCATGGACGCCGTGGTACGCGATCGGAAGTTCGCCGGCAATCGCTGGTCGTACACCGTGTGGGTTGACGGACGGGTCCAGGATGTCGTTGAGACCGGCCTCGTGCATCGCCCGGAACAAGACGGACCGCGCTCTTGGGTCGCAACCGAGCCAACACCTGCCGCGCGGTTCAGCGCGACGCTAACGCGAGCGAAGCTCAAGGGGAAATTTTCTAATACCCTATTCTCATTTCGGGCGACTAGGACTACCTTCCGCCCGTATCAATTCAAACCCGTCCTGAAGTTGCTGCAGACGGGTAAAGCACACCTTCTCATAGCCGATGAGGTCGGCCTGGGAAAGACGATCGAAGCTGGCCTTATATGGACAGAATTAGAGGCTCGACATGAAGCTAACAGCGTGCTCATTGTTTGCCCCTCCAGCTTAGTCGGCAAGTGGAAGGAGGAGATGGAAGATCGTTTTGAATTCAGCCTCACTGAGTTGGATGGGACAGAGCTGCAAAAGTTTCTCGAGCGACACCGCGCTAATCGTCTCCCCGAACGGCATGCGTACATCTGCAGCCTAGAGAGACTGCGTGCGTGGCCGGGTATTGACGCCCTAAAGGACTCTCCACCAACTTTCGACCTTGTCATCGTCGATGAAGCTCATTCGATGAGAAATTCGGACACTAAGAGCTACGCCCTTGGTACGGAAGTCACGGGATGGGCCGACAGTGTTGTCTTCCTCACGGCGACTCCAATGAATTTGAGGCAGGAAGATCTCCTCAATTTGCTCGAGCTGCTGGCTCCAGGCGACTTCGGTGACATCAATGACCTTGAACTCCGACTTGAACCCAACAAGGTGATAAATGCCGTCGGACGACACCTGATTGAAAATGGCACTGCTCCAGCCGATCTATTGAAAAGCCTCCAAGGGCTACGGTCGAGCCGGATCGGTGCAACACTGATGGACCGTCCGGAGTTCGCGTTACTAACCGACACGCTCTCCAAGGATGTGCTTAGCCCGCGCGACGTGGTCGACGCCAAGAGGTACTTGGCGGACCTGAATACCCTGTCGACGGTCATTACACGGACAAAAAAGGTCGAAGTTGACGACCGGAAAGCAAAACGAACGGAAGAGCGGCGACAAGTTCACTGGACCCATCCTGAACAAACCTTTTACAAAGAGTACCTGGCATGGTGCCGACAACGAGCAGCCGAGGTAGGGCGTCCCCTGCACTTCGCCATGCAGATGCCATTGCGCCTGGCGAGCGCGTGCCTCCCAATGGCACGCCGGGCAGTGTTAGATCCATACTCTTTCGGGGCATTCACTGATGCAGATTCTGGCGAATCTCTCCTGCGTGTGGAACCTCATGACGAGCTTATCGATGCCGCTCTTCAGCTTCCGGAGGGACTGGACACCAAGTTAGATCAGCTCCGCGCGGTTCTATATTCACTCCATCAACAGAAGCGACAAGCGCTTCTGTTCACCCACTCTCGTCCGACTCTGGCATATCTGTCGTCCAAGCTGTCTGATGACTACCGGATCGCCCTTTTGCACGGAGATGTCCCGCGCAAGAGACGACGGGAGATCATGGCTGAGTTTAGGAACGGAAACTTCGATTTTGTCTTTGCTAACAGGGTGGCCAGCGAGGGTCTGGATTTTGAGTTTTGCTCTGCAGTCATTAACTATGACCTTCCCTGGAACCCGATGGAGATCGAGCAACGTATAGGTCGCATAGACCGCATAGGCCAGAAAGAAGAAGCGATTCTCGTCGTAAATTTCGTCAACGAGGAGACGATAGACGAACGAATAATCTCACGCCTTCTGGACCGTATTGAAATTTTTGAATCCTCGATTGGGCCGCTCGAACCCATCATTGCGGCCAATGCGCCCAGAGCGCTGAAAGCCGGGTTTGATTTCACTCTTTCTGCCAAGCAGAGGGAGCAAAAAATTATAGAGGTTCTCACGGCACTGGAGGAACAGAAGGCTGGGCTCCAAGATGTCGCTGACTCGTCGAGCTCCTTGCTGATCAGCAACGACGTGGACGTTGCAGGCCTGGAAGACGAGCTGGTCCGGACTGGCCGATACATCGGTCAGCGGGAACTTGCACTTCTCCTTGCTGATTGGACTCAGATCGATCAAGCGCCCGTCATCAAGATATCGCCCGACGGCCAATCCCTCGAACTCCGAGGTAATGCTCGCATGGCCTCGCGCGTGGATGCCCTGAATCAAAGCGCTCGAAGGACGCGGGCTGAAACGGGCAGCCTTTCCGCGCAACTTCGGAGCGAGCTGCCCATCCATCTCGTTCTGGATCAGGAGCTGGCGCGCACGGGTGGCGGCGCACTCCTGACGGCTACAAGCCCTCTGGTAATGGCCGCCGTAAATGTTCCAGGCCACCAACAGGCCCGGTTCGCATCGCTTCAGTTGCTCACTGCTGATCCTGGGGTCGAATCGGGGACCTATGTGATTGTGCTCGCCAAAGCCGTCTCGGCGTCACGTGGAGGTGACGAGATATGGGGAGCAGCTGTATCAGACACTGGTCGTCACGGCGGGGACGGGCCTGTGAATGCAGTGCTGGCCGCACTTGCAGACGGGACGCTCGAAGATGCTCCTCTTCCGGATATCGAAAGGCTTCCTCAACTTGCGGACCGGGCTCTCAATGAGCTGCATCGACGCCACGACCGCGAACAGGACAGGCGAGACCGGGAATTTAGTGCCTTGCAAGAAACGCGCCTTGTGACTCAGTCGGAACAGCACAAACGACGGCTAGTCGCCATTCGCAAACGCGTGGCGACCGCTGAAGCGAGGGGCCGTGACCCTCGGATGATCGCTCTCTTCCAAAGCCAAATCACAAAGGCTGAGGAACGCTTCTCGCACCTCTCCCAGCAAATTGCAGATGAGACTCAGCCTGAAATCCGGCTTGAAGCGCTTGCTGCCTGCGTCATAACTATCGCTCGTCCGAAGGAGGAGAAATGAGGACACGTCGAGAACTTGAACTGGAGAATGAACGCGCTGCCCAAAAACGGTACGCGCAGAAACTCGAAGAGGGGCGCCAGTATTTCAGCAGCGTTTCGGGGCCGCGCAACAGTCTATGGACCGGGACTGGTGTTCGTCCCCAGCCTCCAGTCTTTGACGGTCAGTTGGTTGGACGTATCGCCCTGGCACAGCCAAACCAGATAATCGACGGCAACTCCGAGTTTTACATTGGTGAGCGTCATTGCAGCGACCTAAATGGGGTGGAGGTTTTCGGTTGGGCTGCACCCGTGGCTTGCACTTTCTTCCGCGGAAGGGAGCACCACGCATTGTGCGATGAGGTCGCAGTGGTGAGAGCTTTTGTGCATCGCATAGGCGAAATCGTGGACTTCGACGACGAAAAGCTCCGCGACGACGCTCCCGCTGAACCATTCCTTATACGTGGGCTGTCCGTGCCGCTCGCGCCAAAGAGGCCAGGTTCCGAACACTCCGAACTTTCCGTCAGCAACTTGCCAGCCCCTTCCAGTCTCACCACAGCTCCGGTGATGCGGGGGGAACTAGATGCGGAAGGCCGTGACAGGAACAGCAGGGGTATCCGAGTCGAGTCCCTCCTCATGGGACAGCTTCATTCTCCTCGTACTGAGCGCCTTGTTCCCGTACTCAGTACGCTGCAACCGGACCAATACGAACTTGTAAGCCTTGCTGCCGGAGAGAACACCATCGTGGAGGGGAAGCCGGGAACAGGCAAGACAATTATCGCTTCACACCGGGCCGCCTATTTGGTCAATGAAGAGACCCCACCGGGTAGCGCGCTTGACGACGACGTCCTCATCGTCGGACCAACACGGGAGTACAGCAACCATGTAAGAGAAGCCATTCATCGTTTGTCGAGAAACTCTTCCCGTATAAAGATCCTCTCCATGCCTGAGCTGACGCAGCACATCCTCGGGTTACGGCAGGACCTTCAAGGACGGGTGTCGCGTACCTGGCACGAAGTGGATAAGCAACTGGCTAAGTATGCCTGGTCTGCAATTGATCAGCTGATCGGAGACGCAGGAGGTCAGCCTACGGTGCAGGACGTCTATGAGCACCTTCGCATGAACGGGACACCGAAGAAAAGGATCACTCACGATGAAGAGTGGTCTTCTTATCTAAAATCGATTCCTGCCTATAGCGAGGCGATCAAATACCGGGCACAGAATGCGTTGCTGGCCTATATTCAGTGGAAACTCCACGCGGCCAAGGACTTGGTCAACATCCGGCACATCATCGTGGACGAAGCCCAGGATGTCACCCCGCTCGAGTGGTATTTGCTTGCTGCGATAAATAGCCACGGCTCCTGGACCATCATGGGAGACCTTAATCAGAGGAGGTCCGACCACACTTGGTCGAGCTGGAATCAAGTCATCGACGTGATCGAAAAAGACCCCAGCGAAGTCCCGGTACGAACCCTTGACCGCGGCTACCGCAGCACGAGACCAATCCTCGCCTTCGCTAATCGTCTCTTGCCACGATCCGACCGAACGCTGCTCGTACTTCAGCAGGAAGGCCCACTACCGTCACTGCACAAAGTACGTGCTGGAGATATCGGCATGTCGTGCATTGCCGAATGCGAGCAGCTGCTTGCCGATCATCCTCATGGAACGGTCGCTGTTATCGACTGCGACCCGAGGCGCGTGCCGGATGGTTTCAGAAAGGCAGGGTGGGTACTGTCCCGGAAAAGCCCTTGCGTCTGGGAATTCGGTGAGAGACGCGTTACCGTCCTCCAGCCCGACGCCAGTCGGGGCCTCGAATTCGACGGCGTCGTAGTCGTCGAACCCGCCGACTTTCCCGAGAATTTTGGCCGGCATGGGCTCCTTTATACCGCGCTCACACGGGCAAACCGAGCACTTAGCGTGGTGCATACCAAACCGCTACCTCGCCCTCTTCGTTGAAGCCCGACCAATCACGGTGTGCGCGACTCAGAAGCGACGGCAGCCGCCTCGACATCACTCCCCGCGTCCCGGACTTCTGCACCTGCTCGGGGTCGGCGCCGTCGTCCGTCACAAGAGTCCAGGGGGTGCCAAGCGCGCCCAGGCATGGAATGGCCGGAGGCCGGGATTGGAGGAATCGGCCAGCACGTAGACCTCCCGGCCGCGCCGGGCCCGTCAGCTCTTTGAGCCGGGTCTGCGCGTGGTCGGCTTCGCCGATGGCGTCCTTGGCGGTGACGGCATCGGCGCCGAGGAACCCCCGGTCCAAGCTCATCCGCTCCAGCCGCGCCTCAGCCAGCGGCCCCACGAAACTCTGTGCAGCCGGCCTCCCAGGGAATCCACCTCGATGCCCTCAAACTCTGTGAGTTCCGGCAAGGTGTTGATGCCCGGCATAGTCACGGACAGCTTCTCGAACCCGCGCAGCTCATGCGCCAGGGCACCGACTGTGGAGCCAGCGTCGAGCAGCCGGTTCGGATCACGGACGCTGCCCACCGGGCAATTGCGTGTTTCTGCTCGAACGCCTCGCCCGTGCGCTGCTTGCAGCGACGCCTCCGGGTGCGCGCCCAAAGCCATCGCCCCGCCATTAGGTGCGTGGCAACCGGCCCTGCCCGTTTAGCAGCGCCAGGTCGCGCCTGATGGTGGACGCGGTCACCTCGAAGCGGGCGGACAGTTCCTCCACGGACGCCAGATGGTCACAGCAAGATGGTAGATGTCCTCGCGTAGTGCGAGGTAAGCCGCACGGCTGGAAGGACGACGGCGCGAGGCAAGCGCCGCCGTCGTCCTTCCAGCCCAGCAACCTGAACCGCCGACGGGGCAACCTCTTATTCCACCGCGAGCTCCCCGAGCTTTGACCACCCCTCCACCTTGACGTTGACGATGTCCGGAGTCCGGGCCAGGTACGCCGGCAGTTCGGCCGTCGCCTTCTTGAAGTGGTCCGACTGCACGTGCTCGCCGCCGGCGTCGTCATCGCGGAAAGCCTCGATCAGGATGTAGGTGTTGGGGTCGGCCAGGGAGCGGGCCCACTCGAAGAACAGGCAGCCCTCCTCGGCGTTCGTTTTCTCGGTGAACTCCCGTGCAATCTCCGGCCACGCGTCGGCGTGCTCCGGCTTCACCGGGAATTTTGCGGTAATGAAGATCATCGGTTTTCCTTCACATCAAACATATTGCTGCCAGGGTCATGCCTGGGCATCAGGGAACCAGGATGGCGCGGCCGCGGACCTTGCCGGCGTCGAGGTCGCTGATGGCCTGCTGGAAATCGTCGAGCGCGTACTTCTGGGTGTGCAGCGTGACGGCCCCGCGGGCAGCGAGTGCCATGAGGTCCTGCAGGTCGTTGTAGGACCCGACGAGGTTGCCGATGATGTTGATCTCGGAGGAAACGATGTCGATGGTGGGCACGCTGATGTCCTCGCCGTAGCCCACCACGAAGTAGTCGCCGGCCTGCCGCAGCATCGCAATGCCTTCAGACGTCGCCCCGCCTTCGCCCACGAAGTCGATCAACACCTCGGCGCCCCTGCCTTCGGTCAGTTCCCGCACCTGCTCCACCTGTGTGCCGTCCGCGAGGACCCCTTCATCGGCCCCGATCGACTTCGCCAACTCAAGCGCAGCCGGGTTGCGGTCCACCACGATGATCCGGCTCGGAGTGAGGGCCTTCAGCACCTGGATCCCGATGTGGCCCAGCCCTCCCGCGCCGATCACCACGCAGGTGTCCCGCGGGGTCAGCCTCTTGGCCGCCTTCGCTGCGGCGTGGTAGGCCGTCAGACCGGCGTCAGCCAGGGCCGCCACGTCCGCAGGTTCCAAAGAGTCGTCGATCTTCACCACGGACCGGGCGGAGGTGAGGAGGTATTCGGCGTACCCGCCGTGGGTGTCGATGCCTGGAAACCTGCTGGTCTCGCAGTGCACGTCGTCGCCGGAGCGGCAGGCGCGGCACAGGCCGCAGGTGATCAGCGGGTGCAGGATCACCTTGTCGCCCTCCTTGACGTTGGTGACGGCGCTGCCGACGGCGTGCACCCACCCCGCGTTCTCATGCCCGATCGTGTAGGGCAGGTCCACCTGGGACTTTTCCGCCCACTGGCCCTCGAGGATGTGCAGGTCCGTCCGGCACACGCCGGCTCCGCCGATCTTGACCACGACGTCCCAGGCCCCGGCCACTTCCGGAATGGGCGCCTCGGTCATCTTCAGGCCTTCGTGGTAGCCGACCACCTGGACGGCTCGCATGGTGTTCATGGGTGGATCTCCTTGACTGTGAACGGAAGCAGATGGTGATGGTCGGCAGGCTCGGCTCCCTCGGGCCGGTCTATCTGGTCCGCGTCCGAGCCCGCGTAGCGGGTACGCAGCAGGCCGCGGCAGAAGTGGGCATTGCCGTCAATGGAAATGCGGGTGGAACGGGCCCGCCGAAGCGCCATCGGCACTTGCTCGGGCGGGTAGGGGTGGCCGTCATGGTCAACGAGGACGACGGCGGCAGGTTCCGCAGGCAGCCCCAGCGCCATCCGCCGTCGTACTAAAGCGTCTTTGGTCCGGCCGCCCGGCAGGTCACCCAGCCGCACTGTCCCGACGCTTTCTTCCGCCCGCGCGGGGTCCGCCCGCAGCAGTTCGGTCAGGCAGCGCTCCATCGCGGCGGTGTGCGCTTTGCGGCGGAACGTCCACCGCAGCTCCTCCAGGCTGTCCTCGGCTTCGTGCCGGAAGGTGCCCCGGTAACCGGCGTCCTCCGCGAGGCCGGCGTTGATCAAGGCGGAGTCGTGGTGGTCATCGAGCTCCACCACCACCTTCGCCACCCCGGGCAGTGCCGAGACGGCGTCCTTGCTGTCCGACGCCATCAGGTAGGCGAAGTTCGGCGAGCAGAATGACGTGGGCAGCCGCAGGTGCAGCACCACTTCCGCGCCGGCCGGTGAGTTGCTGACCTCGAGGGAGCGGACGAAGCCCAGATCCGTGATGGGCTCGTCCAGCTCGGGATCCAGCACGGCCCCCAATGCCTGGCGGACGTCCTCTGCTGTCACCTTCATTTCCTGGGCGGTGCGCTCCGTCAATGCCGCCGTCATACCGCACCCGCCAGGTCCGCCCGTTCCGGCTGGCGGGGACCGGTGGCCGTTTCACCCGCGTCCGGAAGTTGGAGCTCTGCCGGCACCGGGATGCCGTACATCTTCGCCGCGTTGAGTCCGAGGATCTTTTTCTTCTGGTCCACGGTGAGCGGGGCGTACTCGGTCATGTCTTCCGGGATCTGGAAGTCCACGAACCGCTCGATCAGCCAGCGCGGCGTCCAGAGGGCGTAGTCGCTGGAGAACTGGATGCGGTCCTCGCCGATCCAGTAGATGAGCTCCCCGATGATCTGGGCAAAGTAGCGCGGCCGGGTGTGCATAAAGGGCATGGCGACGGCGAGGCCGCCGTGGACGTTGGGTTCCTGGGTGGCGATCCAGCAGAAATCCTCAAGCCGCGGCAGGCCGACGTGCTCGACGACGAAGTTCAGGTCGGTGAAGTCGGAGGCGGCGTGGTCCACGTCGGACACATCGAAGGCGTCCCGGTCCAGGGGCCGGATGGTGGGGCCCTTGTGGATGTGGATGTTCTTAATCCCGAGCTTCCGGCACTCCTCGAAGTACCGGTAGGTCCAGGGATCCGAGAGCTTGTAGCCGCGGGACTCTCCATGCCATTCAGCCGTGTAGAGCTTCACCCCCTGGAACTGCATCTTCTCGTGGTCGGCGCGGAGCCGGTCCAGGCCCGCCTCACCCTGCCGCGGATCAAAGTAGTGGTTGTAGGTGAGCTTGTCCGGGTGCGCGGCTGCAAGGCCGAACGCCTCCTCGACCTGCGCGAAGCCGTTTTTGTAGAACTCCCCGAGGTAGGCCGGCTGGAAAATCGCGTGGTCCACGTAGCCGTCAACGAACAGATCCTTCATGAGGCGCTCGCCGCCCTGGTAGAGGTATTCCTCGTAGGTCCACAGCTCCTCTTCGGGGGAGAGGTTGCGGTGGTAGTCGTAGAAGCAATCGATGAACTGCTTGCCATGGACGTTGCGCTGGTTCTCCGGCCGGGCGTCCCACAATGCGATGTGGGCGTCGACGATGAAGTAGTTCTCGCCGTCTTTGCTGTACATATCGTTCTCCTCTCCGCGACTGCCGTAGTCGCGACAGAGATGACGTTAGGGCGAAAAGGTACCTGTCAACCTGTGACCGGTGTCTCATTTTGAGACACGATGGCATCGCCTTTGGGCGCACGGCGCCGTAATCTCGAATGACCAGGACAAGGAAGGCGGCGATGGTGCCGAATCAGAACGTTCCCGTCCCGCGGCCACAGGGCGGCGGGCAGGAAGGCATGCTGACAACTGTCTCCAGACGCCTTCTTGCCTCATGGCAGCGCAGTGAAGAGTATGGCGTCTCGGCCGAGATCATCGACCCCGTGTGGGCCGGCTCGGTGGCAGGGGACTCGCTGTTTTACCAGTGCGGGCAGGAGGTGCTCACGGGCCTGCACCAGACGCTGGCCAACGAGCCACTCAGCCTGATGCTCACCGACGCCGACGGGCTGGTCCTCAACCGCTTCAGCGGTGATACGTCACTGCTCCGGGCACTCGACAAGGTCCATCTGGCCCCCGGTTTTGCCTTTTCCGAGCGGGAAGCGGGAACCAACGGGTTGGGTATGGCGCTGGCCGACCGGACGCCGAGCCTGGTTCGTGCCGAGGAGCACTACAGCGCAAGCCTCCGGACGTACACCTGCGCTGCCGTCCCGGTGGTGGATCCCCTCAGCGGACGCCTCGAGGGCAGCGTGAACATCACCACCTGGTCCAAGTCTTCACCGGAGCTGCTGCTGGCACTGGCCCAATCAGCCGCGAGCAACACGGCCACCCTCATGCTCGCCAAGTCGGGCGGCCACAGGGCGAAAGCGGGACCCAAGGGCGGTGTCTTCCGGGTGCAGCGGGGCCGGCTTGAGCCGGGAGCGGGAACGCTGCGCGCCATGTCCC
Source organism: Pseudarthrobacter sp. BRE9 (assembly GCF_031844305.1). NCBI lineage: Bacteria > Bacillati > Actinomycetota > Actinomycetes > Micrococcales > Micrococcaceae > Pseudarthrobacter > Pseudarthrobacter sp. BRE9. Next base: position 140,673 of record NZ_JAUZUY010000005.1, on the reverse strand, counting down.
CGGCCTGGACAGAGGCCCTGGACCGCGCGGCCCTGGCGCTTGCCGCCAACCGGGTGGTGGCCGCCGTCGGAGAACCTGGCACCGGGCGCGCCACCCTGGTGGGCCAGGCAATCCGCCAGGCCCGCCCCGGAAGCCGCATTCTGTGCGCAGCAGCTCCGGCGCCCGAGGACGTGGAGGCGTGGCTGTCGCTCTGGACCCCCGAGTTGTCCAAGCCCGATACCGCTGTGATCGTGGAAAACGTTGACCTCCTGCCCGCTTGGGCGGCGCAGGAGTTAAAAGCCCGGGCTGCCGCCGCGGTTCAATCGTTGCCGGTATCCGGCGGCAGCCCTCCCACGATCACCTGGGCCATGACGGCGGAGGAGCTGGCCGCCATCCCGCAGCCACTGGCCGCCATGGTCGAGACCGTGGTGCCGGTGCCTGCCTTGCGTGAGCGCGCCGCTGATGTGATGCCCTTGGCGAGGTACGCCGCACGCCAGACCCGTATGCGTGAAGTGGATTTCACGGCTGCCGCCGAACATGCACTAACCGGTTATGGGTGGCCGGGCAATGTGGACGAACTTTTCAGCCTGGTCCATGACGCGGCCCTGCGCACGGAAATCATCGATGTGCGGCATCTGCCCTCCCGGCTGGTGGGACGCGCCGGGCCGCATCTCACCAGAATCGAGGCTATGGAGAGGGACGAGATCATCCGGTGCCTTTCCCGGCCGGGCATCACTGTTGCGGCGGCCGCCACTGAACTGGGAATGAGCAGGGCCACGATTTACCGCCGGATGGCGCGGCTGGGAATTACCGCGCCGAAGTAAGCCTCCTGCCGGGCATGGCCTGTCGGCGGAGGCTTCCCGCAGGTGCCCCCGGTAAAGGTGCTGGTGCACCCGTAGGGTCCGGTGGGCGGACGCGCGGCAGCGAAGGAAGGACGACGGCGGGACGCCCGTGCCGTCGTCGTGCCGCCTACCCTGCCTGCTGGCCACTGCCCGGGTAGCCGGAAATTTATCAAGGGATATTTCCCCCTATCTGGCCGGGCCTCGTCTGCGGAAGATTACCCCCATGAAAATGCTGGTGCTCGCCAGTCCCGCCGCAATTCAAAACAGGTAGTGCCGGTCCAAAAGACAGGTACGGGCCAACGGTGACCCTCGTTTTACCTGATTTATAGACTCCGCTCACGCCGTATTTTCGGCCAGCCTTCAGAGGGTGGCTTCCGAAGTCCGCACGCTCCACAACAGAATTCGCTCTTCAAGCAGGGGGAAACATGATGCAGCTACTCAGTACAGGGTCCGGGCGCTACCAAGGTCCACGTTCGTCAGCTGTCCGCCCTCGCGGCCGGCGCGCGGGCATCCTGGGTACGATCCTGGCGGGCCTCATGCTGGTGGGCAATATCCCTGCAACCGCTGCAGCCACGGTGACGTCCACGATCCCGGTCGGTGCAAGCCCCAGGAATGTTGCGTTCACCCCGGACGGGTCGAAAGCCTACGTCACCAACTGGGAATCCAGCACAGTGTCCGTCATCGACGTAGCCTCGGGCACGGTGGCGTCCACGATCCGGGTCGGAGCTGGTCCGCTCGGAGTGGCATTCGCTCCGAATGGGTTGAAGGCCTACGTCACCAGCGCCGGGCCCAACACGGTGTCGGTTATTGATGTGGCGTCCGGCACGGTGACTTCCACGATCCCCGCAGGGGAGACGCCGATGGCCGTTGCGTTCGCCCCGGACGGGTTGAAGGCCTACGTCACCAGCGGCGGCAGCAATTCTGGCACGGTATCGGTCATCAATGTCGCGTCCGGCGCGGTGACCTCCACGATCCCGGTCGGGCCGCTTCCGAACGCCGTGGCGTTCGCGCCGGACGGGGCGAAGGCCTACGTCACCAACGGGCAGGATTCCAACCAGGTGTCTGTCATCGATGTGGCCTTGGGCAGGATGACTTCCACGATCCCGGTCGGGTCGTCGCCGACGGGCGTTGCGTTCACCCCGGATGGGTCAGCGGCCTACGTCGCCAACAACGAGGGCGACACGGTGTCGGTCATCGATGTGGCCTCGGGTACGGTGACCTCCACCATCCCGGTCGGGTGGGCCCCGGACAGTGTTGCGATCGCCCCGGACGGGTCGACAGCGTACGTCACCAACTCCGGTGCCGACACGGTGTCAGTCATCGATGTGGCGTCGGGCGCCGTGACCTCCACGATCCCGGTCGGGACGCCTCCGACCGGTGTTGCGGTCGCCCCCGACGGGTCGACTGTCTACGTCGTCAACACCTCTTCCAACACCGTGTCGGTCATCACCGTGGACGCAGCACCGCTGGTGTTCACCGCAGCCACACCGCCCACAAAGGCGAACACGCGTGCAGCCTACAACTACACGTTCGCCGCCACGGGCGCCCCGGCCCCCACCTTCCGTGTTTCCTCCGGTGCACTGCCCGCAGGCCTCAACCTGGACGGCGCCACGGGCGTCCTGTCCGGAACGCCCACCAAGGCCGGCAAGTTCACGTTCAAGGTGACCGCCGCCAACGGAGTCAGCCCCCACGCGGTCACGGACCGCATCACCATCACCGTGACCAAGGCGAAGGTCCGCTGAGCGTGATCGTCCCCGATATATCCCAGACTGCCGTGGCGGTAGCGGATCATTACGACGAGCTCGATCCCATCTACCGCCGGGTGTGGGGCGAGCATGTCCATCACGGGCTGTGGGAGACGGGCCGCGAGACACCCGGCGAGGCCGTCGAGGCGCTGGTGGACACGGTCGGGGACAGGCTGGGCCTCTTGCCAGGCGAGGCGTGCATCGACATCGGCTGCGGCTACGGCTCCACCGCACGGCGGCTCGCGGTGAGGCGCAGGGTCCGTGTCACCGGCTTCACGCTTTCGGCTGAGCAGGCCCGCTACGCCGCCGAGCATCGCGTAGCTGGCGTGGACATCCAGGTCCGCGACTGGCTCGACAACGGGCTGGCCGAAGCATCAGCCGATGCCGCCTGGGCGCTTGAGTCGAGTGAGCACATGGTGGATAAGCCCAGGTTCTTCGCCGAAGCGCACCGCGTGTTGGCGCCCGGCGGCCGCTTCGTCATCTGCGCGTGGCTCGCCGAGACCGGTGCCAGCGGCTGGAAGGTTTGCCACCTGCTCGAGCCGATCTGCCGCGAAGGGCGCCTGCCCTCGCTGGGAACGCGCGAGGAATACGAGGCGATGGCTGCGGCGGTCGGCTTCACAATCACCGGTTATGAAGATGTCAGCCGCCGCGTATGGCGCACATGGCCCATCTGCGCCGGACGGCTCCTGAAGGCCCTGCTCGTCGACCGCGAGACCCGCCGCCTCGCGGTTGGCGCGCGCAGTCGAAACTCCTTTTTGAGCATTCCCCGCATGATTCTGGCGTACCGCACTGGTGCCATGCGCTACGGGATATTCACGCTCACAAAGGGTGGAGCGGACGGGCCGGTCTGGTCGGAAGCACCCGCTTGACGCACTGCCTCAGGGCAGCGGCTGCCGTTCGCCGACGCTGACGGAGGCCGACGGCGGAAGGTAGTCACGCCGTCGTCGTTCCATCCGTTGCTGCTTGCCGGGAGACGGGATGTTGGCGCGCTTGGCGCGGTTGCACCTGGCGCAGGCCGCGACGAAGTTCTGCAGGCTGGTGGATCCGCCCTTGGACCAGGGGTAGAAGTGGTCGCCGTGCTCGGCGGGGCGGCCACAGCGCCGCCCGAAGCCGGCTTCCAATTCGCACAAGCCGCCGGCGCGGGCCATCCCTTCGCGGCGCTGCTGGCGGGTGAAGCGTCGCACCGGATCCCGGCGCCGGACATCCCGGCTGGTGATGACGGCGGCGACAATGCCCAGCACGACCACGAACACAACGGGGAGCGCAGCTGAGGAGACGACGCGGTCGATCATGCCCCGCAACACTTCAGCCGCGACGGATGGCCCCGAACCGGAAACCGGTGTTCCCTTCGCCATGAGAGCCGTCATCACCGAGGCGGCGAGCCAAAACAGCACCGCCGAGTACGCCAAACGAAGGCCTTGTCGGGTCCAGTAGATGCGGCCGAGTTCCGGCATTGATTCCCCCATTTTTTGTTCGCCGAGCGTCCGTGGTCCGGGATGCCCAGGAAATCCTATAGTCCGGGCGCAGGCCGCTGTCCCAGATTTAGCTCAGTTTTGGCTGAGGTTCTGGGCCCACTGATAGCCGGGTGCGGCTGTGGGATTGCGGGACTTAGGGGCGAACGGGTGTGGCCGCTTCTTTTCCCAGCACCGTGGTCCATGGGCTGGCAGTCCACGACGTCACGACGCCATTGATGACGTAGGGGTCTGCGGCGGCAAAAGTTTTGGCGGCCTCGAGTGCGTTCTCGCCCGTGAAGATCAGCAACCCTTTGAAGGGGACTTCGCCGACAGCCCCGCCCAGCAGAAGCTCGCCACGTTCAACTGCCTCCCACCCTGCCCGGAGGTGGTCTGCACGGTAATTCTCACGGGTTTCAAGGTAGTTGTCCTCGTAGGTGTATTCGAGCACGGCGTGCATGAGTGTCTCCGATTCGTTCAGGGTTTCAATCGTTGTAGCAGCAGCGTACCCACCGGGACTTAGGCGGAAACAGCAGCCACCTCAACCTGTACCCCCGCGTCTCGGAACTTCTGCACCTGGGCGGGGTCGGCGCCGTCGTCCGTCACCAGGGTCCAGGGGAGGGCCAGCCGTGCCCAGGCGTGGAACGGCCGCAGGCCGAGCTTGGACGAATCGGCCAGGACGTAGACCTCCCGCCCGCGGCGGGCCATGAGCTCCTTGAGCCTGGTCTGGGCGTGGTCGGCTTCGCAGATGCCGTCCTCAGCGGTGACGGCGTCGGCGCCTAGGAACACCCGGTCGAAGCTCATCCGCTCCAGGGCCGCCTCGGCGAGCGGCCCCACGAAACTCTGCGAAACGGTGCGCAGCCGGCCGCCCAGGCAGTCCACCTCGATGCCCTCGGACTCGGCGAGTTCCTGCATGGTGTTGATGCCCGGCGTCGTCACGGACAGCTTCTCGAACCCGCGCAGTTCGTGGGCCAGGGCACCGACGGTGGAGCCGGCGTCGAGCAGGATGTTCTCCCCGGGCCGGATCACTCCCGCCGCCCAGCGCGCGATGGCGTGCTTCTGCTCGAACGCCTCACCCGTGCGCTGCCGCAGCGACGCCTCCGGGTGCGCGCCCAGCGCCATGGCGCCGCCGTAGGTGCGGGCCAGCCGGCCCTGCCCGTTCAGGAGTGCCAGGTCGCGGCGGATGGTGGACGCGGTCACCTCGAACCGGGCGGAGAGTTCCTCCACGGAGGCCAGGCCGGTGGTCACGGCAAGGTGGTAGATCTCCTCGCGCCTCGCGTTTGCGCTCAGCATTCCCGGTCTCCTTCCCGTGGGCATGGCGGTGGCAGTGGTACCCATGCTAGTTCCGGCCCAGGTTTCGCTCCCCACCCGCCCCCTAACCTCGCAAGCTCGGCCAGGGAACCCTGCGGGCGTGGGCCCAGGTTTCGACAGGCTCAACCACCGGCCCGGAGCCAGCAAAACGGCCGGTCAGCAATCCTACGCTGACCGGCCGTTTCTTCTGTGAGGCTAGAGAGCCTCGTCGCGTGCCGGCGCCAGGTCCACTGCCTGCCGCAGTGCCTCCAGCAGCGACTCGTGGTCCGCGATGTTCTTGCCGGCGATGTCGAACGCGGTGCCGTGGTCAACGGAGGTGCGCACCACGGGCAGGCCCACGGTGATGTTCACGCCGTTCTCCAGGCCCAGGACCTTCACCGGGCCGTGGCCCTGGTCGTGGTACTGGGCCACCACCAGGTCGAAGTCGCCGCGGCCTGCCAGGAAGAACAGGGTGTCCGCCGGGAGCGGGCCAAAGGCGTCAATGCCGTCCGCCTGGGCCTTTTCGATGCCCGGCTGGATCTTCTCCGCCTCCTCGCCATAGCCGAACAGGCCGTTCTCGCCCGCGTGCGGGTTGATGGCGCACACGGCGATCCGCGGGTTCCCGATGCCGGAGGCACGCAGCAGCTCATAGCCGCGCTTGATGGTCCGGTACACCAAGTCCCCGTTGATCTTGGCGATCGCATCGATCAGGCCGATGTGGGTGGTCACGTGGATGACGCGCATCTTCGGCGCGGTCAGCATCATGGACACTTCCTCGGTGCCGGTCAGCTCGGCCAGGAGCTCCGTGTGGCCGGGGTACTTGTGGCCGGCGGCGTGCAGGGCGGCCTTGTTCAGCGGTCCGGTGCAGATGGCGTCCACCTGCTTGTCCATGGCCAGCTGGACGGCCTTCTCGATGAAGAGGTAGGAGCCGTGGCCGGCTGCGGCGGAGAGCTCGCCCCAGGCGAGGTCCTCCGGGATGCAGTCGATGTCCAGCACGTCGATGGTGCCCTCGTCGAACAGGGCCTCCGACGGTGCCGAGACCTTGCGCAACGTCAGCGGGCTGGCGACGATGTCCGCGGCGAGCTGCAGCCGGCGGAGGTCGCCGATGACCAGCATGCGTGCCTTTGACCGGAGTTCGTTGTCGGCCAGGGCCTTGACGATGATCTCCGGGCCAATGCCGGCCGCATCGCCCATGGTGATGGCAACTATCGGGCGTCCCATTATTTGATACTCATTTCAGTCGTGGTTCCAGTAAGAAATCGTGTGGTGCGGGCCAGCGTGCCCGCGTCCCCGAACGCGCCGGCCTTGGTGACCAGCAGGGGGAGGGGCTCGGGCAGCAGGCTCACGACCACGCCGGGTTCAATCTCCCCGAGGACCGTGAAGCTGCCGGCGCCGAGGGCTTTCAGGACAGCAGTTGCCGTCTCACCTCCCGTCATGACGAGGGCGTCGCAGTGGCCGATGCCCGCGGCGGTGGCGCGGGCCAGTGCCTCCGCTACCACAAGCGCCTGCGACTTGTCGATGGTTCCCATCGGATCGGGCGTCAGCACCACATCGTTCCGGGTCATCGCCTCGGCCACCTTGCGGGCAACCGCGGGATCCTCCAGGGCGTCGTGGTCCAGCGTGATGTGCTCCGCGCCGGCGGCGACAAGCGCCTCGGTTTGCTGGCGGGCCAGGCTGGAGTAGCTGCCGATCACCGTCAGGGTCCTGCTGACGCGCCGCACCTGCGCATTCCGCGCAGCTTTTTCGTTTTCACGTGCAGCGATGTGCCCTGCGAGGCCGCCGGATCCGACCAAGAGCGCCGGAAAGTCGAGCAGTTCAGCGGCAGCCGCGATGCGCTCAAGGTCAGCGTCGGAAACGGCGTCCAGGACGACGGCGTCAATCCCGCGGTCCTGCACGTCCCGCAGGTGCCGGGCCAGTTCCTCAGGGGTGCGTCCGCTGGTTCCGGCCACTTCGGCGGTGAGGCCGCCGGCGGCAAGCGCCGCCGCGACGTCGCCGTCGTAGTTTCCTTTGGAGTGGGGAGCACCGTTGACGTGCACGATGCCGCCGAGGGTGGTCCGTCCCGTGCCCGGGAACGCCGGAGCCACCACCGCCAGGCCCTTGCTGCGGCCCTGCGTCAGCCGCGCCAAGGTTGCCGCGACTTCCGCGCCTACGTTGCCTCGCAGCAGCGAATCAATCTTCTTGAAGACCCGCCGGTGCTGACCCAGGGCCCGGTCGGCCGCCGTCGTGACGGCCCTGGCTGCTTCCGCGGGCGCCAGGTAGCGGCTCTCCGTGTTGATCGAAAGGATCTCCGCGTCGGGCCACGTGCTGTCGACGTCGAGGATGACGGAACTGCTGTGCGTGGGCCCGTAGGCTGCGGCCGCATCCGCCGCTCCCGTCAGGTCATCGGCGATGATCGCCCAGCGCATGGCTGCGTTGGTGTTCATACTGCTCGGGACACCTCAGGAGTTTCCACGGTCTGCTTGGCTTTCAGGCGCTTAGCGTACCAAGCAACCATGAGGGGGCAGCCGATGGCGGTGACCACCACGGACGCGGCGACCAGCACGGTGGCCGGGCCGGCTGCGGGGGCGTAGGCCGGGTTGGCTGCCGCCACCAGCATGGGAACGGTGGCTGCGTTGCCGGCGGTGGTGGCTGCCGCCAGGCCGGCAATGCCGGAGCCTCCGGTCAGCTTGTCGGCGAAGAAGAGCACGGCGCCGCCGGCGATCAGCACGAACAGGCCAAGTCCCACTCCGAGCAGGCCGGCGTTGACGACCTGTCCCAGGTTCAGGCCGAAGCCAAGCGCGAGAGCGAAGAACGGAATCAGGACGGGGGCCGCGGAGGACAGGAACTTGCGCATGGCCGGATCCAGGGCGCCCAGGATGGCTCCAAGGAGCAGGGGGATGATGGCGCCCACCAGGGCCTGCCACGGGAAGGCGGACAGGCCGGCGACGCCGAGGGTCACCATGGTCAGGAAGGGGCCGGATTCCAGCGTCATGACGGAGTAGGCCGCCACGTCCTTCGGCTTGCCGTACTGGCCCATGAGGGCCATGTACATGCCGCCGTTGGTGTCATTCAGGGCCGCCAGGATGGCCAGGACGGAGAGGCCCGACAGGATTCCGCCGTCAATGGGAAGTTCGCCCAGGAACCGGCCGGCGACGACGCCGATGATGATCGCGAACAGAACCTTGCTGCCGAAGAGGACACCGCCCTTTTTCAGGATGTACGGGGTGGCCTTGATATCAATGCTCGCGCCCATGCAGACGTAGAAGACCGCGAGGATCGTGGTGCCGCCGGTGAAGAGTGCGCCGGTAAAGGAGCCGAAGAACTTGGCGGAATCCGGTGCGAAGGTGCCGAGAATGGCGCCGATGAGCAGGGGGATGAGCATCATGCCGCCGGGAACTTTTTCCATGGTGGCCTTGATGGGGACAGACATGTTGCAACCTCATTGTTGTTGGGGGAGAGGGGCCGAGCGCTTGGCTCGAAGCATGATGTAGATCATATCCGGAACTGCGCGTTTGGCGCAACCCTTCTTGCGCGAAGTGCGCATGCCGAATTTGTCGCAGGGCCGGCGGCAGAAGAAGTGACGGTCTGTAAGGATGGACCAATGAACCAGGTCAGCATCCGCCAGTACCAGGAATCCGTCACCGTCCAGGCATCAGCCGAGACACTCTATGACCTGGTCTCCGGCATCACCCGCACCGGTGAATGGAGCCCGGTGTGCACGTCGTGTTGGTGGGACGACGAGGATGGCGCCGGCCAAGTCGGCGCCTGGTTCACCGGGCGCAACGAGCTCCCGCACAGGACCTGGGAAACCCGGTCCCAGGTGGTGGCGGCCGAGCGCGGCCGCGAGTTCGCCTGGGTGGTGGGCGGCAAGTTTGTCCGCTGGGGCTTCACCCTCACCCCGTCAGGCTCGGGCACCATCCTCAGCGAGTCCTGGGCATTCCTGCCGCACGGAATCGCCATGTTCGGGGAGAAATACGGTGCTGAGGCGGACGCGCAGATCGCCGACCGCACCCAGCAGGCGCTCGACGGCATCCCGAAAACGCTCGCCGCGATCAAGAGGATTGCCGAGTCCGTCGATGCAAATCAGGAAGCCAGGTCCTAAGACTGTGTCATACCCTTCCCGCGAGTAGCATTGCTGCCACTTGACCAGCGTCGGAAGGAAGCAGCGCCATGCAGTACGTCGTCATGCAGGTGATCCTCAAGGAGAAACTGTGGGGAATCGGCTGCCACCCCTGAACCGGCCGCCGCAATGAGTCAGTATGCCGTCCTGGAGGCCCGCCGACGATGGACAAGAACCATCGCCTGGATCCTGCTCGTCGTCGCGTCGATGGTCCTGATCGGCTATGGGATCGTGCGCGCCGATTTCTTTATCTGGCTGCCCACTCCGGCTGAGCAGGAAGAGTCCGTGATCGGGAGCCGCTACATCTACGCCGGCTGCCTGCTGTCCGTCGCGGCAGCCATCTGGTCGCATGCTCGGGGCAACCCCGTCTGGGTGACCGTTTGCGTGGGGCTGCCGGGAGTCCTCGTAGGCTGGGCGGCACTGGTGAATCCCTACAACCTGATGCGCTTCCTGGCCGCCGTCGTTGCGTTCCCGCTGGCCCTGAGCGGGGTCGCTGAGGTTATCTGGGCCCGGGGCCGCCGGCAAAGATTCACAGCGCCCGGCCCTTGACAGCCGGTCCGGCCCGTAAGGAGGATCAAGGTGCCGGTGCGCGTGACTGTGTCACGCACGCCGGCCTGCGGTTCGCTGCTGGAAAGGGGGTATGGGATGCGGCCAGCACTCCCTCGTGAAAAACCCTTCCGGCGCGTGGCCGCAGTTTCCGCAGCCCTGCTGGTGCTCCTTGCCACGGCCTGCACGCCCAAACCGCCGGAGCCCCCTCCGAACGTGCCGGATGTACATATCGCCGCCGTGGGGGACATGAACCCCGCCGACAACCTTGACCCCGACAGTCCGTCCGGCCGCAACGGCGCGGCGATTGCCAAGCTCGTGGAGAACAACGAGATTGACGCGTTCCTGGGGCTGGGGGATTTTCAGTACGAAACCGGCTACTGCGACGGCTACGTGAACACGTGGACGAAGTTGTGGGGCGGCACCATTCCCAAGCTGTACTGGGTGTCCGGCCCCAACCACGACTGGGAGCCGGGCCGCAACGAAGACCTGGCGAAGTTCATGAACGGCCAATGCAAAGGCTCGACGGAGAAAGCTGCGATCAACCAGGAGCGTGGGTCCATCGGGAACGGGGAACCGTATTCGAAGGACTTCGGAAACTGGCACTTCGCGTTCCTGTCGTCCGCGCTGTGGCGGTACGACCAAAAGAAGGCCTCGGATGCCACCAAGTGGCTGGACAAGGACCTCGCCGCTGCCCAGAAGGCCGGCAAGCACCTGGCCGTCGTCTACCACGAGCCGTACTTCACATCGGACACCGACGAGCACGGGCGGGCTGGAGACCAGAAGCCGTGGATCGACGTAATGTGGAAGTACCGGGTCCGCCTCACGCTGTCCGGGTCGCAGCACAACTACGAACGGTCCTGCCCGGTGAACAACGCGGACAAGTGCGTCAAAGACGGAATGACGGCGTTCCAGGTATCCACGGGTGGCATTGATTTGCGCCCGTTCACCAGCAAGCCGCGCTACATCGAGAAGCGGTTCAGCGACACCCGCGGGTTCCTCCGGCTGACCTTGCACGGCAACGGGTCCTTCGACTGGAACTTCGTTCCCACCACGGGGTCCAGCACGGACTCGGGCACACGCTCCGCGAATTAGCCCAGCGCGATCCCTGTCGCAGCAATGAAACGACGACGGCGAACACGGCTTGGGAGCGTCACCGCCTGGAAACGCGGTCCGCTACCTCCTACGGACGAGAGCGCCGATCCAGGTGGCGGCGAGCCAGTCCGAGAACCTCTCGTCGCTCCAGCCCCGTTGCCCCACGAGCTGGGCCCACAGGGTGCCGTCCATGGTCGCGTACATGACGTCCCTGCATTCCTCTTCGCTGACGGCGAGCTGGCCGGTCCCGGCAGCTGCGTGGGCGTAGCGGGTGGCCACGTCCAGCCGCCGGTCCGCCCACTCGGCCAGCATCGCGGCGGCGTCGGGCTCGCTTGCAGCGGCTCCAGCGAGGGCATCGAGGAGCGGATAGATACGGCGGTTGCTCGCCGTCACGAACACGGCGTGCCGGCGGATCCTGTTCGGCAGGTCCGGCTCGGCCAGGATCGACTGCATCTCCGCACGGTCATACAGGGTTACGTCCGCATCATCACCACGGAAGTCCACATACCAAACGTGCCTCAGCAGCCCCGCTTTGGTGCGGAACGCGGAGTACACGGTCTCCGCGGCGACTCCGGCCCGCTCGGCCACCTGCTTGATGGTGGTCTGGCCGTACCCCTGTGCAATGAAGAGCTCGTTCGCCGCAGCGATGATGGTCCGCCGTGTTTCTGCAGCCTGCTCCTGGCGGCGGCGGGAGTCATACTGCCTCTTGATTTTCCGTTCCATTGGATGCATTATAACTGTATTCAAAACAGTCTGACTGTAATGGAGTTGATCATGTCAACTGAAACGGATGCATTCCTGGCCGAAATGATTCCCAAGCAGCGAGCGGCGGACGGTGCAATCCACGATGGCGACGTAGCTCCCCGCCTCGCGCTGTGGTCGCGGAACGATCCTGTGACCCTCTTCGGCGCGCAGCTCAGCGGCTCCGGTTGGCCCGAGCTGGAGCCGATGTTCCAGAGCGTGGCCTCGTGGTTCACTCATTCCGATTCCTTCGACCTCGAGATCATCTCTGCCGGCGCAAGCGGAGACCTCGCCTACACCGTGGGCTACGAGCACACTTCCGCCAACGTCGAGGGGACACCGCGCCGGTATACCTTGCGCGTGACCCACGTCTACCGCCGCGAAGACGGTAAGTGGCGGATTGTGCATCGTCACGCGGATTTCCCGCCGGGGGAGGCCTCTGTCCCGTTGCCCGGCGTACCGACGGGCGTGAGTGGTTGAGGGTGGGCGGCCATGCAAGAGGAGACAGCAGCCTTCCTGGCTGAGATCCTGCCGCAGCAGCGGGACATGACCTTGGCGCTGCATAAGGGCGACGTGGCACCCCGCATAGCCCTGTGGTCGCACCGGGACCCCGTGACGTTGTTCGGAGCGCATATTTCCGGCGCGGGCTGGGCGGGCCTTGAGCCCAAGTTCCGCCAGGAGGCTCTCCGGTTCACGGGCTCGGACGGGTTTGAGTTCGAGGTTGTCGCGGCAGGTGCCAGCGGCAGCCTTGCCTACACGGCCGGATTAGAGCACAGCAGCGCGGTTGTCGATGGCCTTCCGGCCGTCTATACGATGCGCACAACACACCTCTATCGCCGAGAAGAGGGCATCTGGCGGATCATCCACCGGCACTCCGATCTCCTCGCAGACCAGGGCCTCGGGGGCCGAACCCCCGGATCGCGCTGAGAATCGTCCGGAAGAATGGGCAAAGTGTGGGCAGCGGCCAAGGCGTTAGAGCTCCAGCCGGAACACCCACAGCAGCACATCCTCGCCCGGAACATACCAGTCCCGCTCCGGCGCGCGGCGGAACCCCAGTGATCGGTACAGGGCGTGCGCCCGCTCCATGAACGTGGCACTGGTGATGCTGATCGCCCCGATCCCGGGCAGTTGCCGGGCGTGCTCCACAATCGCGCGCACGACCGCCCGGCCCACACCGCCGCCCTGGTGGGACGGATCCACCGCCAGCATCCGGAACTCCAGCTCCCCGTCCCGGGCGATCTCGCTGTACGGCTGGCCGGCGAACGTCAGCGTCACCGCCGCCACCACCGTCCCGGCGGCCTCCGCCACCCACACCTCCGCATTGGCGGCGCGGTGCTCCACGTCCTCCAGCACGCTCATGTAGGGATGATCGGCAGCGAAGTGCCCGGCGCGCAGGTAGGCGTCCCGGGTGATGCGCCCGACCTCGGGAAAGTCCGACGGCGCCGCCCGCCGCAGTGCCACGCTCACCGGAGGTCCAGGGCCGGGGCAGTCCGCTCCACGTAGTGTCCCAGCCGTGCCAAATCGGGCTGGGAGGAAGGATCGCCGACGGCAGCGCCACCCACGGCATTGGCAACAGCAAGCGCCGAGGCGGAGTCCATCCCCGTCCGCAGTGCCAGGACCAGGGCGGCGCAGAACGCGTCACCCGCGCCGATGGTGTTCACCACACTGACGGCAGGCGCCGATACCTCCGCCACCTTCCGGCCGTGCTCGAAGAGGGCGGAGCCCTCGCCGCCATACGTCACCGCCACGAGCTTGGCGGATGCGAGGGCCGGGATCAGGGCGTACTCGCTCTCGTTGACGATGACCAGGTCGCAGCGCTCCAGCAGTTCCGCCGGCAAGTCCATGGCCGGCGCCGCGTTCACGACAAAGAAGCCCTGCGCCTTCCGGGCGGCTTCCAGCACCACGGGCAGGCCCACCTCCAGCTGGCACAGCACCGTCTCGTCCGGGCCGAACACCACCCCGTCGAGGGAAAGGCGTGAGTTGGCACCCGGGCACACCACGATCTGGTTCTCGCCCTCGGCGTCCACCACGATCAGCGCCGTCCCGGTGGCCTCCGGCAGCACCGCGACGTCGGCAGTATCGACGCCGGCCGAAGCCAGGGCGTCCAGCATCCCCTGGCCGTGCGCGTCGCTGCCCACCGCCCCCACCATGCGGACCCGGCCGCCCAGCCGCGCCGCGGCCGCAGCCTGGTTGGCACCTTTTCCGCCCGGCTGCCGCGACAGGAGGGCGCCGCCGATGGTTTCGCCGGCGGTGGGAAGCCGCTCTGCGGTGGCGATCAGGTCCAGATTGATGCTGCCGACCACGGTGACGGCAGGAAGTCGATTGCTCATGGGAAGACTCTCTGAAGGGGGAGGCCCGGAAGCGGCCGGGATTGGGAAATAGTGTAACTCATGGTTGTACTTGTGAGTCATACATGGTTGTATAACAACTCGAATCGCCGTTCCGAAGACCGGGATTCCCCACCCTGCTCGAACAAAGGAGTTTGATGTGAACGCCCCAACCCCCGCCACGGCCGCACCTCCCACCCAAGGCGGTGCCGGCGTCGTCCTCGCTGACGACGCCGCCAAGCTCTCCGGCAGCCGCGCCGCCCTGCTGATTTCCACGCTGCTGCTGGGTGTGCTGTCCTTCCAGCTCAACGCCAGCATGGTCACCCCGGCGCTGCCGCAGATCGCGGCCGACTTCGGCCGCGGCGCCGAAAGCACGGCCCCCGTCCAGTCCATGTTCTTCCTGGCCGGCGCCATCGCCGGGCCCGTGATCGGCCGGTGGAGCGACTTCATTGGCCGCCGCGCCGCCCTGCTGCTGGTCCTGGGCATCATGGGCGCCGGCACCATCCTCTGCATCACCGCACCCACGCTGGAACTGCTCATCGCCGGCCGGTTCCTGCAGGGCGTCTCCAGCGCGGTCTTCGCGCTCGCCTACATCGTCCTCAGCGAGAACCTTCAGGCCAAGGTGTTCGGCACCTCCGTGGGCATCATCGCCGCCATCAACGGCGGCATCGGGGGAGTGGATGGCTGGGTGGGCGGACTTATGGCCGAGACCCGGGGCTTCCGGTCCATCTTCGTGGCGGTACTCGTCCTGACCGTGGTCGCTGCCGGCTGCATCCTCCGCATTGTGCCCGCCGGACGGCCCCAGGGAGTCCGCGGCGCCATGGACTGGTGGGGTGCCGGCTCCCTCTCGCTGTTCCTGGTCTTCATCACCTACTTCGTCTCCGACGGATCCGCCGCCGGCTGGACCTCGCCCACCGCCCTGGCCCTGCTGGCCGGCACCATCGCCTCTTTCACCGCGTTCTGGCTGATCGAGAAGCGGCGCAGCCACCCGCTCATCGCCGTGCACCACCTCCGCTCCCGCCAGGTGTGGCCGGTCATCGCCACCACCGTCCTCACGCTCGCCGGCATCTTCGCCATCATCAACTTCACCGTGGTGCTGCTCAGCCAGGACCACGACGGCGGCTTCGGGCTTTCCGCGTCCGTCTCGGCGTTGCTGTTCCTTACCCCCGCCGCGCTCATTGGCGTCTTTGCCGCACCTCTGGCGGGCTGGCTGGCCGACCGCCGGGGCTGGATCAAGACCCTCCGCGCCGGCACCGGCATGAGCCTGGCCTGCGCCATCGCCGCCGCCTCGTTCTCCACCAGCCAGCTTGCCGTGCTGATCGCCGTCGCGGCGCTGGGCATCTTCTACAACGGCCTGTTCCTCACCGCCATCAACGGGCTCTCGGTGCTGCTGTCACCGAAGGAAGCTCCGGCTGCCCTGCCCGGCATCAACGGCGCCTCCTTCGGCATCGGGGCGAGCCTCGGCGTCGTCCTCGTGGCGCCCTTCGCCGCCCAGGCCACCGCCGCCGGCTACGCCACGGCCCTTTGGATCTCCGTGGGCATCACCGCCGCCGCGTTCATCGTCAGCCTCTTCGTCGCCGCCCCCAAGGGCGAGACCCTCTAACCCCTTCCCCCAACGAAAGAAGCACCGCCATGACCACGCCCTCCCCGATCTACCTGGACTGCGACACCGGGATCGACGACGCCCTCGCCCTGGCCTACCTGCTGGCCGCCCCCGCCGCCGACGTGGTGGGAATCGGGACCGTCAGTGGCAACGTCAGTGCCGCCGTCGGCGCCCGCAACACCCTGGACCTGCTGGAACTTGCCGGCTCCGCACACATTCCCGTGGCGCTGGGGGCGCACCATCCGCTGGCGGGTTCCTTTGGCGGCGGGGCGCCGTGGGTGCACGGCGAGAACGGGATCGGCGAAGTTTCCCTCGCCCCCGCTGCGGCGTCACTGGCCGGGGAGTCCGCGGCGGAGATGCTGGTGCGGCTCGCGCGGCTGTACCCGGGGACGCTGCGCGTGGTGGCCATCGGGCCACTGACCAACATCGCGGAGGCGCTCCGGCTGGAGCCGGCACTGCCGTCCCTGGTGGACACCGTCACCGTGATGGGCGGGGCGGCACTGGCACCCGGCAACATCACGCCGGTGGCGGAGGCCAACATCCACAACGACCCCGAGGCCGCCGCCCTGGTGCTGGCCGCGGACTGGGATGTGACCCTGGTGCCGCTGGACGTGACCATGGCTTCGGTACTGGAGGAGCACCACCGGCAGGAGTTGCTGGCGTCCTCCTCGCCGGTGGCGCAGGCGCTGGGGGAGATGCTGGGCTATTACTTCCGCTTCTACGAGGGCATCTACGGCCGGCCGTGCTCCGCGATGCACGATCCCCTGGCCGCGGCGCTCGCCGTGGGTGCCGTGGCGCCCGCCGTCGCGCCGGTGGTGCGTGCCGCCGTCGACACCTCCGACGGCCCGGGCCGCGGGCAGACGGTGTGCGATATGCGCGGGCGGTACGCGGGCTACCCGCCCGTGAAGGGTGCCCGGTGCCGCGTGGTGCTGTCGCTGGAACAGGACTTCGCCCCGCACCTGGTGGAGACGCTGCTCGCCTTCTTTGAAGGCGCGGGTTCAACGGAAGGCGCCGGTTCCTTGGAACGCACGACGGCGGCACTCGCCTCAGCGGGTTCGCCCGCCTGACGCCCGTGTCATTCGGATACTGCCTTTGGCCCCTATTCAAGTGTTACTGGTGGGGCGCAAGATAACGCCATGAAAAGAACACTTCTGGCGGGTCTCGCATCGGTCGTGATGGCGCTTGGCGCCATCACGATCGTCGTTCCAGGCAACGCTGCCGCACCGTCCTCGCCCGCAGGTTCGTCTCCGGTATCCGGACAGATTATGGTCAAATTCCGGGACAACGGTGCGGCCCCCGCTGTCCTCGGCCAACATGACCTTCGGGAAGGCCCTGCCATCGGCAGCACCGGAGCGCACCTGATCACAGTGCCAGCCGGCCAGGAGCGCCAGCTCATTGAGGCGTTGAGCCGCAATCCGGCGGTGGAGTACGCCGAACCGGACGAACTGGTTACGGCTACCTCAAATGACGAGTTCTTCCCCCGCCAATACGCCCTGCAGAACGTGGGCCAGGAATTTATGAACACCGCTGGCACCAAAACTGTGGCCGGAGGCGCCAAGGACGCTGACGTGGACGCCGTCGAAGCCTGGACCGTGACCACCGGCGCCGGGAAACGGGTTGCCATCATCGATTCCGGCGTCGCCATCAACCACCCGGACATCTCGTCGAAGGTTGTTGAACGGGCCAACTTCAGCGATAAGACCATCGTTGGCGATGAGGACTACGACAAGTACGGCCACGGCACCCACGTGGCAGGCATCGTAGCCGCCACCCGGGACAATGCGATGGGCGTTGCAGGTGTATGCCCGGACTGCGCCATCCTGGACGCCAAAGTGCTCAACGACAGCGGGTCCGGCTCCAGCTCGGGCATTGCCAAGGGCATCGACTGGGCGGCGAGCCACGGCGCCAAGGTCATCAACATGAGCCTGGGGCAGCGCGTTTCGTCACGGACACTCGAAGCTGCCGTCAACAACGCCTGGAATGCGGGGGTGGTCATCGTAGCCGCTGCCGGCAACGCCGGTACGCAGGCCCAGGTCTATCCCGGCGCATACCCCAACGTCATTGCCGTCGCCGCCACTGACAACAGGGACGTGAAGGCATCCTTCTCCACCTACGGCAAGTGGGTGGATGTCGCTGCCCCAGGCGTCAGTGTCTACTCGACCTTTCCCACCTACCCGTCCACCCTGGGTGTCCAGAACGGCCGGTCGGTGGGCTACGACATAGAGAGCGGTACTTCGATGGCATCACCGATCGTCGCCGCGACCGCCGCGCTTGTGTGGAGCACGGCGGCCGGGACGTCCAACACAGCCGTCCGCGCGAAGGTCGAATCCACCGCAAAGGCAGTCAACGGCACGGGTACCTACTGGAAGTACGGCCGGGTGGACGCCTGCAAGGCGGTGGGGTGCACCAAGCCCTAGGCCCGCCCTCACCTAGGACTGCAGGGACTGCATCACGGACAGGTGCCCGGCGCGGGCCGAGACCAGGCACTTTGCCAGGTAGAACGGCCGGTTGGTATGCCGGACGAACTGCGTCAGCACTAGGACCGGGTCCGACGGGCGCAGATCCAGCAGCTTCGCGCGGCTGGGACCCACCTGGCTGAGGCTGATCTGGCACTCGCCCGGCCCAGCTAACCTGCCCAGCTGGTTGTTGAGCGTGGCAAGCAGGGTGGCGCCGCCGTCGTCCTTGATCTCAAGGGGCGCGGCGGCGCCCTTGCCGATGCTGACCGGCTGGGCGCTGACGTTTTCCTGCAGGTGGGCGATGGCCTCGCCGTCACGGATCAGGACGGATTCCCACAGCCAGCAGTCGCTGCCCGGCTCGATGCCGATGCCCGGGGCGACGAACTCGGAGGCGGCCTGCCGCACCACCTGGGTGCGCTTGACCTCCAGCGTCTGGCCGGGGCCACCGAGCACCTCTTCGAAGGGGCGGATCCGTTCGATGCCGATGCGGGGGAGCGTGTCCGAGACGAACCGCCCCACGCCGCGCCGCGCCCGGATGAGCCCGTCTTCCTCAAGGAGCATGAGGGCTTCACGGACCACGGTGCGGCTGACCTTCATGTCGGCACCGAGCTCGGTCTCGGTGGGGATCATGGAGCCGGGCGTCAGGAGGCCGTTGCGGATGGCCGCTGCGATCCGGGAGTACACGGCCACCCGCAATGGCGAGCCGGGCTGGGCGGCCACCGGCTGGGACAGGAACCGGGCGGCGTCCTGGTGCACGTTATGCCTCGCTCTATGGTTGGTCTCTCGGGGATTCCAGCCTAGAACAAGTTGCACGCGTTTGTTGGACAAGCAGCCTCTAATTGATTCCCTACAACGTCTCGGGAATCGGGCGTCCCGGGAAGAGCGCTGCGTACTGTTTCCGGTACATCCGCCGCCCCACCAGGCGATAGGCGAGCCGGACCGGGGGAGGGATCTCCTTGAACATCTCCTTCCGGTCCGCCGGGGGATTCGTAGCCAGCACCATGCCGAGGTACCCCACCAGGAACTTCTTGTCGAGCTCCTGGATCCCGTGCTGTCCGGCCGCCTTCATCTCCTTCTCCGTCATCACCCTGTCCGCAACCGGCATCATCTCTGTGACCTCGCGGCGCAGATGGGTGCTGAGGACACGGGACAGGTCTTCGTAGCGGGCAGCAAGTTCGGCCGCCGACTCTTCGTCCCCCGTCCGCATCCAGCGCAGCCGGACCGGTTCGATGGCCTCGAGCCTGGAGGTGACCTGCCGGTGCTGTTCGAGCATCTGCCCTATGTGCAGGGCGCACGCCGGTGCCCGCTCGGTCAGCTGCGGGTACATCAGCAGGTCCTCGCCTTCGTGGTGGATGTGGAGCACCTTGTCGAAGTTCCCCAGCACTTCCCCCACGTAGGCGGCGCGGGCGGTGTCACCCGCCGCGGCGGAGCGCACCAGTCCCGGCGCTTCCCCGTAGGCCCAGAGGAAGAAGCGGTGGATGCGCCGCATGCCCGCCGTCCCACCGCACAGGATGGGTCCTGCCGGCAGGGGAGGGGCAGTCTCGCCGGGCTGCATGGTGAAGAAGTCGGTCATTGCCTGGCCCCTGTCGTCAATCAGTGAGACGAAGGCCCTCTCCCCGCGAGCATCGTAGCCCCGGGCCCGGAGGCGCACAATGCCCGGGAGGAAGGTCGACGGCGGGACCCGCCGTCGACCTTCATCCGGAAGTATCAGGCCCGCGGCTGCAGCCCCGGCACGCCGTCACGGATCTCGAAGGAGGCCTTCGTTGCCACCGGTGCGCCCGGCGTCGTGACGTGGTCCAGCACCCGGAAGTCCGCGGTCATGGCGTCCCTGGTGATGCGGGTGTTCACGTAGCCGCGGTTGTCGTTGTAGAACTTCAGGTGCGGGTTCCAGGCCATGGTGGCGTCCGTGGTGGAGCCCGTGCCGTCGCCGGTGGAGGTGATGGACGTGCACACCAGCTCCGAGCCCACCACGGGGGAGGCGGTGTCCTTGTAGTCCACCTTCACGTCGTTGGCCCAGTGCCGGTGCACATCGCCGGTGAGGACGACGGCGTTGCGCACCTTCGCGTCGATCCACCCCTGGGTGATGCGGCGGCGGGATGCCGCGTACCCGTCCCAGCCGTCCATGGAGACGTCGTCGATCTCCGGCGCCTGGTCCCGGTCGCGCTCCGCGAAGAACACCTGCTGGCCCAGGATGTCCCACCGCTGGGTGGAGTTCCGGAACCCGTCCAGCAGCCACTTCTCCTGCTCGGCGCCCGTGATGGTCCGGTCCTCCGCGAGCCGCCCGGCCACGTTCTTCCTCCAGCCGTCGCCCGCGAGCTGGTCGTCGCGGTACTGCCGCGTATCCATCATGTGGAAGTTGGCCAGCTGGCCCCACTGGATCCTCCGGTAGATCTTCATGTCGGGGCCGGCAGGCAGGGACGACGGCCGCAGCGGCATGTTCTCGTAGTACGCCTGGAACGCGGCTGCCCGGCGCCGCCGGAAGTGCTCCACGCTGTCGTTCAACTGCCCGGCGTCGTTGTTCTCCGGCACGTCGTCCGCCCAGTTGTTGTCCACCTCGTGGTCATCCCAGACCACCGCCCAGGGTGCGATCGCATGCGCAGCCTGCAGGTCGCCGTCGGCCTTGTACTGCGCGTGCCGCTGCCGGTAGGTCTCCAGCGTGACGGTCTCGGGACCCTCGTGGTCGCGCGGGTTGCCGCCGCCGATCACGTAGCTGCCCTTCTTGTACTCGTAGAGGTAGTCGCCCAGATGCAGCACCAGGTCCGGGTGGTCCTCCGCCAGGCGCCGGTAGGCGGTGAAGTAGCCGTGCTCGTACTGCGCGCAGCTGGCGAATGCCATGGCCAGTACGGCCGGCGTCTCGTGCAGCGCCGGGCTGGTGAGGGTGCGGCCCACCGGGCTGACGTACTTTCCGGTGCGGAACCGGTAGAAGTACTCACGGCCCGGCTTCAGCCCGCGCAACTCCACGTGCACCGAGTGCGCGGTCTCGGTCCGCGCCTGCTCCACACCACGCGCCACCACCGTCCGCATGCCGTCATCCTCGGCCACCTCCCACTGCACGGCCACCGGGCGCGACGGCATGCCGCCCAGCCCGTCCTCGGCCACCGGGTTTACGGCCAGGCGGGTCCAGAGGACGAAACCGTCCGGCCACGGCTCGCCCGACGCGATGCCGAGCATGAAGGGATCGGTGCGGAGACCGGCGTCGTCAGCGGTGGAAACGGCGACGGCGGTACCCGGTAATGCGGCGACGATGCCGGCTCCGAGGCCGGCGGAGATGAGGGTTCTGCGGGAGATGTTGTCCATGGCGCCCACGCTATTTCCAGCTCTTGTACAGCTTTCGAGGAGGATATGAACGGCCGGTTAACGGCATGACAAGAACTGTTGATTGATGCACCCCTGCCGGTGCTCGGACCCGGACTTTAGTCCCTGTTCTGGACTAACCCTCAGGCGTAACGTGAAAGCGGATTCCGCAACCGCGGGACCGCATCCAAGGGGGCATCATGAGCGGGCCCAGGCTTTCGGCGTTCAGCGTTCTCGGGCTCAGCAGCCTGCTGGTCCTCACGGGATGTTTCGGCCCGCCCGCACCGGCCCCCTCCAGCAGTTCCGCGGCCCCGGCCCCCACCACCAGCGCGTCCCCCGGCAGCGCCAGCCCAAGCACGACAGCGGCCCCCACCACATCGGCGAACCCCACCACGACGCCCGGCAGCTCAGCCGCGCCCACCACCTCGGCCGCCGCGCCGCCGTCGTCCGCTCCTGCCAGCCCGCCGCCCACGATGGAACCAACGCCCACCGGCCTGCCCGAACAGGTGGC
The DNA here is from genome assembly GCF_031844305.1 of Pseudarthrobacter sp. BRE9. Lineage (NCBI taxonomy): Bacteria > Bacillati > Actinomycetota > Actinomycetes > Micrococcales > Micrococcaceae > Pseudarthrobacter > Pseudarthrobacter sp. BRE9. The sequence goes on along the minus strand of NZ_JAUZUY010000005.1, from coordinate 118,694 downwards.
GCCGCTGACCGTCTACTACGTGGCCGTCGGTGACAACGGCGGGTCAGGTCCCGCGATCGGCTGCGGCGACAGCCTGGTGGCCACCACCACAGCCCCCGTCCGCTTCACCGACCAGGTGCGGCCCAGTATCGAGGCTTTGCTTGCAAATAAGAGCCGCGACGTCGGCCAGTCCGGGCTCATCAACGTCCTCTACCAGTCGACCCTGACGTATCTGGGCGGCGAACTGAACGGCAGCACCATCACCATCTCGCTCTCCGGGCAGTTCATGCTTGGTGGCGTCTGTGACGTCCCCCGCGCCAAGGGGCAGCTGGAATACACGGCCATGGCGGCGTCCGGGGCCACGAGCGCGCAGGTGTTCGTCAACGGCCGCCCCATCGACGAGGTGCTGAGCCTTAAGTAGGGACTTTGCCCCTATCCGGTGCTGTGTGCGGTGCCGCACCATAACCCCATGAAGAAAGTCGTCATCGCCGGCCTCACCGCGGCTGTCCTCTCGTTCGGGGCACTCACCGCCGCACCCGCCGTCAGCGCGGCGCAGCCCACGTTCCCGGCCGCAGTCGGGCACATCCTGGTCAAAACGTACGACGACGGCGCGGCCTCCGGCGTGCTGCACCAGTACGGTCTTTCGGCCGGCTCCGCCGTGGGCGGCACGGGTGCGCGCCTGGTCCAGGTGCCCTCCGGCCAGGAACCCCGGCTGATCGAGGCCCTCAGCCGGAACCCGTCCGTTGAATACGCCGAGCCGGACGAACCCGCCCGCCCGGCAACCAGCGACACGTACTTCCCCCGCCAATACGCCCTGCAGAACACCGGGCAGTCCTTCACCAACACGCGCGGCGACATCAAGGTACCCGCAGGCACGGCAGACGCCGACGTCGACGCCGTCGAAGCCTGGAACGCAACCACTGGCACCGGCATCAAGGTGGCCGTCCTGGACTCGGGCGTGGCCAGCGACAACCCGGACATCGCCCCCAAGGTGGTGGCACGCGCCAACTTCAGTGACGCGGCCACCAAAACCGGCGACCCAGTGGCGGAGGACTATTACGGCCACGGAACCCATGTGGCCGGCATCGTCGCCGCCACCGCGAACAACTCGGCCGGCGTGGCCGGCGTATGCCCGGGCTGCACCATCCTGGCCGGGAAAGTCCTGAACGACAGCGGGGTAGGGTCCAGCTCAAGTGTTGCCGACGGCATCAACTGGGCCGTCAGCAACGGCGCCAAGGTAATCAACATGAGCATCGGAGTGCGCGCCTCGCGGACCCTCGAGGCTGCCGTCAACAACGCGTGGACCAAGGGAGCGGTGCTGGTGGCGGCCGCCGGAAACGGTGGAAACCAGACCAAGATCTACCCCGGTTCCTACCCAAACGTCATCGCGGTGGCCGCCACGGACAACAACGACCTCAAAGCATCCTTCTCCACCTACGGCGCCAGCTGGGTGGACGTGGCGGCACCCGGCGTCAACGTCTACTCCACGTTCCCGAACCACGACTTTGCCCTGGAAGTTCCCAACAACCGCTCCAAAGGCTACGACGTGGGCAACGGCAGCTCCATGTCCTCGGCCATCGTGGCCGCCACCGCCGCGCTCGCCTGGAGTTCCCACCCCGGCGCCACCAACGCCTCGGTCCGGGCCACCGTGGAATCCACCGCGGACAGGATCTCAGGAACCGGCACCTACTGGGCGTACGGCCGGGTGAACGCCGCGAACGCCGTCAAATAGAACATCGTCAATAGAAGCGGTCCCACGGAGCCGGAGCCCGGCCAGCAGTTTTCTGCACGTTTGTGCAGTGCAGTTGGGATTCTTCTCCGGGTGCTCATTCTGATGCCCGCGGGCCCTCGCCCATCCGAACAAGCTACCCACCAGTAACAATGAATCGCTCCGCGCCCTGCTGCCTGCCGGACGGACGCCGGCAAAACGCGGTTCCGTTCCCCGCACATTCGTGCAGGAGGGGTCACCTCGCGGGCCAGGCTGCCTAGCATTTTTAGGACCGCAGCCCGGCTCCTGGTTGGCACAACGTGGCCCACCGCCGCCAGCAGCCCCGGCCGCGGCACCATTGCTGACACGCGAACAAAGAGGTTTATATGTCACTGCTGAAACGTGCCCTGTCCGCCGCCGCAGCCGCCGTCCTGGCCGGCTCGCTCTCCGTGGTTCCAGCCCAGGCCGACACCCTGGACATCGCCCCTCCGGGCGCCAACGACTGGTCCTGCAAGCCTTCGGCACAACACCCGTACCCGGTGGTCCTGGTACCCGGAACGTTCGAAAGCATGGCGAAGAACTGGTCCACCCTGTCGCCCTACCTCAAGAGCGCCGGCTATTGCGTCTTCGCCCTTAACTACGGCGAGACCAACGGCGTCTACGCAACCGCCCCGGTGGCCGACTCCGCGAAGGAACTCGCCCCGTTCGTTGACGCCGTCCGTGCCGCCACCGGTGCTGCGAAAGTGGACCTGGTGGGCCACAGCCAGGGCGGCATGATGCCCCGCTACTACATGCACCTGCTGGGCGGGGCGAAGTACGTCCACCACCTGGTCGGCATCGCGCCATCCAACCACGGCACCCAGGGCCTGATCGTGCCGCCGCCGGACGCCGTCCCCGACCCCGCCTACACCACGCTGGGCTGCGCGGCGTGCGCGGACCAGCAGGCCGGATCCGCCTTCCTGCAGGAACTCAACGCCAAGGGCGACACCATCGCCGGGCCCTCCTACACCGTGATCTCCACCGTCCACGACGAAGTGGTGATCCCCTTTAACAGCCAGTTCCTGGTGGGCCCGTCCAGGCAGGTCACCAACATCACCATCCAGGACAAGTGCCCGGCCGATGTCTTCGAACACGACCAGGCCCCCAACGATCCTGTGGTTCACCAGTTCGTGGCGAACGCGCTGGGCCAGGCGTCCGGCCCCGCAGACCCCGCATACCAGCCCAGCTGCCTGTAACCCCGGGGGCTTAACCAGCAGCGCCCGGCCCCACCCTTAAGCCGGCCCCGGCCCCAGCACTCCGTGCCATGATGAAAGCCAGACCAGTCCCAAGGAGGTTTCCTGATGGACCGCGTACCTGGCGGCACGGAGGGCGGGGTGGGGCCGGGCCCGCGGCAGCACCCATTTTTCGCCCGGGCGTTTGCCCGTGCCGTGGGCGCGATGGACCGCCGCGGGGCCGCCGGGCATCGCCGCCGGATCCTTGCCGGGCTGCAGGGCTCAGTCATCGAAATCGGGGCCGGGGCGGGCTCCTGCTTCCCGCTCTACCCTCCCGCCGTCACCCACGTCCTGGCATTGGAACCCGATGATTACCTCCGGGGCGTGGCGCAGACACAGGCGGCAACGGCCAGCGTCCCGGTAACGCTGGTTGCCGCAGCCGCAGAGAACATACCCGCCGAAACCGGCAGCGCCGACGCTGTGGTGGCCAGCCTTGTCCTATGCAGCGTCAAGGACCCGGCCGCCGTGCTCGCGGAGATCCGCCGCGTCCTGCGCCCCGGCGGAACCCTTGCCTATTACGAGCACGTCCGGTCCGGACACCCGGTCCTGGCCAGGGCAGAAGACCTGCTGACTCCGGTATGGGGGCGTTTCATGGGCGGGTGCCACCTCAACCGGGACACCCTGGCCGCCATCACCGCAGCAGGGTTCACGGTCCAGGACAACCAGCGCTTCGGCTTCGCCGTGCAGCGGCTGAATCCTCCGCTCGCCCACATTCTGGGCGCTGCCACCAGCCCGGGCCCGCCCGGCTGAAGCGCCCGCCGCGGGGGCGAGGTCCCGCCGTCGTACCTTTTGGCGGCAGGCAGCCAGGACGTAACCGTTAAGCCGCTGGACCACCAGGGTTGTTAGCATGGTGGTGAGAGACACTGGGGGCTGTCACAAATCGGATCCACGGGCGATGCAGCCCGCCGTGGGTGATGCTCCTTTATGACTGAGGTGTTTTCTTATGTGGCGTGAACCAATCAGACGGCGGACCAGGGAACTCCTGCGTGAGTTCGTGGACCGGGCAGATGAACTGGTCCGCACCCAGGAACATGTGGAGGGCCTGCTCGGCGCCGTCGTTTCCCTGACAGAAGACCTAAGCCTCGAAGCGGTACTGGACCGTGTGGTGCAATCAGCGTGCGAGCTCGTCGGCGCGCGGTACGGGGCTTTGGGCGTCATCGGAGACGACCTGCAGCTCAGTCATTTCATCACCGTCGGCATCGATGACGACGGCGCCCGGCTCATCGGTGACCTTCCAACCGGCCACGGCGTCCTGGGGCACCTGATCCGCGAACCCAGTCCGGTGCGCCTCCAGGACCTTGGCGAACACCCCATAGCGGTGGGTTTCCCGTCCGAGCACCCTCCCATGAAGACCTTCCTGGGCGTCCCGGTCCGGGTCCGGGACGAGGTTTTCGGCAACCTCTACCTGACGGAAAAGATCGACGGCCAGGACTTCACGGCCGAAGACGAAGACCTCGCCGTTGCCCTCGCCTCTGCCGCCGGCGTGGCAATCCAGAACGCGCGGTTGTTCGAGGACACCAAGAGCCGGCAGCGGTGGCTGGAAGCGGGTATGGACGTCAGCGACCGGCTGAAGGCCAATCCGCGGTCCGACACGAACAACCTGGACATGATCGCGGAGCGTGCATTGCACGCCTCGGCCTCGGCGTTGTCCGTTATCGCTTCAGTGGCGGGAGACGGGAGTTTGCGGTGCCGGACCTCGCTTGGCGTCCAATCCATACCTGCCGGGCAGGAGCTGCCGGTGGGCGAGGGCGTGGCCCAGGTGCTGGCCACGGGGGAGTCCAGGATCGTCAAGGACCCTCTCACGGTGTTTGAGGGCGCGTCCGACGAAAAGCTGGGCCCGGTCCTGCTGGCTGCGCTGGGCAACAACATCGACGGCCACCGGGACACCGTGTTGATCCTGGCCAGGCCTTCCGGCGGAGCGCGGTATACCGATGTTGATGTTGAACAGAGCGCTGTCTTCGCCTCCCGGATCGGCCTGACGCTGGACCTGCTGCGGGCCAACCAGTTGCGCGAAGAACACGCGCTCTTCATTGACCGGGAACGGATCGCCAGGGACCTGCACGACCTGGTCATCCAGCGGCTGTTCGCGGCCGGGTTGAGCATCCAGGGGCTGCGCCGCTACACCGGGGATCCCCTTGCACATGAGCGGCGCGTCGCCGGAATCACCACCGAACTGGACGATTGCATCCACCAGCTTCGCGACACCATCTACGCCCTCCAGGCCCGGGAACAGGACGGGGAGCTTCTGAGCGGGCGCGTCCTGCGGGCGGTCCAGGAAGCTGCCAACGCTGCCGGATTCCTCCCGAGGATCCAGCTCTCGGGCCCCGTCGACGATGTGGTGGGCGACGAGGTGGCCGAACACTTGTTGCCGGTGCTGTCCGAAAGCGTCAGCAACGCCGTCCGGCATTCCGGCTCTGAGGACATCTACGTCCACCTGTCCGTGCAGGAGGGCGAGGTGGTACTCACCGTCCGCGACCATGGCTGCGGCTTCGCAAGCCCTGGCCGGATCAGCGGACTGAACAACATGAAGACCCGGGCGTCCCGCCTCGGCGGGACGTGCATCATTGACAGCGCCCCCGGCAAGGGCACCAGCGTGACCTGGACGGCGCCCCTCCCGAAATGACCGGCGGCTCCCGGGTCCCGGGGGTGTCATCTGGGGTGTCAGTGCAGCAGTTCCCAGGCGCGCGGGATTGGAACCGGGATCAGCTGGCTGCGGCGCCGGAAGCCCAGCTTCTGCAGGACAGAGGACACGCAGGCAGCCACTACCTCATCGGCCACCATCAGGTCCTGCCCGATCTGCTGGTTGGTCAGGCCGCGGGCCATGAACGCAAGCACGTTCCGCTCCCTCTCCGTCAGGCTGTCCAACCAGGAGGCAGAGGACGCTGCGTACAGGCTTTCGGCAATCCTTTCCCTGACCCCTGGCCGTAACAGTGAACTGCCTGCTGCGGCGCTGCGGATTCCGTCCAGCAGTTCACTGTTGTCGCTCACCTGCTTCAGCACGTACCCGGAAGCGCCCGCCAGAACCGCCGCCCGCACAGCATGCTGTTCATCCCAGCCCGTCAGGATCAGGCACCTGACACCCGGGGCAGATGCGCGCAGGTCACGGCAGACCTCGATTCCTGTTCCGTCGGGCAGCCTGTCGTCCAATACGGCGAGGTCCGGTTCCAGGATGGGGATTAGGTGCCTGGCTTCGGCGGCCGAACCGCTTTCGCCGGCGATGACGAACCCATCGTTTTCGAGCAGGTCCCTCAGCCCCCGACGCACCGGTTCATGGTCATTGAGGATGAAGATCCGGGCGGCCCAGGCCGGAGACCGAAGTGAATCCCGGGGTGCTGCGGGTGTATCCATGAAGAAGCTCTCATCGGGTCGATGGCCTCCCCGGCCGCCGTGTCACCGCGGCCGCCCCGTCCGGAAGGATCCTCGCTCAATCATGTCGCGTCCCGGCACCGCAGCAGCAGGGCCAAAGGTCCGGTCCTGCCTGCTGCTTATTGTTCCGGTGCGCCGCTCTCGGCCCTCGCCCAGTGCTCGCGGAGCAGTGCGGCAACCCGCTGCGGTTCGATCCGGTGCGGTGGATCAAAATGGTGCCGGTCTGGAAACACCTCAAGCCGGAAATCAGGGAAGACCCTGCCCAGGCGCCCGGCGTTGTCGGCATAGTCATCAGGATTGCTTTTGCCGCCCAGGATGAACAGCACCGGCCGGGCGAAGGCGGCCAGGCGGTCCCGGTCCAGCTTGTACGACTTGAACGTCCTGATGAAGGCGCCGATCCCGGCCGGCCGCTTGGCCATCCAGGGCGGCGGGGGGCCGGGCGGCGGAGGCGGCAGGACGACGTCGTCCCTCACTCCCAGCCGCATGAAGGCGGGCATGAATTCCTCCGGCGGGAGGCCCTCCAACTGGTCATACTTTCTCCACAGCTCCCTGTGTTCAGGGCTCCAGTCCCAGGTGCCCGCCCACGCCGGCTCGAGCAGTGCCAGGCTGCGGAGCCTTTCCGGATGGGCTGCGGTCAGCGCCAGGGTGGCTGAGCCGCCGCCGGAGTACCCCACGAGATGGAACGTGTCCCAGCCGCGGCGGTCGGCCTCGCGGAGCACGCCGTCCGCTTCGGTGTCCAGGCTCCAGTCCGGCGGTGGTGCATCGCCGCCGTAGAGCTCCAGGTCCTTGGCGACGCTGTCCACCCCAGGTCCAAGTGCCTCCAGCAGGCCGCCGTAGGCAGGGCCGGCCGGAAGGACGCTCCCCGGCAGCAGGATCACGCGGATCGGTTCCATGGCCAATCACTTTCGCTGGCTGTTATGTCCGGGTCGCTGTTCGCTCCCGCGCCGCCAGGTGTTCCGTCACGTACTCGGCGTCCGGGCCCACGCCCACCAGGGTGGCGGAGATGTGGCGCGTGAGCCAGGGGAGCCCGACGGCGTAGAGGCCCGGCTGCTCCGTCACGCCTTTCACATGGCGGGGGTAGTTCCACTCATCCAGGAGCGGAAGGTCCAGGATGCTGAAGTCCAGTGCGTAACCCGTACACCAGATGACGGAGGTGATCCCTTCTGCCGCAAGATCCAGGCGGGCGCCGGACTCTGCCGGCAGCCAGTGATCCGCCTCCGGCTTCTCGGCTTCGGGGGCGTCGATCCCGGCTGCCCTGATGTACGCGTCGGCCAGCAGCTTGAGCCGCTGCCCGAATCCCGCCTCCACCAGCCCAAGGCGCTGGGGGAGGTCATCCGTGAAGACGAGGTCGTCGTCGTGCAGGCCCTCAAACCGGCCGTGCAGCCGGACGCCGCGCCGGCCCAGCCCGCGGAGGTGCACGCTGTGGCCACCGCCGTTGCCGGACAGCAGCGGGTTGCACATGAAGCGTCCGGCGGGGGAGGGCAGCTGGTCCACCAGTAGCGCGTTGATCCCGTACCCGGGACCGTGGACGTTCACCGCCACGATCCAGTGGAAGATGTCCTGGCCCCGGTACCGGCGCGGCGCTTCGGGGCAACTGGACACGGACAGGTGCACGGTGCGCCCGGCGTCGAGCAGGTCCTCGGTGATCTGGCCGCCGGACTGTCCGGTGCCCACCACCAGCACCGCGCCCTCCGGGAGCTGCCCGGGCTTGCGGTACTCATGGCTGTGCAGCTGCAGGACGTCCGGGGACAGGCCGACGGCGGCCCGCGGGATCCGCGGGCGCTGGAACGCGCCGCTGGCCAGCACCACGTTCCGGGCGGCCCAGGTGCCCCGGCCCGTTTCGAGTGTGAACCCGGTGCCGGCCGGGGTGATCCGGGTGACATCCGTGTCCAGCTCCACCGGGGCGTGGATGTCCTGTGCGTAGCTGCGGAAGAAGTCGACGGTGGCGTCGCGGGGGATGAATGCGTCCGGTTCCGGCCCGTCATAGGAGGTGCCCGGCAGGGCCAGCGAAAAGTTGGGCGTATTCAGGTAGAAGGATTCCCAGCGGTCCAGCCACGCGCCGCCCAGGGCTGGCCGCCGCTCCAGGAGCCGGTGCTCCACGCCGCGCTGGGCCAGCCAATAGCTTGTGGCCAGCCCGGCCTGCCCGGCGCCCACCACCACCGTGTTGGTCTCTTCACGGGACACTGCGGGGGCGGACATGGCTACTGGGCCGCCCGGGACGTCCTGGCGGCCCTTGCTTTGGGCTCTTTGGGCTCTTTGGGCGGCAGGGACGCGGCGTAAGCCAACGCCTTTTCGGCCCAGGCCCGCGCCCGGGTGTCATCGCCGTCGCCCTCTTCATTCCAGACCTCCGGCAGCCCGGTGTAGCCGCCCATGGGCCGCTCCGCCGGCCCGAACGGCACGGTCCGCTCGGATGACTCCAGCATCTCCTTGTCCTCGGGCGAGAGCTTCACGCCGATGGTGGACCCGAACAGCCCGGCGAACATGTTGCCGTTGACGAACGCGCCGAGGTTGCCGAACATCGGCTTCACCACCACCCCCGGATGGTCGGGAACCACGCGCCGGAACCGCTGTTTGTCTTCCTCGGTTGCCTTGGGCATCTCCATGGCTGCATCTCCCGGTGTTTGGGGTATCTCCGCAGGATCTGGATGCAGGATATGCCCATTCGCAGACGCGGTCGAGGGTCCGCGGATGCTTGGGTCCGGAAGGCAAGAAATCCCGGCCTGAACAGGTCAAACTTCCCGGCGGAGTGCTATATATAGCTCAAGGCAACCATTTTTTGGCTGCCCGCCAGGTCGCATGGATCCGGGAGTTTCCGGGGGCTGGAGGCCACGGTGCTGAACACGCCGTCCTCCGCCCCGGCCCGAAGGATTCCCGCGCAGGCCACCACGTTCCCGGCCAGGCCAGCCCACAGGCTCACGCTCCTGGCCCTCGCCGCGCTCGCCCTCCTCACCGGCTGCGGCGGCACCACCGCCGAGTCGGTGTCCACAGCCGTGAAGGACAGCTTCTCCGCCGTCGCCACCGCTCGGATCGCGCTCCGGCAGGACATGGACGGCAAGCTCACCAAAGCGGCCCTGTCCACCGCCGTGGACGACGAACTCAAGGAAGTCCAAAGCAGCAGGAGCACGGTCCTCAACCTCTCGCCGGCCACGCAGGAGGACCGCGCTACGCAGCAGCAGGCACTGGACGTGCTGGACCAGTGCGCCACGGCGTTCGCCACGGCGCGCGCCGCGCTGGCAGCGAACGACGGCGGCGCCCCCTCCCTTCCGGACGGTGACAAGGCGCTCGCGGACGCGCAGGACGCCCTGAAGCAGCTCGAAGGCAAGGTGGGGTCAAAGTGAAACGCCTCCTCGGCGTCGCGCTCGGGGTCCTCACCGCCATCGGCGGGTTCGTGGACATCGGGGATCTGGTGACCAACGCCGTCGTCGGGTCCCGCTTCGGCCTGTCCATGGTCTGGGTGGTGGCTGTCGGCGTGGTGGGCATCTGCCTGTTCGCCAACATGTCCGGCCGGGTGGCTGTCGTGTCCGGCCGCGCCACGTTCGAAGTGATCCGCGAACGCCTCGGCGCGCGGGCCGGCCTGGCCAACCTTTCGGCGTCGTTCCTGATCAACCTGATGACCGTCACCGCCGAAATCGGCGGCATTGCCCTGGCCCTGCAACTGGCCAGCAGCGTGTACTACCTGCTGTGGATTCCCGTGGCGGCGGTGGCCGTGTGGCTGGTGATCTGGCGGGTGCGGTTCGCCATCATGGAAAACGTCACGGGCCTGCTGGGGCTGACGCTGATTGTCTTTGCGGTGGCGCTGTTCCTCCTCAAACCGGACTGGGGAGCACTCGCCGGGCAGTTGGCGCCGGCGGTGCCGGAGCAGGAGACGGTGTGGACGTACAGCTACTACGCCATTGCCTTGTTCGGTGCGGCCATGACCCCCTATGAGGTTTTCTTCTTTTCCTCCGGCGCTGTGGAGGAAGGCTGGACCGTGAAGGACCTGCTGCAGGAGCGCATCAACGTCCTGGTCGGTTTTCCGCTGGGCGGCCTGCTGTCCGTGGCCATCGCCGGGTGTGCCGCCGTGGTGCTCCTGCCCGCCGGTATTTCGGTGACGTCCTTGTCCCAGGTGATCCTGCCCGTGGCGGAGGGGGCCGGGAAGCTGGGGCTGGCGTTCGTGCTGGTGGGCATCGTGGCCGCAACATTCGGCGCCGCCCTGGAAACCACGCTCTCGTCCGGGTACACCCTGGCCCAGTTCTTCGGCTGGTCCTGGGGAAAGTTCCGCCGCCCGGCAGAGGCCGCCCGCTTCCACCTGGCCATGATTGTCTGCCTCGTGATCGGCATGGCCGTCCTGGCCACCGGCGTGGACCCGGTTCAGGTGACCGAATACTCCGTGGTGTTCTCCGCCATCGCCCTGCCGCTGACGTACCTGCCCGTCCTCATCGTGGCCAACGACCCCCAGTACATGCACGAGCACGTGAACGGGCGGGTGGTGAACGTGCTGGGGATGGTCTACCTGGTGATCATCCTGGTGGCCTCCCTTGCCGCCATCCCGCTCATGATTGTGACAGGAGCCGGCTCATGACACCGCCGTCCAGTCCGCTGCCGCCGGCCCCCCGTGTGGCCGGCCGCATCCTGGACGCGCAGCTGCACCTCCTGGACCGGCAGGTCCTGGACCACGACGGCGTCCCGGTCACCACCGTGGACGACCTCGAGGTGAGCGGGCCTGCTATGGACGTGGAGATTCCGCAGGGGGCGGCGCCCCCGGTCATCACCGCCCTGCTGACCGGGCCGGTGCTGGGGACACGGATCTTTGGCGGCAGGCCGCCGTCGTCCCGTCTGATCCGCATCCCGTGGAAGGACGTGGCGGAGGTGGGCGTGGTGGTGCGCCTTGGCGTGGGCGGCGAGCCGCTGGACGCCAGCTGGGTGGAACGCTGGGTGCGGGACAAGATCATCGCGCGGATACCGGGAGGCCGCCATGATCCTCGGTGATCTGCTAAGTACCCCTGTCCACGACGCCGACGGCGGACGGCTGGGCCGCGTGGCCGACGCCCGGTTTGTGCTGGACGGGGCACCGCACCAGCTGATGGCGGAGCCGCGGCTGCTCGGGCTGGTGGTCAGCCCACACAGTGTTGCCTCATTCCTGGGATACGAGCGGAACGGCCTCACCCGGCCCTGGCTGCTGGCCCGGATACTCCGCTGGCGGCACCGCGGCTCGTTCCTGGTGCTGTGGGAGGACATTGCGATGGTGGGCCCGCGCTCGGTCCGGCTCCGCCCCGGGTTCACCCGCTACAGCACGGTTCTGGAGGAGGACGGGCAGGGTTAATGGCGCTGAACAGGCGCGGAATTAGGTGTGGGCGGAATCTCCTGTAGTGTTGAGCCTGTTGTTGTGTTTATGCAGTTGGTAGTTCAGGCAGTACGCACGGTCGAAAGTCCGTGTTCTTCTGAAGTAGCGGTTTTTGAACACCCCACGCCGGAGGGCCCGAAAGTCGGGATTTTCCCTCCACCTTCACGAAGGACAAAAATAATGGCTACTGGTACCGTCAAATGGTTTAACGCTGAAAAGGGCTTCGGCTTCATCTCCCCGGACGACTCCTCGCAGGACGTTTTCGCGCACTACTCCGCGATCAACTCCTCCGGCTTCCGCTCCCTCGAAGAGAACCAGAAGGTTTCCTTCGACACCGAGCAGGGCCCCAAGGGTCCCCAGGCCACCAACATCCAGGCTCTCTAATTTTCTAGGGTTCCGGGACCGTTAGGTTTCCAAGCAGGGCTTGCCGTTCATCGGCAGGCCCTGCTTTTGCTTAACCCAATTGTGTCAATTTGTTGATTTCGCAAGCCCGTCAATGGCCCTGCGGCTTGAGCAGCATTTTCCTTAGCCTTGCCGTCTCGACAAGCTCCAACGGCAGGAGCACTCTTGAAGTGCACGCGCCTTTAGCATGCAATCCAGCGCCGTGGGCGGCGTCTGGAAAATAGGTTAAAACCTGCGCGGCACCAGTTGGGGTGGTGCATGTCCGGCGCGAAAGCGGCCGGCACTGGCTGCCCGCGCTCCCCGGCATCGGCAGCCGGCACCTGCACTCCGAAAAAACAGTGGCCGGTTCGGCCAGGCATGCGCATAGGTTGGATCGGCTACAGCTGCATATCGGCATCTATCAGTTCGCCGTTTGAGAAAGCATTGCTATGAAGCACTATCGGGGAATCACACCGAGATCGAAGAAACTGGCATTTATTGTCGCATTCGTTGTTGCGCTGTTCGCCTCGCTGGCCGCAGCCGGTCCCGCATCCGCCGACGGACGGGGCCACCGTAACTGGCAGGTCCAAGTGGGCTCTGAGTCCTGGGACCAGGAGATCCAAGGCATGGCGTTCCTCCCGTCAGAGATCTTTATCAATGAGGGAGACACCATTCATTGGCGGGCAAACTCCGCCGAAATCCATACCGTCACGTTCCTGGCGTCGGGCCAGTCGCTGCAACCATTCGATCCGTTCAACGACGATGAGCTGCAACAGCGCGGAAAGAATCACTATGACGGAAAGTCCTACTACAACTCGGGCATCATGGCCAACGTGGACGTGCCCGGCTTCCCGACTGTCAAGGACTACAGCCTGACGTTCCCCTGGAAAGGTGACTTCACCTACTACTGCCTGGTCCACGGCATGGTGATGAAGGGTGCCGTCCATGTGCGGGATCGTGGGACGGACTACCCCTACAGCCAAGCGGACTACGATCGCAGATCAGCGGCGCAGGAGCATTCCATCATTCGCGACGGCGAACGGCTCGACGAATCCCTGGCGCACCAGGCCACCAACCATATGGTCATCGCCGGCGGTGACGACGGCGTTGCGATGGTCATGCGCTTCGTCCAGCCGACTGTCACGGTGCACCGTGGCGACTGGGTGACCTTTGCGAATACAGGCATGGGCGCTCCCCATACCGTCACCTTTGGTACCGAGCCGGCGGACATTTTCGCCCCATCGGGCACGCCTGGGAATTTCACCGGCGGTGACCTTAACTCTGGATTCATGCCTGCCGGGGCGGTCTTCAAGGTGAAGTTCCAGACCGAGGGAACGTTCAGGTACATCTGCGCGCTCCATGACTACATGGGCATGGTGGGCAAGGTGAGGGTCGTCGACTGACGCCGACCACATTCGCGGTCCGGCTGGGGCGCTTGCCCCGGCCGGACCGTTTGCTTTTAACAGGAGTCAGTGCAGCCCCATCGCCTCCCGCACCTCATCGAGAATGTGCTGCATGGCCTGTTCAGCCGCCGCGGTATCGCCACCGGCCACGGCCGACGCAACCTCCTCGTGCGCCTGCAGCGCCTCGCTCCTCGGCTTGAACGGCATGAGCCCCTGCCGCGTCCGGCTGGTCAGGACCTCCGCAATCATCCCTTCGAGCGCACGGAACATTTCGTTCCCGCAACTGCGCAGCAGCAGCTGATGGAACGCGATATCGGCGGCCAGGAAGGCCTGGAGGTCACCGGCCTCGCCCAGGCGGCGGAGGTCAGCGGCCAGGGAGACGAGCCGGGCACGCTCCGCGGCGCTGGCCCGGCGTGCCGCGCCCGCCGCAGCGATGGGTTCGACGGCGATGCGTAGCTCGGTAAGGCTGCTGTACTGCAGCTCCCGGCGGTCCGAGGCCAGCCGCCAGCGCACCAGGTTCGGGTCGAAAACGTTCCACAGTGATGGCTCCTGCACCACGATGCCGACGCGCCGCCGCGAGTAGACCAGGTTCATCGACTCCAGGACCTTCATGGTGTCCCGGGCAACGGTCCGCGAAATCCCATACTCGTGCTGGAGCCCTTCGAGGGTGAGGCGGCTGCCCGGGGCGAGTTCCCCGGAGGCTATGGCTACCCCTACCGCCTCAATGACCCGGCCCTGCGCAGCGGGGGAGGGCCCGCCGTCGTGCACTTCATCGCTGTCCTGAACTGTCGCCGTCGACATTCTTTTCCCCGTTCCGTTACGCGCCGCTGCGCCTCTCAAGGATAGCCGGAATAGGGCTAAAGGTATGACTTGTGACACTAATAGATAGCATCTTTGGTCAAGAAAGGTGATACCTTATCGCTTGGCCCGATAAACGCCGGGCCGCAGCGAGCTTCTTCGAAAGCCAAAGACGTCTTCTCCGGAGGTATGACATGCAGTATCCAGCCACGCACCTGGTGGTCATGGGCGTTGCCGGTTCCGGCAAATCCACCCTGGCGGCCGCCCTGTCCCAGCAGCTGGGATGGGCCTGCGCCGAAGCCGATGAATTCCACCCCGAAGCGAACATCACCAAGATGAGCCAGGGGATTCCACTCCAGGACGAGGACCGCTGGCCCTGGCTCGAGGAGATCCGCAGCTGGATGACCGCGCAGGCCGCCGCCGGCAAGAGCACTGTCCTCACCTGCTCCGCGCTCAAGCGTGACTACCGAGAGCTGCTCGCCGGCGCCGAAGGCCGCGTTATCTTCCTCCACCTCGACGGCGGCGCGGACCTCATCAGCCAGCGGATGCAGGGGCGGGTGGGCCACTTCATGCCGCCCACCCTGCTGCCCAGCCAGCTGGCAACCCTTGAGCCGCTCAGCCAGGAAGAGCTGGACGCGGGCAGCGTCCGCCTCGACATCTCGCGCTCACCCGAAGAGCTGGTCGCCGCCGTCGTCCAGGCCCTCAACCTCCCCTCCGGCCAGGCGCCCCAAGCGTCCTGACCCCCAGTCCCCAAACCCTGTTTCAAAGGAGAACCATGACCATCGAAGGATGGACCCAGACGATGGGCGCAGCCCCCCTGCTGCTCATCGCCGCGGCGGCAATTCTTGTGCTGCTGTTCCTGATCATCCGGCTGCGGATGCACGCCCTGATCGCCCTGATCCTCATCAGCCTCGCCACCGCCTTCGCCACCGGCATCCCCGCCAACCAGGTGGTCCCGGTGCTGGTCAACGGCTTCGGCACCACCCTGGGGACGGTGGCACTGCTGGTGGGCCTGGGCGCGATGCTGGGCCGGATCGTGGAAACCAGCGGCGGCGCCAAGGTGCTGGCCGACTACCTGATCGGCGTCTTTGGTGAAAAGCGCGCGCCGTTCGCCCTGGGCCTGGCCTCGCTGATCTTTGGCTTCCCCATCTTCTTCGACGCCGGCCTGGTGGTCATGCTGCCGGTGGTCTTCGCCGTCGCCCACCGGCTGGGCGGGGGAGTGCTGCGGTACGGCCTTCCCGCCGCCGGCGCCTTCTCGGTGATGCACATTTTCCTGCCGCCGCACCCCGGTCCGGTCTCCGCGGCCGCCTTCTTCGACGCGAACATCGGCCTGGTGCTGATTGCCGGCCTCATCACCGCCATCCCCACCTGGTACGTCACCGCCTACCTGTACGGCCTGTACACCGGCCGGAAGCTGGTCCTCCCGGTTCCCGAAATCCTGGGCCACGCCAGTGCCGACGCCGAGGCGCACCCGCCGAGGTTCCGCACCATCATCGGGCTGCTGCTCTTGCCACTCGGGCTGATCTTCCTCAACACCGGGCTTAACACCCTGGCCTCCGCAGGTGCACTGGATGAAGCCGTTAAGAAGGAACAGTGGTTCCAGATCCTGCGGACGATCGGTGAGACCCCGGTGGCGCTGCTGATTGCCGTGCTCGCGGCGCTGTTCGTGCTCGGCACCCGCCGCGGCCGGGACGCCGGGGCGCTGGAGAAGCTGCTCGAATCCTCCCTGGGACCGGTCTGCTCCGTCATCCTGATCACCGGTGCCGGCGGTATGTTCGGCGGCGTCCTGCGCACCTCCGGCATCGGCAAGGCGCTGGCGGATGTCCTGGGCAACCTGGGGATCCCGCTGATCCTGGCAGGGTTCCTGATCTCCGCCATCCTGCGCATCGCCCAGGGCTCGGCCACTGTCGCCCTGACCACCACTGCGGGCCTCATTGCCCCCGCTGTGGCAGCGGGCGGACTGAACGGCATGCAGATCGCCGCCATGGTGATCGCGGTGGCCGCCGGATCCGTGGTGGTTTCCCACGTCAACGACTCGGGCTTCTGGCTGGTCGGGCGGTTCTTCGGCATGGACGTCAAGACCACCCTGAAGACCTGGACCGTGATGGAAACCCTCATCGGCGTGATGGGCTTCGCCGTCGCTGCGGCCATCTTCCTGGTGGCAGGCGTGGCGGGCTGACCCCTCGCAAGCTGTGGCGGCGGGGCGGCCGGTGGGAACACCGGCCGCCCCGCCGTCGTTGTTCCCCATGGTGTGCTTTCCATGTGCGCCACCCGCCGACCAAAGGACACCCCTTGACTCCTCGCACCATCGTGATTACCGGCGCCAGCGACGGCATCGGCGCGGCAGCCGCACGGACGCTGGCCAAGGCAGGGGAGCAAGTGGTCGTCGTCGGCCGTTCAGCAGTAAAAACCCGCGCCCTTGCCGGGGAGATCGGCGCAGACTTTTACCTCGCCGACTTCGCCGACCTGGCCCAGGTGCGCGAACTCGCCGCCACGCTCCAGGAAAAGTACCCCCGCATAGACGTCCTGGCCAACAACGCCGGGGGCATCATGGGCAAACGCACGCTCACCGTGGACGGCAACGAATCCACGTTCCAGGTCAACCACCTGGCGCCGTTCCTGCTGACCACGCTCCTCATGGACACGCTCACCGCCAGCAACGCCAAAGTGATCAACACCTCCAGCGGCGCCAACAACTTCGGCAAGCTGGACCTGTTCGACCTCAGCGCCGAGCAGGGCTACAGCACCAACCGCGCCTACGGCACCGGCAAGCTCGCCAACATCCTCTTTACCTCCGAGCTGCACCGCCGCTTCCATGACCAGGGAATCACGACGGCGGCATTCCACCCCGGCGTGGTCCGCACCAACTTCGCGGCCGAGTCCGGGAGCCCGTGGCGGCACGCGTACACCACCTTGCTGAACCGCTTCATGCTCAGCCCGGACCAGGGTGCCGACACCATGCTCTGGCTCATCAACGGCACCGCCGGCACGGACTGGATTTCCGGCGCCTACTACGCCAAGCGTGCACTGGCCAAGGCCAACGCGCAGGCCTACGACGCCGAGCTGGCGCGCGGCCTGTGGGAGAAGAGCGAAGAGCTGGTCAAGGCCTTCGTCTAGTCCTGCCGTTCGTCCTACCGTTCGCAGGCGACGCCGTCGTGGTCCGCGTCCAGCCCGTAGATGTCGCTGCCAATAACCTGGATGGGACCGCGCACGTAGGCAGGCCCGTTGCCGCTGCCGCCGGCGCAGTCCACGTCGGAGGCAATGGGAACGCAACCTGAATAGTTCGGGTCGCAGCCCGGATTGGTGCCCGGAACGGCAGGCGCAACTGGAGCCGGAGGCGCAGGGGCCCTTGCGGCCGCATCTGCCGCTGCCTTGGCTGCGGCTGCCTGTGCTGCCGCAGCCTCCTGGGCCGCTTTCGCTTCGGCGGCTTGCCGGGCAGCAGCCTCTGCGGCGGCTGCGTCAGCGGCTGCCTTGTCTGCCGCGGCTTTGTCAGCTGCCGCTTTATCGGCGGCGGCCTGATCTGCAGCCGCTTTGTCCGCGGCGGCTTTGTCTGCCGCTGCCTTTTCCGCGGCTGCGGCTGCCAGCTTCTCGGTGACCCGCTTGGACTGCGCGGCGTCCAGCCACACCAGTCTGCCGGCTTCGTCCTTGGTGCACACGTAGGTTGTGCCGGCAGAAACCTGCTGCCCGTTCTCGGAGGTGCATGGTGTATCGGCAATGGGTTTTGCCGTGGGCGTTGTGGTGGCGGATTCGCTGGCGGGGCCGGCAGCGGCGGTCAGCGAGGCCTGGGGTGCGCCGCAGCCGGCCAGCAGAAGCACGACGGCGGCAGCGGCCCCCGCGGCCAGCCCTTTGTTTGAGCCCTTCCGCCGGTCCACGTGTGCGGCCAGCGTGTCGTGCTGACGACAGGTACGAGGCGTGAAAAGGCTGTGGTTGGCAGGCATGGTTCCCCCAAATGCGTGTGCTGGATATGGATTGCACGGCCAGCGTAGCTACGCTCACTTGGGCGGAACGGGTTAAGCGCAAATCTTGATGTATTCCTGCGCCCCCCTTGCAATTTCGGGCTCTGTTGCCCTTATCCCTGCCTGGCCAGGGCCTCGCCGATCACGCGCGCACCTTCCTGGTAGGCGCCCGGGTTCGGGCCCGAGTAGTTGAGCCGGATGAAGGCGCCGGCGGGCTCGGCCGGGAACCACTCAGTGCCGGCGGCGATGATCACCCCGGCGTCCTCGCAGTCCCGCACCAGGCGCGGGAGATCAGTGGCATCGGGCAGGCGGAGCCACAGGTTCAGTCCACCCTTGGGCAGGGTGTCGATGTGGGCCTGGGGGACGTGTTCGCGGATGCTGGTGGCCAGAAGATCGCGGCGTGACTGCAGCTGCTGGCGGAGGCTTCGCAGGTGCGTCTGCCACCCGGGCTGCGTCACCACGTCCAGCGCGGCGGCCTGCAGGAGCCCGCTCACGTACATCGATTCAGCGGCGCGCTGGCCGAGGATGCGTTCCCGTGCCGGTCCACGGACAACCACCGCAGCGATCCGGATGGCGGTGGAAACACTCTTGGTCAGGGACCTGATGTACACCACGTGTCCGGAATCGTCGCGGGTGGCCAGCGGAACGGGATCCGAGGTGATGCCGAAATCGTGGGCCCAGTCGTCCTCCACCAGGAACGCGCCATGCCGGCGGGCCACGTCCAGGATCTCGTCACCCCGGCCTGCCGCCCACTGCGCCCCGGTGGGATTCGAATAGTTGGGCTGCACGTAGAACGCGCGGGCCCCGGTCTCGGCAAAGGCGCGGTCCACCTCCGCAGGGTCCGGCCCGTCCGGACCGGTGGGCACCGGAACAAGCCGGACCCCGGTCTGCGCGGCGGCAAGGATTGCGCCCCAGTACGACGGCGACTCAATAAGCAACGGCTGTCCCGCGCCCACCAGCGCACGGAAGATGGAGCTGAGCCCGCTCTGGCTTCCCGGCAGCACCACCACATCGTTCGGGGTGGGAGGCGTGATCCCTACCGGCGTGGCGGATCCCAGTTCCTGGGCGAACCATTGCTGCAGCTCGGGCATGCCGGCGGCCGGCGGACGTGACAGTGCTGCGTCGCCACGGGCAGCACGCGCGAGGGCGGCGCGGACCAGCCGTTCCGGCAGCAGCTCGCGGTCTGGGTAGCCGGAATGGAACCAGATGGCGTCCCCGGGAACGTTGCGCATGGTGCCCGACGACGACGGCAGCGGGGACGACGGCGACCGCAGGGCAGCGGTCTGCCAGCCGTAGTCCGAGGGGCGTGCGGTGCGCACGGCACGGACGAACGTCCCTACGCCGGGCCGGCTTTCGATCAGCCCCTGGGAGGTCAACGCCTGCAGCGCCTTCTGCACCGTCACCGGGCTGGCCTGGTACTCGGCCACGAGCTGCCGGGTGGGCGGCAGCCGCGCCCCCGGGGCCGCATGGGCAATCCATTCGCGGAGCGCCGCAACGATCCGCGAACTGCTATCGTTATTCATGAAAGAACATAGTAGCGCTACTGTCCCGAATCCCCCAGTGATACTGCCGCGAAAAGCCACCGGAATCTGGTGGGGCCTGCTCGGTGTGGCGGCCTTCTCCTTCACCGTTCCGTTTACCCGCGTGGCCGTCGCCGGCATCCCGCCGCTGTTCATCGGTTCCGGCCGTTCAGTTGTGGCCGCTGTCTTTGCCGCTGCCGCACTGGCCGTCACCCGGCAGCGGCTGCCGCAACCCCGCATGTGGCTGCGCCTGGCGCTCGTGGCCGGCGGCGTCGTCGTCGGCTTTCCGCTGTTGACGTCCTACGCACTTACGGCCGTACCGGCAGGGCACGGGGCCGTGGTCATCGCCCTCCTGCCGGCCGCCACGGCAACAGTGGCGGTCCTGCGCACCGGCGAGCGGCCCCCGGCCGCGTTCTGGGCAGTGATGGCGCTGGGCTCGCTGGCCGCGATCTCCTTCGCCTTCCTGCAGTCCGGGGGAGCCGGGCACCTGCACTGGGCCGACCTCCTGCTGCTCGGCGCCGTGGCCTGCGCCGCGGTGGGGTACGCGGAAGGCGGCCTGCTGGCGCGCCAACTTGGCTCATGGCAGACCATCGCCTGGGCGCTGGTCCTTGCCGCCCCGGCCATGCTGGTCCTTGCCGTACTCTCCGTCCTGGACCAGCCGCCGTCGGCCACGCCGGTGCAGTGGGCGGCGTTCGCGTACCTCGCCGTGGTCAGCATGTTCCTGGGCTTCTTCGCCTGGTACCGTGGCCTGGCCATCGGCCCCATGGCGCAGGTGAGCCAGATCCAGCTGCTCCAGCCCGTCCTCAGTATCGGCTGGGCTGCGCTCCTGCTGGGGGAGGCGCTCACCTGGACCACCGTCATCGCCGCCCTCGCCGTCATCCTCTGTGCCGCCGCGGCCGTCCGCGTCCGGCTCAAACCAGCCCTCTAACCTTCTGGAAGGAATTCCCATGTACATTCCCGCCCATTTCGCTGCCAGCCCGAACGCCGTCCAGGACCTCCTCGCGGCTCCCGGTGCGGCCAACCTGGTCACCATGACGGACCAGGGCCTGCTGGCAACGCTGCTGCCCTTTGCCTTCAACCCGGCCGTGGGGGAGTACGGCGCGCTGCAGGCCCACATGGCGCGGAACAACCCGCAGTGGTCCACGGAGCCATCCGGCGAGGCCCTGGCCATCATCCAGAGCCCGGACGACTACATCTCGCCGTCGTGGTATGCCTCCAAGGCCGAGCACGGCCGCGTGGTCCCCACCTGGAACTACAGCACCGCTCATGTGTACGGCCAGCTGGTAATCCATGACGACGTCGGCTGGCTGGCCAGGCACGTCCGGCACCTGACGGGCCTGCACGAGAACGGCCGGAAGGAGCCCTGGGCCGTGGACGATGCGCCGGAGAAGTTCATTGCCGGGCAGCTGCGGGCGATTGTCGGCGTGGAACTGGTGATCACCCGGATCGAGGCGAAGGAAAAACTGAGCCAGAACCGCTCCGACGCCGACGCCGAGGGCGTGGCGGCGGGCCTTCGGGCCGGCGGGCGTGAAGCCGCCGCGGCCGCCGTCGAACGCGTGCGCAGCAGGTGAGCCGGGGACCTAAGCGGCCCGTTCCAGCAGCACCATCACCTCGTAGTGCGTGGTCTGCGGGAACATGTCCAGGACGCGGGCGCGCCGGGCGGTGAAGGAGGGGAGCGCGGCCAGGTCGCGGGCCAGGGACTGGGCGTTGCAGCTGGAGTACACCACGTGCTGCACGTCCGACGATTCCAGCCAGCCGCACAGCTCCTTGCCAATGCCGCGCCGGGGCGGGTTCACGATCACCAGGTCCGGGGACTGTTTGCTGGTGAGGGCAAACGCGGTGGCGTCGCCGGCCTGGAAGTCCATCCCCTTCAGGCCGGCTTCGTCACTGCTGATCCGGGCGGACACGATCGCTTCGCTGCTGGTTTCGATGCCCGTGACCGTCCGGTGCGGGGCGGCGCTGTGCAGGGCGAAGCCGCCCACACCGCAGTATAGGTCC
The DNA here is from genome assembly GCF_031844305.1 of Pseudarthrobacter sp. BRE9. Lineage (NCBI taxonomy): Bacteria > Bacillati > Actinomycetota > Actinomycetes > Micrococcales > Micrococcaceae > Pseudarthrobacter > Pseudarthrobacter sp. BRE9. Next base: position 96,991 of record NZ_JAUZUY010000005.1, on the reverse strand, counting down.
CACACCGAGGCCGGTGCCAGTTCGTTGACCCACTCGCGCCCCTGGCGGTACAGGGCGGCTGCCATTTCGGTGTTGGTCTGGAAGAAGCTTTGCGGGCGGAGGTGCAGGTTGATGTCGTTGACCCGCATGTTAAGGGTGGACTGCCCGGTCAGCAGGATCTCCCGGTCGCCTTCCAGCACCGCTTTGTGTTCCGGGTGCAGGTTGACCGAGACCACCTTCACCTGCGGCAGGGCTTCCAGGAGTTCGGGAAGGTGCTTCCGTATCCGCGGCACCACCTGGTCCGAGCGCAGGACCAGCCGGAGCATGACCTCGCCGTCCGGCGACTCAGTGATGATGACGTGCTTGAGCTCGCCGGTCCGGCGCGGAACGTCGTAGGGCGTCAGGCGGACCCGGCGGATGAAGTTTGCCAGCACCGGAAAACAGGCCCGCAGGCCGGGGGAGCAGACGCCGCACTTGCGCAGGTCCACGCCGTGGCCCTCGGCATCGAGGATCCCAATGGTGGGATTCTGCGCGGTCCCGCCAATCACCATTTTGGCCTTGTTGCGGAAGCCGGATTCCTGGCTCGCCACCGGCGGCAGCCATTCGAGCCCGGTGTGGCCGGACAGGAGTGTCTGGCAATGCAGCTGTTTGCCGGCCAGTTGCTCACCGTAGGGCATGCCCATGTGGGTGCAGGAACGGCAGGTGCCGGCATCAAAGTAGGAACAGCGCATGACCGGACAAGTTTACCCGGTGCGCCATCCCGGCCACGACGTGGAGGTACGACGGCGGCACCTGGCCAGGTGCCGTCGTCGCCCTTTCCATGTCCGCTGGAACGATGCGGGACGCTTATCCGTCGGACTGCCTGAGTCGTTCCAACCACCTCGGCGGGGGCCGATGCCTATAGTGATCACGTGCCTCCCACTTCACAGCTGTCCGCAATACTGGAATCGGGCGCGTCCTTGGTTTCCGACGGCGCCCTGGCGACGGAACTTGAGGCCCGTGGCTGCAACCTGGACGACCCCCTGTGGTCGGCCAAAGTGCTGCTGGAACAGCCAGGCCTCATCAGGGACGTCCACCGCGACTACTTTGCGGCCGGCGCCAACATCGCCACCACCGCCAGCTACCAGGCCACGCCCCAAGGCTTTGCCGCGCGGGGGATCTCCGAACAGGAAGCCCTGGACCTCGTTGCCCTGTCCGTCCAGCTGGCGGCGGAAGCGCGGCAGGAGCACCTGGCCCAGCATCCCGGCGCCGGGCCGCTGCTGGTTGCCGGCTCTGTGGGCCCCTATGGCGCCTACCTCGCCGATGGTTCCGAATACCGCGGAGGCTATGTGCTCAGCGGCGCGGAGTTCAGGGAGTTCCATGCTCCCCGGATCACCCCGCTGGTCAACGCCGGCGTGGACCTCCTGGCCTTCGAAACGCTCCCTTCCTTCGCCGAAGCCGAAACCCTGCTGGCCCTCAGCCGGGAACACGGCGTCGACACCTGGTTTTCCTTTTCACTGCGCGACGGCGGGCATATCAGCGACGGAACTCCGCTCGCCGATGTGGCCCGGCTCCTTGACGGGCAGCCCCACGTCGCCGCTGTGGGCGTGAACTGTGTCCCGCTCCACCTGGTCACCCCGGCGCTCGCGGCACTGCGCCTGCACACGGACAAGCCGTTGGTGGCCTACCCCAATTCGGGGGAGACCTACGATCCCGGGACGAAGACCTGGAGCCAGGACCTGGCGGGAGTAGCTGGCGCCCCCGCCAGCCTTGGCTCAGGCGGCCCTGAGTGGCGGACGCTTGGCGCGCGCATCGTGGGTGGCTGCTGCCGGACCACGCCACGCGACATTGCCGGATTGGCCGGGCCGGCAGGCAACGCGTAGCCCCCTGCAAGTGCGCCGGTCCGGGGAACACTGCCGACTCCACAGGTGTTAAACCCTATGGAGAAACGAACGATGGACAACAGAACTTACACGGCACTTGTCGTACCGGCCGGCAATTCCGACCCCATCCGCATCGAGCAGGTGGCAGCGGACCTGCAGGTCCTGGAAGCCCTGGTGGGCGGCCCGCTGGAATCAGTGATCCGCGGTGACTGGCATGTCTACCTGAACGCCGAAAGCGTCATTATGCTCCTGCCGGTGAACTTCCGCGCCGGGCAGCTGATGCACGAATGCGGCCTGGACCTTGACGGGATCCGCGGCACGGCGGTGTTCCTTGGCCGCGGCGAACACGGGGGCGAAGCAGACATCCCGGACCACCTGGCCCGGCTCGCGGAGGAGCTTTTCGGGGCGCCGCTGGCCGCGTGACCCTAGTCCCCGCGGACCCCATAGGTACTCAGCACGTTGCCCTTGCTGGTGGTGGACTGGTCCTGCAACTCCAGCCGGGTCAGCGGGTCGCCGTCCTGGAACAGCCTGCGGCCGCTGCCGGCGATGACCGGGTGCGTCATCAACTGCAGCGAGTCCAGCAGCCCGGCGAACAGCAGCTGCCGCACCACGGAGATGCTCCCGCACACGGCGATCTCGCCGCCGTCGCGCTCCTTCAACCCGGTCACGAACTCCTCGAGCGGTGCGTCCATCAGCTGCGAATTCTGCCACTCCAGCGGACCGGTGAGGGTGCGCGAGGCAACGAACTTCTCCGTCGGGTTAATGAACGCGGCGAAGTCCTGGTCTGCCGAGGCATTCGGCCAGTAGCCAGCCCACTCCTCGTAGCTGACGCGGCCCAGGACCACGGTGTCCACGGTGTTCATCATCCTGGTCAGGCCCGCACCGAGTTCCTCGTCGAAGCTGTCGAACTGGAACTTGAAAGGTTCGGACACCACCCCGTCCACGGAGTGGAACAGGCCGGCAGTGACTTTGCGCATGGAAACCTCCAGTTTTCGAGCGGACAGGCTTTACGGTATTCGCCCAATGCCCTTCCGGGAAGGGTGCAGGGCCCCCCGTTCTTGGCCCGGCAATACGTACGACGGCGGGTGGTCGCGTTAGCTTGATCACTCGCCGTGTTGTCTTGCGCAGTTTCCTGCCTGCCGGACCCCATACTTGTTTTTGAACGGCTTTCGCCGTCCCCCCGGCCAGGCAGGAGGAAGTGCATGGAAACCCTGAAAAAAGTCGTGACCAACCAGTATTTTCCTGCCGGCGCCGTATTGACGGCCGTGGTGCTGTTCTGGGTTGTTGGCCTGCTCGGCGGACTGTCCCTGCTCAACAACAACCAGCCGCCCCTGACCACCCTGACCTGGATGCTGTTCGTCTACGGTGCCGCTGTGCTGACTCCGCTCGCAGGGCTGCTTGCCGCCGTCGACCTGGTCCGCCGTTGGCGCCGCAACCGCGCCGCCGGGTCCGCACCCGTTGCACACACTGATCCTGCAGCAGCTGATGCCGCTGACGCCACGGCCTCGACGCCGCATCCTGCCGGGCCGGCCGAGACAGTGGACCAGGCGTCCAATGCGCCAGCCAGTGCTGAGCAGCGGCAGCCCGGCCAGAAGTCCCCGCAGAAGAAGTCCGGCGGAAAAAAGGCCGCATAGCACCTACCGGGCCAGCATCACCCGGTTGCGTCCGGCAGCCTTCGCCGCGTACAGCGCCGCGTCGGCTTCCCTTAACAACGTTTCGGCACTGACAACATGCCCGGCTGAGAACGCCGAAATTCCGGCGCTGAGCCGCAACTGCCCCGACGGATCGCCGGCATGGGGTATTGCCAGGTCCCGTACCGCACTGAAGGCCCGTTCCATGAGGGCCTTGGCCCCGTTTACCCCCTGGCGGGGAAGCACCAGCAGGAATTCCTCGCCCCCGAACCGGTAGACACCGTCAGTCCGGCGCGCCTGTGCCCCCAAGGCCGATGCCACGGCCCGCAATGCGAGGTCGCCGGCCTGGTGACCGTAGAGGTCGTTGTAGCTCTTGAAGTTGTCAACGTCGCACATCGCCAGGCTGTACTCCTCGCCATGGCGGGTGCTGCGGGCGTGCAGTTGCTCCAGGTCCTCGGAGAGCTTCAACCGGTTATGCAGTCCGGTCAGGGGATCGGTTCGCGCCTGCTCCGAGAGGACTTTCCGGTAGTGGGCGAGGTCCGCGTGAAGAGTGGTAACCCGCAACGCCACCAAGAGCCGGGCATGCAGGACGAAGGGGTCCAACGGCTTGGTGACGTAGTCGTCAGCGCCCGCCTCAAGCCCGGACAGGATGTCGTCGCGCGATCCCTGCGAGGTCAACAGCACGATGTAGGTGTACAGCTCGGCTTCCTCTGCGCGTATGGCACGGCAGAGCTCCAATCCGTCCATCCGGGGCATCATCCGGTCGGTGACCACCACGTCCGGCCGGTGTGCCTGGAACAGGGTCCACGCCTCGCCGCCGTCCGCAGCTGCCACACATTGATGTCCGGAGCGTTCGACGGCGGCCCTGGCTACCAGAAGCGACCCCGGATCGTCGTCCGCCACCAGTACTTTCATTGGTCCCCCTTCACCGCAACCTCCAATTCGGCGTCCAGTCGCCGCAGCTCAGCCTCGAGCCGGCTGACCAGTCCGGCGCCGTTGCCGGGGCGCCCGCTGCGGCCCAGTTCTTCGAGCTCGGCACAGACGGCAACCACGCCGCCGGCTCCGATGTTTGCCGCGGATCCCTTCAGGGCGTGGGCGGCCTGCATCAGAACCTGGCTGTCGCCGGGCACCGCTGCGCGCAGCGCCGCCACGCGCACCAGGCTATCCCGCTGGAAAGCCTTCACCGTTGCCCGCAGCAACGCCCCTCCGTCGTCCTGGCCCAGCTCCCGAAGGACGGCGAGGCGGTTCTGGTCCAGTGCGGGCCCCTGGCCCGCGGGGGCGGCGGGTCCTCCGGTGACAGCCAGAGGCTGCGGGAGCTGCCCGGGAACCCAGCGGGCCAAGGCAGCTTCCAGGGCAGCCCCGTCCACGGGTTTGGACAGATAATCATCCATGCCGGCGGCGAGGCAGCGTTCCCGGTCTCCGTCGAGGGCCCCTGCGGTCATGGCAATGATGGGCAGCCGGGTTGCACCGGGCCGGCGGCGGATCTCGCGGGTTGCCTCGAAGCCGTCCATCACCGGCATGTGGCAATCCATGAGGACGGCTGCGTATCTTGTCGCCGCCGTCGCCGCGACCGCTTCGGCGCCGTTGGACACCACGTCCACCGCGTAGCCGAACTTTTCGACTGTAGCGCGTGCCACCAGCTGGTTCACTTCATTGTCCTCCACCACCAGGATCTGCCCGCGGTGCGGTCCGCGGCCCTGCGTCTGCGCAGGTTGGGGCGGCCCTGCGTTGCTCCAGGATTGCGGCATCCCCTCCCGGGTCGAGATCAGGCGGACCAGCCGGTTGTAGAATTCCGAGCTGCGCACAGGTTTCATCAGCCACTCGCGGACGCCGGCGGCCGCAATCTCTACCGGGTCCACCTGCATGGTCGAGGTCAGCATGATCAGCTCCATGCTGGCAAGTGCCGGGTCGGCCTTGATGCGCCGGGCCAGCTCCAGGCCATCGGTGTCGGGCATGCAATAATCCAGGACGGCGAGGTGGAAAGGTGCTCCGGCCTGCCCCGCGGCACGGGCCAGTTCCAACGCAGCCGTTGCATCCGGGACGGATTGCGGTTGAAGGCGCCAGCCCCGGAGCTGTGATTCGAGGACCAGGCGGTTTGTGGCGTTGTCATCCACCACCAGGACGCGGAGGCCGTTGAGGAAGCCGGCGGCCGGCACAGGATCAGTGGACGGGGGTGCTATCGGCAGCGGCAGCCGGAACCAGAATGTGCTGCCCTGGCCCGGGGCACTGTCCAGCCCGATGGCACCGTCCATCACAGTGGTCAGGCGCCTGCAGATGGCCAGGCCGAGACCCGTACCGCCGTAGCGGCGGGTGGTGGAAGCATCCGCCTGGGAGAAGGATTCGAACAATTTCCCCTGATGTTCCGCGCTGATGCCAATGCCGGTGTCGCGGACCTCGAAGTGAATCGTTGCGGTGCTTCCGGGGCCGGCGCCGGGGTCCTGCGTCGTGACCCGGATGGAGACCTCACCGGTCGTGGTGAACTTCACGGCATTCGAGGCAAGGTTGAGCAGTATTTGCCGGATCCTGCCGGAGTCGCCCTGCAAACGGGCAGGAACGTCAGGCTCGCAGTAGGCGATCAGCTCCAGGTTCTTGGCCAGTGCCGGTTCGGCCAGCAGGGCGGCCACCTCCTCCACGAGGACCCTGGGGTCGAAGGGGCGGATGTCCAGGTCCACCTTTCCGGCCTCAAGCTTCGAGAAGTCGAGGATGTCGTTGATAAGGGCAAGCAAGGATTCTCCCGCACCCTTGACCCCTTGCGCGTACTGACGCTGCGTCTCATCCAGCCCGGTTTCCAGAAGCAGCGCGGTCAGCCCGACTACGCCGTTCATCGGAGTACGGATTTCGTGGCTCATGGTTGCCAGGAATTCGGATTTGAGCCGGCTGGATTCCATCGCCGCCTCCCGCGCCGCCTCAAGTTCCACGGTGCGGGCTGCCACTTCATTCTCAAGTCCGCCAGTCAGGCTGATGTTTTCGAAGACGATCAGCACCTGCCGGACCAGCACGGAGGCAAGCACTGCGGTTCCCACCACGATAAGGAACGGATCGAGCTCGTGCAGGTGCGGCCCGGCGAACAGGAGTACCGCGAGGAGGAGGGGAACGTATGGAAGCAGTTCCAGCGCCAGGGTGTATCCCTTGCGGTCCGGGCCGGTGTTCTCCACGTACGGTGCGGCAGGCGCCAAGGCGATGAGGAGGAAGGCTGCTATCCAGCCCAAGGCAAGCGGTGACCCGGTGGTTCCCGTCACGCCGTCGAATGTCATCCGCACGTAGATGCTGTCCGTCACGGCCAACACCACCAACCCGCCGCCGAAGCACAGCCAGGGCAGGCGCTCACCCGGCTGCCGCCGCATGGCCAGGACCAGAACCAGGGACGTGATCACCAGATCCACCACGGGGTAGGCCATGCCCGTCAGTCGCGTCAGTGGATCCCCGACGGAGTTGAACGCGGGGCCAAGAGCCGTGTACCAGCTGACCACCAGCACCGAACCGGCAACGACACCGGCGTCCATGACCGCCCGAAACAGCACCACGGGAGTGCCGGCGCGCCGTTTGAACGAGAACAGTGCCATGACAGCGGGCACCGAGTAACCCAGGAACAGGGCGTCTGCGAGCGAGGGAAAGGGGTAAACGTGGTCGTTCAAAAGACCGTAAAACGCGTAGACCGCCATACCGGCTGCCCACACGAAGGAAGCGGCAGCCATGAAAGTCCAGGCCTTGGCGTTGGGGCCCCCGCGTGCACCGGCGCGCGCGCAACTCGCCCCGGCCACCAGGGACGCGGCCAAAATGAGGAAGTCGCCGGAAACGAGGGCGGCCGGTGTGCCCCTGAAGGCTGCCAAAAATATTCCGAGTCCGGCAAGCACCAGCGCTGCCGGCACGAGCCGGCGCCACAGCTGCAGCGCGCCGCTGCCAGGACGGTGTTCCAAGAGACCAGAATGAGACACGGAGACCCCTTCCCCAGATTGCGCCCGAAGCCCAAAAACTGGGATGGACCCGCCGGAGACCTCGGCGGAGACGCACCCTCATGTTATCCCGGACACGTCAAGAAAGGGCCGGAAATCAGCGCCCCTTCAAAGCGTTGAGGGCCTCTTCCGCGTGATACAGCGCCTGCTCAAGCCGGTCGCCAGGCTCCGGTAACGAGAACAGGTAGCCCTGCAGCGAATCGCACTCCAAGGCCGTCAGGTAATCAGCCTGCGCCGCGGTCTCGATTCCTTCAGCAGTGACGGTCAACCCCAGGCTGTGGGCCATGTTGATCATGGAGCTGAGAATGGGCAGGCGCTCGTTGCCGGTCCGCACCATGGACACGAACGACCTATCGATCTTGACGGTGTCCACAGGCAGGTCCTGCAGCCGCCCCAGCGAGGAGTAGCCGGTGCCGAAATCATCCAGGGCCACCCTGGTCCCGGCGTCCCGCAGCATGCTGAGCTGCCGGATCAGGCTGCAGTCGGCGTCGAAAAACACGCTCTCGGTAACTTCCATGACCAGCTGGTAAGGGGCCACACCGCTGGCTTTTGCCATCCTCAACACGGTCTCGGCAAAGTCCGGTTCCTGCAGCTGGACGCCGGAAACGTTGACGGCCAGGGACCGCGACGGGTCCTCGCTGAGCCACCGCGCCAGCTGCACCATTCCGGAGGCCATCACTTCGGCTCCGATCTCGCTGATCAGCCCGGTGCGCTCGGCAAGCGGGATGAAGATCGACGGCGGCACCCGCTCGCCGCCGCGGTCCCACCTGGCCAGGGCCTCCAGTTGGACCACCTGCCCCATGCGGTGCGACACGATCGGCTGGAAGTCCACGGTGATTTCGCCGCGCGGAACGGCCAGCCGCAGCCCGCTCTCCATGTGCGTGCGCTGCACCAGTGCCTGCATCATGTCCGGGTGGAAGCGCAGGAACCGGTTCTTGCCGGCCGCCTTGGCCGCATACATCGCGATGTCGGCGTGCCGCAGCAGTTCCGACGGCCCGACGCTGTCCTGCCCCAGGGAGGCCAGGCCCAGGCTCAGGCTCGGCCGGAGGACGGTGCCGCCGATGGTGACCGGAACGTGCAGGCAGCGCACGATGCACGCTGCGATGGCGTCGGCGTCCGGGCAGGCAGTCAACAGCACCACGAACTCGTCACCGCCCAGCCGTGCAACAACGTCAGCTGTAGGGACGCAGCCGCGGAGGCGGCGTGCCACTTCCATGAGCATGTCATCGCCCGCCTGGTGACCCAGGATGTCGTTGACCTCCTTGAAGTCGTCCAGGTCAAGAAGCAGGACATCCACCGTCTTCAGCCGCGGTTCCAGAAGTGCTTCGGCCAGGGCGTCATTGAACACCGCTCTGTTCGCAAGCCCGGTCAGCGGGTCCTGGAACGCCATCGCCCGCAGCTTTTCAGCCTGGACGGCCAGGTCCATCATGGCCCGGTGTGCCTGCTCCTGCGCTTTCCGCCGGGGCGTGACATCGCGGAAGCTCCACACCCGGCCCACGATTTTTTCCCCCACCCGCTGGGGGCGGGAATACCGTTCATAGGTACGCCCGTCCCTGAACTCAACAACGTCATGGCTTTCCGCGGCCGGGTCCTGATGAAGTTCCCCCAGCCGGGCGGTGAAGGCCACAGGGTCTGCCACCTGCTCCACGACGAGCTGCATGGCCGGTTCATCGCTGTCGGCTTCCATCAGCTCGGGCGGGATGCCCCACATGGTGAGGAATTGTTCATTGAATCCGGCCACCCTGCCGTCATTGCCCATGACAAGGATGCCGTCGGCAGTGGATTCAAGAGTGGCTGTCAGCAAGGACATGGCCTCGCGCAAATCCTCGCCCGGGGCTTTGCGGTGTGCCGTGCCGCGGGCGGAAAGCAGCAGCCGGGCTCCGGCTTGCCCTGCGGTTGGCTGGGGGAGGAGTGCGGCTGCCACCTCGATGGGAAATTCGGTGCCGTCGCCGCGCAGTCCCCTGATCTCACGGGGAGGTGGATGCCCATCCGGCTGTGCAAGGAGCTGGTGGAACAACTGGCCCACCTCGTCGCGGAAGCCCTCTGCTATCAGTGGGCGGTGGTCCCGGCCGGTAAAAGCCTCCTGCGGTAGGTCGAAGAGCCTCGCCGCTGCCGGGTTGGCGGCAAGAATAATGCCGTCTGCGTTCAATGCCAGCAGTGCGTCCGGGCTCGCGTCCATGACCACGCCAAAAGTTTGTAATGCCACAGCGTTGCCACGGCCCATAAAACTGGTCATTTAAACACCCCTTGGCCATCATAAAGGCCATGCGCCGGAATTGGGCGGGTACGAGGGGCAGCAAATTGGACCGCGCTGGACGTAGAAAGCGCCGTCCTCCTTTTGGGGAGTCCGGCGCTTCTTGCTCAATTATTATGTAGCGCGGCTACACCCGGCGGCCGCTGCGGTTGGTGACTGCTCCGTAGATCAGGAGAACGATGATGGAGCCGAGGATGGCCAGCAGCCAGGTCCTGAGGTCGAAGAATTCGGCCAGTCCGCCGCCAAAGATCAGCGATCCAATCCAGCCGCCCAAAATGGCTCCGACGACGCCGAGGACCAGGGTTACTACCCAGCCGCCGCCCTGGCGACCCGGCAGGATGGCCTTCGCAATGGCTCCAGCAATCAGGCCCAAAATGAGAAATCCGATAATGCCCATGTTGCCACTCCTTGTCAGTAAGTTGTGCCGGGCCCCCATTTCCGGTTCCATCATTCAATCAGCATGCTTACTACTGTGCAAGGCCTTCAATATCACAGGATGACTGTCAGTTTCTTTGCGGGAATGTAGTTCTTTTATCCAAGAGGGCGTCGTGGGCTGGCAATGGCCGGCGCGCGGGCGCCGCGTCCGCTCAAGCCGCATCCGGGCCACTGAGGCACCGCCTCCGCCGATAGGATGGCAAGTCCCGGATCAGACCAAGGAGCGCAGGCATGCCCAGCCAGACCGCCAGGCCCCGTGCCATCTTTCTCGACATCGACGGAACGTATGCCGACCACGGACTTGCTCCGGCAGCGCATGTGGACGCCGTGCGGACCGCACGGAAACTCGGCCACCTGGTCTTTGTCTGTACCGGCCGGCCGCTGTCCATGGTCCCTACCCACATCCTGGACGCCGGGTTTGACGGCACCATTACGGGTGCCGGTGCCCGGGTGGAGGTCAACGGCGAGGTCCTCAAGGACGCCCGTTTTGACCCGGCCCTGGCGGCACGCATTGTGGAGGCCCTGGATGCCCACAACGCCGCCTACATCCTGGAAGCGCCGGAGGCCCTGTACGGCCGCACCGGTGTGGACCGGCGGCTGAGGGAAGTGCTGGGCCCCATCTTCGCCGGGCGTGCACAGCACGACGGAGTCCTCAGCACCGACGTGGATCCGGTCGAGGACATCCTGGGACCGATGCAGTACGGCGATGACCTCCGCGCCACCTCCTACGCCAAGATCTCCTGCTTCGATTCCCGGGTGCCGTTGACCAGCCTGATGGAATCCTTCGGCCCGGAAGTGGGGCTGATCCCGAGCTCCCTGTCAGCGCTGGGTGACCGGGCGGGGGAGATCTACATGGCCGGCACGCACAAGGCAGTGGGCATCCAGGTGGTGGAAGCGCGGCTGGGTTTGGACAGGGCGGACATCATTGCCATCGGCGACAGCGCCAACGATATTGAAATGCTTGAGTACGCAGCTGTCGGCATTGCCGTGGAGGGCGGCCATCCCGCGGTTCTTGCCGTGGCGGACAGGATCACCGCCCCGCCGGCCGGCAACGGTGTTGCGCTGGCCTTCGCTGAACTCGGGCTTCTGGGCTAGGGCCTCCTGGCAGGAGCCCCCTTTGAGGCGTCAGCCCGCGGCGGGCACCCTGACCGGCGCCCCGGCGGAGGTGCCAAGACCACGCACTATCCACCCTTCTTCCTGCCATGCTGCTGCATCCAGCACATTCCGCGCATCCAGGACCACCCGCCGTCGTACCAGCTGGCCGGCGACGGCGGGACACAGCCGCCGGTACTCGTTCCATTCGGTGAGGAGCAGCACCAGTTCGGCGCCCAGGAGCGCCCGTCCGGTGGACGCCTCGAAGCGGAGGCGCGGGTAGCGGCGCCAGGCCAGATTCACCGCTTTGGGGTCCGTGACGGTGACGTGGGCTCCGGCCGCGGCCAGCCGGTCCGCCACGTCCAGGGCGGGGGAATCGCGGATGTCGTCGGTATCGGGTTTGAAGGAAGCGCCCAGGACGGTGACCGGGCGCCCGATCAACGATCCGCCGCACAGCTCCGTGGCGAGGCTGACCGTGCGCTCCCGCTGGCCGAGGTTCACCCCATCCACCAGGCGCATCCAGTCCTCCACCGCGGGCACTCCCAGGGTGGCCGCCTGTACGCGGAAGCTGCGGATGTCCTTGGGCAGGCAGCCGCCGCCGAAGCCGAGCCCCGCGTGCAGGTACCTGCTGCCGATCCTCGGATCCAGCCCCATCGCCTCACTGAGCTCCGTCACGTCCGCGCCGGCAGCATCGCACAGCCCAGCCATCGCGTTGATGAAGCTGACCTTGGTGGCCAGGTACGCGTTCGCGGCCGATTTGATCAGTTCTGCGGTGGCAAAGCTGCAGGCCAGGCGGGGAATCCCTGCCGCCAGCAGCGGCTCATAAACCGCATCCAGTGCTGCCGCGACCCCCACCGACGCACCTGTAGCCGGGCTGAAGGCAGCGGACCGGCCGCCCTCCACGCCATAAACCAGCCGGTCCGGCACCAGCGAGTCCTTGACGGCGGTGCCCTGCCGCAGGAACTCGGGGTTCCAGCCGAGCAGCACGTCGGGCCGTGCCGCCAGGATGCCGCGGAGCATATCCACCGTGCCAACGGGCACCGTGGATTTACCGACGACGACGGCGCCCGCGGCCAGGTGCGGCAGCAGGGTTTCCAGGGCGGAGACCAGGAAGGTGAGGTCGGCGGCGTCGGACGTCCTGTGCTGCGGCGTCCCGACGCACAGGAAATGCACCTGCGCATCCCTGGCCGCCGCTGGGTCGGTGGCAAACCTCAGCCTCCCCGTGGCGCGGCCGTCCTGGAGCAGCTCGTTAAGCCCGGGCTCGTGAAATGGCGCCACCCCCTTTGCCAGGTGCTGCACCTTGCCGGGATCCACGTCGATGCCCACCACGGTGTGGCCCATTGAAGCAAGGGTTGCCGCGTGGACGGCGCCCAGGTAGCCGCAGCCAATGACTGAAATCCTCATGATGGTGCTCCTGCCTTTGATGTCCGCTGCGGGGGTGCTGGGACCGCTGCGATGGCGTCTTTGTAGTGCTGCACCAGTTCGGTGCACAACGCCGGCCAGGTCCTGTCCTGGACCGAGGCGTGTGCTGCGGCCGCAAATGCACGGCGCTTGGCGTCGTCGCCCATCAGGTCCATGACGCGGGCCCGCATGGCTGACAGGTCGCCGGGTTCGTAGAGCCAGCCGGTCCGGGAGTTCTCCACCAGGTCCAGGGGGCCGCCGCGGCCTGTGGCCACCACCGGTACGCCCGACGCCATGGCCTCCTGGATGGTCTGGCAAAAGGTTTCGAACTCGCCGGGATGGACGAACAGATCGAAGGAGGCGACCGCCCGGGCCAGGTCATCGCCGCCCAGGAACCCGGTGAACACCGCGCCCGGAAGCGCTGTCTCCAGGGCTGTGCGCTGCGGTCCGTCGCCGACAATCACCAGCGTGGTGTTGGGCACACCGGCCAGGGCGGCCAGGTCCTCCACCTGCTTCTCCACGGCGAGCCTGCCCACATAGCCGATGATCCGTTCACCCTTGGGGGCCACGGCGGCCCGCCACCCGTCGTCGCGCTTTTCCGGGGAAAAGCGCGCAGTGTCCACGCCGCGGCGCCACATCCGCACCCGCGGAATGCCCCGGCCGCGCAACTGGTTCAGCGCGAACGTGGAGGGCACCAGGGTGCGTGTGGCCAGCAAGTGGATGTTCTCCACCCGGTTCCAGGCCCAGTTCTCCAGGAAGGGCACACCGTACCGGGCTGCATAGCTGGGGACCTCGGTCTGGTATATCGCCACGGTGGGAATGCCCAGCTGGTTGGCAGCCTGGGCGGCGCGCCAGCCCAGCACGAACGGCGAGGCAAGATGAACCACGTCGGGCGCGTACTCGGCAAGGATTCGCTTGACCCGGTACACACCTCCCACGGCCACCCGGACGTTCGTGTAGCCTGCCAGCGGAACTGCAGGAAGCCTGTGGACCTCAGCGCCCTTGACCTGGACCGCCGCCTCCCCCTCGTGTGCGGACGGGGCGATGACCAGGACGTCGTCGCCCCGCTCCTGGAGATGGTCCAGGACCCGCAGGACTGAGTGGGTGACACCGTTCATCAACGGCAAAAATGATTCGGCCACGATTGCGATCCTCACCCCTCAACGGTCGGCGCCTTCCTTGAAATGGCGGGGGAGAAAGCGTTACCCGAAGGAAAAGGGCCGGTGAACAACTGGTCCCGGGATTCAAAAAATTTAGTAAGCAGGCTTGGCATCTGATGCTAAGCATGCTTACGGTAGGGGGGCAGTCAGCGCATAGCCTCAAGCAGCCGGGGCGGAAGCCGGACGTTGGGGACAACCCGCGCCAGGACATCCATTGCTGGCAGACCCAGTGCAAAGACACATCCAAGGAGAGTCATGCTCAACAGGGAAAATCTTGAAAACCTGCTCACCAAGGGCGGCAACGTCGTCGGTTCCGACGGCACGAAGATCGGTTCGATCGGACAGCTGTATGCAGATGATGACACGGGTGAGCCCACATGGGTCACGGTCAAGACCGGCCTCTTCGGTACTTCCGAATCCTTCGTGCCGGTTGAGGGCGCACACAACCAGGGCGAAGACCTGGTGGTTCCCTACAGCAAGGAGCACGTCAAGGACGCGCCCCGCGTGGACGCCGACGGCCACCTCACTCCCGAGGAAGAGGACCGGCTCTACACGTACTACGAACGTGGCGCACGGACCTACACCGAGGCGCGCAGCGGAACGGCCGGGGACGTTGACCTGCAGGGCGACGCCGACCTGAACGCCGGCACCCCCACCGCAGGCATCGCCGGGGGCCGCGACACCGCGGACCGGGACACCAGCGCACGCGGAGCGGTTGGCCACGACACCTCCGGCCCCACCACGGATGACGCCATGACGCGGTCCGAGGAACAGCTGCATGTGGGCACGGAACGTGAAGCCACCGGCCGGGCACGGCTGCGCAAGTACGTCACCACAGAGAACGTCACCAAGACCATCCCGGTGGAGCGCGAAGAAGTCCGGATTGAGCGTGAACCCATCACCGACGCAAACCGCGGTTCGGCCCTGAGCGGACCCGACATCAGCGAGGAAGAGCACGAAGTGATCCTCCACGAGGAGCGCCCGGTTGTGGAGAAGGAAGCCGTCCCGGTGGAGCGCGTCCGGCTGGACAAGGACGTTGTCCGCGACGATGTCACGGTCAACGAGGAAGTCCGCAAGGAGAACATCGAAACAGACGGCGACACCCGTCGCTGACAGGCGCGGGGGCTTCGGCCCCCGTTCCGGGGGCACTGACTGAATCAGCAGCCCCGACGGTGAACGGCGCCGGGAGCTACCTTGGGGGCTCCCGGCGCCGCAGTCGTTAAAAACGCTGGTGCAGCCGCGCTGAGAGCGGCGGCTGCACCAGCCAGTAGGACGAATATCTTCAGAACTTACGGTTCATCTTTCATTCGCGGCTCCTGTTTTCCCGGTTTACGGAGTCCGGGTCCTTGGCTGGCGCGGGGGCAAAGGCGGCGGCCAGCAGAAATCGCAGTACGCCCTCGGCGGGGCAACGGGTGTTGGTTTCTACCAATTTTACGGCGGGGCACCGGAAAAAGCGCCGGCCTGCCGGTCATTTGATTGTTCATCCGTGCCCCGTGGAGCCTGTCGTTCGCGGGCGGAGCGCACCCGGCGTGACACCATGGAACACGATGAAACTGCGCGCTGACCAGACCGGAGACCGTGGCCTTCCCATGCCTTTGTGGCTGCAGGGGGCCCTTGAAACGGCGCAGGCGGCCATCATTTCCGCGCTGGTGGTGGTGGTGCCGATCGTAGCCGTCTGGGCCACCGCCGGTTTCCAGAATGGCCAGTTCGAGGTCCTGGCGCGCCTGGCAGGCCAATCCTGGCTCCTGGTCCACGGCGTGCCCCTGGAACTGGCGGGACCCGGACACGGGGCAGCCACGAACGGCGGAACCGGCGTCCTGAGCCTGATTCCCCTGGGCCTGACCCTCATTCCCTTCCTTCTGGCCTGGCGGGCGGGCCGCCGGTTGGCCCGTGCCTCCTACACAGACCAACTGTGGCAGGCGCTGCTGGGATCGTGGGTGGTTTACGGGGCGTTCGGCGCTGCCACGGGATTCGTCTGCCGCAACGCCGACGTCGTCATCAACCTCTGGTACGCCATGCTGGTTCCTCTGGTTCCGTACGGGCTCGGCATGGTGATCGGCGCGCGCAGGGAAGCAGGCTCCTGGAGCCGGCTCATCGGCGTCGATGCCGTGGACTGGATCTCGCGGACCAGCCAGCATTCCCGCTGGGCCGGTTCATACTTCGCATCCGCGGCGAAGGCAGGATTCGTGGCCGTGCTGTCCGCGCTTGCTTTGGCCGCAGCGCTGCTGGCAGTCGATCTGTTCATCCACTGGAACCTGGTGGTATCCGTCTATGAAGCGCTCGACGCCGGGCCGGTGGGAGGTGCCGCGCTCACCATCGCGCAGCTCGGCTTCCTGCCCAACCTTGTGGTTTTCGCCCTCGCCTGGACATCCGGCGCCGGCGTCGCCATGGGTGTCGGCTCCCAGGTGGGTCCGCTGGGCACCGCCGTGGGGCCGCTTCCGTCCATCCCCGTCCTGGCGGCCATCCCGTCGGGGCCGCTGGACTACGCCTTCGTGGCCATGATCGTTCCGGTGCTGGCCGGCGCCATGGCAGGGTGGTGGTTCCTCCGCGAGGGCGAAAACCATTTTGACGAGTGGCTGGCCATCAAGGTCCACGCCCGCTGGTTCACGGCCACGGTCTCCACCTTGGTGCTCGGCGTGTTGGCCGGGCTGGCCGCGGGACTGCTGACCGTGTGCTTGGCCTGGGTTGCCAGGGGCTCGGCCGGGGTGGGCCGCCTGACCGCCATCGGACCTGACCCTTTGTGGACGGGACTGTGGGTGGCTGCCGAGGTGGCTGCCGGCGTCGTGATTGGCTATGCCGCCGGACCGTGGCTGGAAGGCGAGAAAACCACGGCCGTGGAACAGGACGCGGAACTGGTCCACTAGGACCCAGCGCGGGCTCAGCGCACCTTGGTGGGCAGGACGTCCTGGAACTGCACCATGCAGGTGTGGGTGGCCCGGTCCGTGAGTGCGCGGCCAAGGCAGGCCTGGTACTCGCGGACCTGGTCAAAAAGGACCATGGTGGTGACAATCAGCAGCACCATGACAGCCGCAACCACCATGCCGGAAATGGTGCCGAAGAGAACCAGTTTGGATTCCTTCAGCCGCACTGCCCGCACCAGCAGGACAATTCCCAGGACCAGGCTCGCGGCGGTAAGGACCGTGGTCAGCCACAGGTAGCCCACATCCAGCTGGTACACGAAGAACGCGCCGAGCACCGAGACCACGAACATCCGGAACAGCGTGTGGGTCTTGGCGAGGGACGCTTTCGCCGCCTCGCTAAGCGGGCGCCTGACCTGCTGCTGCCCGCTCCGGCCCGGTTCACTGTTCATGTTTTCCAGCGTACGCGAGCCTGCACCTAAGCTGGACCAATGCGTATCGTCGTCCTCGTTTCCGGAACAGGGTCCAATCTCCAGGCAGTCATCGACGCCGTGAAGGCGGGCGAACTTCCCGTGGAGATCGCCGCGGTGGGCGCCGACCGCGAAGGAACGTACGGCGTCGAACGCTCAGCTGCGGCCGGCATCCCCACGTTCGTGGTGGACTTCAACACCTACCCGGACCGTGCCGATTGGAATGCGGCGCTGACCGAAGCCGTGGCGGCCTACAATCCGGACGTGGTGGTGTCCTCGGGTTTCATGCGGATCGTCAGCCCGCGTTTCATCGACGCGTTCAACGGCCGGTACCTGAACACGCACCCGGCGCTGCTGCCGGCATTCCCCGGTGCTCACGGCGTGCGGGATGCGATGGCCTACGGGGTGAAGGTAACGGGCTGCACGGTCCACTGGGCGGACGCCGGCGTGGACACCGGGCCCATCATTGCCCAGGAAGCCGTGACCATCGAGGACTCCGACACGGAGGAAACCCTGCACGAGCGCATCAAGGTGGTGGAGCGCCGCCTCCTGGTTTCCACGCTGGCCGCCCTGGCCGCCGACCCCTCGTTCTCCGCCTCCTAACCCCTCGGACGTCCCGCCCCTCCCAACTAGGTAGGGAAGGGAAGGGAGGGGGTCAGTCGAGGCGGCGCTGGCGGGTTTCGGGGGAGAAGAATGCCATCCACAGCACGGACGCCAGCACCAGGGCTCCCGCCAGCGCAAACGACGTGGCCAGCCCGAGCTCCGGCCAGAAGTAGTTCGCGAAGATCAGTGGGCCAAAGCCTGCGCCGAGGCGCGAGAACGTGGACGCCCAGCCGAAGCCGGTGCCCCGGAGCTCGGTGGGGTACAGCTCGGATACGTACGCGTACAGCACGGGGATTGCTACCTGCACCACGAACCCGAACACCAGCAGCCAGAACACCGCGGCCGTGGGGATGTCCACCACGAATGCCACGATCACCAGGGTCAGCGCGGACAGCGGACCGGTGATGGCAAGGATCCATTTCCGGCCCACGCGCTCCACCAGCAAGGCTGCCACCACCACGCCAAGGAATCCGACGGCGGCCATTGAGGCTGTGGTGACGAACGCCTTGTACTCCGCAAACCCAGCGCCAATGAGGATGCGCGGCATCCAGGTCAGGGACAGGTAGTACACCAGCAGGATGCTGAAGAACAGGGACCAGGCCGCGGCGGTGATCTTCCAGTTGAATTGCCATACGGACCGCAGCTGCGTCCATGCGCTGCCGGCCGACAGCCGCGGGACGTCCCTGGCGTCCGGAAGGCTGTAGGCCCGTGCTTCTGCCCCTGTGGCCTCCACCAGTCCGTCGATGATCCGGGCCGCTTCCTCCCGCCGGCCTTTCCGGATCAGGAACAGCGGGGACTCCGGCACGCTGCGCCGGACCCAGAAAACCAGCAGGGCGGGCAGGACCATTACCAGCATGGTCAGGCGCCAGTCGCCGGAGAGGGCCACAAGCCCGGCGGAGACAAACCCTGCCAGGGCCGCTCCGATGGGCCACCAACCATCCATTGCCGTCAGCACTTTGCCGCGCTGCTTCCGCGGGGTGAACTCACCCACCAGGGCATAGTCCACCGGAATGCAGCCGCCCAGGCCAAACCCTGCCATGAACCGGAAGACGCAGAACCACGCGAAGTCCGGGGCGAACGCGCCGAATACCGTGAAGACGGAGAACAGCAGCAGGGTGGCCGTGAAAGCCTTCCTGCGTCCCACGGTATCCGCGATGGTTCCCCAGACGAAGGCGCCCAGGGCCATGCCAATCAGGTTGGCCGTCCCCACCCAGGCCGCCTCCCCGGCGGAGAGTGACCAATGCTTTGACAGTAGTGGAATCAGGATGCCGTTCAGGGTCACATCCCACGCATCGAACATGAAGCCGAGGCCTCCGATCAGGAAGATCCTGCCCTGGACTTTCCATCGCCAGGGCAGTTCCTGGACCACCTGTTCGCCGCTGGGCACAGTGGTGTAAGTATTCATCGCCGCCTCCTGTCCAAAACTCTAGCCCGGCCCCCACCCCGTTCACACTCCGGCCGGCACGCCGGGCAACCGCGCCCTTCGCGATAAACTGGCCCTATCCCCACCAACCGCGGCCTTGTACCGCGAGATAAGACGGAGACATTTGTGAGCTTCACGCAGCATGAGCGCGTATCCATTGACCGTGTACCCATCCGCCGGGCCCTGATCTCGGTTTACGACAAAACCGGTCTGGAGGAGCTCGCCCAGGGCCTGCACGC
The DNA here is from genome assembly GCF_031844305.1 of Pseudarthrobacter sp. BRE9. Classification (NCBI taxonomy): domain Bacteria; kingdom Bacillati; phylum Actinomycetota; class Actinomycetes; order Micrococcales; family Micrococcaceae; genus Pseudarthrobacter; species Pseudarthrobacter sp. BRE9. The sequence continues at coordinate 77,631 of NZ_JAUZUY010000005.1, read as the reverse complement.
AGCGGGCGTGAAGCTGGTCTCCACCGGGTCCACGGCCAAGAAGATCGCCGCCGCGGGCATTCCCGTGCAGGAGGTGGAAGAGGTCACCGGTTCACCTGAGATGCTCGACGGCCGGGTCAAAACGCTGCACCCGCGCGTGCACGGCGGCATCCTGGCGGACCGGCGTGTCCCCGCCCACATGGAAACCCTTGCCAGCATGGACATCGAAGCCTTCGACCTGGTAGTGGTGAACCTTTACCCGTTCGTCGAGACCGTCAAGTCCGGGGCCGCGCAGGACGACGTCGTGGAACAGATCGACATTGGAGGCCCCGCCATGGTGCGCTCGGCCGCCAAGAACCATGCCGCCGTCGCCATTGTGGTGGACCCGTCCTTCTACGGCCAGGTGGTGGAGGCTGCCGCCGCCGGTGGCTTCGACCTGAAGACCCGCCGCCGCCTTGCCGCCAAGGCCTTCGCGCACACCGCTTCCTACGACAATGCGGTGGCCACCTGGACCGCCAGCCAGTTCCTGGATGAGGACGGTGACGGCGTCATTGACTGGCCCGCCTATGCCGGCCTGTCCCTGGAACGCTCGGAAGTCCTGCGCTACGGCGAGAACCCGCACCAGCAGGCTGCACTGTACGTGGACAAGGCCGCGCCGGTCGGTATCGCACAGGCGGACCAGCTGCACGGCAAGGCCATGAGCTACAACAACTTTGTTGACGCCGACGCCGCCCTCCGCGCCGCCTACGACTTCGCCGAACCGGCGGTGGCCATCATCAAGCACGCCAACCCCTGCGGCGTGGCCGTCGGCTCCGAGGACGCGGCGGACCCCATCGCCGACGCCCACGCCAAGGCCCACGCCTGCGACCCGGTTTCCGCGTTCGGTGGCGTCATCGCGGCCAACCGAACCGTGACCGCGGGCATGGCCAACACCGTCAAGGACATCTTCACCGAAGTTGTCATCGCGCCGGGCTTTGAGCCCGAGGCCGTGGAGATCCTGTCGAAGAAGAAGAACATCCGCCTGCTCGCCCTCCCCGATGGCTATGGCCGCTATCCCACCGAGTTCCGCCAGGTTTCCGGCGGCATGCTGGTCCAGGTGGCTGACAAGGTGGACGCCGACGGCGACAACCCAGCCCACTGGACCCTGGCCGCCGGTGAAGCGGCGGACGAGAAGACCCTTGCGGATCTTGCTTTCGCGTGGACCGCCTGCCGGGCCGCCAAGTCCAACGCCATCCTCCTCGCCCAGGACGGCGCGGCGGTGGGCATCGGCATGGGGCAGGTCAACCGGCTTGATTCCTGCCGCCTGGCCGTGGAGCGGGCCAACACGCTGGGTGTCACGGTGGCATCCGACGTCGAAGGTGCCGGCGGTGCCTCCAACGCCAGCGGTGCCGGCGCACCGCAGCGGGCACGCGACGCCGTAGCCGCCTCCGACGCGTTCTTCCCGTTCGCCGACGGCCTGCAGATCCTGATCGACGCCGGCGTCCGCGCCGTCGTGCAGCCCGGCGGATCCGTCCGAGACGACGAGGTGATCGCGGCAGCCAACGCGGCCGGCATCACCATGTACTTCACCGGCGCCCGCCACTTCTTCCACTGATTCAACGACGACGGCGCCCGCCCCTGCGAAAGGGGCGGGCGCCGTCGTCGTTGTGCCGGCTTAGTCCTGGTCGCCTGGACGGGGGCCGGGCTCCGGAAGTTGGATCTCCCGGGGCTTGGCCTCTGCCATCCGCTGCTTGGTCCAGTACTCGAGGACTTCCTCGTGTGACTGGGTCAGGTCAACGTGGCTGACAGGATCCTCGTCGGGGCTGGGTTCCTTAGGAGGCTGCTGCACTGTTGTATGTGGCCTGGATGACGGAGCCCCAGTATGGGCCGTACATCACGGCCGATCCGTTGTAGCCGTAGCTGTTGATGGAGTTCTGCAGTCCGCCAGCCCCGGGCGAGGAGCTCGTCTGGATGAACCACGGGCCGCCCGAAGAGCCGCCGGTCATGTCGCAGGGAATGCCCTGGGTGCCAAACTGCGGGTTGTTGGGGTCCTTGGTCGCCTTCCCTGTGCAACTCCACAGGGACATCCCATTGAAAGGTGCCGCCGCAGGGTAGCCGAAGGACTTGTAGGTGAGGCCGTAGGCCTGATTGAACGCCACTCCCGAGCCGCCGACGACCGCCGTCAGGTTCTTGCCGTTCAGGGGACTGACAACGGCGAAGCCGGTGTCGTACGTCATGTCACCGTTCGAAACCCACTGGCTGGGGGCGTAGAGGGAGCGGGCAGTCCATTTGCCGTACGGTGCCGCGCCGTTGTCGTAGGCGGGCACGAAGACGAAGTTCGTGGCGTATGCGCCGGGACCCTCGTTCACGCAGTGGCCGGCCGTGGAGACCGTGCTGCCGTTCGGGGAGGAGACGGCGTTGCCGGAGCATACGTAGTTGGTTCCACCCAGGGTGAAGAACACCTTGCCGATGTGCTTGACCGGAGTTTCACTCTTGGCGAGGGTGGTCGTGGTCTTTGGGGCCTTGGTTGAGCCGGTGGTGGACGGCTTGCCCTTTTCGACCAGGGCTGCGTTGGAGCGGTTGCCGCGTTCCAGTGCCTTGCCGGCCAGGACGTCACCGGTAACCGCGCTTTGCATCCTCTCAGGAGTCCAGTAGTCAGCCGCGCCGGCGGCGTCGAGGACAGCACTGGTCACGGACGGGTTCTTGTTGTCGTCCGGTGCTGCGGGCACCGCGGCGGCAGCACCTGCGCCGGTGAGAGCCAGAACGGTGGCGGCGGAAAGGCTCAGGAGGGCGGAAGCCAGAGACCTGGTGCTTGTCATTGTTGTCCTGTCTGAACGGGGAAAGGCCTGGGAAAGCCAAGTGTTACCCTGTGAATTTATCCCTTTCATGACAGGTTTGTAAATAGTAGTGACGTATCATGTATGGTCTGCGTCGCCAGGGGGAGCAGCCCTGCCGCACGGGCGGCGGGGTGACCCGAGCGCCTTGGTTCCTGCCGCCGTCGTCCGTTCTCCATCGCTGTAATCCTGCCGTCCGCAGCGGTAACGCTGGGGCTCCGGTACGGTTCAAACCGGTGTCCTCGGGTAAGTTGTACATGGTGAAATAGACCGAATTTTCACAACCAAGCCGACCCACAGGGAGACGCCCGCGCATGTCCAAGATTATCTACACCCACACCGACGAAGCGCCGATGCTGGCTACCTATTCGTTCCTGCCGATCATCGAGGCGTTCGCTTCGACAGCAGGTGTGGAGGTGGAGACCCGCGACATTTCGCTCGCCGGCCGCATCATCGCCGTGTTCGGTGATTACCTCACCCCGGAGCAGCAGATCGGTGACGCCCTTGCTGAACTCGGTGAGCTGGCGAAGACGCCGGAAGCCAACATCATCAAGCTGCCCAACATCAGCGCCTCCATCCCGCAGCTGAAGGCCGCGATCGCCGAGCTCCAGGGCCAGGGCTACGCGCTGCCGGACTACCCGGACAACCCCTCCTCCGATGAGGAAACCGCCGTCCGTTCGCGCTACGACAAGATCAAGGGTTCGGCCGTGAACCCGGTCCTGCGCGAAGGCAACTCTGACCGCCGGGCCCCGCTGTCCGTCAAGAACTACGCCCGCCAGAACCCGCACTCCATGGGCGCGTGGACCCCTGACTCCAAGACCAACGTGGCCACCATGGGCCAGGACGACTTCCGTTCCAACGAGAAGTCCGTGGTCATCGGGTCCGAGGGCACCATCGCCATCCAGCTGGTCCGCGAAGACGGGTCGGTAAAGGTCCTGAAGAAGGCCTTCCCGGTCCTGGCCGGCGAGGTCATCGACGGCACCGTGATGCGCGCCGCCGCCCTGGACGAATTCCTCAAGGCCCAGGTTGCCCGCGCCAAGGAAGAGGGCGTGCTGTTCTCCGCCCACCTGAAGGCCACCATGATGAAGGTTTCGGACCCCATCATCTTCGGCCACGTGGTCAAGGCCTACTTCTCTGAACTGTTTGAGACCTACGGCAAGCAGCTCGCCGCCGCCGGCATCAGCCCGAACAACGGCCTGGCCGCCATCCTGAGCAGCCTCGAGGACCTTCCCGGGGACGTGCGCGACGGCGTGCAGAACTTGATCAAGAAGGGCCTGGAAGACGGGCCCGCCCTGGCCATGGTGGACTCGGACAAGGGCATCACCACCCTGAACGTCCCCAGCGACGTGATCGTTGACGCCTCCATGCCTGCCATGATCCGCAGCTCAGGCCACATGTGGGGTCCGGACGGCAAGGAAGCGGACACCCTGGCCGTCCTGCCGGACAGCTCCTACGCCGGCATCTACCAGGTGGTCATCGATGACTGCCGCGCCAACGGCGCCTACGACCCCACCACCATGGGCACCGTCCCGAACGTTGGCCTCATGGCCCAGGCAGCCGAGGAATACGGCAGCCACGACAAGACCTTCGAGATCCAGGAAGCCGGAAAGGTTCAGATCGTCGATGGCGCAGGCAACGTCCTGCTCGAACACGAGGTCTCCGAGGGTGACATCTGGCGCGCCTGCCAGACCAAGGACGCCCCCATCCGCGACTGGGTCAAGCTGGCCGTCACCCGCGCCCGCGCCTCCCAGACCCCGGCCGTGTTCTGGCTGGACGAGGAACGCGCCCACGATGCCAACCTCATCGCCAAGGTCAACGAGTACCTGAAGGAGCACGACACCGACGGCCTGGACATCCAGATCATGTCCCCGGTCAAGGCCATCGCCTTCACCCTGGAGCGCATCCGCAAGGGCGAGGACACCATCTCCGTCACGGGCAACGTGCTCCGCGACTACCTCACTGACCTGTTCCCCATCCTGGAACTGGGCACCAGCGCCAAGATGCTCTCTGTTGTTCCGCTGATGAACGGCGGTGGACTCTTCGAGACCGGCGCCGGCGGTTCCGCACCGAAGCACGTCCAGCAGCTGCTCAAGGAAAACCACCTCCGCTGGGACAGCCTGGGCGAGTTCCTGGCGCTGGCCGTCAGCTTCGAGCACCTGGCCACCACCACGGGCAACGCCCGCGCCCAGGTCCTGGCCGACACCCTGGACCGTGCCACCGGCACGTTCCTGCTGGAGAACAAGTCCCCGAGCCGCCGCGTGGGCGAGCTGGACAACCGTGGCAGCCACTACTTCCTGGCCCGCTACTGGGCCGAAGAGCTGGCCAAGCAAACGGACGACGCCGACCTGGCCGCCGCGTTCAGTTCCGTCGCCAACGAGCTTTCCTCCAAGGAGGAAACGATTGTGGGCGAGCTGGCCGAGGTCCAGGGCTCACCCGTGGACATCGGCGGCTACTACCGCCCGGACGACGCAAAGGCTTCCGCCGTGATGCGTCCTTCCGCCACCCTTAATGAGGTCATCGCCAGCCTGGCCTAGCACCGGCCGCTGTTGCAGCAGCTGACGCAGAGAGGCGGTGCTCCGGATTGCTCCGGAGCACCGCCTCTTTTTTGTGCTCTTTGTGCCCGGGCTAGTTTTTGCCCTTGCCTTTGTCGCCATTGCTGTTCTTGCCGGCGTCGGCGCCTCCCGCGTTGCCTTGGGCCGGTGCCGGCGCGGGAGCCGGCTGGGGTGCCGGTGCCTCGGCGGTGGGGGAGGGGCTTTGAGCTGCCTGGCCGGCAGCGACCCTGGCTTCCTCGGCGGCCCTCGCTGCCGCCGCCTGCTGTTGTGCGGCGACCACCTCCTTGAGGTCTGCCCGGACAGCGGTGGCCACCGTAGTGATGCTGCGGCGCCGATCCTCGGAGACCTTGCCCTTTGCCTGAAGTGCCGAGAGGTCCGCTTCAAGTCCCTCCAGCGCCTTCAGTGCCGAGTTTGGATCATTTTGGGACGACGCCTGGGTCACTTCCAGCACCCGCGCCTGAAGCTGGGCCGCGGCCTCGCGCTGAAGCCCGTTTTCCGTCGCCGCGCATGCGCTGAGGAAGCCTGCCGCCAGGAGAGCCGCCGAGCAGGCAAGGACAACCCGGCCGGGAATTGCCTGCGGCAGCGTCACGGTTCAACACTCTTTTGCAGTTCCTGCAGATGGTCGCCCAGGACGCCGGTCACCGTGGGATAAGGGACGACGTCGGCAGGCCGGGCTGAGAGGCTCATCATCACCGCAGCGGCGGCTCCAGTAAGCAACAGGACACCGAGCACCACGGCCAGCCATATGCGCTGGATCCGGGCCAGGCGGGGCTGGCGGCGGGCCTTGCCGGCGGATGTGCTGGCTGCCGCTCCGGACGTTGCCACTTCAGAACCAGATCGCGGGACAGCAAGCCGGGCGCCGGTCGCAGGCGCATCAGCCTCCATGGACGCCGCGGCTTCCCGCACCTCTTCCACAGATTCTTCGGCAGTAATGGAGGGCGGGTGGAAAGGCATGGCGGGAAGCACCCGCGTGGTTTCCGGCGCCAGTTCTCCGGGCGTTGAGGCCGGCGAAACCAGTGCCTGTCGCAGCGCCGTCTCAATGTCAGCGGCCGCCGGACGTTCCAGCGGCTCGATGGCAGTCATGGAACGGATGAGGTCCGCCCATTCGGCGGGAACGTCGTCGGGGATCTCCGGGGCGCGGTGGAGCCGGGCAACGGCGGATTCCACGGCGCTGCCGGGGTACTCCACGGTGCCCTTGATGCACTCCAGCAGCACCAAACCCAGCGAATAGATGTCAGTGGCGGACGACAGGGGTTTGCCCAGGGCCTGCTCCGGGCTGAGGTAGGCAGCCGTGCCTACCATGGTGCCCGTGGCAGTGAGCCGGGTGGAATCCACGATCCTGGCGATGCCGAAGTCCGTGAGCTTGGGACGCAGCGGCTCGCCGGGGCGGATCTGGACCAGGAGGATGTTGCCCGGTTTGATGTCGCGGTGGATGATGCCCAGGCCATGCACGTATGCCAGTGCGTCGGCGATGCCGGCTCCGATGACGGACAGCTCTTCCAGCGGCACCCTGCTGTGCCGGATGCGGCTTCGCAGGTCCTGGCCCTCGACGAGTTCCATAGTGAGGAAGGGCCGGGGCTCATCCGGAATACGGTCATCGATTCCGGCGTCGAAGAGCGTCACCAGGCCGGGGTGGTTCAGGGTGGCAAGGAGCTGGATTTCGGCTTCCTGCCGCTTAAGCTCTTCCGCGTCCGGAGCCTGCGGGGCGAAGAGTTTCAACGCCACGTCACGGCCCAGTTTTTCATCCCGCGCGCAATACACCGATGACATTCCACCGCGGCCTATAACTTCGCCCAAACGGTAGCGACCGCCGACAACTTCATTCTTGATGGAGCTAGGCGATTCCGCCACCATGACCGTTCCTCCCGGTGCGCTGCGGCACTGTCGTACCTCAAATTATACGGGCGGTCCGGCGGAACCTGCGATTGACCCGGGCTTTCCCGTTGCGGCACGCCGACGGCCCGGCGGCGATTCAAACGCCTTCGCCGCCGGACCATTGGCTACAAGGACATGTGTGCTGAGGACATGTTTTGTACTGTCGCTTGGTTGTTTGCCGGGTGGTTGGCCTCCTTTCGTCAGCCCGCTGGGTGCTGCCGCTTCAGGCGCGTGTGCGGGCGGTTTCCGTTACAGCCTGGGACTTCAGGACACCTTGCGCTTGCGGAGCATCAGGAGTCCGCCTGCCAGGAGCAGCAGGGCAAGGGGAACCAACGATCCATCCCAGCCTGTGTTGGCCAGGCCGGTGTGGGCGGAGCCCGTGTTGGCAAGGGCAGAGTTGCCGGCCGTGGTGGTGCGGGGAGTGGTCACCGTAGTGATAGCCCCGCTTACCGCGGTGGATCCTGCCGGTCCTGCGATGAAGTTGCCGCCGCCGGTTGTGCCGTTGCCGTTTGTGGAGTCATCGCCGGCGGTAGTGCCGCCGTTGCCGGCCGGTTTATCCGAACCTGGCGTGCCGGTGCCCGGAGCAGTGGTTCCCGGATCAAGGGTGCCGGTGTCTCCGCTGGTGCCGTCCCCCGGGTTAGTGGTTCCCGGGTCAGTGTTGCCGGGTGTGTTCGTGCCCGGGGTGCCGGTGCTGCTGTCACCGCCAAGTCCAATGCCCAGCTCAATGCCAAGGTCGACAGCAGCATCGAGGCCCCCGGTGCCTACAGTTCCGGTGTCCAAACCAGCTCCAAGGTCAACACCTGCATCGACTCCACCCGCGGTACCACCGTTGGTGACCCCGCCGATTCCGAGGTCTACGGCTGCGTCGACGGTGGTGCCAAGTCCGCTGGTATCACCGGTGGTGATGCCGCCGAGCCCGAGGTCTACGGCTGCGTCGACGGCGAGGTCTGCCGTGGTGCCGTCGGTGGTCCCCGTGCCGGTCCCGGTGTTGCCGAGTCCGAGGTTGACGTCTGCTGCCGCTGCCAGGTCGGTGGTGCCGGTGGTTGCGGGGTCGGTGGTGATGCCGCCGAGGCCGAGGTTGACGGCTGCGTCGACGGCGAGGTCCGTCGTGGTGCCGTCGGTGGTCCCCGTGCCGGTCCCGGTGTTGCCGAGTCCGAGGTTGACGTCTGCTGCCGCTGCCAGGTCGGTGGTGCCGGTGGTTGCGGGGTCGGTGGTGATGCCGCCGATTCCGAGGTCTACGGCAGCGTCGACGGCGAGGTCCGCCGTGGTGCCGTCGGTGGTCCCCGTGGCGGTGTTGCCGAGGCCGAGGTTGACGTCCACTGCGGCGGCGACACCTGTTGAGCCGGCCGGCGTTGGGTCACCCAGCAGGCCCAACGACGTCGAGTCAGCGGGTGCCGCCGCCGAGATGAGGGCGGAAGCGGAAAGATCCGTCCCGCTGGTGGTGTCCGCTGCATTCGCGGCAGCGCAACCGAAAGCCAGAAGGCCGCCGGCAAAGAGGGTGCTAAGCAGCCCCCTGCGAAGGGTGCAGTTCATGATGGATACTCCTGAAAAGTTGAGGTTGTCCGGGTGCTGATCAGCTGCCCGTAAAGCCACGTGCTGCCCGGTAAAGGGCAGGTGGCATCAACTAGTCAGGAGAAGAACCGGGGTCGAATGACACCGGTGCAGGGGCATGCTCAGAGGCCTCACCGGCGAGGACAGCGCCGGGACGTTCAAAACCAAAGCCGAAGGGGCTAAGCCACGCGGCAGCACCGGACGGGCCGCCGGATGATCCACCGCTGCCCGCTCCGGATGCCGGGGCTGCAGGCGCCTGGACAGGCAGTGGCGACGGGTCAACGGGAAGGGGCTGGTCATAAGCCGGGTCAGCGGGCACAGATACTGCAGTCCGCGGGCCGGAAGTGTCCGCCAGGAATACAGCGCCGGCCGTTTCCGATTCCGAATTGCTGCCGGCGAGCGGCCCGGCGGGCGAGGACCCGGTAGCCAGATCCTGTTCCGGTGCCATTTTGGGTGCGTCCGGCAGCACTTCCACGGCTGCGGGCTGAGCTGCTGCGGAATCCGGGATTACCCCGGCAGGAAGATCTGCGGGTACGCCGTCAACGGGCGAAGCGGGAAGCGGAAGGGGCAGCGGGACGGTGCCGGTCAGAAGATCAGCAACGGGTTGGAGTACCGGTTCCAGTACCGGGACGGCCTCGGCCGCAGGGGCTGCAACAACCTGCGCCACCCCGGCCGTCACGCCGTCGGCGACGGCGGCAAGGGGAGCGGCGACTACGGAAATTGTTCCCGACGGAACCACCTGGTCCACTACGGGAACGGCGGAGATGATGTTGTCCGCCAGGCCGGACACCTGGGTTACCACTGGCTGAACCAATCCGGGACCCGCGGCAGCTCCGGCGGGGGAGGCTGGAGGAGCAGGTGCAACCGTATTGGAAAGGGATGAAACCGAACTGGTGACGCTGCCGAGCAGGGACGAGGAGTCAGGTCCGGAGTCGGCGGAGGCTGCGGTTGACGAAAGCGTCAGCCAGGTAATTGCGGCTGCTCCGGCAAGGAGCGCCGGGCGCATGGCACGCCACGGAGAGCTCAGTCGAGCCATGCGTACCACCCCCCAGTGACCGGTGCAATCGATGCTGTCTAAAGCCTAAGACCGCTTATTGCCGGAAGTCCAGACTTCGCTAAAGGGATTTTACAAAAGGCGGGAACGATCACGGAAAGTGTCAAGGGCGAAAGCAGGAAGTCACATGCATGACCTTTGGCGCGAAGTCAGCCTTGGCGCCGTCGTGCTTCTATCCAGCTCCTCCCGCTGATGGCTTGTCGTTAGGGTAGCTGACACCGAGCTGGGCACGAACGCCGTCGAAAAGGCGCATCGTGTTCAGCGTGTCTTCAAGCGGCATCACCGGACTCTCGGTCAGTCCCTGCTGGACACACCGCATGACTTCGCGCAGCTCATACGTGTAGCCCTTGCCCACAACGTCGAAGGTTTCCGACCGGCGCTCTTCCCACCCCTTGGTGATGATGAGTTCCCGGGGGTTGTTGATGGAACCGACGCTCTGCAGGAAGCCCAGGCTCCCCGAGACGGTAGCCGTGCGCGGACCGTGGGCCAGGAGCGAGGAGGTGAGCTGGACCTGGGCCGCGTGGCCATAGCCAAGGGTCATGGCGTTCTGTGCATCCACGCCGTCGTCGTTGACGAAGCCCGTTGCGCTGACCGTTTGAGGAAAACCAAGGGTGCCGAGCGCCCACAGGAGCGGGTATACGGACAAGTCCAGCAAGGCACCTCCGCCGTCATTCCGCGCCCACAGCCTGGCCGTGGGGGAGTACGGCGCCGGGAAGCCGAGGTCCGCGGTGATCCAGTGGATGTCTCCCAGTTCACCCGAGGCTGCGATCTGGAACGCGCGCTGCATCGAGGGCAGGAACCGGCTCCAGACCGCCTCCATGAGGAACAGGCGGCGGCTGCGGGCAACGTCGATAAGCTCCGATGCTTCCCGGGCGTTGATGGTGAAAGCCTTCTCGCAGAGGACATGCTTGCCGGCGTTCAGGGCGGCGAGGACAATCTCGTGGTGCTGTGCGTGCGGCGTGGCGACGTAGACAACGTCCACGGCGTCATCGGCGAGCAGCCGCTGGTAGCCGGGCACACCGCCGTCGTCCCCGTAGGCCTTTGCAAAGTCATAGGCCACGGCAAAAGCGTCCGCGGTGTCCTGTGCCCGGGAGCTGACCGCATACAGCTCGGCGTCTTCAAGCAGCGCGAGATCCTGCGAGACGGCGCGGGCGATGCTGCCCGTTGCAATGATTCCCCAGCGCAGCGGAGCCCCGGTAGCAGAACGGGGATCCTGGTCAGGCTGGCCGGAAAGCCATGGCGTGGCGATGGGAGCAGTCATAGCTGCAATCCTGTCACAGCGGTGCGCGGGTGCCCGGGAAGTCCTGGCTGGAGGCAGGAGGGAAAAGGGACCAAAGGCGGGACGGGACGTGCCCACCTTTGGCCCCGTGACGCCCGTCAGGCGGAGGCTGCGACGGCGGTCCGGCCACGGACCGGCTCTTCCGTCAGCTTGCCCTGCTGGAGACGGAAGCGGCGGTCGGTCTTGTTGGCGAGGGCCCGGTCGTGGGTGACCACCAGGATGGTGGTGTTGTGGTCCCGGCTCAGCGAGCTGAGGAGCTCGATGATGTGGTCGCCGGTCTGCTCGTCCAGGTTGCCCGTCGGCTCATCGGCGAGGATCAGCGTGGGCTCGTTGGCCAGTGCCCGTGCAATGGCCACGCGCTGCTGCTCGCCGCCGGAGAGCCGGTTGATGCGCCGCTCGTGCTTGGACGGGTCCAGCTGGACCTGCTCCAGCAGCTCCTTGGCGCGCTGCAGCCTTGCCGTCTTGCGCATCCCGGCGAACTCCATGGGCAGCATCACGTTGTCCAGCCCGGACAGGTTGGGAATCAGGTTGAACTGTTGGAATACGAAGCCGATGTCACGGCGGCGGTATTCGGTGAGCTTGGCATCGGGCATGCTGGCCAGGCTGACACCATTGACGACGACGTCCCCGCTGGTGGGTTTGTCCAGTGCACCCAGAAGGGACAACAGGGTGCTTTTGCCGCTGCCGCTCTTGCCCACGATCGAGGCCAGGGTGCCCTGCTCCAGGACGAAGCTGACGTCGTTGACCGGCTTGATGGTGCGGTCACCGGATTTGAAGGTGCGGACCAGGTTCTTGACTTCAATCATGGCTATTCTCCTCGCAGGACTTCGATGGGACGGATGCGCGCCGTGAGCAGCGCGGGAACCAGGGCGCCGATGATGGCGACGCCGAATACGGCAGCGATGCCACCGGCGATAACTTCCGGTGACGCGCTGGCGGTTACGGAGTTCAACAGCTGGGAAGCCCCGCCGAAGGGTCCGCCCTGGCCGCCCGGGAAGCCTGCCCCACCTGCCCCGGCCGGGAAGCCGCGGCCCGTGGTGGCAGCGGTTGTGGTGGTGTTGCTGCTGATCAGGGCGGAGGCGATGCCGCCGCTTGCGAACGATGCAATGGCGGCACCTATCGCGCTGCCCAGGGCCGCGAGGACCAGTGCTTCGAGGACGAACTGCAGGCCGATGGTGCGGCTGGGTGCGCCGATGGCCTTTAGGACGCCGATCTCGCGGCGGCGCTCGCGGACCAGCATCACCATGATGAGCAGGATGATGAGTCCCGCCGTGCCCAGGGCGGCGATGAAGGCGATGAAGGAAATGTTCTTGACGCTGTCCAGGGAGCTGACCGCGGTCTGCAGGTTCTGGCCTTGCGTAACGTCAGCCTTGTCGGTGCCCAATGCGGTTTGCAGTGCCGTCTTGGTGGCGGAGACGTTGTCCATGGAATTGACGGTGACGATCATGCTGGACAGCTCACCCGGTGTGCCGGCGAGGGCCTGGGCGGTGGGAAGGGTTACATACACGGCGTTGTTGCCAAAGGCGGTGCCGGCGTCGAACAATCCGGAGACCGTGTAGGTCTGGCCGTTGATGGTGAAGGTGGATCCGACAGTGAGGTTGTTCTTCTCCGCCAGGGTGGTGCCCAGCAGTGCACTGGTGGATGCCGCCGTGTAGTCGCCGAGCCCGGAGCCCTGCGTGATGTTCAGAGCCTTGCCTGTGGTGTCTACCCCGGCACCGATACCGGTGGCGGTGATCGGCAGGGACCGGACGGGCTGCTGGGTGGTTCCGGTGGCGCCCGTGGTCCCGTTGGCCTGCTGGTTGCGGTTGCCAAGGGTGCCTGCGTTCACCGCGGCCGTCAGGCTGGTGGTCAAGGTGGCCGCCGCCTGGCCCCCGGGGCCGCCCTGCCCGGCTTGACCGCCGGGGCCGGTCTGGCCGGACTGTCCGGCAGCGGTCTGTGCGGCGGCGTCGGTGGCGTTGCGCAGCCGCAGCGTTGAGGTCCCGACGACGGCACTGACGTTGGGCACGCCGGCAGCCATGGCTGCCTGGTCGGTGGTGAGCGGTTCACCGCCGCCTTCGAAGCCCTGCCCGCCGGCGGGGTTGACGGTCAGGACGGTTCCGACGGAGGCATTGAGCTCCTGCACTTTCGCTCCGACCGCCTGGTTTGCCACCAGCATGGCCAGGGCGAGGCCAATGGCGACGGCCAGCACCGCGACAACAGCTGCGGTGCGGACCTTGTTTCTGAAGGCATTGCCTACGCTTCGGGCAAGGACGCTCACGTTACTCCTATGACTCAGTGCCGGCGCGGAGGGCCGGCTTCGCTTCAACCCTCGCCGGGCATCCTGTGCAGGAATCCGGCCCAACCTGTGCCTGGGCTGTGAGGGAAGGCGGCTGGCGTCAGGATGCAGGAATGCCCGGCCCCCTGGCGGGGACCGGGCATTCCGGTTGCCGGTTTTACGCGGCTGCTTCTAAAGGTGTTACTTGGTGATCGGGCCGAGTACCGGATCGTCCTTGTAGGCCGTCTTCACGTTGGCCGAAGTCACGATGACCGGCTCCAGCAAGTATGCCGGAACGGTCTTGACCTTGTTGTTGTAGGACTTGTCATCGTTGACCTCAGGCTTCTTGCCGGCCTGGAGGTCCTTGACCATGGTGATGGCGTGCTCAACGAGCTTGCGGGTGTCCTTGTTGATGGTGGAGTACTGCTCGCCGGCAAGGATGGACTTGACGGACTCGACCTCGGAGTCCTGGCCGGTGATGACCGGAGTCGGCTTTCCGGCTGCCTTGACCGAGGTCAGGACGGCGCGGGCCAGGGTGTCGTTGGGGGAGAGGACGCCGTCCAGGCTTGCGCTGCCGTAGCTGCCCGTGAGGAGCGTGTCAGCGCGGCGCTGGGCGTTCTCTGCCTTCCAGCCCTGGGTCACAGCCTGCTCGAAGCCAGTCTGGCCGGACAGGACCTTGAGGGTGCCGTCGTCGATCTTCGGCTTCAGGACGCTCATGGCGCCGTCGAAGAAGACCTTTGCGTTGGCGTCATCGGGGGAACCGGCGAACAGCTCGATGTTGTACGGGCCCGACGGCTTCTTGGCCTTCATGCCTTCCAGCAGGGCCTGGCCCTGGAGGACACCGACCTTGAAGTTGTCGTAGGCCACGTAGTAGTCCACGTTCTCGGTGTTCAGCAGCAGACGGTCATAGGCGATGATGGTGGCGCCGCTGTCCTTGGCCTGCTTCAGCTGGGTTCCCAGCTGGGAGCCGTCGATGGCACCTACGATGATGACCTTGGCACCCTTGGTGACCATGGCGCTGATTTGGTTCTGCTGCTCCGACACGCCGCCGTTGGCGAACTGGACGTCAGCTTTGAAACCGGCACCGTTGAGGCCGTCGTTGAACAGCTTCTCGGCCAGGACCCAGTTCTCACTGGTCTTCTGCGGGAGTGCAACGCCGATGGAGGAGTTCTGGTCGAATCCTCCTGCGCCTCCGCTGGCTCCGCCCGAGGGGGACTCCGAGCGGCCGCAGCCCGTCAGCGCCAGTGCTGCGATAGCAGCAACCGCTGCGGCCTTTCCTGCTTTACCAAACATTCGCATTGTTGGTTCTCTCTCTGTGTTGTGTATAACTCGGTCAGGTCGCGGGTGCTCAGGCTTCCCTGGCGATCGCTTCCTTGGTGGAGGTGGTTTCGTCGGGCTGGAGCGGGTTGCTCGGGCCACCGCCGGAGGGGCGGTTGAAGTTCCTGGTCAGCATGCCGATGATCGACGTCTTGCCCTGGCTCTTGTTGTAAACGTCGAAGGCGACGGCGATCAGGAGGACCAGGCCCTTGATGATCTGGGTCAGGTCTGCACCGACGCCGAGGAGCTGGAGGCCATTGTTCAGGACGGCCATCACCAGGCCACCGATGATGGACCCGATCACGGTGCCCACGCCGCCGGTAACGGCCGCGCCGCCGATGAAGACAGCGGCGATGGCGTCCAGTTCCCAGCCGACGCCGTCGAACGGACCTGATGCGGTGGACCGGCCGACGAAGATCATGCCGGCCAGGCCCGCCAGGATGGACATGTTCATCATCACCAGGAAGTTGACCTTCTTGGACTGGACGCCGGACAGCTCTGCTGCATGCCGGTTGCCACCCACGGCGTAAATGTGGCGGCCGATGACAGTGCGGGAGGAGATGAAGCCGTAGATCAGGACAAGGACGGCCAGGATGAGGCCGGGGATGGGGAAGGAGGTGCCCGGACGGCCCGTGGCGAACAGGTAGGTGGCGTAGAGAATGGCCGCGCAGATGAGGACCAGCTTCAGGACGGTGACCCACATTTCGGGAACTTCAGCACCAAGTGCCTTGGCCCTGGCGCGGGACCGGAGCTCGCTGACAACCACGAAAGCGGCAGCGGCAAGGCCGAGCAGCAGGGTCAGGTTGTTGTAACCCAGGTTCGGTCCTACTTCGGGCAGGTAGCCGGAGCCCAGGTACTGGAAGTCGGAGGGGACCGGGATGGTGTTGGACTTGCCCACGAACTGGTTGAAGCCGCGGAAGAGCAGCATGCCGGCCAGCGTCACGATGAACGCCGGAATTCCGACATACGCTGTCCACCAGCCCTGCCAGGCGCCGATCAGGGCACCGAGGAGCAGGCCAAGGAGCACCCCGGCGTACCAGGGGATACCCCAGTCGCGGATAGCCAGCGCCACTGTGACGCCCACGAAGGCCGCGACGGAGCCGACGGAAAGGTCGATGTGTCCTGCAATGATCACCAGCACCATGCCAATTGCCAGGATGAGGATGTAGGAGTTGCCGTTGAAGAGGTTGATGACGTTGCCGGAGGTAAGCGTCCGGCCTTGGGTGGCGATCTGGAAGAAGATGATCAGCGCCACCAGGGCGAAGATCATGCCGAATTGACGGGTATTCCCGCCAAAAAGCTTCTTGAGGGCGTTCATGGTTTCAGTCCTTGTGTCCGGAAGGTTCTGGAATGGGCCAGAGGTTCAGGCGGCTTTTCGGGTGGCGGAGGTCATCAGCTTCATCAGGCTTTCCTGAGTGGCCTCGTCCTTGTTCAGGACGCCGGTGATGGCGCCTTCGAAGATCGTGTAGATACGGTCGGACAGGCCCAGGAGCTCGGGGAGCTCCGAGGAGATGACGATGACTCCCTTGCCCTGGTTGGCCAACTGCTGGATGATGCCGTAGATCTCGTACTTTGCCCCCACGTCGATGCCGCGGGTGGGCTCGTCCAGGATCAGGAGGTCGGGGTCGGTGAACATCCACTTGGCCAACACAACCTTCTGCTGGTTGCCGCCGGAAAGTTTGGCCACGCCTTCCTCCACGGAGGGCGTCTTGGTGCGCAGGGATTTGCGGTACTCCTCCGCCACCGTGAATTCCTGGTTGGCGTCCACCACGTAGTTGTGGCTGACTTTCCTCAGGTTGGCCGCCACGGTGGTGGTCTTGATGTCGTCCAGCAGGTTCAGGCCCAGGGATTTGCGGTCCTCGGTGACGTAGCCCAGTCCGGCGTCGATGGCCTGGCGGACATTCTTAAGGGTGACCTCGCGGCCGTTCTTGTAGATATGGCCGCTGATGAACTTTCCGTAGGACCGTCCGAACACCGAGCGGGCCAGCTCGGTCCGCCCTGCGCCCATGAGGCCGGCGAATCCGACGATCTCGCCGCGCCGGACAAAGAAGTTGGAACCCTTGCACACGAGGCGGTCCTGGATGGCCGGGTGGCCCACCGTCCAGTCCTTGACCTCGAAGAACACTTCGCCAATTTTTGGCGTGTGGTCCGGGAACCGGGATTCCAGTGTCCGGCCCACCATGCCCTTGATGATCCGGTCCTCGTCAACGCCGTCAGCCTTGACGTCAAGGGTCTCAATGGACTTGCCGTCACGGATGATGGTGATGGAATCGGCGATCTGCTCAATCTCGTTGAGTTTGTGCGAAATGATGATCGACGTGATGCCTTTGGCTTTCAGGCCAAGCATCAGGTCCAGCAGGTGCTGGGAGTCGGACTCGTTGAGTGCGGCCGTGGGCTCGTCCAAAATCAGGATCTTGACGGACTTGTTCAGGGCCTTGGCGATCTCCACGAGCTGCTGTTTGCCGACACCGATTTCCTTGATGGGGGTATCCGGATCATCGCGCAGTCCCACGCGGGCCAGCAGGTCCAGGGAACGCAGCCGGGCTTCGGCCCAATCGATGACGCCGCGCTTGGTGGGCTCGTTGCCCAGGAAGATGTTCTCCATGATGGAGAGCTCCGGGATCAGCGCCAGTTCCTGGTGGATGATCACAATGCCGGCGTGTTCGCTGGCCCGGATATCCCTGAACTGCTGGACCTGCCCCTGGTAGACGATGTCGCCGTCGTAACTGCCGTAGGGGTAGACACCCGAGAGAACCTTCATCAGGGTGGACTTGCCGGCGCCGTTCTCGCCGCAGATGGCGTGGATCTCGCCGGCCTTTACCCGGAGGCTTACGTTATCCAACGCTTTAACGCCCGGGAATTCCTTGGTGATGGACCGCATCTCGAGGATGATCGGGTCCGTCTGCGTGGTCTGGGACGTCATATTGCCCTAACCCTCCAATGCAATGACTTCTTTGTCCGGCCGGCAAAGCGCAGGGCCGTCTGAACCAAAAGTAAACTGGATCACAGCTATTGTCGTCAAGTCTTTAACGCAATTGCTGGATAACGAAATGGTCTAGGTCTTCCGGATCCCGGCATGCTGGAAGACCAGGGCGGCGGCACCGAGCGCCTCTGCGCGGTCTCCCAGGGAGGACATGGTGAGGGTGGTGGTCTCTCCGATGACCGGCACCGCATGCCGGATGAGTCCCCGCCGGATAGGGTCCAGCAGGATGTCCCCAAGACCCGCCAGCGGACCGCCCACCACGATTACCTCGGGGTTGATCAGGTTGGCCACGTTGCCCAGCGCCCGGCCCACCGCAAGGCCCGCGTCGTCCACTACGCGCAGGGTGGCGGAGTCCCGGTTGCGGGCCTTCCGGATAATGTCCGATGGCGTCAGGGGCCGGTCCTCGCCCCGGCTGAGGAGCTCGATCATGGTGGTGGTGGAGGCTATGGTCTCCAGGCATCCGCGGTTGCCGCAGCGGCATACCAAGCCCTGCTCATGGATGGTGGCATGACCTATCTCGCCAGTGATTCCCACGTTGCCGTAGTAGGGCGAACCGTTCAGGATCAGGCCGGCGCCAATGCCGGAACCGATCTTCAGGAACAGGAGGTTGTTGACCCCCGAATGCTGCCCCCAGGTTACTTCGGACCACGCCCCCAGATTCGCGTCGTTGTCAACAAAGACGGGAATTCTCAAGGTTTCCTCAAGATGCTGAAGGATGTTGATCCCCACCCATTCGGGCAGGATTGCACCCTGCGCGACGGTCCCGGTCCGCCGGTCAATGGGGCCAGGAATGCCGACGCCGGCACCCACCACCGAAGTGCGTTCCACCCCGCTTTCCCGGAGCAGCTTCTCCAGCAGTTCCACCGCCGCCCGGATGCCCTCCTCCGCCTGGTGGCCCAAAGGGAGGAGTACTGATTCTTCGGCGATGACGTGGTAGCTGAGCGAAGCCAGGACCACCCGCAGGTGCCGCCGGCCGAAGTCGATCCCCACCGCCACCGCCCCGTTGCTGTTCAGCCGCACGTTCAGCGCCCGGCGGCCGGAACTGGTGATGGGTTCTGTGGACGCCAGGCCGGAATCCAGCATGATTTTGACGATGTTGGAGACGGTGGCAGTGGAGAGTCCTGTCTGCCGGGCGAGCTCCGCCTGCGTGGACGGGCCGCCCATGAGGGCCTCGATAATCCGCTGCTGGTTCAGTTGCCGCAGGGCGGACTGCGAACCGGGGTTCTTGGGCTTGCTCCTCGTTGAGCGCGTGGTTGCGGACATGCTAAGAAGATTGCCCTATCGCTGCTCTTGTAGTCAAGAAGTTAACGCATGCATGCGCGAGTCTGTACACAACCCGCCGTCACGCGCGCACTCGCCCGTTTCCGTGCATTCCGTCCCGGCCCCGTGCCGGCCGGGTCCAAACGACCCGCCGTCCCGGTGCGCAGCTGGCTAGGCTGGAACTGAGATCAATCCTGCCCATCCATTCCGTAGGGACAGGGGAACAGAAGGTGGTAACGATGCTGCTGTCCGTCCTGCAGGCGAACGCCGTGGTCCTGGACGTTGAGGCCAATCTTCGGACCATTGACGAGGCCGCAAACCGGGCGGCCCACGCCGGCGCCCACCTGCTCCTGACGCCGGAACTGTTCCCCGTGGGCTACGCCCCCCTGCGGGTGCGCGCCGAACTTGATCCGGCAAGCCTTCCCGGCATCCGCGAACGGCTGGCCGACATCGCCCGCCGGAACAGGATCGCGCTTGTCTACAGCCTTCCCGCCGAAACGGCCGGCGGCGGCGGCGCGGATCCGGAGCCAGCCCAGACCCCCGAGTGGCACATTTCTGCCACCCTGGTCGATGCCACCGGCGCAGAACTACTCAGGTACGCCAAGGTGCACCTCTTCGGCAACGAGGAACGCAAGGCGTTCGTGGCTGCCGCGCAACCACCCGCCGTCGTGGACTTCAACGGCATCCGCACCTGCCTGTTGATCTGCTACGACATCGAGTTCCCCGAAGCCGCCCGGGCAGCCGCCGGCCGCGGCGCCGAACTGATCCTGGTCCCCACCGCGCTGTCGGCCGGTTACGAGGCCGTGCCCCAGGTGCTCATCCGGGCCCGTGCGCTGGAAAGCCAGCTGAACGTGGCATATGCCAACCACTGTGGCGCCGAGGACGCCTACATCTTCGGCGGCGGAAGCGTGGTGGCGGGACCCGATGGCGGACTCCTCGCCCAGGCAGGCGAAATGCCCGCACTGCTCTTCGCCGAGGTGGGCCCGGACGCGGTCCGCGCTGCGAGGGACGAAGTGCCGTACCTGCGGGAGCGCCGGCCCCAGCTGTACCGGGAATGGGAGGCCGGCCTGCCGCGGGAAACAGGCCGGCCGGGGGACAGCACGCCCTAGCCGCCGCCCCTGCTCCTGGCCATTAGCCCGTCCCGGCGGTCAGCCCTTCGGTGTACTGCAGGGCTATCCAAAGCTCTGACCGGACCTGTGCCTGGTTCAGGTCCATCTGGAGCAGTTCACTGAGGACCCCGATTTGGCGCCGCACGCTGTTGCGGTGCAGCCCCAGCTGCTTGGCGGAACCGTCCCAGCTGCCGTTTTCGCCAAGCCAGCCGCGGAGGACGGCCAGCAGCGGATCGCGCCGGTCCGGTTCAAGCGACAGGACCGGATGCAGGAGCCGTTCGGCCAGCAGGGTCCCGGCCTCACGGCCAAGCAGGCCCGTGACCGACCAGGACACTTCGTCGGCCCGGATGCTTGAACCGCTTCTTTGGACCTGGCTCCGCAGGGAGCTGGCGCGCTGGTAGGCGGCGGGAAGGCTGGCCAGCTCGGTGGGTTCGCCAACCACCAGGCGCCACCCGAGCTTCTCGACCTCGGCAAGCAGCGCATCGTCCACCTTGAGCCGGGTCACCGCAGCGAACCCGTAGTCGGTGATCTCCACCAGCTTCGTATCGAACATCCGCCGCCACTGCAGCAGTTCCCTGACCGGGCTGTCTCCGGCCGGCCACTCCGGCGCTTCCACCTTGACGCCCTGAATTACGCGGACAGGTGCGGACCGGGTGGAGGACAGGCTTTGCGCCAGCAGGTCCTTGAGTCCGGTGAGGTGCTTGGTGCCGCCGGTGGTGAGGCTTTCGGGATGCAGCAGGACGGCGGTGGCCAGCTGGCTGGGGGCCAAGGACCCGCTGGTCCGCTGCCGGACCAGCAGCTCCAGCAGTCCCACGGCGGACTGGACCACGTTGTTCTGTGCGGGGGTCAGCGGGACGTCGGAGCCCAGGATCAGGGCGCCGAGGTTGGCGTCCCTGGCGCTCCGCAGCGGGTGGCCCACCACCAGTGCCGATCCGGGCTGGTCAAAGCCGTCCATTTCCACCCGGGGCCCACGGCCGGACAGCAGCCGTTCCAGCATGGGCTCCAACAGGGAATGTTCGACGGCGGGGCTGCCGCCGGCACTGGTGCCGCGGGCGCGGACCCGGCCGTCCGCTCCCACCATTACGGCCCACACGGGCACGCGCTGGACCAGGGCGGCCAGCAGTTCGTGCTCCGGCCTGGGGGAGAGGACGGCGCGCATGAGCTGCCGGTTGGTCTCTGCCAACTGCCGGAAGACCCGGGCGTTGTCGGTCTCCAGGAGTTGTGAAAACTGCAGGCCGATCGCCGCGAAGGGAAGCGACTCCGGCACCTCGAACAAGGTGAGGTTGTGCCGCCGGCACGCGTCGAGGAGCACGTCCGGGACGGCGTCGAAATAGGGCCTGATCCCGAAGCCCAGGGCCGCAACCTTGGCGTCCACCAGCCGCAGGACGTACGCGTCCACGCTGGCAGGTGATCCGCCGCCGCCAAGGAAGGGAAGGCCGGCCGTGAGCAGGAATTCGCCCTCCGGAAGGTAGGGCGTGGGGTCCTCCAGCTCGCTGGGCTCAACCCACCGCAGCAGCTGGCCGCCGTTGCCGCCGTCGTGAAGCATCTTCAGCAGCGGCGGCAGCTGGTCGAGGAACTGCTGGAGGGTGACGAAGCTCAGCCGTCCGGACGTGGCGGGCTCAGCCGGCATAGGTGTGCGCGACTGGCCGGTGATGTGCATTAAGACTCATGGTTTATCACTATAAGTCATTTTGCACCGGGCTGAGAGTTGGCTCACATGCCAACCTTGGGGAGGGGAAACCGACCAACTACTCTGAAGGGACGTCAACGGTGACTGTGCCTGTGACCACCGAAAAAACCTTTGCGCCAAGCGGCGGGCGGCCCGGCCTCGGGGCGCAGCTGCTGCGCCGTAAACCGATCGGCCAGATGGTCAGCGAGGCCGGAAGCAGCGAGGGCGGCACCGGGCTGGTGCGCAGCTTCGGCGTCCTCCAGCTGACCATGATCAGCGTCGGCGCCACCCTGGGGACCGGCATCCTGGTCATCCTTGGCGAGTCGGTTCCGCTGGCCGGCCCGGCGATCTGGATCTCCTTCGTCATCGCCGGCCTGGCCGCGCTGCTCTCCGCGGTGTCGTACGCCGAAATGGCAGGCCTTGTTCCCGTTGCGGGCTCAAGCTACTCCTACTCCTACGCCACCATGGGCGAAGGCATGGCATGGATCTGCGGGTGGTGCCTTGTCCTGGAGTACGCCGTCTCGGTCGCTGCCGTTGCCGTGGGCGCCGGCCAGTACGTCAACGAGGCGCTGGCAGCGTTCGGAGAGGTGCTGCCCGACGCCATGTCGCAGCCTCCGGGAGACGGCGGACTGGTAAACATTCCAGCGGTGGCCATCGTGGTCCTGGCCATGGTCCTGCTGGTCCGCGGCGCGCGTGAAAGCGCCTGGATCAACACCGCCATCGTCGTCATTAAGATAGGCATCCTGCTGTTTTTCTGCGTAGTTGCCTTTACCGCCTTCAACGCCGGCAACTTTGAACCGTTGATGCCCATGGGTGCCGCAGGCGTGTCCGCAGCAGCATCGCGGGTCTTCTTTTCCTACATCGGCTTCGACGCCGCATCCACTGCAGGTGAAGAGGCCAGGAACCCCAAGCGCGATCTTCCCCGCGCCATCCTGCTGTCCATGGTGATCGTCACCAGCATCTACGTCCTCGTGGCCGTCGCCGCCATCGGCGCCCGGCCCTGGGGCTGGTTCGACGGCACCGAGGCCGCCCTGGTCCAGATCCTGGAGGAGACCACCCACCAGCCATGGATCGCCCTGGTCTTTTCCGTCGGCGCTGTCCTTGCCATCGCGAGCATCGTGCTCACGGTCCTGTACGGCCAGACCCGCATCCTGCTCTCGATGTCCCGGGACGGCCTCGTGCCCAAGGTCTTCGGACGGGTCTCCGCCCGGACCGGCACCCCGGCCGCCGGAACCGTGATCGTTGGCACCGCCGTCGCCCTCACCGCAGGGCTGGTCCCGCTCGGCGCCCTCGCCGATGCCACCAGCATCGGAACGCTGTTCGCCTTCGCGCTGGTCAATGTCGCCGTCATCTACCTGCGGCGCAACCGCCCGGACCTGAAGCGAAGCTTCCGGGTACCGCTGTACCCCGCCAGCCCCGTGCTGGGCACACTGATGTGCGCCTACCTAATGGCGAACCTTGGTGCCGAGACCTGGGTCGTCTTTGGTGCCTGGATGCTCGTGGGGATTGCCATCTACTTCGGCTATGGACGCCGGAACTCGAAGGTAGCGGCTCTCAGCGAGCTCGACTACCGTGAACTGACCGCCAAGGCCCCAAGCCAGGAACCTGTGAAAGCAGAACTATCATGACCACCGCCACCGAACTGCCGGCCTTCGACCCCTCCAGCACCTCCGCGGCTCCCGTCGATGCCGCCGGACGGGTCCTCGACAGGCACGCAGCTCCCATCACCATGCTGAACCCCGACTTCCCGTTCAGCTACGACCAGTACCTGGCCCACCCTGACGGCCTGGGCTCCATCCCGCCGGAGCTCTACGGCACGGAGGTCGCCGTCATAGGCGCCGGCGTCTCCGGCCTGGTGACCGCCTATGAACTGATGAAACTGGGACTGCGGCCCGTGGTCTATGAAGCGGACCAAATCGGCGGGCGGCTCCGCACCGCCGCCTTCCCTGCAGCTCCCGGAGTAGTGGCGGACCTGGGCGGCATGCGCTTTCCAGTGTCGGGCAAGGCCTTCTACCACTACGTTGACCTGCTGGGGCTGGAGACCCAGGACTTCCCGAACCCCCTCGCCGAGGCCACCTCCAGTACCGTGATCGAGTTGGCCGGGAAGAAGCACTACGCGGAAAAGCCAAGCGACCTTCCGCCGTTCTTCCGCGAGGTGGCCGACGCCTGGAAGGCCGCGGTCAACGACGGCGCCAAGTTCGTGGAAATGCAGGACGCCATCCGTTCCCGGGACATGGCCCGCATCAAGGAACTGTGGAACGAACTGCTTCCGCTGATGGACGAGCAGACCTTCTACGGCTTCATCGCCGCCAGCGACTCCTTCAAAAAGGCAGGGTTCGCCCACCGGGAGGCCTTTGGCCAGGTGGGTTTCGGCACCGGCGGCTGGGACACCGACTTCCCCAACTCCATCCTTGAAATCCTGCGCGTGGTCTACACCGACGCGGACGACCAGCACCGCTTCATCCGGGGCGGAGCGCAGCGCCTGCCCGAGGCACTGTGGCAGCACGCGCCGTCGGACATGGTTCACTGGCCCGCCGGCACCTCCCTTGCCTCCCTGCACTCCGGCTCGCCCCGCGGAGCCGTGGGCAGGATCAGCCGCGACCCGGACGGAAACCTGCGGATCCGCGAACGCTGGGGCCGCGAGGCCACCTACCCGGCCGTGGTGACCACCTGCCAGTCCTGGCTGCTGTCCACCCGGATCCACACCGAGGAGGCACTGTTTCCCGCCGAACTGTGGACCGCCATGGAGAAATCGCACTACATGCAGTCCTCCAAGACGTTCGTCATGGTGGACCGGCCCTTCTGGAAGGACATCGACCCGGACACCGGCAACGAGGTCCTGTCCATGACGCTGACCGACCGGCTGAACCGGGCCACCTACCTGCTGGACAACGGCCCCGACCAGCCCGCCGTCATCCTGCTCTCCTACACCTGGAACGATGACGCCCTGAAGTGGCTGGCCCTGGACGCCGACGAACGCGTTGAACTGATGCTGCACTCGCTGGAGCAGATCTACCCCGGTGTGGACATCGCCGGCCACATCGTGGGGCAGCCCATCACCGTGTCCTGGGAAGCGGACCCCAACTTCATGGGCGCCTTCAAGGCCAACCTGCCCGGGCACTACCGCTACCAGCAGCGGCTGTTCACGCACTTCAAGCAGGACGAGCTGCCCGAGTCACAGCGCGGCATCTTCCTGGCCGGCGACGACGTCTCCTTCACCGCCGGGTGGGCGGAAGGGGCCGTTACCACGGGGCTGAACGCGGTGTGGGGCGTCGTGCAGCACCTGGGAGGGGCTTCCGCTCCGGGCAACCCCGGCCCGGGCGACCTGCTGGACGAGTTCGGCCCGATCAGCCTGGATTAGCGTGGGCCCTCGCCCGCCAGGTTCCCTGGCCGAGCTTGCGAGGTTAGGGGGTGGGTGGGGACAGCTCGCGGTGTTTCGCCGCGAGCTCCACGTAGCGTGCCGCGTTGGCGCGAACGCCGTCGAACTCTTCCTCTGTGAGTTCGCGGCGCACCTTGGCGGGCACGCCCGCCACCAGTGACCGGGGCGGAACCACCGTTCCTTCGAGGACTACGGCGCCGGCGGCCACCAGCGAGCCGGCGCCGATGACCGCGCCGTTGAGGACGGTGGCGCCCATCCCGATCAGGCAGTCGTCCTCCACCGTGCAGCCGTGCACGACGGCGGCGTGGCCCACGCTGACCCGTTCGCCCACCGTGCAGGGGAAGCCTGGATCGGCGTGCAGCACCACGTTGTCCTGCAGGTTGCTGCCGGCACCTACGGTGATGGCCGCGGTGTCGGCGCGGACGGAGACGCCGTAGAAGGCACTGGAGTCCGGGCCCAGGGTGGCGTTGCCAATGATCGAGGCCGACGGGGCGACGAATGCTGAGTCATGGACAGCCGGGGTGTTCCCGGCGAAAGGGTACAGAGGAGCCATGGGCCAAGCCTAGGGCACTGCGCGGGCCGGCCAAGTGACCCCGGCCCCGCAAGGGGCTTTCGGCCTGACAGCGGCTGGCACCCATCCCTACCCTGAGGCTATGGAGCTACGGCAATTGGAATTCCCGGTGCTGCAACTGCGGAGGGGCGACGGCGGCGCGACCAGCCCTTTCCGCCGGTTCATGGGAAGGCTTGAGCGGCTGGACGCCCTCGACACACCGGTGAATGCCGCCAGGCCCCTGGCCGGCCGCCTGGTCCAAAACGAGCGGCTCCGGAACGTCCTCCACGGAGAGGCAACCGGAATTCCCCTGCACGTCATCTTCACTGATGCGCCCTTCGGGGCGTGGTTCATGGCGATGTTCCTGGACCTGTACTCGGACACCGGAAGCCAGCGGGCCGCGACCCGGCTGGTAGGTTTTGGCGTTATCACCGCAGCTCCCACCGCCTTGACGGGATGGGCTGAGTGGGCCCTGGCAGGGCGGCAGACGCAGCGCATTGGCGTGGTGCACGCCGGATTGAACGCGACCGCTGTGCTGATCTTTGCCGGGTCCTGGGCTGCCCGGCTCCGCGGCCGGCGCAGGTTGGGTGTTCGGCTGGCCCGGTTCGGCGCGATCGTCCTGGTGGCCGGCGGATTTATGGGCGGATATCTGGCCAGGGCCCGCAGGGGAGGCAGCAGCTAGCCGTCCCGGCCCGGCACAGCCAGCCGCCGCCCGGCGTCCGGACCCGCGCCTCGAATCCCCTCCGTCGAAACCCGTGCAGCGAAATCCCGGGGCGCGTTAGTTGAAGACCACCGTCCGGTTGCCGTCCAGGAGCACCCGGTGCTCGGCGTGCCACTGCACGGCCTGGACCAGGGTCCGGCCCTCGACGTCGCGGCCCATCTGCACGAACTGCTCAGCGGTGCGGGCATGGTCCACCCGGATGACCTCCTGCTCGATGATGGGCCCCTCATCCAGTGCGGCCGTCACATAGTGGGCAGTGGCGCCGATCAGCTTCACGCCGCGGGAATGCGCCTGGTGGTACGGCTTGGCGCCCTTGAAGGAGGGCAGGAACGAGTGGTGGATGTTGATGGCCTTGCCGGTCAGCTCGGTGCAGAGTTCGTCGGAGAGGATCTGCATATAGCGGGCCAGGACGGTCAGCTCGACATCGTGCTCGGCGATGAGGGCGCGCAGCTTGTCCTCTGCCTGCACCTTGGTGTCCCTGGTCACCGGGATGTAGTGGAACGGGATGCCGTAAAACTCGGCCAGCCCAGCGAGGTCCTGGTGGTTGGACACAATCGCGGGGATCTCAATGGGAAGGGTGCCGGAGCGCTGCTGGAACAGCAGGTCATTGAGGCAGTGGGCCGAGGTGCTGGCCATCACCAGCGTGCGCACCTTGTCGCCGACAGTATTAAGGTTCCACTGCATGGAGAAGGCCTCCGCCACGGGCTCCAGCGCGGCACGCAGTTCGGACTTGGCCGCTGCCGTGGTCACCTCAACCCGCATGAAGAAGTTTCCCGTTGAAGGGCTGCCGTATTGCTGCGAATCCATGATGTTGCACCCTGCCACGAGCAGTGCTCCAGCCACCGCGTGGACGATTCCGGGACGGTCCGGGCAGGACAGGGTTACAACGTACGCTTGGTTCAGCTGCTCTTCATTCACGCGTAATAGCCTACCCGCGCTGCGGGCGCCGGTTTTGGTAGGCTGGGATGGTCGCAACTGGCGTTGGGTGGCTAACCACCAGGGAGCGGCAATCACGAAGACCACGGATCGTACGCCTGGGCCGAGGGTCATGTTTTGCCGGAAAATGGGGCTGCACCCGCGTCAGCGCAGCAGCGCCATGCCTGCGCTTTCAAGTCCTGTCATAAGGCGGGGTGGGAGTGCTCCAGCCGGTAGCCTGACCTAAGCAGTGCCCGTTTCCCTAGCCAGGAGTTCTTCGTGACTACTACAGCCACTTCAACCACAGCCGTGAGCAACCAGCCGCTGGCTGAGCTCGATCCTGAAATCGCCGCAGTCCTGGACCAGGAGCTCGGCCGCCAGCGCGGCACCCTGGAAATGATTGCCTCCGAAAACTTCGCGCCCCGTGCCGTCATGGAGGCCCAGGGCTCCGTCCTCACCAACAAGTACGCCGAGGGCTACCCGGGCCGCCGCTACTATGGCGGCTGCGAATACGTTGATGTTGCAGAGCAGCTGGCCATTGACAGGGTCAAGGCACTGTTCGGCGCCGAGTACGCCAACGTCCAGCCGCACTCCGGCGCGCAGGCCAACGCCGCCGCGCTCTCCGCCATGATCACCCCCGGGGACAAGATCCTGGGCCTGTCCCTGGCGCACGGCGGCCACCTGACCCACGGCATGAAGCTGAACTTCTCGGGCAAGCTCTACCAGGTTGCCGCGTACCAGGTCGAGGAAGACAACTTCCGCATCGACATGGACAAGCTCCGCGAGCAGGCCATCGCCGAAAAGCCGCAGGTCATCATTGCCGGCTGGTCCGCCTACCCCCGCCACCTGGACTTCGCCGCCTTCCGCTCCATTGCTGATGAAGTGGGCGCGCTGCTCTGGACTGACATGGCACACTTCGCCGGCCTGGTTGCCGCCGGACTGCACCCGAGCCCGGTGCCGCATTCCGACGTCGTCACCTCTACAGTGCACAAGACGCTGGCCGGTCCGCGCTCGGGTGTAATCCTGGCCAAGGAACAGTGGGCCAAGAAGCTGAACTCCAACGTGTTCCCGGGCCAGCAGGGCGGCCCGCTGATGCACGTCATCGCCGCCAAGGCCGTGGCCTTCAAGATCGCCGGTACGCAGGAATTCAAGGAGCGCCAGGAGCGCGTCCTGGAAGGCGCCAAGATTATCGCTGACCGCCTCAACCAGGCCGACGTCGCCGAAGCCGGCGTCTCCGTCCTCACCGGCGGCACGGACGTCCACCTGGTGCTCGTCGACCTGCGCAACTCGCAGCTGGACGGCCAGCAGGCGGAAGACCTGCTGCACTCCGTGGGCATCACCGTCAACCGCAACGCCGTTCCGTTCGACCCCCGCCCGCCGATGGTCACCTCCGGCCTGCGCATCGGCACTCCGGCCCTGGCCACCCGCGGCTTCGGTGCCGAGGAGTTCACTGAGGTCGCCGACATCATCGCCACCGCACTCAAGGCCGGCAACAGCGCCGACGTTGAATCCCTGCAGGCCCGCGTCGACAAGCTCGCCGCCGACTTCCCGCTGTACCCGCAGCACGAGCAGTGGTGACCCATGACTGAAGCAACCAAGACTGCCCGGATCCTTGACGGACGGGCAGCAGCGGCGGCCATCAAGGCCGAACTGACCGAGCGTGTGGCGGCCCTGAAGGCCCGCGGCATCACCCCCGGCATCGCGACGGTGCTGGTGGGCGCAGATCCCGCCTCCCAGCTGTATGTGTCCATGAAGCACAAGCAGTCGGTGGAGATCGGGATGAACTCCATCCAGCGCGAGCTTCCGGGCGACGCCACCCAGGAGCAGGTTGAGGCCCTCATTGACGAACTCAATGCTGACCCCTCCTGCCACGGCTACATCGTCCAGCTGCCGCTGCCCAAGCACCTGGACACCGACCGCATCCTTGAACGGATCGACCCCGACAAGGACGCCGACGGCCTGCACCCCACCAACCTCGGCCGGCTGGTGCTCAATGTCAACGGCAAGATCACCTCGCCGCTGCCGTGCACACCCCGCGGTGTCATCGAGTTGCTCCTGCGCAACGGCTACGACCTCAAGGGCAAGCACGTGGTGGTTGTTGGCCGCGGTGTGACCATCGGCCGGTCCATCGGGCTGTTGCTGACCCGGCGCGAAATCAACGCCACGGTAACGCTGACCCACACCGGCACCACCAACATGTCCGAGCTGCTGCGCCAGGCGGACGTGATCGTGGGGGCCGCCGGTGCCAAGCACATCGTCAAGGCCTCGGACGTGAAGCCCGGCGCCGCCGTGCTGGACGTTGGCGTCACCCGGGAAACCGACCCCGAGACGGGCAAGAGCAAGGTCCACGGCGACATCGAGCCTGCAGCTGCCGAGGTAGCCGGCTGGATTTCGCCGAACCCCGGCGGCGTTGGCCCCATGACTGTGGCGCTGCTGATGACCAACGTAGTCGAGGCCGCGGAGCGCAAGGCGGGCATCGCCTAAGCGTCTAAAGCAAGCAGCCCGACGGCGGCCCCCACCTTTTCGAAAAGGTGCGGGCCGCCGTCGTACTTAACCCACCTGTGTTAACGAGGACACTTCCACGCAGCTAAAAGGCCGACTAGTCTGCGGAGGGTGCACAACGAAGCCATCCTGCCCTCCGCTGCCCGGGCGGGCGGACGGAAAGCGCCCCCCACTGTCATCTCCGCCGAGAACCTGACCAAGACCTATGGCGACGTGGCCGCCGTGGACGGCATCTCCTTCACCGTGCCCGCGGGGGAGTCCTTCGGGCTGCTGGGGCCGAACGGGGCGGGCAAATCCACCACCATGAAGATGATCGGCGGCGTGACGCGCCGGTCCGCTGGCCGGCTCAGCATCATGGGCCTGGACCCGGACACGCACGGACCCGAGGTGCGCGCCCACCTGGGCGTGGTGCCGCAGCAGGACAACCTGGACCAGGAACTGCGCGTCCGCGACAACCTCCTGGTCTACGGCCGCTACTTCGGCCTGCCCATGAGCTACCTGAAGCCGAAGGCCGACGAACTGCTGGAGTTCGCCCAGCTGACGGACAAGGCCACGTCGAAGGTGGACGCGCTCTCCGGCGGCATGAAGCGCCGGCTTACCATCGCCCGTTCCCTGATCAACGAACCACGGATCCTGTTGCTGGACGAGCCCACCACGGGCCTGGATCCACAGGCCCGGCACATCCTGTGGGACCGCCTGTTCCGGCTCAAGGAGCAGGGCGTCACCCTGATCCTGACCACCCACTACATGGATGAGGCCGAGCAGCTCTGCGACCGGCTGATCGTGGTGGATAAGGGCCGGATCATGGCGGAGGGCTCACCTGCGCAGCTGATCCGCGAGCATTCGACCCGGGAGGTGGTGGAGCTGCGCTTCGGTTCCGAGCGGAACGCCACTATCGGGTCGCAGCTGGAAGGGATCGGGGAGCGCCTTGAGGTGCTGCCGGACCGGGTGCTGATGTATGCCCACGACGGCGAGTCAGCCCTTGAGCAGGTATCGGCCCGCGGCCTGAGGCCGCTGACATCGCTGGTCCGCAGGTCGTCGCTGGAGGACGTGTTCCTGCGGCTCACCGGCAGGAGCCTCGTTGACTGAGAACCCCAGTGCGCCTGAACAGCAGGCGACTGAACGGCAGCTGACTACACCGGCTGCGACGCCGTCCGGTGTCCGGGCGCACCCGGCGGCGGTTTCGGCGGCCAAGGCGCGGCGCTGGGGCGCCTTTTATTATGCCGAGCAGGTGCTCCGGGTGATGAAGGGCTACACCTGGTCCATCTTGATGTACAGCGTGGGCCAGCCTGTGGCCTACCTCTTCGCCATGGGGGTTGGCCTGGCCACCCTGGTGGATACCGGGAACGCCGTTTTCGGAGGCGTGTCCTACCTGGCCTTCATCGCCCCGGCGCTGCTGGTGTCCGCCGCCGTGATGACCGCGGCCAATGAGTTCACGTTTCCCATCATGGATGGCTTCAAGTGGCGCCGGATCTACTACGGGCCGCACGCGTCACCGCTGACGCCGCAGCAGATTGCCGCGGGGCAGATCGTGGCCGTGACGCTGCGCCTGGTGCTGCAGTCGGCCATCTACTTCGCCGCCGTGGTGCTTTTTGGTGCCTCGCCGTCGGGCTGGGGCTGGGCCGGAATCCTGGTGGCGACCCTGACAGGGTTGGCTTTCGGGCTGCCGCTGATGGCGTACTCCGCCTCGATCACGGAGGACAAGGGCCAGTTCGCGCTGGTGATGCGGTTCATCGTGATGCCGCTCTTCCTGTTTTCCGGGACGTTCTTCCCGCTGGACAACCTGCCGCTGGCCGTCCGCTGGGTGGGATGGATTTCGCCCATCTGGCACGGCACCGAACTGGGCCGGGTGCTCAGCTTCGGCTACCGGGAACCACCGCTGCTCACTGTCCTTCACGTAGCCGTCCTGGCGGCGCTTGCAGCTACTGGCTGGGTGCTGACACGGCGCCGTTTTGCCCTGAGGATGGGTGAATGAGCGCGCTGGCGGGCCCAGGCAGCGCCGGCGGCCGGGTTCCCGGCGGCGCCTCCCGGAGCGTGACGGAAGAGGCCCGCAACCGCGCTTTCGGGAAGTTGTATTCGGGTAATGCCAGGGCCGTCATTGCCCGCGGGCTGATGGCCACGCGCAGCACCAACTGGCTGGTGATGGTATCCGGGTTCTTCGAACCGGTGCTGTTCCTCCTTTCCATGGGCGTGGGACTGGGCGCCATCGTGGGCGACGTCCAGGGGCCCGATGGAACCACGATCAGCTATTCGGCCTACATCGCACCTGCACTGCTGGCTGTCTCGGCGATGAACGGCGCCGTCTACGACTCCACCTGGAACGTCTTCTTCAAGATGAACTTCGCCAAGCTCTACCAGGGCATGCTGTATACGTCGCTGGGTCCGCTGGATGTGGCGCTGGGCGAGATCTTCCTGGCCCTGTTGCGGGGGATGCTCTATGCCACCGGCTTCACGGCGGTCATGGGCGTCATGGGACTGATCACCACGCCCTGGGCGCTGCTGATGATCCCGGCCTCGGTGTTGATCGCCTTTGGATTTGCCAGCCTGGGCATGGGCATCACCAGTTTCCTCAAGACCTTTCAGCAGATGGACTGGATCAATTTCATCCTGCTGCCCATGTTCCTGTTCAGCGCCACGTTCTACCCGCTCAGCGTCTACCCGCAGCCCATCCAGTGGTTCATCCAGGCCATGCCGCTTTGGCACGGTGTGGAACTGCTGCGGCAGATCAGTGTCGGCAGCTTCACCGCTGCCACGCCGCTGCATGTGGGCTACTACCTGGTGATGACCGCTGTCGGCATGCTGCTGACCACCCTGCGGCTGCGGAGCCTGTTCCTCAAGTAGCCCTGTTCGCCGGGGGTGGAAGACGGCGGGAGCATCGTCCGCCGTTTGAGACAATAGCTGCATGCGAACTTTGGGCAGCTCCTCGTCATCCTCCAAACCCGCCCGGGGCGGGTTTTCGATGTTCCGGATCAGCGGGCCGGGCCTGATGGTCCTGGTGACGGCGTTCATCGTGGCCGTGATCTTCGCCGCCAACCAGAACGACGTCGTGGGCTGGGTTGTCGCCATCATCGCCGCCTTTTGGCTGGCGCTGGCTGCGTTCGTGGTCTTCAGCATCCAGCGGGCCGCCAGGAAAGCCGGCGCAAAGCTGTCCGAGGCGCAGAGTGCCTTTAACACAGCAACTGGCCGGGCACCGGCCCGCGCCTCTGCCGATCACGGCGGCACCCGCGTGATTTACGAGCGTTCCGAGGCTGACGAGGTGCGGGACCTGAAGCTGGACCACTCCTTCAAGATCGTCCAGGTGCAGATCCGTGTGGTGGAGGAGGAGCGGGCCAAGGGCGCCGCCGCCAACCAGGACACCATCAACCGCGCCCTTGAAACCATCGAGATCACAGCCACCAACGCCAGGGACATGATCAAGTCTTCCGGCGGCAGCGGGGAGCCGGTGACCGGAACCATCATCGACTAGAGTGGAGCGGGTGAGCTCGGCATTGAAGAAGGACCACCTTCGCATCGCATCCGTTAACGTAAACGGCCTCCGGGCTGCCTACAAGAACGGTATGGCGGCCTGGCTGGAGCCACGCGAAGTGGACATCCTCTGCCTGCAGGAAGTCCGTGCCCCCGACGCCGTCGTCCGGCAGCTGCTGGGGGAGGGCTGGCATATCCTGCACGCCGAGGCTGAAGCGAAGGGCCGCTCCGGCGTCGCGATTGCCTCCCGCGAGGAGCCGCTGGCCACCAGGAACGGCATCGGGGACGACTACTTCGCCACCGCCGGCCGCTGGGTCGAAGCCGATTTCCGGGTCCGCGACACCGCAGGGAACCCCGTGCAGCTCACGGTTGCCAGTGCCTACGTGCACTCCGGTGAAGTAGGCACTCCCAAGCAGGACGACAAGTTCCGGTTCCTGGACGTCATGAGCACCCGCCTGCCGGAGCTGACCAAGCACAGCGACCACGCCCTGGTAGTGGGGGACCTGAACGTGGCCCACACGCCCCGGGACATCCGGAACTCCAAGGGCAACCTCAAGAAGGCCGGGCACCTGCCCGAGGAACGTGCTTACTTCGACCGGTTCTTCGGTGAGGAGATCGGCTGGCATGACGTCCACCGGAACCTTGCCGGCGACATCGACGGGCCGTACACGTGGTGGTCCTGGCGCGGCAAGGCATTCGACAACGACACCGGCTGGCGCATCGACTACCACCTGGCCACCCCCGAACTGGCGGCCTCCGCCATTTCCGCCGTCGTGGACCGTGCAGCCACCTGGGACACCCGCTTCTCCGATCACGCCCCGCTGGTAGTGGACTACCAGCTCTAAGCCCGAAAGTTTTTCCATGACGAGCCAGACTTCCCCCACTGCCAAGAAGCGCATTCTTTCCGGCGCCAAGCCCACCGCCGACTCCCTGCACCTGGGCAACTACATCGGTGCCGTGCGCAACTGGGTGGACATGCAGGCGGAGTACGACGCCGTCTTCTTCATCCCGGACCTGCACGCCATCACGGTTGACTTCGACCCCGCAGAGCTGGCCAAGCGGACCCGCATTGTGGCGGCCCAGTACATCGCGGCCGGCATCGACCCGGACAAGAGCATCTTCTTCGTCCAGTCCCATGTCCCCGAGCACGCGCAGCTCGCCTGGGCGCTGAACTGCATCACCGGGTTTGGCGAGGCCTCCCGGATGACCCAGTTCAAGGACAAAACCCAGAAGTCCGGCGCGGACTCCGCCACCCTGGGGCTTTTCGCCTACCCCACCCTGATGGCCGCGGACATCCTCCTGTACCAAAGCGACCTCGTGCCCGTCGGCGAGGACCAGCGGCAACACCTGGAACTCACGCGGAACCTGGCGCAGCGTTTCAATACCCGGTTCGGCCACACGTTCACAGTTCCCGAGGCCACGATCGTGAAGGAAAGCGCCAAGATCTACGACCTCCAAAATCCCAGCGCCAAGATGTCCAAGACGGGGGAGTCCCCGAACGGTGCCATCCAGCTGCTGGAGGATCCCAAGATCGCTGCCAAGCGGATCAAGTCGGCGGTGACCGACGCCGGCACGGACATCCGCTTCGATCCTGAGGAAAAGCCGGGAGTGTCCAACCTGCTGACCATCTACTCCTCCCTCACGGGCAAGCCGGTGGCCGAGCTTGAGTCGGAGTACCAGGGCAAGATGTACGGCCACCTCAAGGTTGACCTCGCCGACGTGGTGGTGGATCTCATCACCCCGCTCCGCAACCGGACCAATGAGCTGATGGCCGATCCCGCCGAGCTTGACCGGCTGCTGGCCCTGGGCGCGGAACGGGCCCGCGAGATCGCCTCCGTAACGCTTGGCCAGGTGTACCAGCGGATGGGCTTCCTGCCGTCCCTCAGCCTCGCAGGGGTCCGCTAGCGCCATGCCATCCAGCAAAGTCACCGCAAGGGCAGGTTCCCGCTCCCGTCAGGCAGCGGCAACCCACGCTAACCCCCAAGGCGACCCAGCGGACGACACCGGGCAGGCCGGCCATGCGCCGTCACGTACGGAAGACATCAGCGTTGGTGTCATCCTGGGCTTCCCGCCCGAGGTGGCTGAGGAACTGCAGCGCTGGCGGGCTTCTTTTGGGGACCCGCTGGCGGATGTGGTGCCGGCACACATCACGCTGGTCACCACCACCCCCACCCAGGATTGGGAAGCAACCCGCCGCCATGTGCGCGAAGTTGCGCGCTGCCAGAGCCCGTTCATGGTGACTATCGCCGGGACCGGAACGTTCCGGCCCGTCTCACCGGTGGTCTTCATCAAGGTGGAGGACGGGTTCGATGACTGTGTGGGCCTGCACCGTAAGCTCCAGCACGGCCCGCTCCACCGCGAACTGCCCTTTGCCTACCATCCGCACGTTACGATCGCCCATGACGTCGCGCCGGAAAGCCTGGATGAGGCCGAAACGGCGCTGAAGAATTACAGGGCCACCTTCCCCGTGGTTAGCATGGGACTCTATGAGCATGATGCGGACGGCATCTGGCAGCTACGGGAAGAGCTGGACTTTGGGACCGAAACTGACAACGACGCCGGCACCCGCTTCACGGACACCTCAACCGACGCAGGTTAACGGCCAGCCCCTGCCCACCGATCATGCCGGGCTGAAGCTGGCGGTCATCCAGAAGCGGATGGAATGGGGCAAAGCCAGGAGATCCAGGACCGGACTGTTGCCGGGCCTGATGGCCACGATCCAATGGCTGCAGGCCAAGCTCAACACCCTGCGTCCGATGCGGGCGTTTCAGCACTACAACCTCCAGCACGGCCCCTTGCTGAGCGCGGGCATCGGGTTCCGGATGTTTTTCTCCATCACAGGCCTCCTGACTACCGGCTTCTCAGTTGCCGGGCTTGTCCTCAGGAGCCAGCCCGCCCTGCTTGACACCATTATTGCCACCGTGGCGCAAAGTGCCCCGGGCCTCCTTAAGGTCGGTAACGGGGAAGGTCTGGTGGACCCGAAGGACCTCCTGAACCCGGACGGCCTCGGCTGGACCGCTGTGATTGCCGCCGGGGTCACCGTCATCACGTCGCTGGGCTGGATCAACGGCATAAGGGACGGACTGCGCGGCGTCCTGCAGTTGCCTCCGCTGGTGGTCAATCCCGTCGTGATGAAGCTGCGCGACGCGGGCACCCTGCTGCTGCTGGGCGTCGCCCTGGTGATCAGCGCCGGTGCTTCGCTGGTGTTCGGAACGCTGGCCGGGTGGGTGGCGGATTTCCTGCATCTCAGCCCTGCCGTTGCCGGTCCGCTGACCACTTCCGTCAAGATCGTTGTTCCGCTTGTCCTGAACTGGGTCACGGCACTGATCATGTTCCGGCTGGCCGCGGGGCTGAAGCTGTCCCGCCGGGCACTGGTCGAAGGGACTGTCCTGGCTGCTGTGGGCACCACCATCCTGCAGATCTTCAGCACCGAGCTCCTTGGCGGTGCCAGCCGCAACCCCATCCTGGCGCCGTTTGCCATCATCATCGGCCTGCTCATCTGGTTCAACCTGGTCAGCCAGGTCTACCTTGTCGCGGCGGGCTGGGCGGCCGTCCGTGAGGCGGACCTGGACTCCGGCACCGCCCCGCGCAAGACGATCCTCGGGGCCCGGCGGACGACGCCACAAACCTGACGTGCAAGCAGGCCCGGCCGCGCCGCCCTGGCCCGGCGCGGGCTGCGGGTGTCAGGCAGGTGCCGCGTCGAGGTACTGGTCTGCCCACGCCGCGATGATCCGCGCCGCCCGGGCGGCCTGGCCCTTGCCGGTCAGGAGGTGGTCGCTTCCTTCAAGGGACACGAAGTTCCGGGGATGCCGGGCAGTCTGAAAGATGGTGCTGGCATTCTCGATCCCCACGGTGTTGTCCGTGGGGGAGTGCAGCACCATCAGGGGCTTGTGGAGCTGTTTGATGCAGTCCGTCAGGTCCGCGTTCTCCAGGTCCTCCACGAAGTGCCGGCGAATCTCCACCCGCTTGCCGCCCAGGTCCACCTCCGCGCTGCCCTCGCTCAGGATCCTGTCCAGGGCGGCATCGAACACATGGGCCACGTGCTTGGGGGAGAACGGCGCGCCCACGGTCGCAACGGCGTCGAGCTCCGGAATCTCCCGCGCTGCCGCCAGCACCGCGGCCCCGCCGAAGGAGTGGCCCACCAGCAGGGAGATCTCCTTCCCCTCGCTGCGCATGAACTCCGCGGCCTTCACCGTGTCCGCCACCTTGTGGCTGAATGAGCCGGCGGACCATTCCCCGGCCGATCCGCCCAGGCCCAGGTTATCGAAGCGCAGCATGCCGATGCCGCTGTCCGCCAGCGCCTTGCACATCCTGGCTGCGGAGGGACTGTCCTTGCCCAGCGTGAAACCGTGCGAGAAGACGCCCCAGCCCTTCACGGGGCCCTCCGGGACGTCAATGATGCCGGACAGCATCTCGCCGGTGGAACCGGCGAAGGACACTTTTTCGGAACGGGACAAGGAGGAACCCTTTCTGCCGAAACGACGACGGCGCCCCCACCACGTGTGGTGAGTGACGCCGTCGGCCGCTGTATCTGTTGGTGAATGCGCCTAGATCTTGCGGGCCAGGATGGCCTGCTTGACCTCCGCGATGGCCTGCGTGACCTGGATGCCGCGGGGGCATGCCTCGGAGCAGTTGAAGGTGGTGCGGCAGCGCCACACACCTTCCTTGTCGTTGAGGATCTCCAGGCGCATGTCACCGGCATCGTCACGGGAATCGAAGATGAAGCGGTGCGCGTTGACGATTGCGGCGGGGCCGAAGTACTGCCCGTCCGTCCAGAACACCGGGCAGGAGGACGTGCACGCGGCGCACAGGATGCACTTGGTGGTGTCGTCAAAGCGCTCACGGTCCTCGGCGGACTGGAGGCGCTCCCGGGTGGGCTCGTGGCCCTTGTTGATCAGGAAGGGCATGACCTCGCGGTACGACTGGAAGAAAGGCTCCATGTCCACGATCAGGTCCTTCTCCACCGGCAGGCCCTTAATGGGCTCCACCGTGATGGGCTTGGACGTGTCCAGGTCCTTCAGCAGCGTCTTGCAGGCAAGGCGGTTGCGGCCGTTAATGCGCATGGCATCCGAACCGCAGACGCCATGGGCGCAGGAGCGGCGGAAGGACAGGGTACCGTCCATCTCCCACTTGACCTTGTGCAGGGCGTCCAGGACACGGTCCGTGCCGTACATGGTCAGGTGGAAATCATCCCAGGTGGCTTCCTCGGAAACTTCCGGGTTGTACCGGCGGACCCGCATGTGGACGTCAAACGTGGGGATTTCCCCACCCCCGCCGACGCCGGCAGGAAGTTCAACCTTTGAGGCTGGCTCAGCGATTTCAGCGGTCATCTTAGTACTTCCTCACCATCGGCTCGTAGCGGGTAAAGACAACCGGCTTGGTGGCGAGGCGGATGCCGGCGATTGATTCCGCCGACCCGTCAGCCGGCGCATGGTCATCCTTGTACGCCATGGAGTGCTTCATGAATTTTTCGTCGTCACGCTCGGGGAAGTCCTCGCGGAAGTGTCCGCCGCGGGATTCCTCACGGTGCAGGGCGGCCACGGTCATGACCTTGGCCAGTTCCAGCAGGAAGCCGAGTTCAACGGCCTCGAGCAGGTCCAGGTTGAAGCGCTTGCCCTTGTCCTGGACGTTGATGCGCTTGTACCGCTCCTCGAAGGATGCGATGTCGCGGAGCACCTGGTTCAGGGTGTCCGCCGTGCGGAACACCTGCATGTTGGCGTCCATCGTGTCCTGCAGTTCCTTGCGGATCTGCGCCACCTTTTCGTCGCCGGTGCCGTTGCGGGCAATGTCCAGCAGCTCGGTGGTGTAGCCCAGCGGGTTTTCCGGCAGCTCCACGAACTGGGCAGTCTTGGCGTATTCCGCGGCGGCGATACCGGCGCGCTTGCCGAACACGTTGATGTCCAGCAGGGAGTTGGTGCCCAGGCGGTTGGAACCGTGAACAGACACGCAGGCGACTTCACCGGCGGCGTAGAGGCCGGGGACCACGGTGTCGTTGTCCTGCAGGACCTCGGTGGTGATGTTGGTGGGGATGCCGCCCATGGCGTAGTGCGCGGTGGGGAACACGGGAACGGGTTCCGTGTAGGGCTCCACACCCAGGTACGTGCGTGCGAATTCGGTGATGTCCGGAAGCTTCGCGTCGATGTGCGCCGGCTCCAGGTGCGTGAGGTCCAGGAGGACGTAGTCCTTGTTCGGGCCGCAGCCGCGGCCTTCACGGACCTCGTTGGCCATGGAACGGGCCACGATGTCACGCG
The DNA here is from genome assembly GCF_031844305.1 of Pseudarthrobacter sp. BRE9. NCBI lineage: Bacteria > Bacillati > Actinomycetota > Actinomycetes > Micrococcales > Micrococcaceae > Pseudarthrobacter > Pseudarthrobacter sp. BRE9. The sequence goes on along the minus strand of NZ_JAUZUY010000005.1, from coordinate 38,153 downwards.
GAGCCAGGTCCTTGATGGTGGGGGCGTAGCGCTCCATGAAGCGCTCACCTTCCGAGTTGCGGAGGATGGCGCCTTCACCGCGGGCGGCCTCGGAGAGGAGGATGCCCAGGCCGGCGAGGCCGGTGGGGTGGAACTGGAAGAACTCCATGTCCTCCAGCGGGATGCCGCGGCGGAAGGCGATGCCCATGCCGTCACCGGTCAGTGTGTGGGCGTTGGAGGTGGTCTTGAAGACCTTGCCGGCACCGCCGGAGGCGAACACCACGGACTTGGCCTGGAAGACGTGCAGCTCACCCGAGGCGAGGTCGTAGGAGACCACGCCGGCAACCCGCTTCTGCTTGTAGGGCGTGCCGTCTGCGCGGACAGCGTCCTCTTCGACCGTCAGCAGGTCCAGGACGTAGTACTCGTTGTAGAACTCAACGTTGTGCTTAACGCAGTTTTGGTACAGGGTCTGCAGGATCATGTGGCCGGTGCGGTCCGCGGCGTAGCATGCACGGCGGACCGGAGCCTTGCCGTGGTCGCGGGTGTGGCCGCCGAACCGGCGCTGGTCAATCCGGCCTTCGGGCGTGCGGTTGAACGGCAGGCCCATCTTTTCCAGGTCGAGCACGGCGTCGATGGCTTCCTTGGCCATGACCTCGGCGGCGTCCTGGTCAACCAGGTAGTCGCCGCCCTTGACGGTGTCGAACGTGTGCCATTCCCAGTTGTCTTCCTCGACATTGGCAAGGGCTGCGCACATGCCACCCTGTGCGGCACCTGTGTGCGAGCGGGTGGGGTAAAGCTTGGTCAGTACTGCTGTGCGCGCACGCTGACCGGATTCGATCGCGGCGCGCATGCCGGCGCCACCGGCACCGACGATGACGACGTCGTACTTATGGACCTGCATACCAGACGCTCTTTCTCTCAAAATTCGCTATAAAACAACGGGGCGGCTTTGCCTGCTCCGCAAAACAGGGCCCGCGGAAAAGCCCGCGGGCCCGGGGTTGTGCCAGTGCTAGGCAGGGCAGAATCCACCCGGAAGGGCAACGCCGTTCACCACGGGGCACGGGTTGAAGGTGAAGATGACCAGCGTGCCCAGGAGGATGATGACGACGGCGGCGGCGTAGAGGACCGTCTTCAGCCAACGGCGGGTGGACGTCTTCTCGGCGTAGTCGTTGATGATGGTGCGGACGCCGTTGGTGCCATGGAGCATGGCCAGCCAGAGCATGGCCAGGTCCCAGAACTGCCAGAACGGATCTGCCCACTTTCCGGCCACGAAACCGAAGTCAATGGCGTGGATGCCTTCGCCCACCATGAGGTTCACGAACAGGTGGCCGAAAATGAGGACCACCAGAACAACGCCGGAGAGGCGCATGAACAGCCAGGCGATCATTTCGAAGTTGCCCCGGGAGCCGCCGCTGCGGCGGTACTGGGGGGCGATCCGCCCGCTGCGGGGGCTCTCGATCGTTGCAGTCATGGCTTAGTGACCTCCGAGGGCGAGGGACAGGTGGCGGATGGAGAAGGCGACCATGGTAACGACCCACAGGGCCAGGACAGCCCACAGCATCTGCCGCTGGTACTTGGCGCCCTTCTTCCAGAAGTCGACCGCAATGATCCGCAGGCCGTTGAAGGCGTGGAACACGATGGCGGCAACAAGGCCGGTCTCGCCCAGCGCCATCAGGGGGTTCTTGTAGGCGCCGATGACAGCGGTGTAGGCCTCCGGTGACACACGCACCAAGGAGGTGTCCAGGACGTGGACCAACAAGAAGAAAAAGATCACTACACCGGTAATGCGGTGTCCTACCCAGGACCACATGCCTTCACGGCCGCGGTACAAGGTGCCAGCTGGTTTTGTCGGCACTGATAAACCTCCCTGCAACACAGCGGCGCTGGCATGAGATCCATGCGGGGGGAACGCCTGCTGCGAGAGCACTCGTAGCTCAGGCCTAAATCTAGGCTCCGCTAACAGCTTATTCAATTTAGGAGTTTCTTGGTGCCCTGTACTGGTGCGGATTTTCCGTAAATATGAGACGAACACCACACGCCCGGGCCGCTGGTGCGCTGCTGTGTGTCAAGGAGTGCGGTTGTCCCGGCGGAGACCGCGGGAGCTTTGGCAGCCCTTCCGCTAAAGTTGGCTCTGATGAGTACAGACAAAGTGACAAGCCCGGCATCACCCCTTGACCGCTTCATTGCGGTGATTCCGGCAGGCGGAGTGGGGACCCGCCTCTGGCCCCTGTCACGTGCAGCAGCTCCCAAGTTCCTTCACGACCTCACCGGCTCGGGCAGCACCCTGCTGCGCGCCACCTATGATCGCCTGCATCCGCTGGCCGACAGCCGGATGCTGGTAGTCACGGGCAAGGCGCACCGCGAGGCTGTGTGCCGGCAGCTGCCGGAGCTCCAGGATTCGGACCTGGTCCTTGAATCCGAGCCCAAGGATTCCGGTGCCGCCATCGGCCTGGCCGCCGCCATCCTGCACGAGCGCGATCCGGACACCATCATGGGTTCGTTCGCCGCGGACCAGGTGATCAGCCCTGACAGCCTCTTCCAGCAGGCCGTTCGTGAGGCCATCTACACTGCCGCTGCCGGCAAGATCGTGACCATCGGCATCAAGCCGACACACCCCTCCACCGGTTTCGGCTACATCCGCTCCGGACAGGTCCTGCACATCGAGGGCGCGCCCAGTGCCCAGGACGTGGTGGAGTTCGTCGAGAAGCCCGACGAGGAAGTGGCCCAGCAGTACGTCGACAGCGGGAACTATGTGTGGAACGCCGGCATGTTCGTGGCCCCGGTGTCCCTGATGCTCAAACACCTTGAGGCGAACCAACCCGAACTGTTCCAGGGCCTGCAGGAAATCGCCCGCGCCTGGGACACGCCCGACCGTGACGACGTCACAGCCCGCGTCTGGCCAACCCTGCCCAAAATCGCCATCGACTACGCGGTGGCCGAGCCCGCCGCTGAAGCCGGTGACGTCGCCGTCGTGCCCGGTACCTTCCGCTGGGATGACGTCGGGGACTTCGCATCGGTTGGCCGCCTCAACAGCGCCAAGGAAGTGGACGACGTCACTGTTCTCGGTGAAGGCGCCCGCGTGTTCACCGAGAACTCAAGCGGCGTTGTGGTGACCGACACCAAGCGCGTGATCGCCCTGATCGGCATCCAGGACGTTGTCATCGTGGACACGCCCGACGCTTTGCTGGTGACTACCATGGCCAATTCCCAGCGGGTCAAGGCTGCCGTCGACGCGCTGAAGGCAAGCGGCGATACGGACGTCCTCTGATCGGTATCCTGCCGGCACAGCCCGGGCAGGCAGGACCGGGATGTAACGAGGCGTCAGTGAATGGGCACTCAGGCCAACACCCTCGCTAGAGTGAAACAGTGCGCAATTACACTACTGAAGCCGAGCCCACCGCCCTGGTGGCTCCCTGGCTCGAACCGCTGTTGCCGGAACTGATCGAATTCCGGCGGGACCTGCATGCGCATCCGGAACTGTCCTTCAAGGAATTCCGCACCACGGACAAGCTTGCCGAGCGGCTTGAAGCCGCAGGCCTGAGCCCGCGCCGACTGGAAGGCACCGGGCTGACGGTGGACGTTGGCGAGGGCCCCATCGCCACCGCGCTTCGCGGCGACATCGATGCCCTGCCCATCATCGAGGAGACCGGCCTGCCGTTCGCCTCGAAGAACCATGGCGTCACCCACGCCTGCGGCCACGACGTGCACACCACCACCATGCTGGGCATCGCCCTGGTCCTGCACCGGATGCACCAGGAAGCACCCCTTGGCGCCACCGTCCGGATCATCTTCCAGCCCGCCGAGGAGACCATGCCCGGCGGCGCGCATTCCTGCATTGAGCAGGGTGCCCTGGATGGCGTCCCGCGGATCCTCGCGCTGCACTGCGATCCCCGGATCGAAGTGGGCAAGGTGGGGACCCGGATCGGTGCCATCACCTCCGCATCGGACACCATCCGGATCGAACTGTCAGGCCGCGGCGGCCATACGTCGCGCCCGCACCTCACCGAAGACCTGGTGTTCGCGCTGGCCCAGATCGCCGTCAACGTACCGGCCGTGCTGTCCCGCCGGGTGGACGTCCGCAGCGGCGTGTCCGTGGTCTGGGGTCAGATCACCGCAGGCTCGGCACCCAACGCCATTCCCGGCAGCGGCTACATGGCCGGGACCATGCGCTGCCTGGACCGGGACGCCTGGCACGCTGCGGGTGAACTCCTTGACGAAGTGGTCCACCAGGTGGCCGCACCCTACGGCGTGGACGTCCACCTGGAGCACACCAGGGGAGTGCCGCCGGTGGTGAACTCCGAACACGAAACAGCCATCATCGAGGCTGCCGCCCGGGCTGAAATCGGCGAAAGCGCCGTAGTGCTGACGCCGCAGTCCATGGGCGGCGAGGATTTCGCCTGGTTCCTCGCGGAACTCCCCGGCGCCATGATGCGGCTGGGCACCAAAACACCGGGCGGCGAAGACTACGACCTCCACCGCGGCGATTACATCCTGGACGAGCGCTCCCTTGGCCTGGGCATCCGGGTCCTTACTGCAGCGGCGCTGCGGACCATCCGGGACCTCGAGCAGGTTCCGCTTCCGTAACTCTGTCCGGCCCCTGGATGCAACCGCCGGGCCCAGGCCGGAAAAGGCGCTGGCCGCCGTCGTGATAGGACGACGGCGGCACGCAAGGGGGGTTTCCCGCCTGACTTAAGTTGTGCACAACTTAGTTGTGCGTTATTGTTTCTACATGACCGAAGCACCCCGCCTGGACCGGCAAGTCTGTTTTGCGCTGTACTCAGCTTCCCGTGCCGCTACCGCCGTCTACCGGCCGGTCCTGGACGAACTGGGACTCACCTACCCGCAGTACCTGGTGATGCTGGTCCTCTGGGAAAGCGAACCCCGGGGCGTGAAGGAACTTGGCGGGGAACTGGGGCTGGACTCCGGCACCCTGTCGCCGCTCCTGAAACGCCTGGAAGCCCTGGGGCTCGTGGAACGGCGGCGCTCCGGCGAGGATGAACGCCGCGTCGCCATCCACCTGACGGCTGCCGGCCGGAACCTCAGCGGCCCGGCCAGCGCCATTCCGCAACGGTTGGCGGACGCCGCAGGCCTCTCCCTGGACGAACTCGAACAACTGCGGTCCACCCTGGGCAAGCTCACGGCTGCCCTGCACGAATCGCTGTGACCGGCGAATACTGCACCATCCCACCTATAGGACGGATTTTTTCGTGAAGACTCTCTACACCGCCGAGGCCCTGGCCTCGGGCGAAGGGCGCGACGGCGCTGCACGCAGCAACGACGGCAGGCTGGCAGTGGACCTCGCCAGCCCGGTCGAGCTGGGCGGCAGCGGCCAGGGCACCAACCCGGAACAGCTTTTCGCCGCCGGCTATGCCGCCTGCTTCCACTCCGCACTGCGCCTGGTTGGCCGCAAGGCAGGCGCCGACCTGTCGGATTCAGCGGTGGCAGCGAAAATCCACCTGGGGCAGCTGGACGGCGGAGCCGGCTTCGGGCTGGCCGCCGAACTGGAAATCGCCCTGCCGGCACTGGACCTCGCCACGGCCGAAGAGCTCGTGGCCAAGGCGCACCAGGTCTGCCCTTACTCAAATGCCACCCGCGGCAACATCGACGTCGACATCAAGATTCTGGAGTACGCAGCATGAGCACAGCCCTTGCAACCACCACCCGTGAAATCCGGCTGGCCTCGCGTCCCGTCGGGCGCCCCTCCAGCGCGAACTTCGAACTTGCCGAGTCGCCGCTGCCTGCGCTCGAAGACGGCCAGATCCTGGTGCGCAACCTCTTCATGTCCGTGGACCCCTACATGCGCGGCAGGATGAACGACGTCAAGTCCTACTCCGCACCGTTCGCCCTGGGCAAGGCGCTCGACGGCGGCGCGGTGGGTGAGGTGATTGCGTCCCGTTCGTCGGCACACCAGGAGGGCGACGTCGTCGTGCATTCCCTTGGCTGGCGGGAGTATGCGGTGGTGGACGGCACCGCTGCCACCCCGGCCCGTACTGATCTGGCGCCGGCGTCGGCTTTCCTTGGGGCACTTGGCATGACCGGCCTGACGGCGTACGCCGGCCTGCTGAAGGTTGCGGAGTTCAAGCCGGGGGACGCCGTGTTCGTTTCGGGGGCGGCCGGTGCGGTGGGCTCCCTGGTCGGGCAGATCGCCAAAGCCATGGGCGCCTCAAAGGTCATCGGCTCCGCCGGCTCGCCGGCCAAGGTGGCCCGGCTGCTGGAGCTGGGCTTCGACGCCGCGTTCGACTACCACGACGGCCGCGTGGTGGAGCAGTTGGAGAAGACGGCCGGTCCGGCGGGCATCGACGTCTACTTCGACAACGTGGGCGGCGAGCACCTCGAGGCGGCCCTGGCAGTCCTGAATGTGGGCGGCCGGGTGGCCATGTGCGGTGCCATCGCCCAGTACAACTCAACCGAACCCACTCCCGCACCCCACAACCTGATGCAGGCAATCGGCAAGCAACTCACCCTCCGCGGCTTTCTGGTGGGCGGGCAGCGGCAGCACGCGGCAGAGTTCGCGGAGAAGATGGCCGGCTGGCTGGCGGACGGCACCGTCCGCTACGACGAAACCATCGTGGACGGACTGGAGAACGCGCCGCAGGCGTTCATGGACCTCCTGGACGGCGCAAACACCGGCAAAATGCTGGTCCGGCTGTAGCTGCCACAATGACGCACAAGCAGTAGGGGCACCGCATTCCGCGGTGCCCCTACTGCTTGGTAACAACTTGTAAACAATCTCCGGGATGGGCTGCTGCCGTGCTATGGGGACGTGGCGCAGGCCACTAAAGTAAGTGGCATCAGTGCGCTCCGGCGCAGTGCTGCGTGCCTTCAGTGAAAACAGAATTTCAGCGCCGAAACGGACACTCATTGAATTCCAGCCCGTAGCGCCACTCGCATCATCCCTGGAGGAAAATTGAAGAATTCACTGCGTGCCAGCTTCAAGCGCGGTTCAATGGCCGGCGTGGCCACCCTCGGTGCGTCCGCTCTGCTGCTCACCGGCTGCGGGGCCGCACCATCTTCGTCCGGTCCCTCAGGGTCAGCGGCCAAGTCGGACTACACCGCATGCATGGTGTCCGACTCCGGCGGATTCGACGACAAGTCGTTCAACCAGTCCGGCTACGAAGGTCTTCAGAACGCTGTCAAGAACCTGGGTATCCAGGAGAAGCACGTCCAGTCCAAGGCTGACACCGACTACGATCCCAACCTGCGCTCCATGGTACAGCAGAACTGCAAGCTCACCGTCACAGTCGGCTTCCTGCTTGACAACGCCACGAAGACCATCGCCATGGCCAACCCGAACAGCCACTTCGCGATCATCGACGTCAACGACCCCACCTTCCCCAAGAACGTCAAGCCGATCGTCTACGACACGGCCCAGGCCGCGTTCCTGGCGGGCTATCTTGCGGCCGGAATGTCGAAGACCGGGAAGGTCGCGACCTTCGGCGGTATCAACCTCCCCACCGTCACCATCTTCATGGACGGCTTCGCCGACGGCGTCAAGTACTACAACCAGAAGAAGGGCAAGAACGTCCAGCTCATCGGCTGGGACAAGGACAAGCAGGACGGCACCTTCGTCGGTGACTTCAAGCAGGTGGACAAGGGCAAGGTCCTGACCCAGGGCTTCCTGGACCAGGGCGCCGACATCGTCCTCCCCGTTGCCGGACCCGTTGGCGGCGGCGCGGGCAGCGCGATCCTTGACGCCAAGTCCAAGGGCAAGGACGCCAAGCTCATCTGGGTTGACTCGGATGGCTACCTGACTGCTCCGGATTACAAGTCCGTGATCCTCTCCTCCGTGCAGAAGACCATGTCCACCGCTGTGGAGACGGTTATCAAGGACGACAAGGACGGCAAGTTCGACGCATCGCCCTACATCGGAACCCTCGCAAACGGCGGCGTGGCCCTGGCTCCGTTCCACGACCTCGATTCCGCCGTACCGGCTGACCTGAAGGGCGAACTGGACCAGCTCAAGAAGGACATCGTCTCCGGCACCGTCAAGGTCGAGTCGAAGTCCAGCCCCACCAAGTAAGCACAGAACCGCGGGGCGCGCTGCCCTTCCGCCGTTACCCCGGCCGAAGGGCAGCGCGTTCTGTTGTGCTGGCAACGTCCCGCCGGCAGCCATATGCCGGCGGTCTTTTGCCGGCCGCCTGCCCTGCCCAGGAACCACCCGTGACACTAGGCTGGGACTACCCGCTGCCTTGCCGCCGACAGCGCGCCGAAGCAGATCCATACACACACAGATTGGTTGGGGTTTTGAAACTCGAACTGAAAGGGATCACGAAGCGATTCGGGTCCCTGGTAGCCAATGACCACATCGATTTGGTCGTCGAACCGGGCCAGGTGCACTGCCTTCTGGGAGAAAACGGCGCAGGGAAATCCACCCTGATGAACGTGCTCTACGGTCTGTACGATCCGACAGAGGGTGAAATCCTGGTCGATGGCAAGCCTGTCGTCTTCAAAGACCCGGGCGAGGCGATGGCGGCCGGTATCGGGATGGTCCACCAGCACTTCATGCTCATCCCGGTCTTCACCGTGGCCGAGAACGTGGCGCTGGGCAATGAGACCACCAACGCGGCCGGACTGCTCAACCTGGAGGCCACGCGCGGGAAGATCCGCCGGATCTCGGACCAGTATGGGTTCGACGTCGACCCCGACGCCATGGTGGAAGACCTGCCGGTGGGCGTCCAGCAGCGGGTCGAGATCATCAAGGCCCTGGTTCGTGATGCCGAGGTGCTTATCCTTGACGAACCCACCGCCGTGTTGACGCCGCAGGAGACCGATGAACTCCTCGACATCATCCGGCAGCTGAAGCGCGACGGTAAGTCCATCGTTTTCATCTCGCACAAACTGCGTGAAGTCAAAGCCATCTCGGACACCATCACGGTCATCCGCCGCGGCAAGGTGGTAGGGCAGGCGGATCCCACAGCCTCTCCCACCGAGCTGGCCGCCGCCATGGTGGGCCGCACCGTGAGCCTGACGCTGGACAAGGCGCCGGCCAAGACCGGAGAGGTGACCTTCAAGGTCCGCAACCTCACCGTGACGGACCACAACGGCCAGCACGTGGTCGATGACCTGTCGTTCGACATCGCCAAGGGCGAAGTGCTCGCAGTCGCCGGAGTGCAAGGCAACGGGCAGACGGAACTAACCGAGGCGATCCTGGGTGTGCAGCCGCACGTGGCAGGGTCCATCATCCTCGACGGCGAGGAACTGCTGGGCAGGAGCGTCAAGCACGTCCTCGGTGCAGGCGTGGGCTTCGTCCCCGAGGACCGCACCCTTGACGGCCTCGTCGGCACGTTCACCATCTCCGAAAACATGATCCTGGACCTCTACGATAAAGCGCCCTTCGCGCGCGGCGTGGGGATGAAGCCTGGAGTGATTGCGGAGAACGCCGCCAGGAAGGTCGAAGAATTCGACGTCCGCACACCGTCCGTGTCCGCCCCTGTGGGCACGCTCTCCGGCGGCAACCAGCAGAAGGTCGTCCTGGCCCGTGAACTTTCGCGTCCGCTGCGCCTGTTTATCGCCTCGCAGCCAACGCGCGGGCTCGACGTCGGCTCGATTGAGTTTGTGCACCAGCGGGTCATCGCCGAACGCGACCACGGAACGCCGGTCATGATCGTCTCCACCGAACTGGACGAAGTGATGCAGCTGGCCGACCGGATCGCCGTGCTTTACCGCGGACGGCTGGTGGGGATCGTACCCGCCACCACGTCCCGCGACGTGCTGGGCCTCATGATGGCAGGCGTCCCGGCCGCAGAAGCCGAAGCCAGCGCCTCCGCCCACGCCCACAGCGGCACCACGACAGCCGCGGTATCGGAGCCTGCCGGCCACGAAGGAGAATCCCATGTCTGAGAAGACAACCCCGGAGCCACAGGCCAAAGGGCACAACCAGGCCACAGAGCCCGCGGACCTCCAGGTGCCCGGCGGCACCACCTCCGAGGCTGTGGCCTCCGATGTCGTCCTCGACACCGCCGGTGGCCAGATGCCCCCGTCCGCCGTTCCGGCAGCCTCGCAGCGGCACGGACGCGACCAGGACCGGGACGGCAGCGGATCCTTGCTGCACCGGATCTTCACGGGCAACGCTTTGGTGTCTGTGCTCTCAGTGCTGCTCGCGATCGTGCTCGGCGGCATCCTGATGGCTGTGACCAACCCCAAGGTCGCCGTCACGGCCGGCTACTTCTTCGCGCAGCCCGGGGACCTCCTGACGGAGGTTGTTCGTCCCTATGCTGCACTGGTGCAGGGTTCCATCTTCAACTGGGCCGGCGCCGACCTGGCAGCACAGCTGTACCCGATCACCGAGACCCTCACCGTCGCCACCCCGCTGATCTGCGCCGGGCTCGGCGTCGCGCTCGCGTTCCGCGCCGGCCTGTTCAACATCGGTGCGCAGGGGCAGATCATCTTCGGCGCGCTCTTCGGCGCCTACGTTGGCTTTGCCTGGCACCTGCCGATCGCCCTGCACCTGCTGGTCGTCATCCTGGCCGGCCTGGTCGGCGGCGCGGTCTGGGGCGGCGTCGTCGGCCTGCTGAAGGCCCGGACCGGCGCGCACGAGGTGATCGTGACCATCATGCTCAACTACATCGCCAACTTCCTGCTGCTGTTCCTGCTTACCACCCCGGCTTTCCAGCGCAAAGGTTCCACCAACCCGATCTCCCCGTTCCTCGACTCCACTGCGTTGTTCCCTGAACTGCTCGGCCCGCAATTCCGCCTGCACGCAGGCTTCCTGGTCGCGATAGCAGCCACCGCCTTCGTCTGGTGGCTGCTGAACCGCTCCACGATAGGTTTTGAGTTCCGGGCCGTCGGCGCGAACCCCAGCGCGGCCCGCACGGCCGGTATCAACGTCGCCCGCAGCACCATCCTGGTGATGGCGATCGCCGGTGCGCTCGCCGGCCTGGCCGGTGTGGCCCAGGTGTCCGGAACTGAAAAGTACCTGTCCGGCGGCGTCGCCGCCTCCATCGGTTTTGATGCCATCACGGTCGCGCTGCTGGGACGTTCGACGCCGTGGGGAACCTTCTTCGCGGGCCTGCTGTTCGGCGCCTTCCGCGCCGGCGGCGTGGCCATGCAGGCCCAGACGCAGACGCCGATCGACATCGTGCTCGTCATCCAGTCCCTGATCGTGCTGTTCATCGCAGCACCGCCGCTGGTCCGTGCGATATTCGGACTCAACCCCCGTAAGAAGAAGACCACCACGAGTGGGACAGCCGGTTCGCGTACCGGCGGCGTTAAGAGCGGAGCGGCAGCATGAGCGCCACGACACAATCTCCCGCCGGCAAGCAGCCCGGCACCGGCAAGGGGGCCGGCAGTACGTCCGGAGCCGGACGGAGCGGAGGCCCGGCAGGCGCAACGGAACTGGTGAGCTGGAAAGCCGGCATTGGCCTGGGCCTCCTCGCCGTCCTGGGCACCGTGCTGTTCGGGTTCCTGGCCAACACCAAATCCGCCGGGTTCCGGATCGCCGAGGCCCGCGACCCCAACGCCTCTTCCGCCGCAGCGTGGATCACCCTGGCCGTGGCGCTGGCTGCCGCCGCCTACGTCGGCTACCGCTGGATCAGCCAGCGGCGCGGGGGCGGGGGAGTGGACCGCTGGATTCCTGCCACCACCATCGCCGCCGTCGTCGTTCTGGGCCTGGCCGCCCTGGGCGTCGCCCGGGTAGAGAAGATTTCCGTGCCTTCGATGGCGCTGGGCTGGATCTGCTCCGTCCTCCTGCTTGCCCTGGCCGGCTACGCCTGCTTCCTGACGGTGCAGCGGCGGCGCACCCCCGGCTGGCTGGGCGGTATCTTCGCGGTGGTCTTCCTGGTTGGGTTCATGACCTGGATCGTCGCGGGCGGCCGTGACCCCGAGCCGGCCATTTCCCTCGCTGGGCTCATGGCCGGTGCCGTGACCCTGGCCGTACCCCTGGTGTTCGGTTCACTGTCCGGTGTGCTGTGCGAACGGGCCGGTGTGGTCAACATCGCCATCGAGGGCCAGCTTCTCCTCGGCGCGTTCTCCGCCGCCGTCGTGGCCACCGTGACCGGAAACGTCTACCTGGGGCTCATCTCTGCCGCCGTCGCCGGCGCACTCGTGTCCCTGGTCCTGGCCGTGGTGAGCATCAAATACCTCGTCAACCAGATCATCGTCGGCGTCGTGCTCAACGTCCTGATCAGCGGACTCACCAGCTTCCTGTTCTCCACCCTGCTCACAGCGAACCCGGAGCAGCTGAACAAGCCCGGCCGGCTCCAGGCAGTGGATATCCCGTTTCTGGCCGACATCCCGGTCATCGGCCCCATCCTGTTCCGCCAGTCCCTGGTCGGCTACCTCATGTACGTGGCAGTGATCGTGGTCTACGTCGGGCTGTTCCACACCAAGTGGGGCCTGCGCGTACGCGCCGTGGGTGAACACCCGCAGGCGGCAGACACGGTGGGCATCAACGTCAACCGGACCCGCTTCATCAACGTCCTCATGGGCGGCGCGATCGCCGGAATCGGCGGTTCCTTCTTCACCCTGGTGTCGGTGGACGCGTTCAGCAAGGACATGTCCGGCGGCCGCGGCTACATCGCCCTTGCCGCCATGATCTTCGGCCGCTGGAATCCCATCGGGGCGTTCCTGGCCGCGTTGCTGTTCGGATTCGCCGACAACCTGCAGAGCATCATCACCATTATCGGCTCGCCGGTGCCCAGCCAGTTCATGGCGATGCTGCCCTACGCCCTGACCGTCATCGCGGTGGCAGGCCTCGTGGGACGGTCCAGGCCGCCCGCGGCCGACGGCATACCGTACGTCAAGGGCTGACGGCCGTGGACAACGCGCAACGGGTGGACAACACGCACTTGGTGGACTGGGCAGCCCTCGAGGCCGCCGCGGTCGCGGCCATGAAGAATGCCTACGCCCCGTACTCAAAGTTTCCGGTGGGGGCAGCCGCCCTCACCGCGGACGGCCGGATCGTCAGCGGCTGCAACGTCGAAAACGCCAGCTATGGGCTGACGCTCTGCGCGGAATGCGCCCTGGTGGGGAACCTGCACATGACCGGCGGCGGCCTGCTGCGCGCCTTCTACTGCGTTGACGGGGAAGGGAATGTCCTCATGCCCTGCGGCCGGTGCCGCCAACTGCTGTATGAATTCCGGGCCCCGGACATGCAGCTCATGACCACCCAGGGCATCAAAACCATGGACCAGGTGCTGCCCGACGCCTTTGGTCCCGAACACCTGGAGGAGACCCGGTGACCGAGAGCAAAACCGAGGCGTTCGACGCCGTCGACATCATCCGCACCAAGCGGGACAAGGGAACGCTGAGTCCGGAACAGATCGACTGGACCATCGACGCCTACACCCGCGGAGCAATCGCGGATGAGCAGATGGCGGCCCTGAACATGGCCATCCTGCTCAACGGCATGGACCGCGCCGAGATTGCCCGGTGGACCGCCGCCATGATCGCGTCCGGCGATCGGATGGACTTCTCCAGCCTCCGGCGTCCCGACGGGGGCCTGAAGTACACCACGGACAAGCATTCGACCGGCGGTGTGGGGGACAAGATCACCCTGCCGCTTGCCCCGCTGGTGGCAGTGTTCGGCGTGGCCGTTCCGCAGTTGTCAGGCCGGGGGCTGGGACACACCGGCGGAACCCTGGACAAGCTGGAATCCATTCCGGGGTGGCGGGCCAACCTTTCCAATGAGGAGATCCTGGCCCAGCTCCAGGATGTGGGGGCGGTGATCTGCGCCGCCGGTGCAGGCTTGGCGCCCGCAGACAAAAAGCTCTACGCCCTGCGCGACGTTACCGGCACGGTGGAAGCCATTCCGCTGATCGCGTCGTCCATCATGAGCAAGAAGATCGCCGAGGGCACCGGATCGCTGGTCCTGGACGTCAAGGTGGGCAGCGGTGCGTTCATGAAGGACGAGGCCAAAGCCCGGGAACTCGCCGAGACCATGGTGGCCCTCGGCAAGGACGCGGGCGTTAACACGGTGGCCCTGCTGACCAACATGAACACTCCGCTGGGCCTCACGGCGGGCAACGCCATCGAGGTGGAGGAATCCCTGGAGGTGCTGGCGGGCGGCGGCCCGGATGACGTTGTGGAGCTGACCGTCCGGCTCGCCGGGGAAATGCTCGCCTGCGCAGGAGTGCACGACGTCGACCCCGCCGCTGCCCTCAAGGACGGCCGGGCCATGGACGTCTGGAACCGGATGATCGCGGCCCAAGGGGGCGACCCCCGCGCCGCGCTGCCCGTGGCCAGGGAATCCGACGTCGTCTACGCCCCCGCAGACGGTGTGCTGGTGGAACTGGACGCGCTCGCCGTGGGCGTGGCCGCGTGGCGGTTGGGCGCTGGACGTGCCCGCAAGGAGGACGCAGTCCAGGCGGGAGCGGGAGTGCGGATGCATGCAAAGCCCGGCGCCACCGTGCGGGCCGGGGAGCCCCTGATGACCCTGCTCACGGACACTCCGGAGCGGTTTGCCCGTGCCAGGGAAGCCCTCGAACACGCCGTGGTCATTGCCCCGGAAGGTTCCCGGCCAGCCCACCAGCTCATTATTGACCGCATAGCATAGGCACCAATGCAGGCCATCAATGACTTCATCCTCGCCGCAGCCGGTCAGCCCTGGGTCCTTGTCCTGGTGCTGGCCTGCTGCGTCATTGACGGCTTCTTCCCGCCCGTCCCCAGCGAATCCGTGGTGGTGGGCCTCGCCGCCGTAGCCGCCACCGCCGATATTCCCAACCCGCTGCTCCTTGCCCTGGTGGCGGCTGCGGGTGCCTTCTCCGGTGACAACATCGCCTACCTGCTGGGCCGGCGGGTGGGCACAACGCGCTGGGCCTGGATGCGCGGGCCGCGCATGCAAAGCGCGTTCCGCTGGGCGGGCCGCGAGCTGCGGAGGCGGCCGGCCTCGCTGATCCTGGTGGCCCGCTTTGTCCCGATCGGCCGGGTGGCGGTCAACCTGACGGCCGGGGCCACCCACTATCCACATCTGCGGTTCGTGGGCCTGACCATCCTTTCAGCCAGCCTCTGGGCCGGCTACTCGGTGGCAATCGGGCTCTTCTTCGGCCAGTGGTTCGAGGACAACCACGTCCTCGGAGCGGCAATCGCCATCGTCTGCGCAGTGGCACTGGGCATCGTGGTGGACCTCGTGATCAACAAATTCCGGGGCAAACCTAACGTCGTGGAACGGATCAGGGAACCCGGCGCCTGACCCGCGCGTTTGAAGGTGTAATTCCGGGCATTGGGGCGTAGCGGACTGCGCCCCCCGCGTGGGACACTTAGGAACGATTTCCGCTTTGGCTGCGGCACTTTGGCTGTGTCATTTTTATACAGGAGCAACACCGCGTGGAGTTTATTAATGAGGCCGTGCTCCATGCAGCGGGCCAGTGGTGGATTTACCCCGTCCTGCTGGTGTTCTTCTTCGTGGACGGCTTCGCCATGGTGGTCCCCAGCGAGACGCTTATTGTGGCGCTGGCGGCGTTCTCCCGGCACAGCGGTGAACCCAATCTCTGGATCCTGGGCCTTACGGCCCTGATCGGCGCCATCTGCGGCGACAACATGGCCTACATGCTCGGCCGCAAGATCGGACTGGACCGGTGGGGGTGGATGCGCCGGCCCAAGGTCCGGAAGGTCTTCGCCTGGGCACGGTATGAGCTGGAAAAGCGGGGCGCCGTCCTGATCTTCACCGCGCGGTACATCCCCTGGGGCCGGGTTGCCGTCAACTACGTCGCCGGCAGCACCGGCTTCTCGCACCGCAGGTTCTTCGTCTTCGACGCCTTCGCCTGCGTCACCTGGGTGGGCTACTCACTTGGCATCGGCGTGCTGGCCAGCTCCTTCCCCTGGCTGCACCACAACCCCCTGCTGAGCGCGGGCATTGCGGTAGTGTTCGCGATTGTCCTGGGCATCGTCATCGACCACCTTCTGCGCTGGTGGCACAAACGGCTGGGCCGGCATGACGCACCTGATGCTGACGACGGGTGGAGCGATGAAACCTCAGGGTCCGCCCAAGAGGGACGCCCCGGCACACAGGCCCTCGTGATGCCGTCGGCGGAGGCCGGTCCCGCGGTCAAGTAGCGGCTGGTTTTGAACGGCTGGCTTTGAATCCCGCCCCACCCTAAGGTGGGAACGTGACTGAGCCCATTGTTGACGCTGCCCCTGCCATCGATTTTGACCTGAAGAGCCTGCCCAAGGTTTCCCTTCATGACCACCTGGACGGGGGACTCCGTCCGGCCACCATCATCGAACTCGCGGAGGCCGTTGGCCACACGCTCCCTTCGACTGACCCGGTAGCCCTGGGGCAGTGGTTCCGGGAATCAGCGGATTCCGGATCCCTGGTCCGCTACCTGGAAACGTTCGACCACACCGTTGCCGTGATGCAGACCTATGACGGCCTGTTCCGGGTGGCCAAAGAATTCGTCGAGGACCTCGCCAACGACGGTGTGGTGTATGGCGAAGTCCGCTGGGCCCCCGAGCAGCACCTCCAGAAAGGCCTCAGCCTTGATGAAGCCGTGGAAGCAGTCCAGGACGGCCTGGAGGCAGGCGTCGAAGCTGTGTCCGAAAGCGGCCGCGAAATCCAGGTGGGCCAGCTGATCACCGCCATGCGGCACGCCGACCGCGGCCAGGAGATCGCCGAACTGGCTGTCCGCCACCGCAACAAAGGCGCGGTGGGCTTTGACATCGCCGGGGCCGAGGACGGCTTCCTGCCCAGCCGCTTCAAGGACTCCTTCACCTACCTCGCCCAGCACAATTTCCCCGCCACGGTGCACGCAGGCGAGGCCGCCGGGCTGGACAGCATCCAGTCAGCGCTGGTGGATGGCCGCGCCCTGCGGTTGGGACACGGCGTCCGCATCGCCGAGGACATCATGGTCGAATTCGACGACGACGACGACGCCGGCGACACCGTGGGCCTGGTCACGCTCGGGGACCTCTCCAGCTGGATCCGCGACCGCGGCATCGCCCTGGAAATTTGCCCCTCCTCAAACCTCCAGACGGGTGCAATCGCGGCATTCGGTGACGGCATCGAAAGTCACCCGCTGGACATGCTCTACCAGCTGGGCTTCAACGTCACCATCAACACTGACAACCGCCTGATGAGCGGCGTCACCCTGACCGACGAGTTCAACCTGCTGGTGGAAACCTTCGACTACGACCTCGACGACCTGCTGGAGCTGACCCTCAACGCGGCCGAGGCATCCTTCCTGCCCCTGGAGGAAAAGGAAGCGCTGGTGGAATACATCAACGACGCCTACGCCAACCTTGGCTAACGAGCAGGACGCTGCCAGCTCCCCGGTAGGGGAGCTGCAGTGGGTCCTTGCATCCCTGCGCGAGCACTGTCCCTGGATGGGCGCCCTGACCCACGCTTCGCTCGTGGAGTACCTCCTGGAGGAGGCATACGAGGTGGCCGAGGCCATTGAGGACGGCCACCCGGACGAGGAGCTCCGCAGCGAGCTGGGCGATGTCCTGCTCCAGGTGGTGCTGCATGCCCGGCTGGCCGAGGAGCGCGGCGCGTTCACGTTCGACGACGTGGCGCGCGGCCTGGGTGCCAAGATGATCCGCCGGAACCCGCACGTCTTCAAACCCGACGGCTCTTTGCAGGACAGCTTTCCCGCAACAGTCGAGGAGATAGAGCAGAAGTGGGATGCGGTCAAGCGGGCCGAACGCCCGGAGCGGCTTAATGCCTTCGAAGGCATTCCGGACGCCCTGCCTGCGCTTGCCAAGGCCCACAAGTCGCTGGACAGGGCCGCCCGCGCGGGCCTGGCGCTCCCCGAGGGGGCTCCCGTTCCCCAAGGCGAGGATGAACTCGGAACCCTGCTGCTCGCCGTCGTACGTTCCGCCCGTGACAGCGGCATGGATGCCGAGCGCGCCCTGCGTGCGGCGGTCCGCCGCTACCAAAGCGACCCCGGTGATCAAAATGGTCCCGCAGCATCATGACGTCCCGGCCCCGGCCGGTTTGAGTAACCCGGAGCACTCTCGACTACGCTAGTCCCTGACGAGTACGTCGAGTTTTCTGCCTGATTCCCCCGTTAATCGCCCATAAGGAGCAAATTCATGGCGCTTATCGATGCCATCCACGCCCGCGAGATCCTCGATTCCCGCGGCAACCCAACCGTAGAAGTTGAAGTCCTGCTTTCGGACGGCCAGATCGGCCGGGCGGCGGTTCCCTCCGGCGCTTCCACCGGTGAGCACGAGGCCGTCGAACTGCGCGACGGCGACAAGGGCCGCTACCTCGGCAAGGGCGTGCAGAAGGCCGTCGACGCCGTGATCGACCAGATCGCCCCCGCCCTGACCGGCTTCGACGCCACCGACCAGCGCAGCATCGACCAGGCCATGCTGGACCTGGACGGCACCCCCAACAAGGGCAAGCTCGGCGCCAACGCGATCCTGGGCGTCTCCCTGGCTGTCGCCAACGCCGCCGCAGCCTCCGCTGACCTGCCGCTGTACAAGTACCTGGGCGGCCCGAACGCACACGTCCTGCCCGTGCCGCTGATGAACATCCTCAACGGTGGCTCCCACGCCGACTCTGACGTCGACATCCAGGAATTCATGATCGCCCCGATCGGCGCCGAAACCTTCTCTGAAGGCCTGCGCTGGGGCGTTGAGGTGTACCACAACCTCAAGTCCGTCCTGAAGGAGCAGGGCCTGTCCACCGGCCTGGGCGACGAGGGCGGCTTCGCGCCGAACCTGCCGTCCAACCGCGCGGCACTGGACCTGATCCAGGAAGCCATCAAGAACGCCGGCTACACCCCGGGCAAGGACATCGCGCTCGCCCTGGACGTGGCATCCTCCGAGTTCTTCAAGGACGGCGCCTACCAGTTCGAAGGCAAGTCCCTGTCCGCCAGCGAGATGAGCGCCTACTACGCCGAGCTCGTGGCCGACTACCCGCTGGTTTCCATCGAGGACCCGCTGGACGAGAATGACTGGGAAGGCTGGAAGACCCTCACCGACGCCATCGGCGACAAGGTCCAGCTGGTTGGTGACGACCTCTTCGTCACCAACCCCTCCATCCTGCAGCGCGGCATCGACACCAGGACCGCCAACTCCCTGCTGGTCAAGGTCAACCAGATCGGTTCGCTGACCGAGACCCTGGACGCCGTCAGCCTGGCCCAGCGCGCCGGCTACACCACCATCACCTCGCACCGCTCCGGCGAAACCGAGGACACCACCATCGCCGACATCGCGGTGGCCACCAATGCCGGCCAGATCAAGACCGGCGCCCCTGCCCGCTCCGAGCGCGTTGCCAAGTACAACCAGCTGCTGCGCATCGAAGAGGAACTGGACGACGCCGCCCGCTACGCCGGCCGCAGCGCGTTCCCGCGTTTCAAGGGCTAGTAACCGCCTAAACCCATCCGCGGTGGCTATGGTTGAAAGACCATAGCCACCGCTGTTGTTTCAGCAGCATTGTTGCAGCAGTGTTTGTCCAGCGTTGTTTGTCCAGCACAGATAGTGGCGGCCCAGGCAGGCTGCGTTTCAGGAGTGTCATGGCTACCCGCCGCCCCAAAGTTCCCAAGGTTGCCCCCGCCCGTCCACCCAGGGAAACGGCCGACGACGGACCCTCCGGCGGTGCCGAGGTCATCCGGGCGGATTTCCGTCCGGGCAAGGGTGGGGCGGCCACGACGGACACCCCACCTGCCGGCGATACCCGAAGGCGTGGAACTGCGGGCCAGGCCCCCGGTAAGGCGGGGGAGGCGGCGAGGGCCAGGCCCTCGGCCGGACGCAAAGGCAGCAGCTCCCATGACGGCAAGGACGCCCGGGCCGCCGACGAGGAACAGCACCCCGTCCCCGCCAAGGCGTTCTCCGGCCGCATGCTGGCCCTGGCCGTGGTGATGATCGCCATCACCATCATGCTGGCTCCCACGGTGAAGATCTTCTTCGACAAGAAAGCCGAAATCGACGCGCTGAACGCCGATATCGCCGCACGCCAGGCCGAAGGCGACGCCCTCCGGCAGCAGGTTTCGCGGTGGCAGGACCCCAACTACGTCAAACAGCAGGCCCGCGACCGCATTAACATGGTTATGCCGGGCGAAACTGGCTACTGGGTTTTTGGCAGCGATGAGCCGGCCGGAGAAAGCAGTAGCCCCGCCGGCGCAGCAGCACAAGACCCCGCCGATCTGCCGTGGGTGGATTCCCTGTGGGAGTCCATCAGGCGCGCGGCCACAGACTGAACCGCACAGGAAGGACGGCCCGCGACATGGAACACAACACGGCAGCCGCCCGGGACGAATCCCGCCAACCGACAGCACACGACCTTGAAGTACTGAGCAGGCAGCTGGGACGTCCCGTCCGCGACGTCGTGGAGATTCCGGCGCGCTGCGTCTGCGGAAACCCGCTTGTGGCCGCCACCGCACCCCGCCTCAGCAACGGCACCCCTTTCCCCACCACCTTCTACCTGACGCACCCGGTGATCACGTCCGCGGTTTCCAGGCTCGAAGCGGCAGGCGTCATGAACAGCATGAATGACCAGCTGGCAGGCGACGCCGGCCTGGCAACCGCCTACCGGTCAGCACACGAGGAGTACCTGGCGGCCCGTGCGGCGATCGGCGAACGTTCAGGCATCGGCCCTGTGCCTGAAATCGACGGCGTATCCGCCGGCGGGATGCCCACGCGCGTCAAATGCCTGCACGTCCTGGTGGGTCATTCCCTCGCGGCGGGCAGCGGCGTGAATCCCCTGGGTGACCAGGCGCTCGAAATGATCAGTGAATGGTGGACCGCGGACAGGTGCTACTGCGACGGTGCCTGGGACACCACCGGCGAGGCGCCGTCCAGGGACCTCAGCCGGCACGGACCACAGGGCCTGCCCGGTATCGTCGGACGCCCTGCCCCTGCGCGGAAGTCCGCGGACGCCACGGAGGCCGCCGAATGACCCGCGTGGCCGCCATCGACTGCGGCACCAACTCCATCCGCCTCCTGATCGCGGACATCCACCGCCGCAACGGCAGCGCAGCCCTTACCGACGTCGTCAGGGAGATGCGTGTCGTCCGCCTGGGCCAGGGCGTGGACGCCACGGGCGAGCTGGCCCCGGAGGCGCTGGAACGGACCTTCGCCGCGACGGCCGACTACGCCCGCCTCATCAAGGAGCACGGCGCAGAGCGCATCCGTTTTGTGGCCACCTCCGCGAGCCGCGATGCGCGCAACCGGAACGTCTTCGTGGACGGCATCAGGGACCTGCTGGGAGTGGAACCGGAGGTTATCACCGGGGATGAGGAAGCGGCATTGTCCTTTGCCGGAGCCAGCAGTGTCCTGCCCATCCTGGACGGCCACCAGGTGCTGGTGGTGGACCTCGGCGGCGGAAGCACCGAGTTCGTCCTGGGCACCGCCGCCGGGGTCACCGCAGCGAAGTCCGTGGACATCGGCTGTGTCCGCCTGACCGAACGGCACCTGCGCGAGGATCCTCCCACCGCTGAACAGATCGCTGCCGCGGAAGCCGACGTGGACGCTGCCATCACCCGCGCCGGACGCGACGTGCCGCTGGAACGCGCCACCGCCGTCGTCGGCGTTGCCGGGTCCGTCACCACCATCACCGCCCATGCGCTCCGCCTGCCGGAATATTCACCGGACGCAATCCACGGAGCTGTGCTGCCCATCGGGGAAGTGCGCGCCGCCGCCACTGACCTGCTGTCCATGACGCGGGCGCGCCGCGCCGCGCTGCCGTACATGCACCCCGGACGTGTGGACGTCATCGGTTCCGGGGGACTGGTGTGGCGGCGCATCCTGGAACGGATGGGGGAGCTGAGCGGCGGAAGGATCACCGAGGCCACCGCAAGCGAGCACGACATCCTTGACGGCATCGCGCTGAGCATCGGTTAGGCCATGCACCCCACCCCAGCTTCCACCCCGTTCGTGTCCCGGACGGTGGCCGCCGCGTTGGCCGTCCTCCTGGCAGCGTGCTGCCTCTGCGCCGGTCTTTTCACCGCACCCGCCGCAAGCGCTGACGAATGGCGCGACAAGGAATACTGGCTGGCAGACTCCGGCATCACCAAGGCCTGGGAAGTGTCAAAGGGCGCCGGCGTCAAGGTGGCCGTCATCGACAGCGGCATCGATGCCCAGCACCCGGACCTCAAAGGCGCGGTCGTAGGCGGTCACGATGCCTCCGGCTCAGGCCAACCGGACGGCCAGAAAAGCGTCGGCTCCAAGCCCGAACACGGCACTTTGGTGGCCACCATGCTGGCCGGCCGCGGACACCAGCCGGCGAGCGCGAGCCCCAGCCCCAGTGCCGGGCCGCAGGGCACACCGCCGGACGGCATCATGGGCGTGGCGCCGGAAGCGCAGCTCCTTTCCGTCTCCACCTGGCTCGGCTCGGCCAACCCTTCGGGCAAAAGCGACCAGGATCAGATCCCCGAAGCGGTCCGTTGGGCCGTGGACAACGGCGCCAAGGTGATCAACATTTCGCTTGGCAGCACAACACCGCAGTGGCCGCAAAGCTGGGACGCGGCGTTCCTGTACGCGGAACAAAAGGACGTGGTCATCGTGGCCGCAGCGGGCAACCGCGTGGGCGGCAACACCCAGGTGGGCGCACCCGCGACCATTCCCGGCGTGCTCACCGTCGCCGGCCTGGACCGCAAGAATGTAGCCAGCGTGGACGCCTCATCACAAGGGATCAGCATCGGGGTCGCTGCCCCCGCCGAAAACCTGCTGGGCGGGCTGCCCGGCGGGAGCTACGCCGAATGGGCCGGGACCTCCGGTTCCACGCCCATCGTGGCCGGCGTGGCCGCGCTGATCCGGTCAAAGTGGCCGGACATGAGCGCTGAACAGGTGATCAACAGGATCGTCTCCACGGCAAAGGATGCCGGTGCTCCGGGCAAGGACCCGCTGTACGGCTACGGCATCCTCAATGCCGAGGCCGCGCTCAAGGCCGACGTCCCCCAGGTAGCGGTCAACCCGCTGGGCACCGTCGCCGAATGGATCCGGGTGCACCGGCGGGGCAACGCCGCTCCGCCCACCCCGCTGCCCACCGCCACCCCGGCCCCCAGCGCGGCACCCACGCTGCCGGAAGCCACCGTTCCCGCCGCCAAGGCGCCTTCCCAGCGGGACAGTGCCATCGGCGCCGCCGTCGTCATCGGTTTCGCCGTCCTGTTTGTGGCGATCATCGCTGCTGCTGCCATCCAGCTCCGGAGGGCTGCCCGCAACCCCGCCCTTGCCCGGGAAGAACCGGAAACCGGGGTGGTGGAACGGGTGCATTCGCGCAGTAATCCGCAGGTTACGGACCAAGGTCCAAGTTAGTGAAGATTTTCACAAACTGCGCTATTCTTAAACTATGGCAACCACCCCACAGCTCCAGGACCGTCCCAGGGTACTCGTCGTCGGCGGCGGGTACGTCGGCCTGTACGTAGCACTGAAACTGCAGAAGAAGATCGCGAATGCCGGTGGCATCGTCACCGTCGTTGATCCTCTGCCCTACATGACCTACCAGCCCTTCCTCCCCGAGGTGGCCGGCGGCAACATCGAAGCCCGCCACGCGGTGGTGTCCCACCGCCAGCACCTCAAGCAGACGGAACTGATCCAGGGCCGTGTCACCTCGATCGACCACGTCAACCGGACGGCTGTGGTGGCCCCTGCCGACGGCGGCGAAAACTTCGAGGTGCCCTACTTCGACGTCGTGCTCGCAGCCGGCGCCATCACCCGCACGTTCCCCATCAAGGGCCTGGCGGACAAGGGCATTGGCCTGAAGACCATCGAGGAAGCGGTTGCGCTGCGCAACAAGCTGCTGGAACGCATCGAGGTCGCCTCCACCATGACGGACCCTGCCGCCCGCGCCCGGGCCCTCACCTTCGTGGTGGTCGGCGGCGGCTTTGCCGGCATCGAGTGCATCACCGAGATGGAAGACCTCGCCCGCGCTGCCGTGCGCAACAACCCGCGCATCAAGCAGGAGGAAGTCCGCTTCGTCCTGGTCGAAGCCATGGGCCGCATCATGCCCGAGGTTACTGCCAAGCAGGCTGACTGGGTGGTGGAGCACCTGCGCAGCCGCGGCATCGAGGTCCTCCTGAACACCTCGCTGGACAGCGCGGAAGGCACCCTGAAGCTCATCAACCTGCCGGACAAGACCCCTGCCCAGGAATTCGAAGCCGACACCCTGGTGTGGACGGCCGGCGTGCAGGCCAACCCCATGGTCCGCTCCACCGACTTCCCGCTCGAGCCCCGCGGCCGCGTCCGCGTCCTTCCGGACCTGCGCATCGCCGGCGACGAAGGAATCGTGGAAAACGCCTGGGCAGCCGGTGACATCGCCGCTGTTCCGGACCTGACGGGCAAGGGCCTTCCGGACGGCACCTGCGTCCCCAATGCCCAGCACGCCCTGCGCCAGGCCAAGCGCCTTGCCAAGAACCTGTGGGCTTCCCGCTGGGACAAGCCGCTGGCGGACTACAAGCACAAGAACCTTGGTGCCGTGGCCGGCTTCGGCGAATGGAAGGGCGTTGCCAACATCAACCTCCTGGGCCGGATCGGCCTCAAGGGCGGACTGGCCTGGCTGGCCCACCGCGGCTACCACGGCATGGCCATGCCGACGTTCGAGCGCAAGTTCCGCGTCATCCTGAACTGGATCATCGGTTTCTTCGCCGGCCGCGACACCACCCAGCTCGTGGATCTGGACAACCCCCGCGGCGCCTTCGTCTCGGCAGCAACCCCCGCTCCGAAGCCCTCGGCTGCACCCGCAGCCGTTCCGGCCGCCGGCTCCGGTTCAACCGCCACAGCCGCTCCAAAGGAAACGGTGGCGGCCAACGCCAAGTAACGGGTCTGTTCCACCGCTTTACAACGCCCGACGGCGGCCGTCCCCTCTGCGGGGCCGGCCGCCGTCGGCGTTTCCAGCCAATGCGCCATTCACAGGTACCATTGACCCCGGCGCCCCAGTAGCCCAATTGGCAGAGGCAGCGGACTTAAAATCCGCGTGTTGTGGGTTCGAGTCCCACCTGGGGTACACAGTTTCCCCCCCATACGCGCCCTCGCGGACTCCCGAAAGCCGCCTGCCCAGCAGGCGGCTTTCGGCGTTTAATGCCCCACAGGAAACGACTGTTATAAGGCTGTGACCTCAGTCACTTAGTTTCCTGCCGTCTATGCACTAGCTTGAACCTAAATCAGGAATACCTGGTCCCGCTCCGGGCGCCACCGCGCCCGTTCCGCACCCGCATCGCACGGTCCTGTTTCGGAAGGCAGATTAATGTACCGAAAGAAAGTCCTCACTTCGTTGGCAGCGGCAGCCACGTTCAGCATGCTGCTGTCGGCCTGCGCCAACCAAGCAGGCCCCAGCAACTCTGAGAGCTCCGGCTCGTCCAGCAAAGTGAACATCCCCGCCATTTCGAAAGTGGACGTCCCCTCCGGCGCTGTCATGCCTGCCGGCGACGGCAAGGCAACCTGCCCGGCCACCACCACGCTGGCCTTCGCCGGTGCACAGACCGGCCCCAATGCCCAGCTCGGCGTCAATATTTTCAACGGCATCCAGCTGGCCATCGACCAGCACAACAAGGCCAACCCCGGCTGCCAGGTCCAGTTCAAGAAGTTCGATACGGAAGGCGACCCGAACAAGGCCACCGGCCCCGTCACCCAGCTGGTGAGCGAGCCGGACATCCTTGGTGTGGTCGGCCTCCCGTTCTCCGGTGAATCCAAGGCCACAGGCAATATCTTCGAGCAAAGGGGTCTGGTCCACATCACGCCGTCGGCCACCAACCCGGGCCTGACGGGCAACGGCTGGACCACCTTCTTCCGGGGCCTCGGCAATGACGCCGTCCAGGGCCCGGCGGCTGCCAAGTTCCTCACCGGGAAGCTCGGCGCCAAGAAGATCTACCTGGTCCAGGATGACTCCGACTACGGCATCGGCCTGGGAACCTCCACCTCTGCCGGCCTGGGCAGCGCCCTGGCCGGGACGGAAAAGGTGACCACCGGGCAGAAGGACTTCTCCGCCGTCATTTCCAAGATCATGAACGCCAAAGCCGACGCCGTCTTCTACGCCGGCTACTACGCCGAGGGCGCCCCGTTCGACCAGCAGCTGGTTGGAAAGGGCTTCACGGGAACGTTCGTGGCACCTGACGGCGTCAAGGACGACCAGTTCATCAAGCAGGCAGGCGATGCTTCGAACAACTCCTACTTCACCTGCCCCTGCATTCCGGGTGAACTGATTCCCGACTTTGCGTCTGCCTACAAGGACATCGCCAAGGGTGCCGCACCCGGCACGTACTCCATCGAGGGCTACGACGCCGCAACCGTCCTCCTGTCCGGGATCGACGCCGGCAAGCAAAGCCGCGCCGATCTACTCGCCTGGGTCAAGGCCTACGACAAGGACGGCCTGAGCAAGCACTACAAGTGGGACGCCAAGGGTGAACTCCAGGCTCCGGCCGTATACGGCTACAAGGTGGAGAACGGGAAGATCGTTCCCATCGGGCCCATCGGGGAGTAGCAGCCCGGCGACAGGCAAAGGCTGTGGGGGCCAGCATCAGCAGGCCCCCACAGCCTTTTCTTCGCTTGGCAGCAGCCCAGGACCAAGTTAAGTCAATAGACACAAGTCCCACGGCCGGGCCCACAAGGCCGCGTGCAACTGGATCAGGATGTTCCCATGCTTCCCTCTCTTGTCCCATTACTCCCGACTGAAAACGACTGGATCACCTTCGACATACCGTCCCTGGCCCAGAACTTCTGGAGCGCCACCTTTGACGGGCTCACCTTCGGGGCCATCTACGCGCTCGTTGCTCTGGGTTACACCCTGGTTTACGGCGTGCTTAACCTGATCAACTTCGCCCACTCGGAAGTGTTCATCGTCGGCTGCTATGCAGTCTTCTTCACCCTCAGCACCCTGGGGTTTGGCCCCTCGGTTCCCCGGCTCGACATTTGGGCCATCATCCTGAACCTGCTGCTGGCGCTGGTCCTGGCCATGGTTGCCTCGGCCGTCACTGCCTTCCTGCTGGAACGCATCGCGTACAAACCCCTTCGGAAACGGAACGCCCCCCGCCTGGTCTTCCTGATCACCGCCATCGGTGCTTCCTTCACCATCCAGTACCTGATCTACCTGTGGCGTGGTCCCAGCCCCGAGCTCGCACTGACCATGTTCCGGCCCACTCCCATTTTTGACGTCTTCGGCACCATCATCGATTCCCAGCAGCTGGTGATCATCATCGCCGCGGTGATCATGATGGTGGGCATCGACAGGTTCATCAGCAAGTCCCGCACGGGCCGCGGCATCCGGGCCGTTGCCCAGGATCCTGACACCGCAACATTGATGGGCGTCAACAAAGAGCGCATCATTATTACCACCTTCGTCATCGGAGGCCTGCTTGCAGGAGCTGCCGCCTTGTTCTACGTCATGAAAATCCCATCCGGTGTCCAGTACAGCGGCGGATTCGTCCTGGGCATCAAGGCGTTCGCGGCCGCCGTGCTTGGCGGCATCGGCAACGTCCGCGGCGCGCTGCTGGGCGGCCTGCTGCTCGGCCTGATCGGCAACTACGGCCAGATCCTGCTGGGCAACTCGCAGTGGACCGACGTCGTGGCCTTCGTGGTGCTGGTGCTCGTGCTGCTCCTGCGGCCCGAAGGCATCCTGGGAACCTCCCTTGGAAGGAGCAAAGCATGAGCATGACGGACGGCCCCACGCCGCTGGAGACGGCGGCCGCACAACAGGCAGCAGAAGAACGCGAAGCGTCCTCGAAAGCCGCAGGAAAAAGCGATCTCGCACAGCGGGGCAGACGCAAGCCCGGGTACTTCTCCGACCGGTGGCACGCACTGTCCCGGCAACAGCAGTGGGCGTTCCTGGTCATCGTCGTCGTACTGGCCTACCTGCTCCCTTTGATGAACCCGCCCATCATCACCACCGAGCCCGGCAACAACTTCGCCCTGGCGTGCTTCGACATGGCCCGCTTCGCACTCATCGCCGTCGGCCTCAACGTGGTGGTGGGTTACGCCGGCCTGCTTGACCTGGGATATGTCGCCTTCTTCGCGGTGGGCTCCTACTGCGCAGCGATGCTGACCAGCCCGGACTCGCCCTTCCTGCACATCCCGTACCTGTGGACCATCCCGGTGGCCATGGCGGTCACCATGTTCTTCGGTGTGGTCCTGGGCGTGCCCACCCTCCGCCTCAGGGGCGACTACCTCGCCATCGTGACGCTCGGGTTCGGCGAAATCGTCCGAATCCTGGCCACCATCATCCCGGCCATGAAAGGCCAGGTGGGTTTCCAGAACGTCGGCCACCCACCGGGTACCGCGGCCGACGGAGCGCCCATCTTCTCCAACTCCAACGGCGTGCCCTGGTACTGGCTGACACTGACCATCATCATCATCGTCACCCTCCTGGTGGGCAACCTGGAACGCAGCCGGGTGGGCCGCGCCTGGATCGCCATCCGTGAGGACGAGGACGCAGCCGAGATCATGGGCGTTCCCACCTTCAAATACAAAGTGTGGGCCTTCGCCATCGGCGCCGCGATCGGCGGCCTTTCCGGTGCCCTCTTCGCCGGCCAGGTGGGGTTCGTCAACAACCAGAAGTTCGACGTCACCACGTCCATCCTGTTCCTCGCCGCCGTCGTGCTGGGCGGAGCCGGCAACAAGGTGGGTGCCATCCTGGGCGGCGCCCTGGTCAGCTACATCCCGCTGAGGTTCACGGCCATCGCAGAATACAAGTACCTGATCTTCGGCATCGCCCTGGTGCTGATCATGATCTTCCGTTCCCAGGGGCTGCTCCCGGCACGGCAGCGGTTGCTCGCCTACGGGCGGACGGCGTTGAACAAAATCACCAGCCGCGAGGGCATCGAAACCAAGGACACGGACAATCCATCAGCCGGTCCCGACACCCGTACGGCCGCACAGAGAGGAGCGGAGGCATGAGCTCTGAGGAAAGGCATGGCGGCTCCAGCAGCGTTGAGGATCAGCCCGCAGATGACGGTTCCGCCGCGGTTGCGCCCGAGATCGACATTGAAGCCCTGGCTGAGGCCGGGGTCGACCCGGAGCTTGCCGAAAAGGTGGCCCCGGACCGCGACATCGCGGTCAAGGTAGGCGACAACATTGTTGAGGTGCAGAACCTGACCATCAAGTTCGGTGGCCTCGTGGCGCTGGACAACATCAGCTTCAACATCAAGCGCGGCGAGATCCTGGGCCTCATCGGGCCCAACGGGGCCGGCAAGACCACCTGCTTCAACGCGATGACCGGTGTCTACAAGCCCACCAGCGGAAAGGTGATGCTGGAGGGTCAGGTCCTGAACGGTATCAAGCAGCACAAGATCACCCGCCTGGGCCTGTCACGCACCTTCCAGAACATCCGCTTGTTCGGCGAAATGACCGCCCTCGAGAACGTAGTGGTGGGCCTGGACGCGCGGCACCGGACCAGCGTCGGCGGGGCGCTGCTTCGCCTGCCCACCCACATCAGGGAGGAGAAGTCGGCCATCGAGCGGGGCATGGCCCTGCTGGACTTCGTAGGCATCGGCAGCCACGCTCACGTCCTGTCCCGGCAACTGCCTTACGGCTACCAGCGCCGCCTTGAGATCGCCCGGGCCCTGGCCACCGATCCCAAGGTGCTGTGCCTCGACGAGCCTGCTGCAGGCTTCAATCCCGCCGAGAAGGAGGAACTGATGGCGCTCATCCGCACCATCAGGGATGAGGGCTACACTGTGCTGCTGATTGAGCACGACATGAAGCTCGTGATGGGCGTGACGGACCGGATCGTCGTGCTGGAATTCGGGAAGAAGATCGCAGATGGACTCCCGCGCGAGATCCGTGAAGACCCGCGCGTTGTTGCCGCATACCTAGGAGAGCCCGAAGATGACGTTGCTTGAACTTCAGGACGTTTCCGTTCACTATGGCCGCATCCAGGCCCTGCGGAACATCTCCTTCACGGTGGACGAAGGCGAAGTGGTGGCTCTGATCGGCGCCAACGGTGCCGGTAAGACCACCACCATGCGGACCATTTCCGGGCTGCTGAACTGCTCGGAAGGCAAGATCACTTTCGGCGGCCAGGACATCACCAAGATGAAGGCCCATATCCGGGTGGTCCACGGAATCTCGCAGGCCCCCGAAGGGCGCGGTATCTTCCCCGGCATGACCGTGATGGAAAACCTCGACATGGGAACCTTCGGGCGCAAGGACAGAAGTGGCGTGGGGAAGGACCTGGATCGCGTCTTCGACCTGTTTCCGCGGCTGAAGGAGCGGGAAAAGCAGTACGGGGGCACGATGTCCGGCGGTGAGCAGCAGATGCTGGCCATTGGGCGGGCCCTGATGTCCAACCCGAAACTGCTGCTGCTCGATGAGCCGTCCATGGGCCTGGCGCCGCAGTTCATCCGCCAGATTTTCAAGATCATCAAGGAAATCAACACCCAGGGCACCACGGTCCTGGTGGTGGAGCAGAACGCCAACCAGGCCCTGGCGGGGGCGCACCGCGCCTTCGTGCTGGAAACCGGGGAGATCACGCACAGCGGCACCGGGAAGCAACTGCTGGAAGACCCGTCCATCAAGGAGGCCTACCTGGGGGTGGGGTAGTTCGCGTGACGGGGTCCGGTGCCTGACGGCGCGCAACGGTCACGGTTCGGTTGCAACCGGGCCCCGTGGGAACTTTCCCTGCTGCCTCCGCGTGGGAATTGGTAGCGTAACAAAGAGCTCATCACCCACATCCACATGGAGGAATCCCGCAATGGCACTTGGCGGCAACCCGATCTTCAACGGAAAGAGTTTCCGTGGAGCCACCCAGGCACCGCCTGTCCCGCAGGCTCCTTACGGTGCTCCCTACGGACAGCAGCCCTACGGCCAGCAGGGCTGGGGCACGCAGCCACAGGGCATGACGGACGAACAGCTGCGGCAGATGTACAGCCAGCCGTCGGCCGGCCCCGCGGACACCGGACGGATGACGTTCGACGACGTCATCATGAAGACCGCTGCCTGCCTCGGCGCCGTGCTGGTGGGCGCAGCCATCACCCTGACCGTGGGGCTGGGGCTGGCTTCCATGCTGATGATTGTCGGTGCCCTGGGCGGGTTCGTACTCGCCCTGGTCAACACCTTCAAGAAGCAGCCGTCGCCGGCGCTGATTCTGGCGTACGCGGCACTGGAGGGCCTCTTTCTCGGCGGGCTCACCAGGATCCTTGACACCCAGTTCCCCGGCGTGGGCCTGCAGGCTGTCATCGGTACCCTGTCTGTGTTCGCCGTGACCCTGCTGCTGTTCAAGAGCGGCAAGGTCCGCGCCACGCCGAAGGCCATGCGGTTCTTTATGATCGCCATCATTGGGTACGCGGTGTTTGCCCTGGTCAACATGGTGCTGATGTGGACCGGCGTCCTGCAGCAGCCCTTCGGCCTGCGCAGTGTCGAGATTTTCGGCATCCCGCTGGGCGTCTTCATCGGCCTGCTGGCCATCGGCCTCGCTGCTTTCTCGCTGATCATGGACTTCACCAGCATCGAAGCAGGCGTCCGCAGCGGAGCCCCGCAGCGCTTCTCGTGGACTGCGGCCTTCGGCCTGACCGTCACGCTCGTCTGGCTGTACGTGGAGATTATCCGCCTGCTGGCCATCCTTCGCGGCGACGACTAGGCACCCCGGCAGCTTCCGCCGTCGTAGATCAAACAACCGTGGGCCCCACCAAACTGGTGGGGCCCACGGGCGTTAACTCGCTGCCGGCCTCAGGCCGTCCGGGCGCGCCTAGGCAACGCGCAGGGCTCCAGCGGCAGGGGAGACGGTAAAGATATCCGGCGCCGTATAGCCGGCGTCGGCAAAAGCGTTTACGACGGCGTCACGCACCTTCTGCTCGGCGTCCACGGGCGTGAGCGCAATCGCCGCTCCGCCAAACCCGCCCCCGGTCATGCGGGCACCAATGGCCCCATGGGCCCGGGAGGTTTCCACGGCCAGGTCCAGCTCCGGGCACGAGATCTCGAAATCGTCACGCATGGAGGCGTGGCTGGCGTCCAGCAGGGGGCCGATGGCGCCGGGGCCGGGGCCGGCCAGGAGTTCCACAGTCTGGAGCACGCGGTCATTCTCGGTGACCACATGCCGCACCCGCCGGAACGTCACCTCATCGAGCAAGCCGCTGGCCTCCTCCAAGTCAGCCACGTCGACGTCCCGCAGTGCCTTCACCCCCAGCACCTCCGCCCCGAGCTCGCAGGATGCCCGGCGCGATGCGTAGCCGCCGTCGGCGTGGGAGTGCGACACCTTGGTGTCGATCACCAGGAGCACCAGGCCTGCGGGCCCGGTGTCGAAAGGTACCAGCCTTGCGGTCTGGTCCCGGCAGTCCAGGAAGACGGCGTGGCCCTTGGCGCCGCGAAGGGACGCGGACTGGTCCATGATTCCGGTGGGCGCACCGACGAAGTCGTTTTCCGCCCGCTGGGTTGCGAGCACCATGTCCTGAGCCGCCAGCCCGGCGCCCGTGAGGTCGTTCAAGGCCGTGACGACGGCGCATTCGATGGCGTGCGACGACGACAGGCCGGCACCGAGGGGCACGTTCGAGTCCAGGAGTAGGTCCAGTCCGGGAACCGTGATGCCCCGCTCCCGGAGGGCCCACATGACGCCGAGGGGGTATTTGGGCCATCCCTTCGCTTTGCCGGGCTGCAGGGAGTCGAGCGCGGTGCTGACCACGCCCTGGTCGCCGTAGGTGGACAGGAGCCGCACGGTTGAATCCCGGCGTGCGGCGACGGCCACCCTGGCGGTGCGGTCGATGGCGAACGGAAGGACGAAGCCCTCGTTGTAGTCGGTATGTTCGCCGATGAGGTTCACCCGCCCCGGAGCCTGCCACACGCCGTCGGGAGCGCTTCCGAACTCGTGCTCAAAGCGGGCGCTGAGGTCCTGGGCGGCAGGTGCGGCCTTTGCCTGGTCCTGGGTACTCACGCGGAGGCTCCTTCCGGGGTGGCCGCCAGGGCGGCTGCAGGCGTGGACGACGGCGGGACGGCAACATTGCGCAGGCGTTCCGCCACAACTTCGGGGGTGGTGTCATTGATGAAGGCGCCCATGGCTGCCTCCGATCCCGCCAGGTACTTCAGCTTATCTGCCGCCCTTCGGGGGGAGGTCAGCTGGAGATGGAGGTAGCCTGCCGGCCGGAGGAGGTCATCCAGCGGCGCCTGGTGCCAGGCGGAGATGTAGGGAGTGGGCGTGGGGTACAGCGCATCCACCCGCTTGAGCAGGTCGAGGTAGACATGTGCCAGCTCATCCTTTTCCTCTCCGCTCAATGCCGCCAGGTCCGGGACGTGGCGGTGCGGGACCAGATGGATTTCCAGCGGCCACCGGGCGGCGAACGGCACGTAGGCACTGAAATGCGTGCCGTCCAGGACCATCCTGCTGCCGTCTTCCCGTTCCGCGCGGAGCAGCGAACCGGTCAGGGTGTCCCTGCCGTCCCGGGCGTCGTAGTACTTCCGGGCGGCCGCACCCAGGGTGCCGGCGCGTGGCGTGACGTAGGGGTAGGCGTAGATCTGCCCGTGGGGGTGGTGCAGGGTCACGCCGATGTCGGCGCCGCGGTTTTCGAACGGGAACACCTGCTTGATGCCGGTCATGGCGCTGAGGGCAGCGGTGCGCTGTGACCAGGCCTCAATCACCGTGCGGGACCGCTCCTGGCTGAGGCCGCTGAATGATCCGGTGTGTTCGGGGGTGAATGACACCACTTCGCAGCGGCCGTACGCCGGGCCTTTTGTTCCCCATACGGCGTTCTCCGGCACAGGTCCCAGGGCCGGTCCCAGTGAGGGGAACCGGTTTTCGAACACCACAACGTCGTAATCGGCGGCAGGAATCTCGGACGCGTTGGCGGGGGTGGTGGGACAGATGGGGCACTGGTCCGCGGGCGGCAGGTGGGTGCGCGCCTGGCGGTGCGCGGCGACGGCCACCCATTCGTCCGTCAATGCATCGAAGCGCACCTCGCCAGGCTCCCCGCGCGGGGGCAGGCCCCGGTGGTCGGTGGTTAGATGTTCGGCGCGCGAGGTGCTGGTGCTGTCGTCGTCGAAGTAGATCAGCTCCCGCCCGTCGGAGAGTCTGGTGCTGGTTATCCCTGTCATACAAAAAGTCTGGCATAAACGATCAAGAATGAATAGTTAACAACAAAAAGTAACAGGGTGGGATGGAAGCGTTGTGCTGCCCGATGTACGGTAATGCCCATGACAGCCTCTTCCGAACCCGGAACTTCCACCCGCTCATCCACACGGTCCTGCGCCACCGGACGGCAGTACGAGCTTCGCCGGGGCGACGCCGTCGCCGTGGTCACCGAGCTCGCTGCCGGGCTCCGCTCGTTCAGCCGCGGCGGGGTCCAGCTGACCGAAACGTACGGTGATGACCAGATCGCGCCCGGCGGGGCGGGAATCACCCTCGCCCCCTGGGCCAACAGGGTGGAGGACGGGGTCTGGTTCCTGGATGGCAGGAAGCAGCAGCTGGACATCACCGAAGTGCCCCGCAGCAACGCCAGCCACGGCCTGCTTCGAAACACCGGCTATGTGGAAGTGGGGGAGTCACAGCACGAGGTGGCACTGGAGGCCACCGTTTTTCCGCAACACGGCTACCCGTTCCTGGTGCGGCACAGGGTGGAGTACCGGCTTTCGGAAGACCTGGGGCTGCAGGTCAGGCAGACCCTCACCAATGACTCCGCGGCAGCGGCGCCTTTTGTCCTCGGCGCCCACCCCTACCTGCGGCTTGGCGACACGCCGGATGAGCAACTGCGGCTCACCGTTGCCGCCGGCACCCGGTTGGTGACGGATGAGCGGCTGATACCGCGCAGCTCGGCCCCGGTTGACGGCGACGTTGACTTCCGTTCCGGACGGCACATCGCGGACCTGGCAGTGGACGTGGCCCTGACGGACCTCCGCTTCGAGGACGGCAAGGCCCGGCACACCCTGGCAGCCGACGACGGCAGCGAGGTCTCGCTCTGGCAGGATGAGGCCTGCCGCTACGTCCACGTCTACGTGAGCACGGTATACCCGGGCCGGAGCCGGGCAGTGGCGGTGGAACCAATGACGGGGCCGGCCAACGCGTTCAACTCCGGCGACGGCCTCCGGTGGCTGCAGCCGGGAGAGTCGTTCAGCATGGAGTGGGGCATCGACTACAGGCCCGGCGCGGCGGGCCGGTAGTTTCCCATTGGGCGATTGCTGGGGAAGTATTGGGATATGACGCCAAACGAGGACGAGGTCACCATGGCCCACCCAGCTCCGTCGCCGCCGCCCGCCGCGGCAGTGCCCCTGCGGGTCCTGACGGACCGTGAACTGGACAAGGACATTCCGTATGGCATCCGCATCGCCGCCTCCTGGTCCTGGCGCCTGGGCCTGATCCTCCTGATGGCGGGGACGCTGGTCTGGCTGCTCAGCCACATCACCCTCCTGGTCATCCCCATCATGGTGGCCGCACTCCTCGCCGGACTCCTGAGCCCGGTCACGGCATGGCTGAAGCGCCGCGGACTGCCTGCAGGCCTGTCAGTCGCCGTGACAATCCTTGGGTTCATCGGCGTCATCGGTGGAGCGCTGGCCCTGGTGGGCAGGCAGCTCGCGGTCGGATTCGGTGAGCTCTATTCCCAAGCGCTCGAAGGCGTACGGCAGGTCCAGGACTGGTTGTCGGCTGGACCCCTGCACCTCACCGCCGCGCAGATCGACCAGTACGTCAAGGAAGCCACCGACGCCCTGCAGAACAACAGCAGCAGCATCCTCAGTGGCGCCCTGTCCTTTGGCAGCACCGCCGGCCACTTCGCCGCCGGAATGCTTCTCTCGCTGTTTATCCTCATCTTCTTCCTCCTGGAGGGAGACCGGATCTGGGCTTTCCTGGTCAGGATGCTTCCGAGGAAAGCCCGGGCCGCCACCTTCGGCGCCGGCCGCAAGGGCTGGGCCTCCATGGTCAGCTATGCGCGTATCCAGATGTTCGTCGCGGCTGTCGACGCCCTCGGCATCGGCGTGGGGGCGGCCATCCTCGGCGTCCCGCTTGCGCTTCCCCTGGGTGTGCTGGTTTTCCTGGGCTCGTTCATCCCGGTAGTGGGTGCCCTGGTGACCGGCGTCGTTGCCGTCCTGTTGGCCCTGGTGGCCAACGGCCCCATCAACGCCTTGATCATGCTGGCCATCGTCCTGCTGGTCCAGCAGCTTGAAGGCCATATCCTGCAGCCCCTGGTCATGGGCAAGGCAGTGTCGCTCCACCCGGTGGCTGTGATCCTCAGCGTTGCGGCCGGCTCCTACCTCGCCGGGATCCCCGGAGCGCTGTTCTCCGTACCCATCCTGGCCGTAGCAAACTCGGCTGTTCGCTACATCGCCGCAAGAACGTGGGAACATGAACAGGTGCCGGTAATTGCCGGAAAGCCCATCACGGCTGGAGCAGGCGGGGACAACACCATCAAGGACGTTGAACCGCCGTCTGCACCCGGTGCGGGGAGGGGCGCGGCGTCCGGCACCCCAGCCGAACACCGTGATGCCCGCACTTCCTCCCCGGAAGGCACCGGGGCAGAACCCAGAGGAGAGTAGTCCGTGAAGATCCTTGAAACCCTTCCCGTCACACTGGACGATGTCCTTGAGGCGCAGAAGCTGCTTGACGGGATTATTGCGCGCACTCCCGTGGAGTCTTCGCGGGCGCTGGGGAGCATGGTAGGCGGGGACGTCTACTTCAAATGCGAAAACCTGCAGCGTGCAGGCTCGTTCAAGGTCCGCGGCGCTTACGTCCGGATGGCGCGTCTTTCCCCTGACGAGAAAAAGCGGGGAGTAGTGGCAGCCTCCGCAGGCAACCACGCACAGGGTGTTGCCGTCGCCGCCAAAAGCCTGGGCATCAAAGCCCGGATTTACATGCCGCTGGGCGTGGCGCTGCCGAAGCTCGCCGCCACCCGCAGCCATGGTGCGGAAGTGATCCTGCACGGGCACAACGTGGACGAGGCGCTCGCGGAAGCCCAGCGCTACAGCAACGAAACCGGCATGGTCTTCGTCCATCCGTTCGACAACGTGGACGTGGTGGCGGGCCAGGGCACCGTGGGCCTGGAAATCCTGGAGCAGGTTCCAAACGTTGACACGATCCTCATGGGCGTCGGTGGCGGAGGACTCCTGGCGGGGGTCGCCGTCGCCATCAAGGCACGTGCCAGGGAACTTGGCCGGGACATCCGGATCATCGGGGTGCAGGCGGAAAACGCTGCCGCCTACCCGCCTTCGCTTGCCGCCGATGCACTGGTGCCGCTGAAAAAGGTCTCCACGATGGCGGACGGCATTGCCGTGGGGCGCCCGGGGCAACTGCCCTTCAGTATCATCCGTGAACTGGTGGACGATGTTGTCACCGTCAGCGAAGACTCCCTGGCCCGCGCCCTGATCTTCCTGCTGGAACGGGCCAAGATGGTGGTTGAACCTGCAGGGGCGGTGGGCGTTGCAGCCCTCATGGACGGCAAGATCGAGAACCCGGGAACCACGGTGGCCGTGCTCTCCGGCGGAAACATCGACCCCATGCTGATGCTGAAGGTGATCCAGCGCGGCCTCTCCGCGGCCGGCCGCTACATGACGGTGCGGATGATGCTTGATGACCGCCCCGGCTCACTGGCTACTATTGCCCGGATCATCGCCGAAAACGACGCCAACGTCACCGGTCTGGACCACACCAGGGTGGGCGGCTCCATCAGCATGGGCGACGTCTCCATCACTGTGAACCTGGAGACCAAAGGCCATCAGCACGGTGAGCAGGTCCTCAGCGCACTCCGTGCCGAGGGTTTCCAGCCGATCGTTGTGCATTAGGAGCGGCCATGGCCGGACTGATGGGTAACGGACGCCTCCCGGAGCGGCAGACCATCGCGTCCCGCGCGAAAGGCGGGCTGGTAGTGCTGGGCGGCTTCGTGGCCCTGCTGTTCGCCATCGAAGTAATCAACACGCTGATGATGGGGGCCCTCACCCGGACCTTCGGGCTGCGGCCCAGGAGCGCCGATGGGCTGCTGGACATCTTCACCTTCCCGCTCCTGCACGCAAACCTGGGCCATCTGCTCTCCAACAGCCTGCCCCTGGTCATCTTTGGCTTCCTGGTGTTCCTCTCCGGGTTGCGCGTGTTCCTCACCGCACTGGCCTTCAGCTGGCTCGGCAGCGGGCTGACGGTATGGCTCATCGGGAGCGGCGTCACCGTGGGCGCCTCAGGGCTGGTCTTCGGGCTTTTCGCGTTCCTTTTGGTCAGGGGGTTCTTCAACCGCAGCTGGCGGCAGATCCTGCTCGCAGTGGTCCTGTTCATGGGCTACGGGAGCATCCTCCTGGGCGCCCTGCCGTTCGTGGCCGGCTACGTGAGCTGGCAGGCCCACCTGGGCGGGGCCGCCGGCGGCGTCGTGGCCGCGCTCCTGCTTCGTCCGCGCGGGCACGCGGCTTCGCGGCAGTACTAGCGCCCCGGCCGCGTAGTCCCAGGCACGCGGCCATTAAAAGCAGGAAGCGGCGGC